>CADAXQ010000054.1 GCA_902791935.1 uncultured Erysipelotrichaceae bacterium | reverse complement strand
GCACCGACGAAACCAAGGGCCTCGCCGATTCCGGAAACCCGATGGAGCCCGTGAACGAAATCCACCGATACCTTTCCGGGTTCGTGGGATCGCACCGCGGATTTTCGCGGGAGGAATTGCAGGATTGGCTGAATCTATTCTACTTTTATTGGAACACGCCCGGGGATCCCTTCCAAAAGGCGCAGGCCTTCATCGAACTCGCGGTGAAAAAGCGCAAAATTCTGCGCTATCGGAGTTGGGGAAAGGCGAAAGATTCCGATAAATCCTGAATTATTTATCCCTCACGTGCAAATAAGAGTTTAAAAAGAAAAGACGTTCCAAGATGTAGTAGACGATCTTCGCTCGGGGCGAAATCAAAATGTTGTTACCTATGCTCGCGACAAAGAACAGCATGCGATTTTGTGGGTGAACGGTATCGTGCCGCCGAAACGGGGAGACGAAGACGCCTTCAAAACAGAAAAATGGGGCGATTATGTCTATGAATACGCCGAAGAAGGGCAGGGCGAAGGCTGGACGGATGTGAATAAGATTGACCAATCGGGGAAAGAACGGCTGCTTTGCTATGCCGCCGCCAGTGCCAATCAACTGCATTGGTTCTTCCGCGTGAATCAAGACAAAATCACTCAATATTTAACGAAATTAGATGACGCCACGAAGAAAGAAGTCATTGCCTCCTTCATGAATTCTTATCATGGTCAACAAGATAGTTACATCTATCACACCGCGTTCCGTAGTTTATTTGCGCCTCTCTCGTATGCCTATCATACGGACATAGTGAATGATTATGTGATTAATGGCTATCCTTTACCATCACAAAGCCAAGCAGAAGGATTTCAAAATACCGATCAATCCTTAGAGAAACCTGATGCAGGCAAATACGCTGGACTTTTCTATTCCGTCTTTGGCGGCAAGAAACTGACTTCTCGTATGGGAGCAGGGGATTACGCCACATTTCAATCGCGATTATTAGGCGCCTTAAAAGATGGGGACAGCGTTGCCTTGGTTCATTCTACCGGCTCTTTAGCAACCCACATTGTTACCGTTTGGGGCGCAGAAGTGGACGACAAAGGTAATTTAATTGCCGTCTATGTCACGGATTCCGACAATACGGATGAGTCGTATTCATATCAGGCTTTAGAACGGAAGCTCATTAAAAACTCTGCTGGTGCAGTAAAGCTCTCCATCAACGTTGCTAATCCCAATCACGGTGCCACGATTATGGAACTCGTTACGTTAGAAGATGGGGCTACGCACTGGAATGACTTTTTGAGTCAATAAAAAGCAAGAAAATATTCATTCCAAAATCAGTCTATTTTTATAATTATTTGACTATATGTTTTTATTATTTTATATATTTTATAATATTTTTTATTATATTGTTAAGCAAAATCTCACGGAATGAAATTAGCAAATCTAACGGAATGAAATGGATGAATCTCACGGAATAGTGCATATCATCATTAGTCAATTAAAAATATTTTATTTCATAATAGATTTAACCGATGTAACGATAAATCTGGATGATTGGGGAATCGTTCTTTGGAGAAGGATTCACCTTTTCGTAATGGGTATATAAATAGGTTAAGAAGGTATAGTCGCCTTCTTTTTTGAGTGTTTCTTTCACTACATACGTAGGATGGTAAGTAGATAGATAGGCAGTGACAGCTTGATCAACTTCAGGCTTGAATTCCGCATGCCAGCTTTGCATCGTTTGATACGGGCAATTATTTTTGCTGTCATAGCTGAGCAATAAACACGCCCCAGTATCGAGATAATAGACCTGATCTTCACTTCGCAAGGCTTCTTGAGGAATCAAGGATTCGATTTCGCGGTGGATTTGTTCGTTACTGGCCGAGGAGAAATAGCGGTGGCCAGACGTGTAATAAAACGTGGGGTAATAAATCGACAAGGCGAGAGAAGTGGCTAACGCGACGACGGTGCCTAACGAAGAAAAGAAGAACGGCCGTTTTCCTTTGCGCCCGAAGAAGAACGCAAAGTCAAACACGATTTGGTAGACGATCAAGACAAACATACTGATCCAATATTGCGGGTATTTGGCAATCACAAACTGCAAGAGACCGTTCGTGAGCGCCAAAGCAAAGATAGCAATGCGGGATAACCGTTCTTCGGGAGATAAGCGGCGTCTTGCCACGATGAACGATAATGCGGACAGCAATACATAAAGGCAGATCATGACGCGACTAAAAATCGCGTCTTTTGGCTGCATGTGAAGGATATAGCCATTGGAATCATGAAAAACGGCATGATAATAAGGAGTTAAAATGCCAAGCGAAGCAAAAATACTGCCGAAGATCGCGATGCCGAAAAGAAATCCTCCCATCGCGGATAAGATGCCCCAAAGCAAATGCCAACGCCATGATTTTACGCGGCAGCACCAGCAAACAAAGAATGCCACGCAAACGCTGCCACCAAAAATGGCATCGCTGGGACGGGCAAAGAAAGAGACAGCAACCTCAAAACCTGCTATGGCCAAGGCAAGATACCATCGTGAAGAACGGATTCCTTTGGCAAACGCCGTGATGAAGAAGTAGAGCGACATGGCACAAAAGGGAGCGACAATGTCGCCATTTTGATTTCCGCTTCCGTTCGTTCCATAGAAAAAGGAAAGAAGCGCAAAAGCAAAACACACATCAAGCGATCGCTTTGTTTGTTGATAAACCAACAAGAAAAGGAAGAATGCGGTGAAGAAATGGGAAATGCCTAGTAATATCCCGACGCCATAGCGTCCTCCTAACGCCATGCCAGCGGCATTGAGATAAAACACCAACGGTCCTTTGTGGTCATAGAAGTCTAAATAAGGCTTTTTGCCTGCTAAGATTTCCTTTCCCGACCGAAGATAGAAATTCGCGTCCCGATTTAAAGCATCGTAAGAATAAGCAGGAAATAAAGGGGATAACGAAGCGGAAAAGAAAATGCCAACCAATACGGCAAATAGCAGTGATATGCCGAAAAGATACCAAAGAGAATAGCGGGAGAAATGTCTCTCCCAACGTTGCCATCGTGTTAAGCCCTCTTCCATACCCGCTTTTATTAAGCATAGACCAATTCTGTTAGAAAAGGAACACATAAGACAGACTTAAGCCAACATACGCATAAAAAAGCTAGATATACCAGCAAATAAAGGATACGGAATCAACCTGCCATCGCGCTTTTTCAGAACAGGTTGGACGAAAGGTCGCTTTTCGGCGTCCCGCAGACC
>CADAXQ010000053.1:4352-5367 GCA_902791935.1 uncultured Erysipelotrichaceae bacterium | reverse complement strand
AAACTCTTATTTGCACGTGAGGGATAAAAAACAAATCCTGCAGAGCCTTTGATATAATTCTCTCGCCGCGGTTAAAGCCGTGGCGAGATTTTCATAACAAAAGCCTTTTGGCGGGCGTTTCCCTTTTGGAGCTTGGCGGTTCCGGGAAAACGCTCGCCAAAGGGCGGAACCGCCAAAATGAACAACAAACAGAAAAAGGCTTTGAAAGCCAAATTTTCGGATGGCCTCGGCTCGTCGGGCATGATGGTCTCCACGCTTTCCGAATGGTACGACGCGAAGCACCGTCCGCCCTCCGCGGACGAGGTCGCATTCGTCAATTCGATCCCGGTCGGCTCATGCCCGCGCTGCGGGTCGGAGAACGTCAGGAGGGACGGCCGCTCGAAGGAAACGGGCCTGATCGTCAGGGAATGCAAAGACTGCGGGAAGAAATTCGGGCCGCTGGCGGGAACGGTTTTCGACTCGCGGAAGATACCGCTGTCCGAATGGATCGAGTTTTTGGCCCACCTATTCCAATTCCATTCGGTGAAAACGGCGTCATTGGACAACAGGAACGCCGATTCCACCGGGAGATATTGGCTTTCGAAGGTCTTTGCCGTAGTCGAGGGGATACAGGAAGGCGTCTCGCTTTCCGGCAACGTTTGGATCGACGAAACGTATTTCCCGAAATGGCGCTCGGAGTCCGAAACCCGGGGCGGCAAGCGGCTCCGCGGGCTTTCGAGAAACCAATTCTGCGTGCCGACCGCGACGGACGGCGAAACCTGCGTTCTGAGGGTGTGCGGCGTCGGGAAGCCGAGCGCCGCGAGGGCCGTCGCCGGCTACGGCGAAATGATCGCCAAAGGATCGAAGATAATCCACGACGGCGACAAATCCCACAACGCCCCGATCGGGGCGATGGGGCTTTCGAGCGAAGTCCACGGCACCGACGAAACCAAGGGCCTCGCCGATTCCGGAAACCCGATGGAGCCCGTGAACGAAATCCACCGATACCTTTCCGGGTTCGTGGGATCGCACCGCG
>CADAXQ010000053.1:0-4301 GCA_902791935.1 uncultured Erysipelotrichaceae bacterium | reverse complement strand
GTGAAAAGGCGCAAAATTCTGCGCTATCGGAGTTGGGGAAAGGCGAAAGATTCCGATAAATCCTGAATTATTTATCCCTCACGTGCAAATAAGAGTTTTATATTTAACCTGTAAGGAGATTTATTTCATGAAAAAAGTATTGTTTATTGTTGGCTCGTTACGGAAAGGGTCTTATAACCGTCAGCTGGCGGAAATCGCAGAGAAAAAGTTAGCAGGAAAAGCAGAAGTCAATGAACTCGATTTCCATACGCTTCCGTTCTTGAATCAAGACTTAGAATATCCAGAATCTGAGCTAGTGCACGTTATCCGGGAAGAAGTGAAACAAGCTGATTTACTTGCCTTCTTTACACCGGAATATAACCATTCCATTCCTTCTCAAGTGAAGAACTTAGTAGATACGTTATCGCGTCCGGTTGTTCCTAACGATTACTCTAGCGTGGTCATCAAAGGCAAGAAAGCGGTGTTATTTGGCACCTCTGGAAGCTCGGCCGCACAATTCTCTCGGAATACATTAAGAGAATTGCTCACCTTTGTCGGAGCAGAAGTGGATCCAGAATCCTTTGGCCACGCGTTACAAAAAGAAGAGTGGATCAGTGGAGCTTTATCGTTATCCAAAGAAGAAGACGAAAAACTAGATTCTGTCTTATCGGATGCTTTAGCATTCTAAAAAAACATCGATTTTATCGGATTAATGATATAAATTTAGAAGTTGATAGAACTATTACTTCTATGCACTTCTATGGTTAGTTCTATGACTTCTATCGTAGGAAGACCTTGCTACGAACGGAGATTACTGTTAACGGAGAGACATCTACTTTCGCTAGATAACCCTTTTCGATTAATCCGCCGATTAGCTTTTCTCTTAGATAAGTCGAAACGCTTTTGCCAAGATGATTAGCGATCTCACGGATGTTACGCTTTTGTGGATAGCAATAAGATAGAACATCTAGTTCCGTCATAGATAATGCCGCATCTTCTACATAGATATCTGGAGCCTCGTTTTCTTGTCCAACGATGCCTTTTGCATAGGTAAGATCTGGCAATGTTAAAGTAAAGGAAGAATTATCGCTTTCGATGGTTGGCTTATGGGCATCATCCTGGGCAAGGTAATCATTTTCGATGATGTCAAATCCAGACCCCAAGCCTTGAATTAGTCGGCAAAGTTCCAATACTGAGCAAACGACTTCGTTACGATGTACTGGCATCAAAGCAGCTAAATTCGTAGTCTTGGGTAAGGAAGAAGCGGATACCAAAGAACCGGGCGAGATAATTTCAAGACGGTCTTTATAGACGGAAACCTGAATTTGACTACCAGAAATCCAATAGTTTCGATGTGCAAATGCGTTAGCGATGCCTTCTTGGACGGAGCGGAACGGATAGGAAAAACGCCTTTCGTCGCCGTCTGCTTTTTTTGTAATTCCGTTCACGGAAATATCTTGGATATACTGCGTCGCATCAAGAATGGTTTTGGTAATGGGGCCATGATAACGATGAATATTTAAGATTTCTGTGCTTCCACTATCTATTCCCGGAAAACGGGCGACGGAAAGGGAAGTCAATGCGGAGTCATTGTTGTCCTTAAAAAGACTGGCTCCTTGGCAAAGATGGCCTTGCGCATCCATAAAATGGATGGCCATTAACGCTTTTGCATTAAGTTCTTTTCCATCATTTCTTTCTTGATAGCAGTGGAACAATTCTGTGAAATCTTCGCGACGAAAAATTTCATCTGTCATTATGGCATCGTAATGAACGTTTTGAGAGCGATAAACGAGAGATCGAATTTGCTCTGGGCCAGCAATTTCCGTAGAACCATAAGCACGAATGAAGGCAAAATAACTGCCATGATCTTTTGCCATGACGGGAAGATAAGAGGATAGAGGGACATAAATATCAATCAAATATTTGGTTTCGTTATTGTCGGGGATGGGGATTGTTTTGACGTCCGCTTTTAAAATGGGATCCGTTCGGTCGCGCAGGGTGGAACGCACTAATCGGATTTGCTGGTCCGCATAGGATGCAGCTAAAGGCTTTAATTCGTGATCGGTATCGTTAACGCCGACATAAAGATGACCGCCTTTGGTGTTTGCAAAAGCAACCAATGTTTTTAACCAACGCATTTCTAAGCTTTCGCCAGTTTGTTCATCACGCCCGCTGTTAAGAAATTGTTTGAATTCAATTGTGTCAGTCTCTAAATTTTGACCAGGAAATAAATCTTCAAAGCGCATTTTGTTATCCCTCTGGCTATATTTTAACATAAATTTAGAAGTTGATAGAACTAATACTTCTATGCACTTCTATGGTTAGTTCTATTGCTTCTATTGAAAAAGAATTGCTTTTATATAAAGAAGGATATGTGGTTCTGATTTTAAGAATCGACAAAGATTTTAGTTTCTATTTCAAATCTAGAAACTGGTAAATTTGGTCATTTTTGGCACTTTCAAACTGGTAAATCTGCACATTTTGGGCGATTTCAAACTGGTAAATCTGTTATCTAGCCAATCGAAAAGCAGCATTTTATCGAATAAAAATGGATTCGCGTGTGAGAATAGCCTTTTGCCGATTTTTTGCTCCTTATTTTTTAGATTATTTAAACCGCTTTCCCTTTCTTCTCACCGAAGTATTTCGCTATAATGGCCAAGGTATGATTACGATTTATTTTACGAGACATGGAGAGACGGACTGGAACATCGAAAGAAAAATCCAAGGCCACGTCGAGGTGGATTTAAACGAGAAAGGCAAGGCGCAGGCAAAAGCCTTGCATAATAAGCTTCTTAACACACCGATTGATTTGATTTTTGTTTCGCCACTTCGTCGGGCAAAAGAAACCGCCGAAATCATCCGCGGTGACCGCAATATCCCGATGTTTGAGGACTCCCGTATCATCGAAGAGTTTTATGGTGACATGGAAGGGGAATCGCGTTCTAATGAAGATTATTTGGTACAAAGACAGTGTTTCGCGAAACGTTATCCCCATGGGGAAGGCTATTTCGATGTTGTGCAACGTGTCTATAACTTTTTCGATGAATTAAAAGAAAAATATGACGGCAAGGTCAAAACCATTCTCGTTGTGGCCCATGGCGGCATGAGCCGGGTTGTGAATAGTTACTTTCACGACATGACGAATGATGAATTTATTCATTACGGCATTAGCAACTGTGAACTTGTGAAATACGAACTATAAATCAAAAAGGGGCTGTTGAAAAACCTAGCTGATCGTTAGGGGATTCGGCGCTTGTTGGCCCCTTTTCGCTCCGTCAAGCATGTTCTTGTTGACCTTTCTGCCGCGCTTGGCAAGCTTCTTCGCGCTGGGCTTCCTGAACTCCTGCGGTGGCAGGTCGTCCGGCGCGACCCAGAAACGGCAAAGCTTTCCCGTCTCGTAGAACCTGAACAGTCTGGCGATGTTCATCCCCAGGAAATTAAGCATCGTTTCCATTGAGACGCGCTCGAGGCCCCGCCTGTTCAATCTGGGCCTCCCGTAATTGCGCTTCAGCATGCCGAAGACGCCTTCCACCTGGATGCTTCGGTTGACCCTCATCTCGATTCCCTTCGGAGACAGGAGGTTCTCCTCGGCCTGCTGCTTGTATCTCTGGCCTTCCTTGGCGACCTCGAATATCTTGAAGTCCTCGCCCTGGTCCTTCATGCATTTCTTGCAGAAGGGCATGAAGGGGCGCCCGTTGCATCCGTCCACGCGGAAGAAGGCGGCGCCCGCCTTCTTCGGGTGGCGCTGATCGAGGCTGACCTCGCGCCCTTCCTTCCCGCCCAGGCAGGTGATTGTGTCCTTGGCGCCGTCGAACCGATAGAGATCCGGGTAGCGTCCGCTGACGTTGCCCTCCCAGGACTGGCTCTTCACGTAGTTCCCTATTCCGTTCCTGTCGAGATAGCGGTAGTTCGCGAGGCTGCCGTACCCCGCGTCGGCGCAGACCCTCTTGGGGAGCGCGCGGAAATCCCGCCGGAAGGCCTCCAGCAGGGGGACGAGGCAGTTGATGTCCGCCCTGTCCTGGGAGACGTAATAGGCGAACACGAAGCCCCTGACGACCAGCGCCCCCCCACGTTGTAGGCGGCATGCATGTTGGACCCGAGCCCGGCATAGTAGTCCGCCTTCAGGCACATGGCGGTGGCGTCGCGGTCCGTCTTGTAATAGGATCTCCTGCCCGGCCCGCAGATCCTCTCCTTGTCCTCGTATTCCATGGCCTTCAGCAGCATTGCACTAGTCAAGAAAAAGTGGACACAAGCGGAACGCCTTTTAGCCACACCCCTTATTTGTTCTGCACAATGGCCGGAAGCCTTGGCCTCCAGTACCT
>CADAXQ010000052.1 GCA_902791935.1 uncultured Erysipelotrichaceae bacterium | reverse complement strand
AAGGCTCTTTCAATAAAATTGCGCCACAGTTTAGTGTGGCGCCGATATTATACCAATCCTGATGCTGATTTATCCCTCACGTGCACTATAGAGTTTTTAGGAAATAAAGAGGAATCCATCCAACGGGGTATCGATCCGACGGAAACAACGAAGAGCACTCTTTATAAAGGGGTCGGGAACGACAACGAAACCTATTATGAATTTGAAGTCGATGAAAACGGCAACCACTTAGAAAGCAACGCCGTCAAGAAATCAGTTGGCAAAGAAAATAGTGAAAGCACCATCACGCAAGAACAAGCCACATTAAATGCCACGAAGTTGGTCCATAACCTCCATTATGGTTTAAGCGATATCGCCGCACAGTTTGTAAACCCCGCCAATGCCGGTTATGACTATTACGAGGGATCCATCAATTCTCATATCTATTCCTTCACCGGTCTTGCGGCCAAGAATTCGAGTTACACCATGACGGATACTGGTTTCCAAGTCACCGCAAACTACGTGGAAAAGCAACCTTCTCCCTGGGATAACGGGCAAGTGTATTTCAATCGTGGCGAATTCGTCTTTGATGAGAATGGCATCATTTCTTCTGTTACCATTCATAACGATTGCTACGACAACACCGGTTATGACTTCACGAACAATACTTTATTAGATGGTGCCAAACCAGTGGCCACTTATGATTTGTCTTATGCCCAAACGTTAGGAAAATTAGGGGCAGAAACGAACCCGGTCATCAACACGAACGATTTGAATTTCACGGACTATACCTTAAATATTGTTTCTGGCGGCAAAGCGGTCAAAGCGGATGAATTAACGGCTGGGAAATCTTATTCCTTTGCCGTCGCAACTCGTTCGCCGAGCATTGCAAGCACTTCTTTCGACCCCATCTATTTAACGGATGTCAGCGATACTAGCGTCATCTCGATCAATGATGATGGCTTAGGATTCAAGGTTTTAACCGCCGGAAGCGCGACCTTAACCTTCTATTCGCGGAAGAACAACAAGAAATACGAGATGACGGTTTCTACGGTTTTACCAGACGCAACAAGTTTAAAAGCCTATGTTGGTGAAGAAGAAAAGACTTCGTTTACCACCATGGCGGGAACGGAAGTCACGGGAATTCGTTTTGTCACGGAGCCAAGAGCAAGCAAACAAGTCAAAGAAGACCCGACGATTACCATTACCGATAGCAAAAATACGGCGACTACCTTGGCTACTTTCACAAAAGCCAGTGATGGTACCTATACCTTCTTATCCAATACAGCCGATACGTATATCGTGAAAGCAACCACTTCGAACGGATTAAGCGTTACCTTGACCTTCATCGTTAACGCACCCGTTTCTGGTTCGTTAAGCGATTCCGTCATTAAGAAACAATATCGTTGGATGGAAGGGGAAGAATTAGATAATCCTGCTCTCATTATTACTTTTGATAGTAAGAAAAGCGGAAAAGTTTATGGCTTCACCGGTAACGACAGCATGAAGGCATTCAGCGAAGCTATCTATAGCGCATCCTTCACTTGTGTTTTCGATGACACCGCAAAAACAGTTGCGTTCTCCAATGTAACAACCATCGATGACACGGCATGGGCAGAAGGCTTCTGCATCACCATTAAAGGAGCGGCAACCATTTCCGACGACGCCTCTACCTTAAAAGGGGTCGGCCTTTACGACTACGACGCTAATGAAGCTTACGATCCCGCAACCGCTGACTTTACTGTTCTTGCAACCAACTTGAAATAAGGAGAAACTCATGAAGAAATCATTATTCTTACTTTGCTTAGCCCCGCTTTGCCTCGCGGGTTGCCAAGAACAAGCTTCGTCTTCTGCTACGACTCCGAATTCTCTTTGGCAGGGAGAGGCTTCCATAGAAAAAGTGGCGAACGTCTTAAAGGAAGTCGATTTTTCAAAGATATCCGCCTTCGATTTTGTCGATCGCTCTTACGCCAGAAAAACCTATTTCAATTCCAAATATGTCGTCACCGGAGATGCCTCGGCAGCCGTTGTAAACTACGAAGCCAAACACCATTATCAATTCCATACGAATGATTTTGTGAATGATACGGTAAAAATTAACGCCTATCGCGGTGTAGAGGATACGCAAACGGTAAAAGACTATGAAGCCAATGAACAAATCTACGCCGAAGAGGGGTTCTTATATGACCTCTTTATGGTGAACGTAGAAAATGAATCATTCGCTCACTGCTACCCTGCTGACCGTTATATGACGGTGCAAAACTATTTGGCTTATCCAGAAATCGTAAAAGACACCGTCACGAGTTTTAGTGATCTCTCGGCCGTTTTCCCTGAGTCGGCAGGATGGCAAACTCCAGTAACCAATATCCAAACAGAGAATGGCATCGAGACCTATCAAGTCAGTGTCGATTACCCAGGCAGCGATATTTACTATGCGATGACATACTCCTTTGAAGTGTCGTTAAACGTGGAAAAAGAACAAATTGAGGCCTTAACCCATTCGGTTCGTTACTACATGAGCACGATTGATGGGGCGTTTGAAACCTCTACAGCGCGTTTAACCCGTTATTCTTTCTCTCATTTTGCCTTTGGTGCTAAGGCGGATTTCACTGGTACGAAACACACGCTTTCGGAACTGCCAGACGACAAAATCACCGGGAAACCCGCCACGAAAGTGGATGTTAGCACCTATTCCGACGGTGCTTTGCCGAACGATGTTGCCGAAGCTTTGCTAACCAATCTTGATACCTATGGGAGAGGGGCTAGACAAACCAATTACCGTTTCCTCTATCACGATGCGGTTGATGTGGCTGACGTGAATTATCCTGTCTTTGGAAACGCCTGCTTTGAAGGCAAATTAGTCGCTTATCAAAACGATATCCTAATCAACGACGGTTCCATCCGTTTAGTGGATGCTTCGGATCAACCGACAGGGGATCCTGCTGCTTACCATATTGTGACGGTTGCCGACGATACAAAGGTCGAACGCGGTGCCACATTTTCTAAATACATCACGACTTGTTATAGCCAAGTGGCAGCATCCATCAATCTCGATCTTCGAGCCTATACGGGAGCAAATCCGCTTTATTATCCCGAATTCCAATATTATCTTTCCGTGGCAAAAGCACTTCCTTCCGGCACTACCACACAAAGTAACGCCACGGCGGTTCGCACCATCTCTGCGACGAAGAATGGCGATGCCATCACGTTAAGCACACGCGTCACCATGAGCTCTTCGAATCGCTCGGCCACCGATGACTTTACGTTCGAAATTCAGAATGGTGTCTTGTCGTTCTTCCGTTACGTCACCAGCGAAACGACGGGTGGCCAAACCGATTATACCGACACCTATGAAGCCAAAATCCTTTATGCTCCCTTAACAGCATATACCGAAGAAGAAATCTCGTTTGATACCATCACCTTAGAAGTACCTTGGAGAAATCTATATGTCACGTATGTCCCACAAAATCGTTCCTAATTTACTCGCGATAGCTTTGCTTTCTTCTTTGGTGGCATGCCAAAGTGGAGAAGATGTTTCCTCTTCTCCCGCTTCTTCCCTTGCTAAACAAGGGCAATATGCGCTCCGAGAAAAGATGGAGACTTTAAAAGCAACCCATCGTTTTGAAATGAAGTTAGAGTATGCGTTAAACGACGGCACAAAGAACTATCGTCGTCGTTATACGTTTACCTATACGGACAAGGCCTATGCATTGACGCATGGGGACGAAACCTATGGTTATGCTTCTCATGCGGGTGGCATTTATACGTTCTCCGTTTTGAACGGAACCTTCGATGCTGGCCCCGTCTATAACTTGAATATCGATGACATCTGGGATTCTCGTTCGGGATTACGAAACTACTATGACGGATTAAATCCTTCGGTAGTGGGAAGTGACGATGCCTATGTCTTTGCGCTAAGCGACACCTATAACTTAAACGCTTGTTTGCAGATGTCTTTGTTAACCCCTTCTACTGGATTAGCGTCTATCCTTCGTGAATTCAGCGTTACTGCCAATCAAGATGGACTAATCTTCTATCTCGATTTTGGGGCGAATGGCTACATTCAAGAGACGGTCACCCATATCGGGGAACAGGGTTATGTGATTTCTGCCTTAGACCAATATGAAAGCAAAGGTGGGCTTCCACGGCAAGCAGATGAAGAATTAGTCGCCTTAATGGCACATCTTGATGGCTACAACTATGAAAGTCCGATGGGATCGATTGCTGTTTCAGAAGATAAAACCATTACGGTAGGTACGCGTTATTTTACGAACGGCTATGTCTATGAAGACTATACGGATGAGTATATTGCTTATGCCGCAGAACAAGGCGTAGCAGTAAAACGTGGCGGATATGTTTCGTTATCGGGCGGTTCTGCCATTAAAAGCGGCATCTATCAGTTCACTGCCAGCGAAGATTCCGATGGCAACCCCCAAATCTTGTCCAAAGATTTGTCTTTGGCTACCGGGGAAACGTCAGATATGACCAAAGCCTATCCCTACTTTAACCGCTTCTCTTATATGAGCTATCTTTCTAGTTTCTATCCCACTTCCAGTAATCCCTATACCCGTGGGGCTGGCTATGTCTCTACGCGGACGGATTTGGCTTCAGAATTTCAAAAGCAAATCTTCCAAAATAGCAAAACCACGCCGACATCCTTCTATCTTTTGCCAGAAGGAGAAGGTGAAAATCTAAGTATCCGTTTCTTGCTTCCGCAAAGCGACAACACGGCATATTCCCTTGTGGTGACAAAGTTTGGAACGGTGAAAATACCGTTTATCGAATCCTTCCAAGCATCAATTGCACAAACAAGGGGCTGTTAAGAAATGAAAAATCTTAACGGCCTTTTTCTTTACTTATTTTTTGGCGTTTTTCAAAAGAACAACTACGTTGTTAAGAAATGAATTAT
>CADAXQ010000051.1 GCA_902791935.1 uncultured Erysipelotrichaceae bacterium | reverse complement strand
TGCCTTTTTCATACGCCGCCGCCGAACCCCCTCGGGGGTTCATCCCTGGGCTGGTTCCTTGGCTATCGATTTTGTTTCACATCACCTGAAATAGAACAGAACTCTCAATCTCATATGAAAAAAAGAAGTACAAAATTCGCGTCTCCGTTATAATGTACCCATGGAAATCGTAGTGGAATATGGCGTGCTCTTCTTCTTAGGCGCGATAGGTGGCTGGATTATTGAATTGTTCTTTCGCCGTTATGTCTCACAGAAAAAATGGGTGAACCCTGGCTTCTTATCGGGACCGGTGGTTCCGCTTTATGGCTTCGGCATCATTTCGTTTTATTTCTTTGCCAACGTGATTCCTTGGCAAAGTATTTCTAGCATTAGCTGGCTAAATACCTTAATTGAAGTCTTTGCGGCTGGCTTGTTCATGACCGTCATTGAGTTCATCGCCGGCTTGATTTTCATCAATGGCATGCACGTCAAACTTTGGGATTATTCGAAACGCCCTGGCAACATCATGGGGATTATTTGCCCATTATTCAGCGCGATTTGGCTAGCCTGTGGCGCGTTATACGTCTATGTGTTCAATCCTTGGTTTGTGCAAATGACAACGGCCATCGGAGAACAATGGATGTACTGGGCTTTGCCACTCGGCACTGCGATTGGCGTCTTGGCCGTTGACTTTGGCTATTCCGTGCATTTGGTTACGAAAATCCGTCAGTCCATCGCCGACTCGAAAGTGGTGGCTTCTTGGGAAAAGATGAAGGTATCATTCCAAGAACATTTGCAAGAGCGCAAGCAAAAGTCGAGCTTCTTGCTCGCTTTCACCACCCGCAAAGAGAACTTTGACGCGATGGTCAAAGAATCCGTGGCGAAGAATAAGAAAGATTACGACGATTGGGTGGCGGCAAAAATGGCAAAGAAAGCCGCCCGCAAAGCAAAAAAGAAAGCGGAGTAACCAATGTCCCTAGCTGGCGTCATACTTCTTTGCGCCTATGGGGCCATGAGCCTCGTGAACCTCTTTTTCTGTTGCCGCGAAAACGAGACGTGGCGTAAAAGAACCAAACCGTTTTGCTTATTGTTATTGCTCGCATTCGCCTTGGTGATGGATATCCATGCTTATTGGATTTGGGGCGCATTGCTTTTCGCCTGGATCGGGGATGTGTTGTTCTTATTCAAGCACAAGAAAATTTTTGTGGCACTTGGGATGTTATTCTTTTTAGCCAGTCACGTCTTTTATATTGCTGAAATTGCTGCGTTACTTCCTACCTATGGCAATGAAGGAAGTGCTGATTTATGGGCGTTTTGCATGCGATTTTCGCCTTTTTTGCTGCTTCTCGCCTTCCCGTTAAGTTATTGGCTAGCCCGAAAAGATTGGAAAATTGCTGCCGTCGGCACTTGTTATACGTCGGTATTACTTTGCTTTGTGGCTTCTTCAATTTTTGGGCTATCCGAAGGCTTAGAAGTTGGATTCTGGATGGTTTTGGTGGGGAGTATCTTATATTTCGCCAGCGATTTTCTCAATGCCTATACCTTATATGGAAAAAAGCTCCGTTTTCGGGAGCTTTTCATCATGGTAACCTATTTAATCGGCCAAGCGTTGATTGTCGTTGGCTTTCTTTATACCAAGTGAGGTGCGGAAAGGAATGCCAGTAATTCACGCGTGGCTTTGCCACGGTGTGATACCCGATTCTTTTCTTCATCCGAACACATCCCGAAATCAAGATTTCCGGCATCGTAATGGAAAATCGGGTCGTAGCCAAAACCATGACTGCCTTTGATTTCTTCTAAGATATGTCCTTTGGAAACCCCTTCGTAATAAAGTGGGGTATCGTCGGGATGACGAAGCAAAACAATGCAACAATGGTATTCTGCAGAACGATCCTTCGCTCCTTTTAACAGTTCTAAAACGTGTTGATTCACGACGCGGTAATCCCCCGAAGGAGAAATCGTTTTGGCCCAACGGGCGGAATGGATGCCGGGGAAATGTTCTCCTAACGCCTTAATTTCAATGCCAGAATCATCCGCGATGACGGGCATCTTAAGCCGATCGGCGATGAATTTCGCCTTGGCATAGGCATTCTCACGGTAATCCTTGCCATTTTCTTCGGCTTCTTCCGTAATGCCATAATCCGCCGGGCTTTTGACTTCGTAGCCAAGCGGGGCAAGAATTTCTGCGTATTCCCGGATTTTATTGCGATTATGCGTCGCGATGAGTAACGTCTTCATGTTGTGGTTTCTCCTTGTGCCGTGTTTTCACGTGCAACACAATCATAGGCGCTAATGCGACGAAAAAGAAAGCCAAAGCGACTAAGAACATGACACGAGATGGTGTTTTGCCACCAAGCGCAGGGTTCGTGGGGTCTTGATAACTGCTGGTGGGGAAGAACGCTTGCGAGATTAAGGGTCCCGTGACCATCGGAAGCAATACCGCAAAAATCATACGCACACCCTGGAATAACCCAACGTCTTTGACGGGGGTCTTATCACGAATGGCTGCCCCTAAGATGGCGGTGCAAAGCAAATACCCTGTAATTAAGAAGATGCCGCATACGATATCAAGCCAGTGGATGGTGCCAGCAAAGAAGAGACCGATGGCACCCAACATTGCTACCCCGATTGAAACATAGAATAACAAGTAACGATTCGCCTTATTCATCAAGAAGGCACCAATCAAAATCGTAATCAAAGAAGCAGTGATCAAAATGATGCCAAACGCGATATAGAAGTCCATACTGGAGCCAAATCCGGCGCCAAATACTGAGGCATCATTTTGGAAATAGACCAAGTAATAAGGCATAAAGGCGTTGATGGCAGAATTGAAGCCGAAGAACGTCAATAACAAGAGATAGAGTTCGCTATTTTGTTTGATGACGGAAGGGCGGAATCCATAGAAGAGCTTCTTGCCATATGATTCTTCGCGATTTGGCTGAATCTCGTCTTTGGGCAATAAGAAGATAGAAATTACCCCGATGACGGTGACTAAGATGCCGCAGATTAAGAAATAGTAGAACCAACCATGGGCTAAGGCCGCGGCAGAATCGGGATAGACCCCATCATTGATTTGGCCTTTTAAGAAGTCATCTGGGACAGCACCGATATGAAGAGGAATGCCGATTCCGATCATAAAGACGTTGGCGGCTAAAGGAAGCACCGACAATATCGATTCGACTTTGCCACGGTTACTTTCGTCCGTATGTTCCGTTACCCAAGCATTGAAGCAGGCATCATTCGAAGTCGAACCAAAGAAGGTCATGATATTGTCTAGCAAAGTCATCGTGATCCCGACCCATAAGATGGCGCTTGCTTGTTCTTTTGTTAAGGAGAAGAGGTTATGGTAACTGCATAAACCGAACGTAAAGACCGAAACGCCCCAAACGATATAACCGATATTGATAAAGAGCTTGCGTTTGCCAACCCGGTCAGACCATAGCCCCACAAAGAACGTCGTTAAGGTGGCGGCCAAAGCAGAAGTGACCGTCATCCAAGTGATGGCGTCGGTATTGCCCGTTTGGGAATAAACCCAAAGGTTAATGTAGTTATTTTCAATAGCCCAAGCCAATTGACCCACTAAGCCAACAAGCAGCAACGAAAACCAAAAGCGAGCACCAAGTTTTTTCGATTCCATAAGGTCTACCTTCTTTCGCGGGAACGGATTATCAAATAAGAAACTAACTCGATTCTAAAGCGGCTTTTCTTGCTTTGCAAGGAAAGGGAAAGGTTTCTCCAAAAGAGAAGCAAAACAATTTTGAGAGCATCCTTACCTTTCTTTTTTCCATAGGAGGATCTATGGGCGCCTTGTCCTAAAAAGTCACGTGGTTGCATCAAAAAAATGTCATTCCATAGCACTTGACCCGTTTTGCTGTCCTGTCTTCTTTTCAAAAATATACTCCCGTTTATTGTGAAAGGATGTTCGTGGTAAGACATTGATAAGCCTTAATTTTTATGAAACTATAAAGGCAAATTTCAGAAAAGCATCATAAGAATGGTGGGTCCGTCACCGCGAGAGATGCTTACTCGGGGAGAGACAAACATAAAAGGAATTGGCGAAGGAAGTACTGAAGAACGCAATCCTCGATTCCGAGGTCATGTATAAGATGGCGGAATATGAGCGCGCCAAGAAAGAGGAAAAAGAGCGCATCAAGTGCGAGAACGAATAGACTGTCGCTTCGGTCATAGGCCCCGCAGGATGGCGGAATCAACTTTTTGGGAGACGCTCCAACCGACTTGGAAAAGAGTTGGTTGGCTGGATTTAAAAACGCGGCTCTCTAAGATTACAAAGACAAAAGCCGCGATTCCTTCCGCATTTGATTCACCAAATCGTCACCATTTTGCCACCGGATAAAAATAAAAATCCCGATGAATCGGGACTTTTTTCTAACTGGAGCAAGTGACGGGAATCGAACCCGCATATTTACCTTGGCAAGGTAATGTTCTACCACTGAACTACACCTGCAAATGAATGCCTGCGTCATCAAGGCGCGTTGTTAATTATAGACAACACTTTCTACTCGCGCAAGTGGAAAAATCAACACCAAGGTTTTATAATCCTTTCGCAGTCATGTGAAGGAGTGCTTATGGCAACGAATGAAGATTTGGCTAACCTCTTGTTCCCGGAGGTAACGGAAACCATTGCAGATTTAGAGAAACGATTCCCGGAACGCAATTTGCCCGAAGGCGCGCAAGTGACGCGTTTTGCTCCCTCGCCGACCGGATTCTTACATACGGGTTCTTTGTTCACGGCTTTCATCGCGAGAACCGTGGCCAAGCAAAGCGGTGGTGTTTATTTCTTCCGTTTGGAAGACACCGACACCAAACGGACGATTGCTGGCAGCGCTGATGATTTGATTCATCAGTTATCGCAATTCGGCATTGTAGCCGATGAAGGCTATTTCCCCGATGGGGACAAAGGTGTCTATGGCCCTTATCAACAATCGAAGCGGGCTTCAATTTATAAGGTCGTGATTAAAGAATTGGTTCGCCAAGGCAAAGCCTATCCCGACTTTATGACCGCGGATGAACTCGCGGCATTACGGAAATTCCAAGAAGACAACAAGATTCTTCCTGGCTATTACGGACCTTATGCCAGAGATCGGCGCTTAACGGTCGACGAAGCCATCGAGAAAATCAAAGCGGGAACCCCATGGGTGATTCGTTATCGCTCGATGGGCGACCATGATAAGAAGATTAAATTCACGGACCGTATCCGTGGCACGATTGAAATCGCGGACAATGACGTGGATATCGTAATCCTAAAAGGCGATGGCCTTCCGACTTATCACTTCGCGCACGTGGTGGATGACCACTTTATGCGGACGACGATTGTCACCCGTGGTGAGGAATGGATTCCTTCGACCCCGATTCATTTGCAGTTATTCCGTGATTTAGGTTGGAAAGCCCCGAAATATGCGCATTTGCCAGTCATCATGAAATTAGACCATGGCAACAAGCGGAAGCTTTCGAAACGGAAAGACCCCGAAGCAGCGGTTTCTTATCTCTTAAAGATTGGTTATCCGCCAAAAGCCATCTTGGTATACCTCATGAGCATCGCGAACTCGAATTTTGAGGAGTGGACGTTCCAAAATAAGTCCTACGATTACACGCAGTTCCCGTTCTCTTTCAAGAAGATGTCGTTAGATGGCGCCCTCTTTGATGAAAGCAAGCTGAACTTCTTTGCCAAAGAGGTCTTGGCTGGCATTCCTACCTCTGTCTTAGCGCCTGAAGTGATGGACTGGGCCAAAGAAAACGATGCCGTTTTGTCTTCAAAGATCAATCAGGATCCTGCTTATTTCACCAAGATTTTAGGCATTGAACGCGATCGTCCGAATCCGCGGAAAGACTACGCGAAGTATTCCGACATCGAACCGGCAACCCGTTTCTTCTATGATGAAGACTTTGCGAAGATCAAAGCCAATCCGTTGCCCTTTAATCCGAAGTACGAGCCTTCCTTCTTAAAAGCGTTCTTTGCAGATGCGGCTGAGAAGATGGCCTATGGCACCACAGAATCCACTTGGTGGGACAGTGTGAAGTCCATTGCCGCCGCGCATGGCTTTGCCATCGCAAACAAAGACTACAAAGCCAATCCTTCGGCTTACCAAGGATCGGTTTCTGATGCTGCGGAATTGATTCGTATTGCTTTAACGGGTGCCAAAGATTCTCCTAACCTTCATGAAGTGATCGAAATCTTAGGCAAAGACCACGTGCAACAACGCCTTAGAAGCGCGATTTAAATGGATAGGAGTGGCCCTTCATTCGAAGGGCCTCATCCTTGAAACTGGCATTTGATAATGCTTTAATAGGAACACGGCCCTGTGGTCAAGCGGCTAAGACGCAACCCTCTCAAGGTTGAATCCCGGGTTCGATTCCCGGCTGGGTCACCATCAAAAAATAAAGGTTTGAGACAAGGATTGACGAATCTCAAACCTTTTTCGTAGGATTTGAAAGTTCGCAATTGTGCAAAACAGGTGTCAAAAAGGTATCGCAATCGTGCAAAATAGGGGGCCTAAAACCCCTCGCAATCGTGCAATTTTGCGATTAATATCTTAACAATATTAGAGAAAAATAACTGTTTATCGTAACAAATTAATTTTATTGTTGGAAGTGTAAAACACGTCAAAAAATATATTCTGACTACGAGCCTTTTGATTTTGTGCTAGACATGTTAATATAACTTTACCATTGACGAAAATAAAAGCGAACCGATCGGATTGTTTTAGGAGAATGAACAAATGAAGAAAGCAGCGATTTCCATGATCATGGCCTTATTGCTTCTTTCTGCGTCTTCTTGTTCTTTCTCTTTAAACAAATATCTTGACCGGCCAAAAGAAACAAATCTAGCTTATTGGATTACGCAAACAGTGACAGAGGATGACTTTAAAGACTGCACGCTTATGCCAGGCGGATTTGGCATGGATGTTTATTTAGATGGCAGATATAGTGGGGAAATAGCAGAGGATAACTCCGTTATCTTGCCAGATGTCTATGTGTGTTATTCTGCATCGGGATATCCAGATGCCGTAGATCATTACTGTGTGACAGAAATTGACATTACAGATCCTGCCATCAATATTTATGGATTAACCATGAATTCAACGACTGAAACGGTCAAGAAAACCATGACATCCCATGGCTTCCGTAAGTTGGAGAACGGAAACTATACCAAAAACAACGTGGTTTTCTCTTTTTCAAAATCAAGAATTTATATTCACGCCCCTTCCACGAATAAGCTTGGCGTTATGTATTAATTTGCGCGTTTAGATAAATGCCTTATCGTTCAGCCAAAAAAGTTCAAAATCTTCGAAAAATGTAAAAAACAGGCTCTGTTTTACATGTCTACTGATAAGTTACTTGTCCCCGAAGATCCCGCAATGCCATTTCCCATATGTTTCCTTGACGTCGAAGGGCATTGCTTTCGATAGGATTTCCCTGCGCAGTATCACCGATTTTGTCTTCAATAGCCTAGACAGTTCCGCGCCGGGGCGGTCCAAAGCCTCCTTCGCGTAAGACAAAGCTTTTTGGAACAGAAAGCG
>CADAXQ010000050.1 GCA_902791935.1 uncultured Erysipelotrichaceae bacterium | reverse complement strand
GTTCATCCACCAACAACTCCCTGAAGGAGTCATCGATAGATGGCACGAATATTATAACCCGAAAGCTTAAATAGCCCTTACGTGCAAATCAGTACTTTTTTCTGAAAACAAAAAGTGGACCAGGCTCCTGGTCCACTTGAAGTTCTCCGCTAGAAAGAGAAGTTTCTTTGCTTCGAAGATTACAACTTGCGGTTGTAGTATTCGATGATTTGGCCTTCGTTGATGTCTTTCGGAAGTTCGTTCCGTTCGGGCAAACGAGCAAAGGTGCCTTGATACTTTTCGGCATCCACCGTGATGTAAGCGGGGATGGCGGGTTTGCCTTCGACAGAGGCTTTCACAACACCTAAGGGTTCAGCTTCTTTGAAGCCAATCACATCGCCAACGTTGCAAAGATAAGACGGAATATCGACTTTCTTGCCATTGACGGTGACGTGTCCATGGTTCACCAATTGACGAGCTTGGGCACGGGTCTTCGCGAAACCCATGCGGTACACGAGGTTGTCAACGCGGCTTTCCAAGATGCGGAAGAAGGCGAGGCCGGTGACGGTCTTATCTTTCTTAGCAATCATGAATAAGCGACGGAATTGACGCTCATTGAGGCCATAAAGTTCCTTGAGCTTTTGCTTTTCGAGCAACTGAGCACCGTATTCAGACGGTCTCCGTTTGCGATCTTGACCATGTTGGCCAGGACCATAGGCTCTCTTCTTGAGCTCATCGCCCGTTTCGAGAACACTGAAATTGAGGTGGCGGGATTTCTTCCATTTGGAACCCGTAAATTTAGACATATTACTGTCTCCTTTCTTTGCGTTCACAAAGTCCAGAGGGCTCTTCCTCTTTTCCGGGTGTCGTCCTGTGATTTCGGGTCTTCTAGCGAATCCTTACTTTGTGTGAGCGGACGACGTCAGACGAAAAGGTAGAAGCCTGCTAGCGTTCACGCAGGTATAAATATACGTTTTTCGGGGTTTGGCGTCAATGAAAAAACGTGCCGTTTATGATTTTCATCTTGCCTTAATAACGCGCGCACGTGTTATAGTTATGAAGGACCACTCACGAAGGCACATTCTATGGATACACAATTCATCGTTCTCATTACTGTTCTTGCGGCTGTTGCCGTCATCGGCATTGGCTTTTTGATTTACTTCGTTTTCATCAAGCGGAGCGTCTTAAAAAAGAAAGCCTTAAAAATCATTGGGGATTATGATCATGAACACTCGATTCTATGGGGGGAGATTGATCATTCTATCGCCCGGCTCAAAAGCATTGCCGATGTCAACATTTTGTTCATAGATCAATATAAAACCTGGAAAGGCCGGTTCAATGAAGTCCGCGATGCGGCTGACGCGAATGCCCAATCGCGGGTGAACGCCTTAAAAGACGCGATGGAAAACCGGCATTGGAAAGAACTGCGCGTTTCGCTACCGAATGCTAGAAAAGAAATCGATGACTATATCAAGCAAGTCGATGCTTTAAGGGATGGATTACAACAAGTGTTCCGCCCTGAAGATGAAGCTAACGATATTGCTGCAAAAACGCGGGAACAATATCGCATCGTGAAGCAGAAGTACAACGGCAACGCCGATGACCTTTCTTTGGTCTCCGAAAGCATCGGCCTCTTGTTCCGACGGATAGATGCTTTGATTGACCGTGCTTCCGATGCCCAAAATAAAGCCAACTATACCGATGCGAAAGAAATCTATATCAACGAAGTCGGTAAGTTACTCACCAGTACGAGCACCTTACTCGATGTATTGCCTAAGATTTGCCTTGATTTAACCAATGTTTTGCCCGACAAGATTGCGTCGCTTCGCCATCGTTACGAAACCATGACTGCCGAACAATACCCGTTATCCCCCATTATCACCCCGCACGATATTGACCTGATGGAACAAGAGGTGAAAGACTTGTCCCTAAAAGTCAAAAATTTGAATAACGTTGGGGTTTCTGCTGCCATTGAAGCTTTGTTTGCCCGCATCGATCGCATCAATGCCAGCTTTGATGAAGAAGTCAAAGCCAAAGACATTTATGAAAAAGAAAGTGACTCGGTCTACCGCGAACAAAACCAATTAAGTCAAGACTATGTCGTGTTAACGAACAACATGAAGGCCATCAGCACCTACTATCTCTTAGGCTCGGATGAGCGCAAACAAATGGAAGATATCCGTACCGCGATTGATGCTTCAGCGGAAGCCCGTACCTTATTTGATAACTACGCCCATAGCAATGTGCCACAGCTTTATACCGTTTTGGTCGAGAAAATGCGCGATTTACAAAAAGCCACGACAACTGCCCGTAGTGCTTATGATGCATTCATGACGTATTTGAAGTCCTTAAAGGAAAACACGAATCAAGCGTTTGCTTCGATGCAACATTATTACCAGTTAGCCGAAGACAAAGAAGCCGCTGTTCGTTCGCTTCATGTGACTGCTTTGGAAGAACGTTATGCGCCACGTTTCCAAAGCGTTCATCAACAAATCGATGCTTTGGCGGAATTGCTTCATGCAAGTCCCATCAACGTCAAAGCCGTGATGAATCAACTTCATGAATTACAAGCGCAAGCTGATGCCTTATTTGCTGAAGTCGATCAAACGAAAGCGGCGTTAGAACAAGCCGAATCCGCCATTGTGGAAGCCAATCGTTTCCGTGCGCTCGGCTTAGCAGAGGAACAAACGGTTCACCAAGCCGAAGTCTTATTCCAAAATGGCTCCTTTGCCGAAGCCTTTGAAGCGGCAAATCGTGTCATCTCCGCCCATGCGGATCAACGTTAATCCCTATGATATTCTTTGATAATGCCTCAACGACTTTACCTGCGCCTGAAGTGCTAAAAGCCTATACTGAAACGGCGCAAAACGATTATGGCAACCCTTCGTCGACTCATGCGTTTGGGCGCGAAGCAAACCGCTTGTTAGAAACGGCACGTCATTCGTTAGCCGAGGATTTCGGCGTAGCCAAAACGCACCGCGTCGTCTTCTTAAGCGGGGCTACTGAGGCCAATAACTTTTTCTTACGTGGCGTGGCGATGCGTTACCAAAATCGTGGCAAACGGATTCTGACTTCAAACGTGGAGCATCCGAGCGTTCGTAATGTCTGCCAAGAATTAGAAAAAGAAGGCTTTGAAGTCGTTTATCTCCCGGTGAACGCCAAAGGCTTTGTAGAGCCAAAAACCTTAGAAGAAGCTATGGATTCCAAGACGATTCTCGTTTCGATTATGGCCGTTAACAATGAGACCGGGGCAATTAGTCCAATGGAAGAAATGGCAAAGATTGTGCACCGTTATCCAAAGGCCTACTTCCATGTTGATGCCACCCAAGCCGTCGGAAAAGAGAATATACCCTGGCAAGATATCGATGCGTTTAGCTTCTCAGGTCATAAGATTCATGGCTTAAAAGGAACGGGTGCATTACTCCTTCGTTCTTCAATTATGCCTTCGCCCCTTCATATCGGCGGGGGGCAAGAAGGCGGACTTCGTTCGGGCACGGTCGATGTGCCAGGTGCCGTCTCCTTAGCGCTCGCGGTCCATATCGCGCATAGAAAACGACAAGAAAACTTTGCTCACGTGAAAGCCATCCATGACGAGCTTTGGAACTATCTTTCTCAAAATCCCGAAGTCCGCTTGAACTCTACCTTAGAAGGGTCGCCTTATATCTTGAATTTCTCCTTGCTTCACAAAAAAGCATCCGTCGTTGTGGAAGCATTGTCTCATGATGGCATCTACGTTTCTAGTGTCTCCGCTTGTTCTTCCAAAGGAGAACCCATCTCTTATGTCTTAGAAGCCATGGGCAAAAGCGAAGGCGATGCGAGAAACTCCATTCGTCTCTCGTTCGACGCTTCTTCCACATTAGAAGAAGCCAAGATATTCGAACAAACATTCCAAAC
Organism: uncultured Erysipelotrichaceae bacterium; assembly: GCA_902791935.1. Classification (GTDB taxonomy): domain Bacteria; phylum Bacillota_I; class Bacilli_A; order RFN20; family CAG-826; genus UBA4951. Next base: position 4,473 of record CADAXQ010000050.1, on the reverse strand, counting down.
CATTTTAGAAAGGACCGTAAATCGATGAAGTGCGATACGTTGATGATCCATTATGGCGAGCTCTCCACCAAAGGGGAGAATAAACGCGCCTTTATCCGTGAATTAGCCAAAAACATTCGCCACGCCTTAAAAGATTTCCCTACGTTAGAAATCACTTATGACCGCGACCATACCTACGTTAAACTTCACGATGAACCGGTCGAAGAAGTGCTGCCGCGGTTACAAGGCGTCAGCGGCATTCAACGCATTTCCCTGGTCTATCAAAGTCCGAAAGATTGGGACATCCTAAAAGACAATGCTTTATCGTTACTGCTCCAAGAACAAGGCAAGACCTTTAAAGTCAGAGCCCGTCGTGCCGATAAGACATATCCCATCCATTCGATGGAGATGATGCAAAAACTAGGCGAGTATCTTTTAGAACACAGCAACTTTACCGTTGATGTCCATCAACCGGATGTTGTGTTAAACGTGGAAATCCGGCAAGATGCGGCTTATTTGTATGCCCATTCTTATCCCGGTGCCGGTGGTTATCCGTTAGGAATGAATGGCAAAGCCATGATGATGTTAAGCGGTGGTATCGATTCTCCGGTGGCAGCGTATCTATTGTTACGTCGTGGTATTCGGATTGAAGCGCTCCATTTTGCTGCCCCGCCCTATACGAGTGACGCCGTCTTAGACAAACTCAAAGACATCTTAGCCCAATTAAATGTCTATCAAAGTGATATCCGGTTAAATATCGTTCCGTTTACGAAGCTACAGCTTGCTATCTATCAAAACGTCGATGAGCCTTATTGCATCACCATCATGCGCCGCATGATGTACCGCATTGCCGACCGCGTGGCCAAATCGCATCATTGCCTTGCTTTAGCGAGTGGAGAATCTGTGGGGCAAGTCGCTTCTCAAACCTTGGATTCTATGATTGCCATCAATGCCGTCACGAATTATCCAGTCCTTCGTCCTTTGGCGGTATCTGATAAAGTCGAAACCATTGAATTAGCCAAAAAGATTGGCACCTATGATATTTCGATTCGCCCTTATGAAGACTGTTGCACGATCTTTAAGCCGAAAAAGCCAAAGACTAAGCCAAAGATTGAGGATTGCGAACGTTACGAAAAACGGTTTGATTACGAATCCTTGATTGACGAATGCGTGAAGAACATCTCTGTCATCATCATGGAAGATGGCGTTGCCACCCAATACGATCACGATGATTGGTTAGACCGGAACGCCGAAGAAGAGAAGTAAGAAAAAAACACGGGTGTCGCCCGTGTTTTTTAATGATTAGAAGAGGTGGCAATATCTTTGCTATCAAAGGTGATGATAGCAGAAACAGTTACAGCAAGTGCCCTTTGCCATGTAACGCGGTAGTCGGATATTTTATATTTTGGAAAACTTTTCAATTGCCGCAGCAAATCCCCATTAGCGAAATTTAGAACCGTGTTTTGCTTGTTTTTGTATGTTTTTGACTCACGCCCAAAGATGGCACAGAAGAAAACACATATAGCGGTCCACAAACCGATGCCCATATTTGCAGAAGCAGTTATTATTTTTTGTTCCATAATGATTACGTTCTTTGTTATTAATTGTTATTAAAAAATATAAATCGATATATTTTTCCCGCCCGTATCTTAGAAATTATTATACCCGATGCATTATACATTGAAATGTAACGTGTAATTTTTATCTGAATATAGGAGCAAATGGAGGATGACGCAGATGATATAACCCCCCCTCGGCCAAGCGAGTTGAGTTCCTCGCTGGCGGTTCGTGCGGCCGAATGGGGTCTGGAAGGCCACGGGCCGCCGGAGACGACCGACTCGAGGCCTGCGTCAGCTTCTTCCCACACCATCAGCCGCGCGTCTGGAAAGGCTGGCGAAGCGCGACGCGGCGTGCATGATCGCGAGGGCGTGCGGCGCCCAGTAAAGCCATCTTTTCGCGGACTCGTTCAAAAAAGGCTCGGCGTGGAGGCGACTCTCATCCTCCATTTGCTCCTATATATTCAGATTTTTATTGCTTTTACTGTTCTTCTATGAAAAAGATAAGACTTTTATTTCCTTCCAAGAAGCCGTTGACAACCATTTGACATTTTGGAAAAATAACAATAACAGAAGACAAGCAAAAATCATTGAATCCTGCTGAGCTCTTTGGAAGTCAGGGGGTTGGCGATGATTGTTGCAAAAGATTTAAAAAAGCATTATGGCCGTAAAGCGGTACTTGATGGCGTCTCTTTTTCCTTAACGCCAAGCAAGATCTATGGGCTGATCGGTTGCAATGGTGCGGGAAAGACCACTTTGCTCAAATGTATCGCCGGCCTGACCTCTCATCAAGGATCAATCCTTTGGGACCGTTTGCCGTTTTCCGAACGCCCGGAATCCGTCCGGATGGGCGTCATGATTGAGACGCCGGTGTTTTTCGACTCCATGACGGGTCGGGAGAATCTCGCCTTGATCGCGAAGCTTTTCGACGACCCGAGCGTTGTGCATATCGACGAAGCGATTGCGGCAGTGGGTATGACCTCAAAGATGAACGACAAGTACCGAACATACTCTTTGGGCATGAAACAACGGCTTTATTTTGCCTATGCAATCATGGCCGATCCAGAAATTTTATTGCTTGATGAGCCATTCAACGGGGTCGATCCTGTCACGATGAACGTATTCGGAAACCTTTTAAAGCAAGAAAAAGAAAAGGGGAAGACCGTACTTATCTCTTCCCATATGATCCGTGAACTGCAGGAACTAGTCGATGGCGCCCTAATTTTGGACGGGGGCAAAATCGCTTTTCAGACAGAAGACGCCTCTTCTTGTGACCTGACTGAAAAATTCCTTTCCATCGCCGCCACCTCAGAAGGGGGACTACGATGAAAGGCATCCTTCAATATCGTTTCGCGGTTGGTGAGAAACATCTCTCCCAGACGATTATTTTATCTATCGTTGGTTTGGCCCTGTTCCTTAGCCTATTCTTTTATTACTATACACGTGAACCGGTTGCTGATTATCTTCCCTATCATCCCTATCCAAAAGAAGGGCATATCTTTTCGTCTTCTATCCATCACACTTTGATTTTCTTACTGCCTCCGTTTTCTTTTCTATTAGGAATCCCGCTTGGCAATCGATTCTTAGCGGATGATTTTCAAAGCGGCCGTTTTCGCATGATTGCCATCTCCGGAAAAGGAAAGAAAGAATTTTTCCGACAAAGCGCCTTCTTGGGCATTTGCACCGGCCTCATCGTGGTTTTTAACCTGTGGTTGTTGCTTTTTCTATTGATGTCGCCATTATGGTTCATTGAAGAGTGGCCAATCGTGTTACAAATTTGTGGTACCGCCTTATTTTTATCATTGCTTCTTTATGCCTTAGCGTTTTATCTTGCCGCCATATTATCTCTGCTGTTTCGTAATGCGTTATATGGTGGCGGCGCTTTATTTTTGCTCTTCATTGCGCTTTGGCTTATTGCCCTTAATATTACTAATGGTGAAGGGATTCTTCTAGAAAAAGCCCCCTTTTTGATCGGCTGGATTCCGCTTGGCGGCTGGTCACATATGGCCCGTTACCCAATGGAATATTCATTATTCATTCCTATTTTAGGCGGTGCCGCCTTACTTTTTGGATCTCGTAAGTTATGTGGAGTAGTTTATGACAAAGCGGAGGCATAATCCTTTTCAAGCAGGCTTTGCTTTTGCGCGGCGCCGCATCCGTTGGGATTCTCGCCTACTCATCGTTCTTTTTATCGTCCTAGCCGCCGTCATTGCGTTCGGATGTTTGTTTGCTTGGGATCCGACTGGACCTTCGCCATCTTCTTTCCGGGCTGACTTTTTCGACAGCTGTGAAACTAGCGCAAAATCTTGGAAAGAATCCTACGAAAGCGAAGGAAATATACAAGCTCTATGGATTTCTCGATACTATGATGCCATTAGCAGCCGCAAGCTTTATCCGTATCAATACTACATTTTTGGTGGCGAGGGGAGACACGGTGAAATTGATATTACGATTAGCAAGACCACGGCCCGTCTCTTCTCCATGCCGTCCTTCCTGGGGCTCTTCGCCATCGCTCTGGCTTGGCCGCTTTTCCTTTCGGAAGGCGCCAGGGCGTTCCGGAGGAACGTCACGTTGGCGGCCTATTCCCGCCGTCGTTTCGAAACGGGGGTGTTAATCTATTATGAATCGATGCTTCTCTTCGCCGCTTTGCTATACGGCGGCATCGCCTTCGCCCTCGCCTCGCCGCGCGACGTCCTCCGCTTCGACGGGGAGAGCTGGTCCTTCCACTCGGCCTACGCGCTTTGGATCCGCGCCTGGGGCTGCGGGACTTTGAACCTGCTCCTCTTGGGGCTTCTGTACGTCGGGGCATTCCTTCGTCTGCCGCCCCGCCCGTCCCTGGATGATAAAGTAAATATATTTTTTACCATTTTAGGGAAAATATCCTTCACCAATGTCGGCTAATCCTCTTTGAACAATTCCTCCTTTCCTTTCATCCTAT
>CADAXQ010000049.1 GCA_902791935.1 uncultured Erysipelotrichaceae bacterium | reverse complement strand
AAGGAGCCTTTTTCGACTGTGCAAAGCTATAAGCTTCACCGAACTCCCCGACTATCGGGGAGTTTTCACTCGCTCGACGTTGCACGTCGGCTCGGACAAAAAGCCGGCGTTAACCTTTGTTAACCACGCCGGTTTTACTCAATCGGTAAAACTTGAATCCAACACAGGATAGAAATGATAGTCCGGATATTTTGCTTGGATGGCACCAACCACCCGTTTTTCTGCTGCCACCGGATCTTTTTCATCAAAGGTGAAAATCAAATCAAAGACAACTCTCTTCGTCTTTTCATCGACATAGAAGCCATGCAGTTGCAAGAAGTTCTTTTCTTGTTTGGTAATAGCAATCAAATCTGCTTTTATGGCTCTACTTGCTGGAGAAGAATCGTTTGAGGCATAGATGCCGATGGTCATAATGATGCCGTACTTCATATAGACATCCATCTGAATCGAACGTTCCAAAGCTTGAATCTCTTTCGCCGTTAAGCCATCGTCCACTTCTACATGCGCCGAACCAATGGAACGATTTGGACCATAGGAGTTGACGATTAAGTCGTACACCCCATGAACTTCAGGATGTTTTTCCTTGATAAAGGCTTTAATTTCATGCGATTTTCCTGCGTCCATACGGTTCCCAATCAAATCCGATAAGCTTTCGCGTAACGCATCAATGCCAGATTTGATGATAAATAAACCAATCGCAATACCAAGGTAGCCTTCAATACTGACATTGGTAGTCAACATCACGATCGCACCAATTAAGGTACCTAAGGAAAGAATGCTGTCCATTAAGGCATCAGTGCCAGAAGACTTTAAGGCATCAGATCCCGTTTTCTTTCCTTGCATGCGGAAATAGATTCCTAATCCTATTTTAATCACGATGGCAACGGAAACGATGATAATCGCCCACTTATCATAAGAAGGAACGGTTCCTGCGATTAAAGTTTGAATGGATTCATAAATGGCACTGCCACCGGCAAACAAAATCAAACAGGCAATTAAAGTAGAGGTAATGTACTCAATTCGTCCATAGCCGAATGGGTGTTTCTTATCCGGCCGTTTATTGGCTAATTTTGTTCCTAAGATGGTGATAATTGAGCTTAGTGCATCCGTTAAGTTATTGACGGCATCCATCAAGATAGACACCGATTGGGCCAAAATCCCGATGACGGCTTTAAAGCCTACGAGTAGTAGGTTTCCGATGATTCCAACCACCGAAGTGGCAACGATTCGTTTTTCTCTCGCCTTGACATCCAAGGTGGCATTTTCTTCTTGTTTCATACGGGGATGATTATAATTCGTCCTTCCATCGTTTGTTCAATTTCTCTTAGAAGGAATATTGAAAAACGAAGGCGTCATTGCTAAAATCGACATGCTTAAGGGAGTAGATTACCCACCAGGTGGAAGTACCCGTCACCACGGCATTTGTCCGGGGCTTCATCAAAAATCAAGACTTAAGTATGGGAAGAGCCATACTTGAGGCAATATGCCAGGCTCGACCTTGGCATTTTCTTTTTTGAGGGGAGACACCATGGAAGAAATTCACGCTGAGTCGTTTAATAAGGAAGACGCATTAAACGCCTACCAAGCTAATCCTACACAGGGGTTAAGTTCCGAGGAAGCCAATAAGCGGCTGACCCAATATGGGCCGAACGCATTAAAGGAAAAGAAGAAAAAGAATTGGTTCCAAATCTTTTTGTCACAGATGAACGATCCTTTGATTTTCGTTCTTTTTGCAGCCGTCGCCGTAACCATCGGGGTTTCCATTTATGAAACGGTCCGTGCATTATATGCAGGGAAACCGTTTATCTTCACAGAAACTGGGGATTGGCCGGATGTCATCATTATCTTTGCCGTCATTTTATTGAATGCTGTCATTGGAACGGTGCAAGAAATGAAGGCGGCAAGTTCTTTGGAAGCTTTAAAGAAGATGGCCAGCCCTGAGGCAACCGTGTTACGAGATGGTAAGCGGAAGAAAATCAAAGCCAGCGAACTGGTGCCTGGTGATATCGTTTATTTAGAAGAAGGCGATACGGTCGGCGCCGATTTACGTCTATTAGAGTCTATCAATCTCAAAATTGATGAATCCAGTTTGACTGGCGAGTCAGTACCTGTCGAAAAAGATGCCGCCAAAGTGTTTTCTTCTCCGGTTGGTATCGGGGACCGCGTCAACCTTGCTTATATGTCTACTACCGTAAGTTATGGCCGTGGTTATGGAGTTGTAGTAAACACTGGCATGAATACCGAAATCGGTAAGATTGCCGGTGCTTTAGACGAAGAAACCAATGATGAGACCCCTTTGCAAAAAGCCCTAGCAAAATTATCAAAATCCCTAGGAATTCTCACTTTAATTATTGTTATCGTGGTATTTGCCGTGGATTTGCTATGGATTTTCTTAGATGGCAAAAACACCGAGGTTTCCGCATATATTGAAGCTGTCTTGTCTTCTATTTCTTTGGCAGTTGCGGCCGTACCAGAAGGACTGGCCGCCGTGGTGACTATCGTTTTATCGATTGGGGTGCAACGGATGGTCAAAGCCAATACGATTGTTCGTAAGTTACCATCCGTAGAAACACTGGGCGCCGTATCGGTTGTCTGCTCCGATAAGACAGGAACCTTAACGCAAAACAAGATGACGGTGGTAAAGGCCTATACGGATTTTGCCGTCACCGAACAAAAAGATTTTGCCACTGCTTCTGACCCTGATTTACAACTGCTTGCCAAAGGCATGTCTTTATGCTCAAACGCCGGAATTGACGAAGGGCAATATGGTGATCCCACCGAAATTGCGTTGGTGGCATTTGCAAACGAAATGCACTTCCCGAAAGGCAAACTAGAAAAAGAAACGCCACGGATTGAGGAATTGCCATTTGATTCCGTCAGAAAGCGGATGTCGACGTTACATCAAGATGGGGAGCAAAAGATTCTTTATACCAAAGGGGCAATGGATTCTATCCTTGCTCATACGGACCGCATCTTAGTGCACGGCAAAGTCCGTTCCATCACGGATGACGATAAGAAACGTATTGAAGCGCAAAATGCTGCTTTCTCAGAAGAAGCCTTACGCGTATTGGCATTAGCCATAGGTGATGCCGGCAAAATTGAAGAAGAACATCTGATCTTTGTCGGCATGGTGGCCATGATTGACCCTGCACGCCCGGAAGCAAAACCAGCAGTAGCTAAGCTAAAAGAAGCCGGCATTCGTACGGTTATGATTACGGGTGACCACAAAGACACGGCATATGCCATCGCGAAAAATTTGGGCATCTGTGAGAGCAAATCTCAGTGCTATACCGGCGCGGATGTGGATGCGATGAGCGAGAAAGAACTTCAAGAAACCGTGAAAACTGCGCGGGTATTTGCCCGTGTTTCGCCGAATAACAAAGTGCAAATCGTGAAGGCGTTCCAGGCAAATGGTGCCGTTGTGGCGATGACGGGTGACGGCGTGAATGACGCCCCTTCATTAAAGGCAGCTGACATCGGAATCGCAATGGGGATTACGGGTACCGATGTCGCCAAAGGCGCGGCTGATATGGTATTAACCGACGATAACTTTGCTTCGATTGAAAAAGCGGTTGAAGAAGGAAGAGGCATTTATGCGAACATTCGGAAAACCGTTTTATTCTTGCTCTCCACAAACATTACCGAAGTTTTGGCGATGTTCTTGCTCATTGCCGTCGGCTTGCCTGCCCCATTCTTAGCCATCCACTTATTATGGATTAACCTCATTACGGACTCCTTGCCCGCTATTGCGCTAGGGATGCAACCAAAAGATCCTGATGTTATGAAACAGGCCCCACGTGACCCGAACGAGAGCCTATTTGCCCATGGGGGCATTCGTTTAATCGCCTGGTACGGAACGTTCTTAACCATCGGGAGTATCTTGTCTTATTTGGCACCCGCCTGGTTACAAGGCCATTACGCTTATACCGATTTAAAAGCGTTCTACGAAATCCCGGCCAAGCTTGCCCAAGCTCAAACGATGGCATTCACGGCTTTGGCTTTAATGGAATTGCTGCATATGATCGGCATGTCCGATACCAAGCATTCATTTGTTCACGTCTTCCGTGACAAGAACTGGATGATGGCGATTGCCTTCTTTGCTGGGGTGGCATTGCAGTTGCTTGTCATCGAAGTGCCGGGTGTTTCTGATGTCTTCTCCACCGCTAACCTGAATGGCACCGAATGGGGCATTACCATCAGCATCGCATTCTTGCCGCTCCTCATGCACGAAATTGATGTCTTCTATCATTTCTTGCGACGAAAGAAGCAAATCAAAGCATAATGAAAAGGCGGTCATATGCCGCCTTTTTGATTCTTTTATTTTGTTCCAACCAGTAAGGTTGAGTGCCGTAATCCAATCAAGAAAGCCCAGAAACTAGAAAGCCAAACTCCATCCGTCCGAATGCGTTTTACGTCTTTGAAACCTACTGCTTTCAATTCTTTTTCAAAAGCATCCATATCCCCATAACGTGATTTGCCCATGAGGTCATGAATGGCAAACGTTCCACCTTTTCTCAAAACACGGAACGTTTCACGCAATAGTTGTTGCTTGTCGTAACCCGAAATATTGTGGTAGCAATAATTGCTGGTTACAAAATCAAACGATTCATCAGGATAAGCCAAAGCGATTGCATCGCCTTGCACGAATTCAACGTTATTGACGCCTTCTGCTTTTGCATTGTTGTAGCAAAGCGCTTGACTAAACGAAGCATAGTCTTTGCCCCAACGATCGAGCCCGACCATCTTGGCATTCGGATGGCGTTTTGCCACTGCGATGGTTAATGCACCACTGCCACATCCAATGTCCAAACCGGTTTGTCCGTCCTTGATCGTGGCAGCATCGGCAACATGCGAAATGATTTTCTGCGATAAACGGATATGTCCACGATAAGAGAAGACAAGATGGGTGACGAAGCTCCAAGCAAAGAAGCAAAACAAAACGACAGCGACAAGAAGTGCTATGCCGAACCAAACTAAATGGGCAACACGGTTTGCCTCTTTCTGGGTGAAATAAATGGCTAACGAAATGCCTAATGCGATAGCGGTTCCACTGCCAAATCCAACCATCATCCCCCGTGGCACCCAGTTTTTATAATTTGCTTGCATAATATTACCTTTAGTTAGTTATAACTAATTATTATTCTAGATAGGGTTCCATGCAAGCAATATATCTTTATTCTTCTAGCAACCAATCCACAATGTTCAGAACACGAATGCCATTGATGTTATAGGCGCCTTTATCCATCGTTAAAATCACTCGTTCATAATGATCGTCAATCATATCAAACGGACGGATCTCGCGATTTCTTGTAGCCTCGTCTTTCAGAGACTCGGTAATCTGAAAATATTGCACATTGCTTCCTTTTACCGCTCGGAAATCAATCTCTAACGCATCTACTTTTCCGACATTCACCATATAACCACGTCTCAAGAGTTCAAAATAAACCAAATTCTCTAAAGTGAAACCGCGGTCATAGGGCTTATATCCTAATAAATAGTTACGAAGCCCTAAATCAACGATGTAGTACTTCCCGTTGGTTTTTAATAGTTTCTTACCTCGAAGATCATAACGGCCAGCTTCGTAAAAAACGAAAGCATTCAGAAGGCCTTTCATGTAGGACATGACTTTATGATTGCCAACATTCTCATCATCACTAAGGCGCTGGTTCTCATTCATTGCCGCAGTGACTTTGTTATAAGAGAACTCTTTGCCAGTATTGTCTGCCAGGAAAAGCACTAATTTTCGGAGCAAAAAAGGATCGGCGATTTTTGTTTTCTCTTCGGTAACATTCCGTTCCAAAATATCATTGTTAATCACGGTGTTATAGATACTATCTAAGTAACGTGATGCCACCTCTTCCGATAGGGGAAGTTCGCTTAAACCGGGCATACCGCCATATTTTAAATAAGACTCAAAAACTTCGTTCATGTCATATGGCTGACCATCTTTGTCATAACATCGTTTGATGGTACCGCCCAATGGGCTTATTTCTTCTCGAATAGCGAGGTCACGGAAATCAACAAACTCTTTAAAAGACAACGGGAGCATGTTGATTTCTACATATCGTCCCGATAAAAGAGTGGAATATTCGCTAGAAAGCATATGGGAGTTAGATCCCGTAATGTAAATGTCGCAATCGATATCGCAGCGCAATGAGTCAACAGTTCTTTCCCATTGATTTACCATGTGTGGCTCATCAAAGAAAAGATATGTCCGCTTCCCTTCCGCTTTATGAGCCAAAACGTATTGATAGACTTCTTTGTAAGTCATTTCACTGAATTGAAGCGATTCAAAATTCATCTTAAGAATTTGATGTGGATCCACCCCATTTTCTTTAAGGTGTTCAATCATTAAATCAAGGAGGCTGGATTTGCCACAACGGCGAATGCCAGTAACAATCTTCACATTGTCGGTATCTTTAAATAACAATAATTGTTTCAAAAAGGTATCGCGCTTCTTCAAACCCATAAGATTTCCTCCGATAAAATAATGCTATAGCAAAAACTTTTAAAAATCACAAAGTTTTTGCTGAAATGTAAAGATTGAATCATTTTGTCGTCATAAAAATGAAAAATCCCCTTGTTTTCAAGGGGAAAATCAGGAACGTCTTTTTGAATATCTATCTTTTTAAAATGTGAATTGGAATTTTTTGCCCCAAGCAGAAAACTTATGCCTAGAGAATAAGTGAGGGGGACGTTGAGACATAAGGCCGCCTCTGCGATGTGATTACTCACTTGTCCTCGGTCCCAACAGGCCCCTCCCCATCATGTGCGGCATAAATGCCGATGCAGGCAGGATCTTTACTGAGGCTTTGCACCCATTTCAGCGTGGTCAGCATCTCTTTTTCGTCATAAACCGGACCTGGAAGTTTTAATTCTTCCCAAGAGTGACGATTATAAGAATCATCGCCTACAAAAGCTGCATAGTTACCTCCATCATAGGCAAGGATTGCGACGGATCCTTCACTGTGGCCAGGGGTAAAGATGACACGCACACTCCCATCGCCAAACAGATCACAGGACTTTCCAAAAGGCGCCTTAGGATCGTCTTGCATGGCCAACATTTCGACGTGGGCACTTTTCCAAAACGCCTTCCGATAGCGGACGTCTTTCTTTTGCGCATGGCCCCATTCTTCTTGTGAACAATAAATGTGTTTTACTTCTTTTAAAGGAAGTAATCCGCTGACATGATCACAGTCTAAATGAGTCAGCACAATCGCATTGATGTCCTGAGGTTTTAATCCTATTTTTAGAAGCTGCTCAGGAACAGATTCGCCTTCTTTGAGTACAGGTTCGCTGGCAAACCATAGTCCAAATCCTAAGTGACGGATAGGATGTTTGACACAATCTGCCGACCAACCCGTATCCACTAAAATAAGGTGACCCTTGTTTTCTACAAGGAAGGCTTTTACAGGAACGGAAATACGATGGCTTCTTGTCTAAAATAAGTCCGTATAAGCAAGTTTCCAATGATGAGAGCTACGATCTGGAACAGCACTGGAAACGAGGGTGCTGCCCGTTTGCAATGCTTGAATCTTCATTCTTCACCTGACCGGTCCGGAAGTGCTTTCGTAATCTTGACTGCCAAAGAGAGAGCGTCGACTAATGTACTAACCGCCTTCATATCCGGGTCAAAGTAGTAATAAATCTTGGTTCCTTCTTTTCTTGTTTTGAGTAGCCCTGCATCCTTCATGATCTGAAGGTGATGGGATACAGCCGGACGCGAAAGCGAAGATTGCTTAGCAACATCCACCACGCGAACACCATCGCATTTTTCCATCTTCATCATAGAAAGAATCAAGTGTTGGCGGTTTTCGTCACCTAATGCGATCAAAACTTTCTGGCTTGCCGCGAATTCCTCCGCAAGTTTCTTAATCTGTAATTGGGCGTTTTTGTCCATAAGAACTCCTATTTATCGAATGTATGTCCGCTGGCTAATTCGAAATCGCATTTGACGATGCCAAGATCCACTTTTGAGAAGAAACCAGTCCCGTTTACTTTCGCTGTCAGCTTAGAACTATTATAAGAAATCAAAAACTTTTGCTGGTTCACTGCGGTCGGCGCAAGCATCGCGCCTTCCATACCGGTCTTAAACCAATCCGGCATGTCTCCTTTTACAGAAGATAACTTCTCCATCGGCTTGCTCTTATGAGCAGCTCCTTGGGTCTTGCCATATCCAAGTGCGATGATAATTACGAGTTTCTCACCTTTTTCAATCACGGCTTTGCTTTTGCCATGCGTTAATCCAACCCAGCAGCTATTGATGCCTTGGCTTTGTGCCAAAAGGACAATCTTTTCGCCATAGTACCCAGCCTTTTCTTCTAAGTCGGATCCTTTCTTTCCCACAATGGCGAGGTAGTTCTTTACGCCCGAAAACTTTCCATAATGTGACATCAAAGAATCAAAGCACTTTGGTTCATCAAAGAAAATCTGCATATGCAGTCCACTTTCTTTGTTTTGCTTCTCCACTTCTTCTGTTAACGACTTCCGAATCTCTTCGGGAATGGGGTCGTCCTTATATTGGCGCACACTATGGCGTTGTTTCATGATGCTTAAGTAATCCATACGTTAATCTCCTTTTGTCAACACTGTTCAAGTGTTTGAACAGAGTATAGCAATGTTTTCGGCTCGCAGACGATCCGTAAAGAAAATCGAGACCAATATAAAATAGGCAGAGTATTTCGCTTTTTGGATAGGTAAATTGTAATCTTAAGTGCAACACTCAGAGATAGCTTCAGACATCAATTTTGATGGAGATATCCAGTTGTTACATTTCCTAGGTCTATTGTTAAT
>CADAXQ010000048.1 GCA_902791935.1 uncultured Erysipelotrichaceae bacterium | reverse complement strand
GAAAAAGCGCACTAAATTGCGCTATCGTGACTGGAAAAATCCTGAAAACATCGATAAAGGCTGACTCTTTTATCCCTCACGTGCACTATAGAGTTTTTTTTAAAATTTTATGCTTGCGGAAGCAAGTGGAAGTTAAAACCAAAAACTCTCTTATGTGAGTTGTAAATGAAAAAAAGTTTGCATATCAGCTTCCACAGCTTCCGCACCTTAAAAACATAACATAGTTATGAGCATAATAGATTAATGGTCTTTTAACGGGCGAAATGATTATTTGGTGGTGCTGAGAGGCGCATAAATATACTAATTTTTCTTGTAAATGCATGCGAAAAGTATTTTGAGGTGTCATCGCCAGCCACCTTTTATAAGTAATACATAGTATTAAAGGATTTAGTGTAGGCAAGTGTAAGCTAAAACCAAAAACTCTCTTATGTGAGTTGTAAATGAAAAAAGTTTGCATATCAGCCTACACTAGCCTACACAACCCACCTACATAACATAGTTATGAATATAACAAATTAACGCTCTTCTTACTGGTAAAAAAATTAAATAATGATACATAAATATGCAATTTTTCCTTATTTATGCGTGCCCAATTCACTTTCTTGGATATGTTTCCAACAAAATTTCAACCTAAAACGCACACAAAAAGGCATTTTTCTGGATTGTTTTAAGAAATAGGTCTCATAATGCCAAAATAACTAATATTAGAAATTGATTATGTCACCTATGTCACCTGATAAACAAACATTTCTTAAACGTACGCGTTATAAGGACTTTTGCAACTTTGGTGACGCTTGGTGACACATGAATATACAAATTTTGTTATACGTACGTGCAAAAGGGATTTTGTATTTTGAAGTGTCATTGCCCGTCACCTTCTATAAGTAATACATAGTATTAAAAAGTTTAGTGTTAGCTAGTGCTGGCTAAAATCAAAAACTCTCTTATGTGAGAAAAAAATGTAGAAAGTTTGCATATTAGCTAACACTTGCCAGCACAACCTGTTCTCATAACAAAGTTATGAATTGTTTGGATTCTCTTAATAGTGAAGGAGGGTGCAAGCTAATTTGCAAAATTTCCTTATACATACGTGTGAAAGGAATTTTACATTTTGTCCTTCACTTGCCTTCACTTTTAGAAGGCGATTCTTTCTCAAAATTAATTGACGGTGGAAGCAGTGGAAGCTCATTTGTAAAACTTTCTCATACGTACGCGTTAAAGGGACTTTTGCATTTTAGGTTCCACTAGTTCCACTTATGCAATCCATTATGGAAGACAATGGAAGACAAATTGCAAACTTTTTCTTATACGTACGCGAGTAAGGATTTTTACATTCTATCTTCCATATACTTCCATATTGTTGGCTAATATCAAAGATATTACATTTTTTTCAATTTGAACGCTGACGAAATAAAAATAGTGCGGCAGTATTTATATGGAGATGTTTCCAATCAAACTTTTTAGGAAGGAGGTAAGAATCTATGTTTCCAAAAGCCGCCGCATATGTAAGAGTGTCTACTAATTCTAAGGAACAGGCACATAGCTTGGATTTTCAAATTGATTATTGGAAGAAATACTTTGTTGAATGCCCTTTTTATGAATTTGTTGGTATATATGCCGACAAGGGCATTAGTGGAAAATCCGTTACTAATAGACCTGAATTTAGAAGAATGATTAACGATGCTAGACTTGGAAAAATACAACATATCTTTTGCAAGAGTGTTCAGCGTTTTTCAAGAAATACTGGAGAACTTCTATCAATCATTAGAGAACTTAGAGATTTACATGTTGTGGTTCATTTTGAAAGAGAAGATATAGATACCTCTAATCCAAGCGATGATCTTAAATTAACAGTTGCTGCTGCTATCGCAGAAGATGATTTATCACGTTATTCAGAAAATGTTTCTTGGTCATTTAGGGAAAAGTTCAAACGTGGTGAAGGAATGTATGGTGGAAGGGTGTATGGATACTCATTACTACCTAAAGGACAACTTGTTAGATATGAACCTGAGGCAAAAATAGTTAGAAGAATATTTCACGAATATCTTGATATGGGATTTTCTGCGAACAAAATCTCTCGTTGGCTAAATCACGATGATATTCCTTCTCCAAGAGGAAAAAAATGGACTCAGACCGTTGTTATGTCGATTCTTAAAAATGAAAAGTATGTCGGAGACTTAATCCTTCAAAAATATTTCAATAAGAAAGGATATCGAGTAATAAATCACGGAGAAAGAGACTCCTATTATGTTAAAGATCATCATGAAGCAATTATTGAAAGAAATAGATTTGAAGTTGCTCAAGGCCAAATTAAAGATAGGGGAAACGCAAAATTAAGAGGCAAGAAAAACCCTGTTTACCCATTTACTGGTTTGGTCGTTTGCGGCTTTTGTGGCAGACATTATCAACACCGAGTGTGCAATTCAGGTAATGTGAGCCAAGAAGGATATTGGGGTTGTCCTAGGTCAAAGAAAAGAGAGTTTGAACAGGAAGAACCTTGTGCTACTTCAGTTATCAAAGATTCAGTTTTAAAAGAGAAGTTTGTGGAGGCTTATAACGAGTTTGTGCTCAACCAATTAAAACCCAAAGAAGAGGAAAGTCTCATAAATGAGAAAAACGCCCTCTTAGATCAACAAAAAGATTTAATTAGGCTAAATACCCACGGTTGGGTTAAAAGTGACTTCTATGAGTCCGAAAATGCATCTATTAAGGCAAAGATAGATGCAATTGATTCGAAACTACAATCTTTTGCTAAACATAACGTAGGAAAAGCCAAATTAACACCAATACAAAAGTTCTCTGAAGAAAAGTTGTTTCTCACTATTGAAAAAGTAGTGGTTCATATGTATGTTCTTGAATTTTACTTCTATAACGGAGTTGTGATTGAAAAGACATATACAAATAGAAAGAAACATCGCAGAGATGGAATCAAAAGCAAAAAATGGGGGAAAGAAGAATCATGGAAGTTAAAGTAATTAAAGCCAATCCTCAAACGATTAGACAACAAA
Organism: uncultured Erysipelotrichaceae bacterium; assembly: GCA_902791935.1. Lineage (GTDB taxonomy): Bacteria > Bacillota_I > Bacilli_A > RFN20 > CAG-826 > UBA4951. Next base: position 10,963 of record CADAXQ010000048.1, on the reverse strand, counting down.
TAATTAATCAGGAATTAACAACCGAATCCAAATTGCGTGTGGCAGCATACGCTCGTGTTTCAACTGACAAAGATGAGCAAGAGGACTCTTTCGAAAGACAAGTGGATTATTACACACGATATATTTCAAGTAACCCAAAGTGGACGCTTGTTGATATTTATAGTGATCCTGGCATTACAGGAACAAGAGCAGACAAACGCCCAGGCTTCCAAAAAATGATTACCGATTGCAAGGAACACAAAATTGATAGAATCCTTTGTAAATCATTAGCCCGTTTTGCACGAAACACTGTAGATGCACTTAATTACATAAGACAGTTAAAAGAGTTAGGAGTAACTATCTTCTTTGAATCTCAAAATATTGATACTGCTACAAGCGGTGGAGATGTTTTATTGACTATTTTAGCTGCTATGGCAGAAGAAGAATCTAGAACTATTTCAAAAAACGTTAAATGGTCAATGGAAAAGAAGTTTCAAAAAGGTGATTTCTTGCTTAATTACACTCGATTTCTTGGGTATACGAGAGATGAAAATCACAAAATGGTAATTGTTGAAGAAGAAGCCAAAATAATTAGAAGGATATTTAATGAGTTTATTTCAGGCAAGCCAATTGCAGTAATAAGGAAAGAACTAATGGATGAGGGTATACCAGCTCCTTGTGGAGGAAAAGAATGGCACTATACAACTATCTACAGCATTCTTCATAACGAAAAATATTATGGAGCTGCTCTAATGGGAAAGACTTATAAACCTGATGTTCTTTCAAAGAAAAGATACAAAAATGAAGGGCAAGTTCAGATGTATTATGCTGAAGGCGTTATTGAAAATCCAATCATTTCTAAAGAAACTTATCAATTAGCTCAACTCGAATTTCAAAGAAAAGCAGAACTTATTAAAAATCATGGTTTTGGTCAATCACGATTAACAACAGTTAGTGGATGCTTTTATAGAAAAATCAAATGTGGATGTTGTGGCAATTATTATGTAAGAAATATTCAACACACAAAGAAAGGTTTTAATGAAGTTTATTACACATGTGGCACAAGAAGACAAAATGCATCAAAGTGTGCCCAACAAGGTATTAAAGAGTCGTTAATCAAGGAGGCGTTTGTTGATTGTGTTAACAAGCTCTCAGTGAATATCGATGAAATCAAATCTGTTGTAAAACTCGCATTAAAAGATGTGATTATTGAAAAACCAAATGATGTCTTAGAAGAATTTGATAATCAGTTAGAAATACTTCAAAACCAAATGGCCGCTTTGGCGAAACGAAAGAATGAAAAACTTATAACCGATGAAGAATATGCGATTCAAGGAGACAAAATATCAGTAACCATTGATAAAGTTAAGGAGGATAAAATTAACTACGAGTTTGCTTCTATTCAACAAAGAAAAGACAATCAAAGATTTAATGAAGTAATAAAAATTATTGATTCTTTGAAACCAGATAAAGAATTCGATGAGAACACATTTAATACATTGGTGGATTCGATTGTTATCAACGAGAAGTACAAAATAACATTCAATCTTGTTATTGGCTTGTCTATAACAATCAATAAAACGCCTTGAGGTACGATTTAAATGAGTACAAAAGAACCAAGAATTAAAATCTCCCAAGACAGGACAAGAATTTGCAAGTATTGTATCGGAGATAGAGTGATTGTCAGTTTCCGTAAATATGGAGTCAAAAAGTTCGAGGCAGAAGTCACTGAGGTATGTGAGAATATGCACGGACTTGAAGGAGTGTGGATTAGTGTGTTGCCATTAAAAGCACTTGACCCAACTGATAAAACGGCACAAATGTATGTTGGCCAAAAGATTGGCATAATGGTGCCACTCAAGGATGTTAGAGATTTATTAAATTAGGGTGGATAAAATCCATCCTTTTCTTTTAAAAAGAATAGTCAAATTTTATAATAATTGTGTTTATTTACCGCCTACAAGTGCATACAACCTAGTTTATTAGGTATTTGTCCGCATAAAAGATAACTGCACCCATGTCGAGACGGTGGTGTCTCTAAAAGTCCGATAGAATCGAAGAAACGAAAGGATGGTAGACATATCAAACTAAGCGGACGAACTATATAAGTTGACTTAGGGAACCTGGAAACGGGCGAAGCCGTTGCCGGGAAGAGAACGGCCTTGATGGTCCTGAAGCTAGGCGTCGATGTTCAGCCACCACGCCATGGAGTGGAGCGCTTCTCTCGTCCCCGGGCCCATATACGGCTTAGCTTTCCCCAGTATCTTGGGGTCGTCGGATAAAGGCTCTAGGACGCTGAATTCGACTACTTCGGCGACTTTTGAATCAGTGTCTTTTTCCATTTCCTCCAAAAAAGAAAAGGCCTTTTTGATTTCCTCTATGTTGTTGTCGTTAAGCAGTTTGATGATAAAAGGAACTACAACGAGACCGAAGCAAACGTGAATAAGAGACTCTTCGCTTCCATCGGCAAAGCTTTCTTCTTCTTTTCGCTTGAACCACTCTTCTTCGTTTGGAAACAAGGATTTAAATTTGAAGTATAAATCGTTATAGGTCATTTTATTCTCCTTTCAAAGCCTTTATGAGCTTTTTATATAAACTAAGTGCGAGCTTCCTGTCTCCTTTTGACAAAGTAGCGCTCTTTATCAGAAGACTTAGGTGGACTGCATAATCTTTGGCTTTTTGCGTGTGAGGCTTGCCGTTTTTCCCGAGTCCCAGGCCAGTCGCCTTCTCGAATTTTAGCACGGAAGCCGTTCCGCCGTCGCCGATGAAGGATCCTGGCCGGTAGAGCTGATTGATGGCATCTTTGAGTTTTGGGTGCTTTGCCTTGGCGAGCAGGCGCTCTCTCCTGTTGACCCCAATCCAGCGCTTGTGCACGGCGAGCATCGTCTTCCCATTATTGCCGGTGTAGAAGTCCGGCTCCCGCCTTTCAACCTTGGCGGCTTGGAAGAGGCCGCTGTATCCCTTGCTCATCGCGCTTTCCTCCTTTCAAAATAGGAGGCGGTGGCGCTCGGGTAGGAAAGAATCTTCACCCCCTTCTTCCTGATCTCACTGAAGCAGGGATAGTTCGCTGAACCGTATACCATTATAGCATTCGGCAAAAGCCTACCCGCCATCTCATCCAGCCCCTTCTCGAATCTCTTCCTGTCTATAAGCTTCTTCGGGGACCCTCCGACCGTCCCGATGGCGACGACCGAATGGGCCTCGATACCGTCGAGACAATAGTGAGTTTGGCCAAACGATAAGTAAAATTTGAAGAATAGTTCCACTCAAGCGAAACAGAGGACAAAGATGAAAAAAACTCCTTTCCCTTTCGACTTAAGAGATCAGTAATTGTTCTTTCCTAAAGCCTTGGGAAGATAGCATCTTTCAATTTCTTGATTCTGTCCACCCAATTTTATATAATGGGTGTACAAATTATGAATTATATTGACAGCCTGAATGCTCTGATCGATAAAAACGGTGGCTATGTCACAAGGAGGGAGGCTCTCCAAAACAACGTCACGGACTATTATTTCCAACAGTATATCAAAGAAAAATCTCTTCGCAGGATTTCTGAAGGAGTCTATTGTCTTCCTTCCTATCCGTTGGATTCCTATTTTATCTTGCAGTCTCGGTACCCGAAAGCCATCTTTTCCCACCTTTCAGCCCTGTATCTCAACGGATTGACAGACAGGATACCAGACTATCTGGAAGTCAGCGTTCCGAACGGCTATCGGATCCGAAAACAGGATTTTTCAGATCTTATTATCCATAAGGAAAGAAATATTCATTGCCTGGAAAGCTATAACGAAAAAGCAAAAACCATGTTTTCCCATTCTGTACTTTCCTATGGCTTGGAAAAAAGCATCGTTGAAATGATTCGGAAAAGAGACGCCTACGACGCAGAGATTTTCCTTAAGGCACTGCGAAGGTATATCAAATCGGAAAAGAGGAACGATTCTCTCCTCTATGAATATGCCCGCCTTCGCCATATGGAAAAAGAAGTCTATGACATCATGGAGGTCATCAATGATCAACAAGAATAGCCTGGCGGATAGGATTGTCAGAATTTCCCGCGAGAAGAATGTCGATGCCAGCGTTCTTTATGCTCGGTTCTTTTTTGACTCCTTTCTTTCAAGGCTTTCTGCCTCGCCATATCGGAACAACTTTGTTCTGAAGGGAGGCCTTCTTCTCTCTTCCCTTCTGGGAGTGGAAAACAGGTCGACGATGGACATGGATTTCCTCCTAGAGAAGGCGAAACTCAGCCAGGACGAGGTGATAAAGAGGATAAAGCAAATCATCGTCATCGATAGAGGGGACGGCGTCACATTCTCTTATCTGTCCTGCGAAAGGATCCGGCCAGAGGATATCTATGGGGGATTCTCCCTTCACTTAGAAGGACGTCTAAGCAATATCAGAATGAATTTCTCTCTGGATGTGGCTACGGGAGACCCCATCGTACCCGGCGCAAGCGATTATGATTACCGCTCTATTCTCCGTCAGGAAAATTTCCCCCTGAAGGCGTATAGTTTTGAAAGCGTCATCGCTGAAAAATTGGAAACAATCCTGGAAAGAGGACTTACCAACAGCCGGAGCAAGGATTTCTATGATCTTTATTTGCTTACGGCAACGAACGATGAGCTTTGGGGGTCCCCTCAATTGCTCCCGGCTTTTCGGGAAACCTGTGCTCACCGAAGCTATCACCAAACCAAAGAAGAGAATAGGAAGAGGATGGAAGACATTCGCCATAGTCAGCCCATGAGGAAGCGGTTTGACAATTTCCTGAGCAAGAAGAAATATCCGATCCGGGTCTCCTTTGACGCCGTCATCGATCAGATTGAAAAATTGATTGATACCTTAGGATGAGTAAGAACCGTTTCCCTTCTCCTTATGGATTCACAATCTCCGTTTGGCTAGCCGTGAAAATAGATGCGATTCTTTTTGAAGCATGCTGTTCTTGTATTTTTCTCGTTGTCGGTAGCTTTGCTAAACGAGACTTTAAGACCTTTTCTCTAACAGGGAGAAAACAAGGGAAGGTCAAACTACGACTTTTTTGAAGAATGTCTCCAATTTGTGCCGTGCCATAGCAAGACGGTTGTTTTCTCCGGCAACGATATCGCCATCTCTTTCCATACACGGAGTTTTATATTCCTGGATTCATTTAAGCCTACATCGGGGCACTATACTATCAACCTGGATATGGCTCTCACCGCCTCTCAAAACCAAGGGATTGTATTCGGCAAACTGACATAGAAATGCGTTCTGATTCAGCAATCAGAGAACAATGGTCGGATACGTTTACTAAGGGAAAATATATCGTTCGATCTATGCTCTACTCTAACCGCACATGTTCTCTGTCTAGCATCCACACATGTTGAGACAGTGGTGAGTTTGGCCCAACGATAGTCGATTATTTATACTGCAACCGATTTTGGCATCCCCTAGGCAACAAAGGGAGTGACTGACATGAAAATGATTTGTTTCCGCTTTCGATGCTTTGGCCATTCAAATTCTTATTCACAAGTGAATTCAGCATCCTATTCAGCAACCTATTCGACAACCCATTCGATAATCTGATTGGTTGCTGAATCAAGGAGAAGCGCACATGGGTCTAGAAGACAAGATATCGGAACTTATCGGCTATGCTGAAGAGCAGGAATGGTTCGGATTCAAGGAGAACTGGTTCCAACCGGATGAATTGGGGGAATATGTTTCCGCCATTTCCAATTCAGCCGCTTTTCATGATCAGGAGATGGGTTATTTTCTCTGGGGTGTGAAAGACGAACCCATGAAATTGTCGGCACTTCGTTCGATCCCTATCTGGAGTATCACAAAGAACCATATCAGAATTATCTGGCGAGGAATCTTTCGCCAAGCTTAAACTTTTCTTTTCGGGAACTGGAAGTCAAGGGAAAACGGGTCGTCATTTTATTGATCCCTCCTGCAGAGGAAATTCCGACTTCTTTCAAAGATGTCCGTTATATCCGCATCGGATCTTCCAAGGTGAAACTGAAGAAATACCCGAAACGAGAGGTGCAGCTGTTTAGAATACTCTCAGGCCGGGAGGAGACTATTGTCAACAAAGCATCCGAATACCAGGACCTGACTTTCCATAAGCTCTTCGGCTACTACGGATCGAAAGGAATCGTTCTGAAGGAAAGAACATTCGTCAAGAACCTGAAGCTGAAAACAGCGTCGGGGGAATATAACCTGCTAGCTCAGCTCCTTTCCGATGATTCCCATGTTCCGCTTCGGGTTTCCATCTTTCAAGGAAAGACCAAAGCCTCCCCGCTTTTATCCGTCCGGGAATTCGGCAACAACTGCCTTCTTTACTCCTTGGATGGGCTTCTTCAGTACGGAGAGGTCCTCAATATCATTCAGGCGGATGAAGAAAACAGGATTGTGGAAAGAAAGGATGTCCCTCTTTTTGACCAGGCTGCGTTCCGAGAAGCCGTGATCAATGCCGTGCTTCACAACAACTGGGTGTCTCTCAACGAACCGATGATTTCTGTCTTCTCTGATCGGATGGAAATTCTCTCGCGCGGACCTCTTCCGCCTTCGCAGACGAAGGAAGGCTTCTATTCCGGAGAATCCGTCCCTGTCAACGAGAAGCTGTCCGAAATTTTCCTTCAGCTCCATATCAGCGAGAAGTCCGGAAGAGGCGTGCCGACCATCGTGGAGAGATACGGGAAGGAAGCAATCGATTTCCGTGAGAACTCCATTGTTGTGACCATCCCGTTCAACTGGATTCATCAGGAACAAGAAAATGATGCTGACCGAAAGAACATCAAACCGTCTCTATCCAGACCTCCCTTGAACCCAAGAAGAAAAGCAATTCTGCTGGAGATGAAACAGAATCCGTATATAAGCAAGCCGGAATTGGCTGAAAAAATGGGGATCAGCGTCCAAGCCATCACCAAGAACATCTCCTTTTTGAGGGCAAACGGATATCTGACCAGAGTGGGGAAAACCAGAGGCTACTGGAAAACAATCGATTAAAGCCACATTTATTGACGGATGCCGTCTTCTTGAATCTGAGTCAATATTTTACGGCTATAAGACACGGTGCTTTCACTATCCATATGTCTCCTACCGCGTCTCATAAATACGGAATCTGGTGCCTTTTGATGAAAACCTGTTCGGTCATGTACACATAGAGAAGCTGAACTGTTGCCAACCTTTACAAGGTGGAAATATATTCCTTGATCCGCACCCTACTCAAACCGCATATGTTCTCTGTCTAGCATCCGCACATGTGGAGACTATCACATTGCTATGTCTAAAATAGCCAAAAAGTGACTTAAAAGGCACAAAAATGAAGGATTTTCGTCCTTGAAAATTGGATGGAAGTCCTTTTTTCTTTTCTGGGATTTCAAAAATTCGGGAAAAATCAAAAAAATATGCGTTTTTACTAGTATCAGTAAACATATCCACCGTCCGACCATTCAGTACGGCAATCACAGATGAGGATCACCGAGGAATGCAGCGAGATGGCAGAGGACGATTTGGTTCTATGCCAATCTAATATCATCGACGAATGCAACATCATGTTGATATTCAAGAGAAGCTGAACATGGAAACGAGTCTCCGTAGTGGGGGCTTTTTTCTTGGCGTTGTTCTGCTGCGGAACGGGCGAAATCTAAAAAGATTAAAGATTCTCGGAAATTTCTTTTTGAGTTATGGAATATTTGGGATTCTATTCTTCACTTTATTCTTCACTTTTCAGAGTAAAGAAAAGGCGATTGTCGAGTACATTCTTGCACTTTATGGAATCTCACGAATGTTGTGATGAAGAGACATTTATTATACAAATCTGCTTTATTTTTCACGGAAGAATTGAAATATTTAGTCAATTTCAATATAATTAAATTAGTAAGTGACTAAATAAAAAATGAGCGTGGCGCCTATGTTTCATGAATCGAATGTTGTTGAGTTGAAGAGCAAATTGATCGACGAGGTTAAAAACGAAATCATCGCTTTTCTGAATACAAAAGGCGGGAAGATCTACGTCGGGGTGAACGACGATGGAACGATCAACGAATCGTTTCTTGAGGAGAACAGGGACGCTCTTTCCCTGAAACTGGCATCATGGCTCCAGGAGGCGTTCTATCCTCTTCCGTCGAACCTCGTCACCTTCGATTTCGACGAGGATGGCGTGCTTGAGATTGATGTCGAAGAAGGAAACAACAAACCATATTACCTCAGGGAAAAAGGCCCAAAGCCGAGCGGCGTGTACAAAAGGGTCGGGACATCCATCCGAAAATGCAGTGAGGACGAGATCCTCAAGATGATCATGGATTCCAAGGCCTATGACTACGAGAGCGACATCAGCGACAACCAGGATCTGACCTTTCGCTTCTTGAGCAAGTTCTGCGATGAGCACGAGATTGATTTCGGCGACAAGCAGATGGTCACACTTGGATTAAGGAGAGCAAATGGTTTATATACCAACCTCGGCTTGCTTCTTTCGGATGAGTCGCCCGTGTGCGTGAAGGTCGCCGAATACGACGGCCAAATGAACTTCAAGCTCAAGAAAACGTTCGAAGGCTCTCTGCTCAAGGCACTTTTGGATACCCAGGAGCAGGCCGAGAGGATGAACGACGTCTCCGCGGTCATCGACAGGGTCTCGTGGAAAAGAATCGAGACGCCCTCATATCCTGGAAGTTCTTTACGCGAGATCATCCTGAACGCCTTCTGCCACACGAACTATTTCATCAGATCGAACATCAAGGTTGAGTTCTACAAGGACAAAGTGAAGATCACAAGCCCCGGCGGACTGTATAAGACGACGCTCGAAGACGTTTTGAAAGGCGTCCAGACCTATAGGAACGAGAGACTGGTCCATCTACTTGATAAGCTTGGGCTGATCGAGAATTACGGCACCGGGATCGCAAGGACTCTGAATGCCTACAAAGGCACAGGAAAGGAGCCAGAGTTCTACGACAGCGAGAACTTCTTCATCGTGTATCTTCCGAACCTCAATTACCGTGACGAAATAAATGACGAAATAAATGACGAAATAAATGACGAAATAAATGACGAAATAAATGATTTGGGGCTATCCATCATACGGACCGTGAAGAGCAACCCCGGGATAAAAGCCGACAAAATCTATGAAATCTTGTCATCGGACGACAAAGGAATCACCTTGAATATGGTCAGAAACTCGATACGTAGAGAGTTGGGCAAGTACATCGAATTGAGGGGCTCCAGGAAAACCGGAGGATATTATCTGAAAGAAGTTCCTTACAAACCTGGCGAATGACATGGAAAGCAAGAGGCACCAAAAGCTCCTTGAGCATTACAAAGCCGTTCTAGGTGAAGAGCCCGCTTTCAGCCTGAAGCTGAAGAAGAATGTCCTGCCAAACGACATGAAGCCGATAACGACGCTCGTCTTCAAGCCGACGAACGAATTGCCTTTCTGGAAGCTATGCACCATCGGTGCGAGCGACTACCTGCTGCCTGAGCGCGACATCGGATGGGGTAGGAAGGCCAACCCCAGAAACGAGTACATGATGCTCATATCCCCGGAAGTGGAAATCGACGAGTCGAAGACCGAATGGCTTTTCCTCAACTCCCTTCTTTGGTCCACCGCGGAATACGCCTTTAACGAAAAGGAGGCAATCACGGTCTCCGATACGATAGACATGGGAATCAAGGGGAAATACTGCGGGACGGTATTGCTTTTGCCTGAGGCGTTCAAGACTCCGAAGATTGTGAAATGCTATTACTCGAAGCACAAATACATCAGCGTCTTCCAGGTCATGCCGATAACGAGAAAGCTGCTATCCGAAAAGCTTAGAAAAGGGACAAACGGGATCTATTGGCTCATGGATTATTTCTATACGCACGACGATGACTACAAGCTTCTGTCATCTAAGCCGTATGCCACGCTATGAGGCGGTGGCATAAATGGATATCGGCTAAATTTAGCCAAGTCCCAAAAAGATGGATTATGAAATAAACATTTATACCAATACGACCTTCCTCGTATCAACCTTCCAGTAGACATATGAAAAATCATACGTCAGTGGACATGTCTATTCCGTAGTCCACCTCGGTTCCGTAAACATGTATTTCATGTGGGAACGATGCATGTAGAGACAGTATGTAGCTTAAGGCTGAAAAATTAGAAAAAGATTGATAAATACGGAACTTTTTCAATATGAAACCAATTTTTCTTCGGCTTTTGGTGTTCTATTTCAAATGATGTGAAACAAAATCGATAGCCGGTTCCTTCCCCCTCCAGAACCCCCTAGGGGGTTCGCGGCGAGGCGAAAAAAAGGCATCTCGCCTTATAATGTTTTCGACCAAGAAAACACGAAAGGAGATGCCATGGACATTATAAGCGAAAAGGCGAGGAATTACCTGCCCTACGATCTTGAGACGAGGCTCCGCTCGGTGAGAAGGGTCGTGGAATCGGGCTGGAGCATAAGGAAGGCCCTCTCCTACTACAAGGTCAAGAGGACCAGCTTCTGGAGATGGAGGAAGAGATACGACGGCACGGCGGCCTCCCTCGCCGACAGAAGCCACCAGCCGAAGTCCGACCACTCGAGGAAGACGCCGGAGAGAACCGCCCACAAGATCAAATGCCTCGCCAATTGCCGCAAACGGGACAATCTCTCGTCGATCGACATCTGGATGAGGCTGAATTCATTCGACGGATACAGCGCCTCCTATTCGACCGTGCTGCGGATCCTGAAAAGGCTCGACGGCTACGAGCCGTACAAAAGCAACCCCAAAAAGAAGCACAACGGCAGATACCACACGCCCGATAACGTCGGCGAGAAGTGGCAGATGGACGTGAAGTTCGTCCCCTGCGAATGCAAGTCGCCCAAGCTGCCCGGCGGTCAGAGATACTACCAATACTGAAGTGCTATCAATAAAGTGGACATGGACAGGACGATATTAGCCACGCTATCGTTAACATACACACACCACCCCATGGGGTGGGCGGCGGCGACGCCGAGAAAGGATTCACAGATGGAACAACATTCGTTCACGG
>CADAXQ010000047.1 GCA_902791935.1 uncultured Erysipelotrichaceae bacterium | reverse complement strand
CCCTAGGGGCCCATTGATGTCCTGCTGATTTTTCTCAAAAAACACATACTTAGTGTAACTTCCACTGGTAACCTAAAAGTAGACACTTTCTAAAAGTTACGGAGGCAGGAGACGCGAGCGTCGGATGCCTCCGTAACGCAAAATCGATTCAAGGAGGATGGAAATGTTCTGCACGCCAAGCGAAAGGATAGAGATCGGAAGGCGCGTATTCGCCCACGAGCTGGCCAATAAGGAGGCAGCCGCGGAATACGGCGTCGCCGAGCAGAGCATCTACCAGTACGTCAGGGAATACCTGAAGAGCGCCGGCATCGACGCCGTCCCGAAGGCCGTCGAGGCCTACATCAAATACTTCAGCGAGGGCAGGCCCTCATATGCCCTGGGCTACCTCACCCCGAAGGTCTTCCGGGAGATGTACGCGGGGAAGCCCGACCAGCCGAAGAAGCCCAGCAAAGTCGCCTATGAGAAAAAGCAGGCGGCTATCGCGAAGGCGAAGGCCGAGAACGAGGAAAAAGAAAGGCGACTGAAGGAAGAAAAATGAAAGGCGTGTCTACAAAACGTTGACTAGTGCAAACGTAGATTCAATGTCGATATGAAGGAAGGGGTTTATGAACGAGCGGTAGAGCTTTGTTTTTCCAATTCCCCGGCATCATCACTCCTCCCTTATTGCTTTTGAACACATGAGCCATTTCCTGTTGGAATACCCGAATCGTCGGATTCGCTGCCTTGCCAAATCGAAAAGGATTGGTCCTGCCGCCTGTCGTAAGGAAAGAGAAACCCTGGGACAAGAGACCATCCGTTTGATTAGCAATGCCTGGAAATAGTTTCTCTTTATCGAATCAGATCGATTGCCCGTCTCTTAAGTTCAGAAAAGAAATATTAGAATCGGAATGTCTTTTATAATAATTGCTAATATATAAGCAATAATTTGATTAAATCATCATATTTTGCTAAAATATTAGCAAATGAAAAGACGTGTACCAACCCTCGAAGAACTGATAGGAATTGCCTCTCCGGACGAAGTGAGAAAGAAGATAGCGGATCGTTTCCGCTTACGGAGAAAAGAACGGAAACTGAGCCGGAAGAAACTTTCCCTTCTTTCTGGCGTTTCCTACGCCTCCATTCGTCGTTTCGAGGAGACGGGCAATATTTCTCTGAACTCTCTTTTGTTGTTGGCGTCTAAGCTGGATGCTCTATCGGACTTTGATGCGTTGTTTGCAAAAAGACGTCCCACAAACATCGATGAGGTAGGGAAGGTATGATCAAGAATCTTTCCAAAATTGAAGTTTTCTTTCAAGGAAACAAAGTTGGAACCCTGGCGATGGGCCAAGGGGAAAGAATCTATTTTCAATATGAAGAGAAATGGATCGAAGAAGGTTTCTCCGTCTCACCGTTTTCCCTTCCTTTAAAAAACGGACTCTTTGAAGCGAGAAACGATAACTTTTCTGGTTTATTTGGCGTCTTTGCCGATTCTCTTCCCGATGGCTTTGGCACGCTGATTGTAGATCGATATCTCGCCAAACACGGCATCAATCCAGCCAAGGTCTCTTTGCTTACTCGTCTAACTCTCTTAAACGATACATCCCTTGGTGGGCTAGAATATCAGCCTTGTCAAAGTGATTTTTCCTCGTTAGAAGAAATCACGGACTTTGATCGGAGACGTAAGGAATTAGAAGAACTAATGGAAAACAAGGCCACATCCGATTTCGATGCCCTCTATCATTCTTCGAGCGCTGCCGGCGGATCGAGGCCCAAAGCCAACATTCTTAGAGACAACCATTTGTGGATTGTCAAGTTCCCTGCTTTTAGTGATTCTCCTCAATGCGGCAAAAGAGAATATGACTATAACCGAGCAGCCCAAAAATGTGGTATCTGCGTCCCACGTTTTGCTTTGTTACCCTCAAAAAAGACAGCAGGTTATTTTGCAGAAGAACGGTTTGACCGGAAAGACGGAAAAAGAGTGCACATGATTTCCCTTTCTGGCCTACTCGAAGCCAGTCCGGATATCCCCGCGCTAGATTATCTTCATCTCCTCAAGGTTTGTTACCGATTAGGGGATGAACGTGACGTGAACCAAGCTTATCGATTGATGTGTTTCAATGTCTTCGCTCAGAATTTTGATGATCACGGAAAGAATTTCTCTTTTCTTTATGCTCCTAAGGATCGCCTTTATCATCTATCTCCTGCCTATGATTTGACCACGATGAATTATCGGAAGCCGCACGAAACAACGCTAAATGGAGAAGAGAATCCAACCTTAGACGATATCCTTTCTTTGAACGTGGAAGATTTCGGCCTAAAGAAAGAAGTTTGTGACAAGACTGCGAGAGAGATTCAGGGCATTGTGGAAAAAGAACTGAAGGGGTATTTGAAATAAAATTACCCTGTTGGCAAAGGGGAATTTTTAATCGATAGAAGGTCAGATTCTTTGCTGACGCTAACCTTTCAAGGCAAGATTTTCACTTTAGCCCTTTTTGGAATATCGTTTTTGGAACGCCAGCATATATATTCCTTGCTCGATCATTCTCTGATTATCGGCTTGGCGTTTTCTGTGCATTCCAATCTTTGCGGTAGGAGAGTATTCAAGCTCGCAAGGATAAGACACATTATTTCTAACGGCTAACGTTTTTCCATTATCGGAAAGGATTTTCAAGAAACAGGCAATTTGATCGCTGGTTAAGTTGATCGTCGAACCAGTTTTTTTGGCGTAATTATTGATTTTTTGTAACTCATGGATTAAGTCATCGATCGTTTCAAAACTGTATAATCCGCTTTGAGCATCATAAACGTATTCACTAATTAGGTGTCCGCAGCGCTCAACGGCATTCTTTTCTAGCTGCAGCGCTCTTTCTCTTTCTCTAAGTTCAGTTTCACGCCTTTTTAATTCTTCGCGTTTTTCCCTTTCTCTAAGCTCAGCCTCACGTCGGTCTAATTCTTCGCACCTTTCTCTTTCTCTAAGCTCAGCCTCGCGTCGGTCTAATTCTTCACGTCTTTCTTCACACTCTTGTTCCTGTTTTTCCTGTTTACGGCGATTATGTAAGCCTAATCCAACCAGGACCGTTCCCACGATGGCTCCTATGGCAACCACAGCGCCTGCGACTGAGCCACTATTGTTTTCTGTTTGGGAATTGTTGCTTTCTATTTGGTAATCATTATCTTCTATAGGCTGAAGATGATAATAATATTTACCAGTTTGAGCATCCTGAATTTTTTGCCCGTGCCTTGTATATTTTCCATCCTGTAGACCGGCAGCGATATCGTCGGGTACTTGGTAAGTTTCATTTATTTTTTTCATAATGCTCGCTTTACGATTGCTCTTTTCATTCAGCGGATATGACTGATTAAAGAAATTTTATAGCGTTCGTGGATGAGAACAAGCAATTGTTTTTGCCATCCAATCAATTTTGATGCAAAGCCGGCGTTCCTCGAAACGTAGGATGCCTATGACATCATCATCTTCCGAATGAAGGGATTTTTGGATAGAGGCATTGATAAACGATTTCCTCAGTTTTATTCGTTCTCTTAATATCCGCTCAATTTTTCTACCTACCGTGTTTTCCGCTTGGTAAAATCTTCTTGGACAAAAGACAGGATTAAGTCTGCCTTAGGAGGTTATTCATGTATCCATTTGTCCTAGCTGCCGAAGAAAGCATCGGCGAGAACCTCGGTAAAGCGATGACAAGTACCAATCTTTGGACTAACGTCGCGAAAACCGTGGTTTTTATTTTGTTAGGCTTTCTCCTCACCAAAAAGAAAAAACTGCCGGAAAACACCGGTAAAGTTTTGACAAAGTTTGTCATGGTCGTCTGCTTACCATGCCTTGCTTTCTGCTCCTTCATGACGGATTTCACAGCCTCTGCAGGCGTGGATGCGATTGTGAACTTTGTTGGCGGCTTCGTGCTTTACCTCATGTTCATCTTCTTGTCTAAGCTCATTTTTGCCTGGGTTAAAGATCCACAAAAGCGACTTGTCTTGTCCGTGCTTTACGCTTTCGGTTCGACGACATTCTTTGGCTATCCGCTCGTGGTTGCCATCTATGGCGGTAGTGCTGGCAATGATTTCAACATCATGAATGTCGCTTATCGTTGCGGCCTCTATTCTTATGCTTATCTAGCCATCTCAGGAACCAAGATGGGTTCGGATAAGAACTCCTCTTTTGGCGCCATTATGAAAAAAGTCTTCCTTAATCCGATTGTCTTGGCTACCTTAGTGGGCCTTGTTCTTTGGGTTTTACAAGCAATTCCTGGAAGCGCGACCGTGGAAAAGAATATCTTCGGCGCCTATCCGACGGCAAAAGAAGGAACGAAAGTCGCCTTCTGGCGTTTTGATGCCACTTTACCTTGGATTTTCCAATGCGGGAAGACCTTAGGAAGTCTTTCTTCGACCATCATTCTCTTCGCGATTGGCTGCACGCTTGGCGGAACTTCGATTAAAGAAGCGGCTGCCGATAAATATGCCTGGATTTATTCCTTCTTAAAGACTTTGTTAGCGCCAGCCATCGTTCTTGGTCTCTTGTTTGCGGTGGAAGGCATTGCGAAAGCTTGCGGTTCTCACATCATCTCTGCGGATACCTTACATTCGACGATCTTCACTTGGATGGTTCCGCCGGCAACGGTTGCCGTTGGATATTGCATCAACTTCGATAAAGAAAAGGAGATGGCATCTCATATCTCCTTGATTTCGACCTTGGTGGCAGTAGTTGGCATCGTTCTTTGGGTTGTCATTCTCACCGTCATTGATGCTTCTGGCTTCTTTGTCGTAGCCTAAATCCATCGATTTTAAAAATAGGAGTTTATCTCATGGAAAGAAAAATCATTTGTTTCGGTGTTCGTGATTACGAAAAACCTACCTTTGAAGCGTTAGGGAAACAATATCACTACGAACTCGTTCTCCGTCCAGAATATCTTAACAACGATAACCTCGAACTTGCTTACGGCTATGAAAACGTCATGGTGCGTGGCAATTGCAACGTCGATTATGACCATATGAAGATCTTGGCCGAGAAAGGATTAAAGGTCTACCTCACCCGCACGGCTGGTTATAACCATGTCGATTTGAAGGCTTGCAAAGACTTCGGCATTAAATCCGCGTTCGTTCCCGGCTATTCTCCGAATGCGATTTCGGAGTTAGCGGTGGCGCTAGCCATGGCGTTACTTCGTCACGTCGTTTACACTACGGACTTAACACATCATGGCAAATTCGAGGTCACGAATGATATGTTCTGCCGCGAAATTCGTGGTTGCACCATCGGTATCCTCGGTTGCGGTCGTATCGGTTGCACCTCTGCCTCGTTATTCAAAGGTTTAGGGGCAAAGGTGATCGGTTACGACGTCTATCAATCTGATAAAGCCAAAGAAATCCTGGAATTCCGTGATGTTGATACTTTCTTCCAGGAAGCCGACATTATCGTCTGCCATATGGCTTATATCAAAGGCAAGAATGATAACTTCATCTCGAAAGAAAGAATCGCAGAGATGAAAAAGGATTCCATCCTGATCAATGTTGCCCGCGGCCAAGTTCTAGATACCCAAGCTGCCGTGGATGCCGTCAAGAATGGTCATTTATATGGTCTAGGCTTAGATGTCTTAGCCGATGAAGCAAAGCTCTTTAACCATGACTTTGACCCCGCCCATATGGATACGCCTCTCCATCAAGAAATTGTTGACCTCTATCCAAAAGTCTTAATCACGCCGCATGTTGCGAGTGCAACGGACCTTGCCCTAAAGGATATGGTCGAGATTTCTCTCCAAAATATGGACGAGTATATCGAGACAGGCGCCTGCCATAACTCCATCGTCAAATAATCAACAAAGCAAAAGCGGCCTTTGTTGCTAGAAAGTAGCAACCGGGCCGTTTTTCTATGGCTGGAAAAATTAACTAAGCATCAAATCTACTTTGCCTTTTAGGAAATCCAAGGCATTTAAATGGGCGATTCCGTTATGGGACGTATCTTTTTTGTCCAAAGAAAGGACGTATTTTGGAGAATGATCTTTGATCCTGTCAAAGGCACCATATTCTCTTTCGTAGACTTTTTGCGTATTGATGGAATAAGCGACTTGAATCAGGCATTTCTTTTGATTTTTGCTGGCAACAAAATCGATTTCTCCTTCGGGCATTTTGCCATACTGCACATGATATCCCCGATAAAGAAGTTCTTGATAGACTGCCGTTTCCAAAGAAAAGGTGTCATCTAATTCCACCCGATTTCCAAATCTGTTTCTTAGGCCTATATCAACGCAGTAGTGTTTTTTGGCTCCGTTTAAACTTTCTTTTCCTTTTAAATAATAAGGTCGGCATTCGCGGATTAGATAAGATTCTTCTAAATATTCAGCATAGTTATTGACGGTATTGGCAAAGCTTTTTTGCTCATCTTTTGTTTTTTGGCTTTTGAGATATTTGGCAATGCTTAAAGCGGAAAAAGGTTTTCCTGTGGTGGAAAGAATGTAACGAGAAATATTTTCAAACTCAAATCGATTGACCTTTTTGTGATTTCCGTAGACGTCTTTTTCAATAATAGAGGAGAAGAGATCAGACAAATAAGTGCGAATCCCATCTTCGCTGAGTTCGTCAAAACGTTGAGGCATTCCTCCGAATTTGAGGTAATCGGCCAGCTCGTCTTCTTGTATGGGTAGGTTATTTTCTGCTTTGAATTGCAGAACTTCGGAAAAAGTAAATGGTAAGATTTCGAATTCTTTGGCGCGCCCTGTGAGCCGATCTTGTAATTTACCATGAAGCAGTTTGGAATTGCTTCCCGTTACAAATAAGGAACAATGATAGCTGGCCCGTACAGAAGCAATGGCCTCCTCAAATTTCTTAATGTGCTGAACCTCATCGATGAAGATGTAGTATTTTTCCTCATCTTTAATGAGAGAATCTAGCTTTTTCTCTAGGCTCTTTCTTGTTGTAATGCCTTCACCGCTTTTTGTTTCTAAATCTAAAAAGATAATGTGGTCGTCGGGAATTCCCTGAGATTTCAATTCCAGAATGATTTGATGGAGAAGTTCAGACTTTCCGCACCGTCTAATACCCGTTATGGCTTTGATGTAGTTTGAGTCATAAAAAGGACGAATCTTTGCCAAATAGGGTTCTCGAACAATAATTTTCATGATTTGATTATATAAATTTGCGTATGAATTTTCAATTTTTTTGGAAAGTTCATATGCAATTTAATGAATTCTTAATCAAAAAAGATACTATCTTTCATTGGATTGCTCGCGTTTTGAAAGACACCAAAGGGGAGTGATAATATTTATGTGTAATTGACGCCTTTATCGGTTTGCTTGCCTGGCCAGGCAAGCAAAAAGCCGCCCGGCCCCCTTATAATTGTTTCGCTTACAAACGATTGAAAGGAGCTAAGCGATCATGTCCATTATACAGCTATTTTCTTCGATGACGCCCGAGCAGGCAAAAATAAGTTAATAGATGGTGCAATTTGATTCGATTTTGTGCAATGTCTGCACATAATTTAATTAAAAAACGTGCAACTGTTGCACATAATTTAATTTAAAAACGTGCAATTTGCCATTATAATAACTCTTAGGTGGACGGTATTATGGAAAGAAAAGCATATTCGTTTCTCTTGCAATGGTTAAAAAGCCCAGAAAGAAAACCTCTTCTTGTCTACGGGGCTAGACAGGTTGGGAAGACTTATCTTATCAAAGACCTTTTTGCCAAACGGAATTTTAAAAAATATATCTATATCGATTTTAAGGCAGACAAAGATATTCGAATCTTTATCAAAAATCACGTTAAGGCCGAGGATATCATCCGTTATTTGTCTTTGGTTAAGCAAATGGATATCGACGAAAATACGTTGATTATTTTTGATGAAGTGCAGGAATGCATGCCGGCACTAACATCCCTGAAATATTTTTGCCAGGATCATCGTGAAATCCCTGTCATTGCCACAGGCTCGATGGTGAGAATTAGAATCCACGCCTCGGAAACAAAACAAACTCCTTTGGATCCGGAAATCGAAGCCGAAAACCAAGACGGGTTGAACAACTATATGTTTCCGCTAGGGAAGATTGATGAACTCGCCATGCATCCGATGACATTTGATGAATGGCTGATGGCCATCCATCCAAGAATTTATGATTTTGTGAAGCAGGGGTATGAGCACAAGACGGTTTTTTCAGAAGAAGAACATCGTCTTGTCATGAAAGAGTTCTATGACTATCTGATCATTGGAGGAATGCCGGAAGCCGTTTCTCTCTTTGCAAAGAGCCACGATTACCGGAAAGCAAGGACCGCCTTAAGAAACGTTTATGACAACTATCTAAACGACATGTCCTTGTATCAGATTTCTTCTCAAACCATTGTCCGAACCAAGAATGTCTTTGATCATATCTATTTAGAACTGGCGAAAGAAAACAAAAACTTCAAAATCTCTTCCCTTGAAAAAGGAAAGCGGTTCCGGGATTATGAGAATCCCTTGTCTTGGCTTTCTTTGGCAGGATTGATCTTGTTGTCACATCAAGTGAAAGAACATGTTTCTTATCCGTTAACTAACGAGGATGGATCGCTTTTCCGCATTTACCTTCCTGACTGTGGGTTGTTTGCCTTACAAAGCCAAATCTATCCAGAAACCTTCCTTGACCCCGCCAAGCAAAACACGCTTTCTGGCGTCTTTATGGAAAACTTCGCGGCGGAGGAACTCTCAGCTAGAGATCACCCACTTTTCTATTGGAAAGGAAAGACCTCTTCTGAATTAGAATTCCTGATTATGGATAGAGGGGATGTTATTCCCATCGACTGCAAGAAAAACAAAGGTTCCTTAGATTCTTTGGAAAAATATCGCGAACATAATAGCAACCATTTAGCCATTAAGGTATCCGCAAATCGATACGGATATGACGAAAGCCAACAGTTATTGACACTTCCCTTCTATTATTTTCCGTTCTACCTCGATGAAATCGCCAAATATCGCTATTGAGATTAAACCATCACTTCAATTTCTTAGAAAAAGACAGCAAAAAGCCTTAATATAGGAGCAAATAAGGGATTATTTTTACGACCATTTCGAAGTTTTCTTGAACGATTCGGCGAAAGTGTGGCTCTTAGGCGCTCCGCAAACCCT
>CADAXQ010000046.1 GCA_902791935.1 uncultured Erysipelotrichaceae bacterium | reverse complement strand
GGGACGCGGCTTTTTTGCGCCATAGGAGGCGCCGGCCCCTAGGGGCCCATTGATGTCCTGCTGATTTTTCTCAAAAAACACATACTTAGTGTAACTTCCTTTCTTCCGGCCCACTGGTTATCTCGACGTTTTAGAGATGTTCCCGCTTGATTTTGAAGAATTTCTTACTGCGAAGGGCGTCGGGCAGGATGCGATTCGCTATGTGCAAGATTGCTTTGAGAAGAAAATTCCCGTGGATTCGGCGGTTCATGCTACTTTCTTAGACGTTTATCGAGAATACGTTTTAATTGGCGGCATGCCTGAAGCCGTCGATGCTTATCTTAAAACCAAAAATTTATATGCTGTGCAGACAGCCCAAGAAAACATCATCGCACTTTATAAAGCGGATATTGCAGATTACCGAGAAGGCAATGATGAGAAATTACGGCTGCGCGAAGTTTATGACGCCATTCCTTCTGAACTGAATAGCAAAAATAAACGGTTTATCTCGTCTCATGTCGTTTCTCCAAGTTATTTTAAGAATCGCAATCTTCAAGATGAGTTTTTATGGTTGACGGCAGCAGGAGTGGCCATTCCCACCTATAACGTGGATGAGCCTGTTTCTCCATTATCTTTAGCCAGCAATCGTAAAACGTTAAAACTATTCTTGAATGATATTGGACTCTTAGATGCTGCTTTGCTTCCTACGGGGATTCGTCAAAAACTCCTGCAAGGAGAGCAGGACGTTAACTATGGCGCGCCTTATGAGAATGCCGTAGCGGAGGAGTTAAACGCGCACGGATTCGATGGAAAACTTTATTATTACAACTCGAAGAAACACGGCGAAGTAGATTTTTTGGTGGAATATGAAAATAAGGTGCTTCCGATTGAAGTCAAATCCGGTAAGCCGAATTCGATGAATGCCTATAATCATTCGGTATTAAATAACTTAATTAAGATGTATCACTTGGAAGAAGCCTATGTGCTAGGCCAAACGAATGTATTGAAAGAAGACGACCATATTTGGGATCTTCCGATTTATATGATTTTTGTTTTAAAAAGATGATTTCTCAATATGATGCTCGCTTAAGAAATCCATCATGGTCTTTTCATATTCTTTCGGATAATGATGATAAGAATCCGTGTGGTCAACATTTGGGAAATACTTTAAGGTCGTATTCTCTTTTCTTGCTTCATAGATTTCCTTCGTGTGATAAGGCGGGATAAACGTATCATGGTCGCCTTGGATTAAAAGAAGGGGGACTGTACTTTGTTTTACGGATTCGATTGGTTCTACGTCACGATAAGAGAAGCCATACTTCATTTTTAAGAAAGGGTTACAACAATCGGCTAAGAAAGATGGCAGATGGTATTTCTTAATTTGATAACGCATGAGTTCACCCATTCTGGCAAAAGGGGAGTCGGCAATGACGAAGGATAGATTGTCTTCTTTATACTTCATTTCGAGAAGTACGGTGGCGGCTCCCATGCTTTCACCATGGAGACCAATCCATAAAGAAGGTCCATATCGTTTTCTAAAGAATTGGACGATTTGATGTAGATCTTTGCTTTCTTGATACCCTAACGTGACGGCTTGCCTTTTGTTATCCCCATGTCCTCTTTCATCATAGAGGTACATCGAATAACCAAGGCGGTGGAAAAGCTGGGCGTACTTTAAACTACCTTCTCTCGTCCACGTATAGCCATGGGCAAAGATAATGAGTTTGTCTTGACTCCCCGGATAAAAAGTTCCATGGATGGAATAATGGTCTTCCATGGGGATCAAAAGATTTTCTTGCTTCCATGTGAGAACTTCAGAAGAGATCACTTTCTTCTCCAAATCCACGTCGAGACAATAATCACGGCTATAAACGGCCGGATGGGTTAATAAATGCACAAAATAATGTGCCACAACAGCTACGAAGATGGCGAACAAAACGAGGATTGCCGCAAGAACAATGAGGAATATCCAGTACCATGCCATAAGAGTTCGTTATTATCTTAGCAGGTTAAAACCTCATTTATCCAAAATTCTTAGGAACGTTAGTCGAACTTTGTCAAAGCACTTCGGAAATCTTCGACTAGCATGATAAAAACTTAGATTTTATGCCGATTATTTTGTAGACGGAAAAACGCCTCTCACATCATTTTTTATGCTTTAAAAGACTTTCATTCGCCGTGATGTAAGAGGTCCTTTTAAAACGTTGAAAACGCAGCGACATTTGATTTTCCTCCAGCAAAGTCACTTTAACTGATATTGCTGGAGGAAAAATGATGTTTTTATGACTTTGAGGTTAACGATAAGGTCAAAAAACGCTTTATTGTTTACCAAAAAGTAAACGATTAGAACCAAAATTGGCCAATCGTTTACAAAAAAATAAACGATACAACGAAAAAACGATTAATCGTAAACTGATGAAAATACAATTCATGATTAAAAAGCCTTCAACACCATGGTTAAAGGCTCTAAAAAGATCAGCGGAAGTGGATTTAATCCATTTCGTTCCACATCACGGAGAACGGATCCACCCAACGGATTTCACTAGAATCGTATTTTGCTAAGAGATCAGCGGGAACGTACTTCCGACGGACAAAGATTTCATAAACGTAGTTATCAAACCAGGCATCATCCATCACAAAGTAACCATTATCCCCATTCTCTTTGCCCCAGGAGTTCTCTACCTTCCAACGATTGGGAACATCGTCCTCTAAGAGGTTCACACCGGTGAAGGTCATCGCGTGGTTGCAGAAGGAGGCGCGGTTATCCATGCGCTCCCCTTTATCTTTCGCCGTCGTGATGCCAAAGAGTTCATCGAAATGTAAGAGATTCGCACCAAGTCTTCCTTCTTTCCGTAACGATTGGGCTAAGACATCGGCACCGAACCATACGACTTCGCCGCCCTTTAACGAAGCGATTAACGCTTGCTTCATTTCGGGCAACGAAACGTTAAAGAACGTAACAGGATTTCCTTCGATGACGTTATTCACATACTTCGTCGCGTATTTTTGATACGATTCATATCCCGTCATCGGGGCATTGCTCAAGACGACATAGTCATCTAAATCAATCCCGATATACTTGTCATAGAATTCGAGAGGAGTGGTTTCTTCTAAGCGAACAAACTTGTCATCCTTATCCTTATATTCATAAACAAAGTGCTTCGGAGGAACACCGAAGGCAACGGCTAAGACTTGATAGACGTCTTGCAACATCTTGGCTTTTAACGCTTCGACGTCTTTGCCTTCTTTCTTCGCCTCGCGTAGAAGCACCATGTCATGAGAGACTAAGTCGTGCAATAAGTTATTGATCTGAGAAGTCGCGGAATTCACCCCATTATCTGGCATGACGGAAGACGGAACAACGCCATATTTTTTCACAAGGTTCCGGAACATCACAAAGTGGCCGCCATCCCCTAAAGCGGTATCTAACAAGAAAATGTTGAGTCGAGAATCCAATGGCTCATCAGATAAAGCAAGCGCTTGTTCGAGTAAGAAATTCGCTTTTTCGAGCTTGTCATAAAATTGAAGATAGGCTTGCGATAACTCAATCGTTTTGACATTGAGTTTCTTCGCTAAAGCAACACGCAAGACATTAAGCCCGGCAAACATCCAGCAACGGCCCGATTGTTTTTGGTTGGTGACATCCCCGGCGTCGACTTCTAAGGAGAACAAAGGAACAAGTTTGTTCTCTTCTTCTTCGTCAGTAGCCGCGGCTACAACGCCGCAATTTGTGACGGCACGGCGAGAAACTGCCAATTGGCTTTGCGAAGCAACATTGGCTTCAAACTGCGCTAAATCTTGCGCTTGAATCGATGATTTCGTCATAAAAATATCCTCTTTCGTCATTACAACGTTAGATAATACAAACTTTTCTTGGAATGTCACGGAAAACGATCAACGAGACGTGAATTTATGGTGACCTGGGCCCAAAACAAAGTCAAAGACCCCATCCTTGCTTTCATATTGCCGGGTTAGGCTTTTTAATTTCGTGAACGGAGCGATGAAATGGACATGTCCTTCTTTTCCTCTCGGGACATCCCATACAAAATGATAGATATCGCACTCTTTTTGATAAGAAGCACTGGCTTTGCCTTGCCGAAGGTGGATGCTAGCAGAAGCGGAAGGAATCTCCGTGATACAGCATGGTGAGAACCGAATCCGTTTTGGCCCTTCTTGGAACACATCTAGCCCTGCGACAAAGCGGTAAAACAGAGAGACCACAGTTCCAAACATGGGGTGGCAATGCGATACAGCGCCACCTTCGGGAAGCAATACTTCCCCGTGAGGAGCAAATTCCGTCCAGCATTTCTTCCAAGTTTCGGGCAAGGTGGTCTCATTTTGAATCAAGTCGTGGTAAGAAGGATAGCCTTTTGCCGTCAACAAACGATAGGCTGTTTCTCCTTCGCCTTCTAAGAAAAGCAACTGTAAGAGCAATGGAGTCGCAATGACTCCCGTATCAAAGTGATAAGACAAAGAACGATAATGATCGACCACATGCTTCACGGCTTGTTTTCGTTCTTCTGAAGATAATGGCAACTCTAACGATAAGCCATAGACGGATTCTCCTTGGGTGTCTGAAGCAAACGTATGAGTTTCAGGGTGGTAGAAGTGCGACAAGAAACTTTGCGCCATCTTCTCTCTTTTCTGAGAAAGAAGGGGGATATCCTCCGTTTTTCTTAAAATCGTCGCGAATTCCTGCAGTTTTTCTAAAGCGTATAAATACGCGAAAGACGTCACAAAACCCACGTCGATTTTCGTGGGCTCAGAAGTTGCCCAATCGCCTAGTATCCAAGGATTCTTAGGCGTAGGGAAGATATCGTCTTGCATCAAAGACGAAAGATATTTCGCCCAATTTCTAGCAGCTTCATAAGCACGGCCAAGATAAGAAACATCCCCCGTAAAGCGGTAGAGACGGTCAGGCACTAAAATCACGGCGTTGCCCCATAAGGCACCGCCCCCGCCCCCTAAATCAGGGGCAGTATGAGGGATATACCCGTCTTCTCCTTGCGAAGCTAAGATGTCATCGAGCCATTTATCGTAGAACGACTCTAATTGATATTCGGTTAAAGCCGTCTCACATTCCCAAGAACCATCTCCCGTATACGGTCGTTTTTCCCGGTGTGGGCAATCGGTTAATAAGCCGTCATGAAGATTGTCTAACAAGGTACGATCAGTTTTTTCTTTGATTTCGTTAAACAATGCTTCGGCGCAGGTAAACGACCCATTGGGATTCACCATGGCATGAATTTCTTGTGATTCTAACGTTAGGATTTTTGCCTCATCTAATCCGGTGATTTCAGCATAGCGATAAGCGCGGTAGCCAAAATGAGGGCGGATATCATCGATATTCCCCGAAAGGATGTAGCGTGATGTTTGTTCAATCCGTTGCCCGCTTGAATCGTCCGTGACCGCAGAAGTGTCGAAATCTAGCGCCCCATTTTTCAGAGAACGAATTTCAGCATAACGGATTTTGATTTCTTGCCCTTTCTTGCCTTGAATGGCGAGATGGATTCCCCCGGTATGATTCACCCCGAAATCCACCTCTATGCCGTTTGGAATCACATGGGTTTCTATCGGTTTTAAGGTAGCGACGATCCCATCGAATGGTGCCTTAGGGGCGACAAAAGTGGTTTCTAGGGACGGAAGTTCCTTCGAAAGCACAAAAGGTGCCGGTTCTTGGCTGAAATCTTGTCTCTCCCCATAAAATAACGTGGAACTTAATGAGGTTTTTCGGACGAGGGTATTCTGTTCCGAAACCATATCGACAATGCAATTTCGATAGACCGTTCGCATCGAATAGAACAACCGTTTTTGCCCATAGGAAGGGTAGAACGGCTCTAACTTATCAGTATTTTCAAAATAACCAGGGGCCACAAAAATACGCAAATCGTTCTCTCCGCGTTTTAATAAAGGAAGGACGTCATAGGTCATCAAAATGGTTTTATGACGTTTCCCTTCATGAGGCCTTGGTTCTGGATTGTCTTTTCTTGGGGTGTAATCCGTATAAGCGGGCTTATCGTAATAAGGATCGAGCGGAACCCCATTAAGAAACGCTTCAAAGTAACCTAGTCCAGCGATGGCTAGCCTTGCTTCTTTCGGCTTCTTCCCAATCGGAAAAGATTGGGAAAACTCTAACACCTCCGGCCCGTCTGATAGGCCAATCCAACTCGGATAATCAAGGTTGAAGGAAGAAAGTGGGTAGCGATGGAAATACGATTGCTTTTTCATGAATAGAGCCATTGTAGCATGTTCCCTGACTTTTTTGGAAAAGCATTCCCGCAAGAAGTAACTACGTTATAGAATAAGGAAAAGCAAAAAATAGAAAGAACAAGATCATGAAAACGTTAGCCTTAATTGCCCACGACAACAAAAAAGCCGAATTACGTGACTGGTGTGTGAAACACGTCGATGCCTTAAAGAACTTCTCGCTTTGTGGCACCGGAAAAACATCGGAAGTCGTTTCCGAAGCGACTGGCTTAACGGTTAAACCTTATTTAGGTGGCCCCTATGGTGGAGATTTAGAGATTGGGGCAGCGGTAGCCGAAGGGAAAATCGGCTATGTCATCTTCTTCTGGGATCCGTTAAGCTCCCAGCCGCATGACCCCGACATCAAAGCGTTAATGCGGATTGCCGCCGTCTATAACATCCCTTTCGCGACGAATGCCGCGACGGCTGATTGCTTAATTGCGGCAGAAGAATAAAAACACATGTTTCTGAAACGGGTTTGATACAACCCGTTTTTTCGCATTAATTATTGTCCCGTTTTGTTAAACTATACCTATCTATTAGTAGAGGAATCATTATGAACGATACTTATCAGAAGATCATTGAGAACGAAAAAGCGATGGAATGGCAATCCCATGCCGTCAAGATTTTGAACTTTGATTTAGAGACTGTCGCACCCGAAGGTGGTCAAGCAGATGACAGCGAGGATATGTCCCGTCTCCAAGACAACATCATCGCCTTAAAACGGCAAAACTATCCTTTGTTAACGGCATTACGGAACGAAAACTATCAAGCCGATAACATTTGGCAACGACGGTTATTAACGCTTTTGTACCGCGAACAAGACCAATCCGAGCCGATTGACCCTGCCTTAGAAAGCGAAGCCGCCCATCTTTTTAACGAATCCTATGCGGTATGGCTCAAAGCGAAACAAGATAACGACTATGAAGCATTCCGCCCCCAACTTGAAAAGATTGCCACGATGGAACGGAAACTCATTGCTGCGCGGAAAATCTCCTATGCCCATCCTTATGACGGCCTGATTGGCCCATATGAATATGGCTTCTCTACGGCCGACTTAGATCCTTTCTTTGATACACTAGAGCGGAATATTGTTCCTTTATTAAAGAAGGTAAGCAGAGCAACCTATGTACCCCGCCATGATTTCTTAAATCGGAAAGTTCCGCTTGCTAAGCAAGAAGAATTCACGAAGAAACTACTCGCATTCAATGGTTTTGATTTCAAACGCGGCTCGATTTCTACGACAGAACACCCCTTCACTGAACAATTTGGTCAAAACGATGTCCGTATCACCACGAAGTACATCGAGACTGCCTTTGTCTCGAATATGTATAGCGTCATCCACGAAGGCGGCCATGCCCTCTTTGGACAAAACATTCCGGCCGAAACGTTTAAAGAACACCTCGGCGAAGGCTCTTTATCGATGGCAAAGCACGAATCGGTCTCGCGTTTCTATGAAAACCTCGTTGGCCGCAGTCGTCCTTATATCCACGCCATCTATCCATGGTTCCATGAACTCTTCCAAGAAGAACTTGGCGATATCTCGGAAGACGACCTCTATGAAGGCGTGAACTATGTCGATCTTTCTAACCCTGTACGGACGGAAGCCGATGAACTTACGTATTCGTTACACATTGTGATTCGTTATCGTCTCGAAAAAGAAATCATGGCGAACCCTGCATTGGATTTCCGTGTCTTAAAGCAACAATGGAACGACCTCTATCGTGATTTATTGGGTGTCACCGTTCCTTCCGACCGCGCCGGAATCTTACAAGACGTGCACTGGGCAAGTGGCTTTGGTTACTTCCCCACCTATGCGATGGGTAACGCCTTAGGCGCGAGCTACATCAAAGTCTTGGACCACGATTTAAACTTCGATGCCGTAGTAGGGCAAGGCGATATGGCGAAAGTATTAATGTGGATGAGAGAACACGTCTTCGCCTCTGCGCCGTTAAAGGATACGAAGGATTGGATTCAAGACATTACGGGCCATTCTTTCACTGCGGATGACTATGCCGAATACCTAACCCACAAATTCACAGAGCTTTATCATTTAGACTAAAAAAGCCCTGTTATCGGCCATTTTTACAATTTGCCATCGGACTCGTTTACCATTGACCTTTACAATTTGCCATTCTTTTTGATTTTTCCGTTGACAGGCTACTTTTTGACACGCATAATAATCGAGCGCGCTCCGAAAAGGAGTGCCTGCTTGATCAGAAAGAAGGAAGTATTATGCAACGTCAAACTACGATTGCGAAACCTCTCGAAATCAAGAGACAATGGTACATTGTCGACGCAAAGGATGTCGTCCTTGGTCGCCTTGCTTCCAAAGTCGCTGGCATTTTGATGGGTTCTGGCAAACCGATTTATGCTCCCAATGAAGATTGCGGTGACTATGTCATCGTCATCAATGCGAGCCAAGTCAAACTCACCGGCAAAGAAGGCGGCGAGCACAAGAAGAACTACTACAATGTTTCGGGCTATAACGGTGGCTTACGCACCCGTTCGGCCGGCGTGATGAAACGCGAATTCCCCGTCGAGATGGTGGAACGTGCCGTGAAAGGCATGTTGCCGCAAAACAAACTCGGCCGTGCGGAATACAAGAAACTCTTCGTCTATGCGGACGAACACTACGAGCAAGAAGCGCAAAAGCCGACGAAGCTCGAAATCAAATAAGAGGTAGAGAACGATGGCAGAAGAAAAGAAATATTACGGAACTGGTCGTAGAAAGAGTTCCGTCGCCCGTGTCTACGTCAAAGAAGGCAAAGGCCAAATCTTAGTCAACGGCATCCCCGTGGAACAATATATGCCATATGCCACTTTGGTGCAGAACTTAAAACAACCGCTCGTCTTATCGGGAACTGAAGGAAAATTTGATGTCGAAGCCGAAGTGAACGGTGGTGGATTCACCGGACAAGCGGAAGCCGTTCGTCTTGGTATCGCCCGTGCCTTACTCGAAGCTGGCGAAGATCGTAAGACACTCAAAGTTGCTGGTATGTTAACCCGCAACCCCCGTGTCAAGGAACGGAAGAAATACGGTCTCAAAGCCGCTCGTCGCGCTCCTCAATTCTCCAAACGTTAATCGCGTTTTGCGGAAGCTATTAAGCCATGTAAGCCCATGCTTATGTGGCTTTTTTCCTAGATATACCAGCAAATAAAGGATAGCCCTGTCGTGCTATAATCCCCTTGCTAAACAATCAAAGGAGATTGGGAGGCGCTTCGGATTGGTTGTTTAG
>CADAXQ010000045.1 GCA_902791935.1 uncultured Erysipelotrichaceae bacterium | reverse complement strand
AAGGCGGTTTCATCTACAAACCGGAGTAAGAGCAGTCCCAAGCCAGCCCAGGGAGGCCGGTTTTCTTATGGGGGAGGTTAAATACAATTTCCTAGTCAACAAGAAAACGCCCCGAGGGGCGTTTTTTCTTGGTTTCGTTTAGAACGTTCCGTGAGAAGGCGAAGATCCGTCTTTCTCGTCTAAGCAACGTGGCGCTTCCCCTTGGCAGGTAGCGAAGTTCGGGCACTCTCCCGCGCGGCAATAGAATGATGCCAAGCGTCGAGCACGTGGGATGAACGTACGAATTTCTTCTTCGTTATAGCCTACTTGCAACCGCTTATCATCAATGATGATCGGCCGTTTTAAGACCGAGGGATTTGCTTTGATGAAGGCAATGAGCTGCGAGATGGTCATCGAATCGAAATCAATGTCTTGTTCTTGCACGATTTTGGACCGCTTCGAGATAATTTCATCCGTGCCATCAATGGATTTGACGATCATCTCTTTGATTTCATCATCGGTCAAGGTGCCGGAGAAGATATCTTTTGCGACGTAGGGGATTTTCTGTTCATCGAACCATTTGCGCACTTTGCGGCAACTGGAACAACTGGGAGAATAATAGATTTTAATCATAGAATCAGTATAGTCGAAGTCAGGGTTCCTAACTAGTGCAAGGGACAAAATAATGGGGAATTTATTTCGAAAGAAACCCCTTTCTTCGTCAATTCCCCTAGTTAAGAAAGAAAGAAGCGTGGTTTTTGTGTTATGCTAAAGAACATGAAAGAGAAAATTGTCGTCCTCGACTTCGGAGGACAATACAACCAGCTCATCGCGCGTCGGATCCGCGATTTGCATGTCTATTCTGAGATCCTCCCCTACCAGACGCCATTAACGGCGTTAGAAGACCCCAGCATCAAAGGCATCATCTTTACGGGTGGCCCCAATTCCGTTTATCACGAAACGTCGCCGCACATTGACGCCAAGATTTTCTCGTTGGGCAAACCGATTTTAGGCATTTGCTATGGTGCTCAATTGATGGCGTACACACTCGGGGGCAAAGTTGAACCGATTGCCGACCGTGAATATGGTGCAAGACAAGTCGAAGTTGACGCATCTTCTTTGTTATTCCACGGATTAGAAAAGCAACAGCAAGTCTTTATGTCCCATGGAGACCAAGTCACGGCGTTACCAGCCGGATTCCGTTGCACTTCTTCCAGCATCACTTGCCCGAATGCCGCCTTTGAAGATGAAAAACGTGACTTATATGCCGTGCAATTCCACCCCGAAGTCGAGCATTCGTTAAAAGGACAAGAGATGTTAGCGAATTTCGCTTACTCGATTTGCCATTGCTCTCCGTCTTGGAAACCCGATGATTTCTTAGCCACGAAGATTGAAGAAATTCGGGAACAAGTCGGTGACCATAAAGTGTTATGCGCCCTTTCGGGGGGTGTCGATTCCGCGGTTGTTGCTGCGCTCGTATCACGCGCCATCGGAAAGCGATTAACCTGTGTCTTCGTGGACCATGGCTTATTACGGAAAGATGAGGCCAAGCAGGTCGTGGAGACGTTCTCTCCGATGGATCTGAACTTCATCAAAGTCGATGCTGCCGATACGTTCTTTGCTGCTTTAAAAGGTGTCGAAGAACCTGAACAAAAACGTAAAATCATTGGCCGTTGCTTCATCGAAACCTTTGAAAAAGAAGAACAAAAATTAAATTCCAACGACTACTTCTTAGCGCAAGGCACAATTTATCCTGACCGAATTGAATCTGGACTTGGCTTATCGGCCAAAATCAAATCACACCACAACGTCGGAGGTCTTCCGAAAGACATTGAATTCTTAGGCCTCGTCGAGCCTTTGAAAGACTTATTCAAAGACGAAGTCCGTGCCGTGGGCAAATTATTGGGATTACCGGATGCCATCGTGCATCGTCAGCCCTTCCCAGGCCCTGGTTTAGGCATTCGGGTTGTCGGAGAAGTCACCCCTGAAAAAGTACACATCGTGCAAGAAGCCGATGCCATCTTTCGGCAAGAACTCGAACAAAACGGTATCCGTCCTTCCCAATACTTCGCTGCTTTGTCGAACATGCGTAGCGTCGGTGTCCAAGGCGATTCTCGTTCTTATGACTATGCCGTCGTTCTCCGCGCCGTCCAAACGGATGACTTTATGACGGCTGAACCTTATGAGATCCCCTTCTCCTTACTGAAGCACATCTCAGAACGAATCATCAATGAAGTCAAAGGAGTGAACCGCGTTCTCTACGATTCCACTTCGAAACCACCGTCAACCATTGAGCTTGAATAATGATTACCGTCAAAGGTGCTTTTTGATGTTCTCAACTTGAGGTCGCAATTTGCGGTCTCAAGTTTTTTTTAAGCAAAAATCATGAGCGGTTTGAAATCCGATAAAATATCCGAAGTGCCTACCATCAAAAATGACGATGAAATCCGTCGGATGGTATACATCGTCAGGAATCAGCAGGTAATGTTGGATTCTGATCTGGCAGCTCTTTATCAGGTGGAAACAAGAGTCTTAAACCAAGCGGTTAGATGAAATAGTGACCGCTTTCCTGAACGTTTCTGCTTCCGACTCACCAAAGATGAATACACGAACTTGAAGTCACAAAATGTGATATCAAGTTTGGACGGTGATCAAAACAATGGACAGACGGACGTAAATGCAAGTGGTAAACATTAAGTTATTTCGGCTCTATGGATGTTTAAAAAGAAAAAACGAAGAGATTTATCATGCCTAATTAAACTTTTTAAGAAACCTTGTCATTTTCCGTGTAAACTATTAATGACAGTTTTTGTGGAAATCCGCAAAAATAATCAATAGAAAACATGGTGGGGAGAAAAAATGGTGATCCAAAGAGATGATTATCTGAATCAGCTGATTTCTAAGCAAGGGAACGGATTAATCAAAGTTATCACGGGGATTAGACGTTGCGGAAAGTCTTACCTTCTTTTTCATCTTTTTGTCTCTTACCTAAAAAAGCAAGGTGTGAAAGACGATCACATCCTCCAGATGTCCTTTGATACCTACGAAAACGAAATCTATCAAGATCCTGCAGTTTTCTATCCTTATATAAGAGGAAAGATTAAGGATGATCAACGTTATTACATTCTTCTAGACGAAGTTCAGCTCTTAAAAGACTTTGAAGCCGTCTTGAATAGTTTTTCTCGCCTACCGAATGTTGACCTCTATGTTACGGGAAGTAACGCCAAATTCTTGTCTCATGATGTCATTACGGAATTCCGGGGACGCGGAGACGAAATCCATATGTATCCTTTGACATTCAAAGAATACATGTCCGCTTATGACGGAGACCAATATAGCGGCTGGACCAATTATGCGCTTTATGGAGGACTTCCCCTTATTCTTTCTTATCCCACCCCCAGCGAAAAGATTGCTTTTTTAAAAAACATTTACACCGAAACTTATTTAAGAGATATTCTCGAACGAAATAAAATTCGAAATAAAGCGGAGTTAGAAGAACTACTTTTTATTCTTTCTTCTTCTATCGGTTCTTTAACGAGCCCTGCCAAGTTATCGAAATCTTTCCAAAGCATCAAAAATAAAACGATCAGTGTCAACACCATCAAGCGATATATCGATTATTTCAAAGATTCTTTCTTAGTCGACAGCGCCATCCGTTACGACATCAAAGGGAAAAAGTATATCGATACGCCTTCGAAATACTATTTCACGGATATGGGAATTCGAAACGCGATGCTGAATTTCCGGCAAAATGAAGAATCCCATACGATGGAAAACATCATTTTCAACGAATTAAAAGCGCGTGGCTATGCCGTTGATGTAGGTGTAGTGACTTGGAATGCTAAGAATTCTTCTGGCGCAAACGTTCGAAAGCAATACGAAATCGACTTCGTTTGCAATTTTGGCTCTAAGAGGTACTACATCCAATCCGCTTTTGACGTTCCGAATGAGCAAAAGAAAGAACAAGAACAACGTTCTTTGCTCATGATTCCGGACGGTTTTAAAAAGATCATCATTACGAAAGATGCGCTTGCTCCGCTCTATAACGAAGACGGTATCCTTTCGATGAATATCTTTGACTTCCTTTTAAATAAAAACAGCCTTGATTTCTAACCCTCGTTCAATCCGACAAAGTATGCTTTTGCGTGAAAAGGTATATCTTGCTTATTGCCTCTATTGAATAAAATTGCGGAAATCCGCAAAAATCGTCAATAGGAATTCTGATGGATGATTTTGAACTTCGTTCTAGCGCTTTATCCTGGAGCTGCATTATCGTAACCATAGGAGTTGGGGTAAAACCAACAAGGAATATCTCCAAAGGAGAATCGTGATGAGAAAAGCGTTATTTATCGGGGGAACAGGCACCATCAGTGCCGCCGTGGTAAGACGGCTTGCCACCAGTAAGGAATGGGAAGTATGGCTCCTCAATCGCGGGAACCGAATGCTTGATTTTGGAGAGAACGTCCACTACATCCACGCTGATATCAATGGTGAAGAAACCGTAAGAGAAAAGATGAAAGATCTTTCTTTTGACTGCGTTTGCGAGTTTATCGGATACCGCAAGGAACAAGTAGAACGTGATATTCGTCTCTTTTCTAATAAGACGAAACAATACCTCTTCACGAGTTCCGCTTCTGCCTATCATAAGCCAGCACCAAGCCCATATATTACGGAAGAGACAACATTAGCGAATCCTTACTGGCAATATTCTCGAGGCAAAATTGCTTGCGAAGAAACATTATGGAAGGCGTACCGAGAACAAGGATTCCCCATCACGATCATCCGTCCGAGTCATACGTATGACGAAAGACATATTCCTGTCGCTATCCATGGCGCAAAAGGGTCTTGGCAGGTGGTGAAGCGAATGCTTTTGGGGAAACCCGTATTAATCCCAGGGGATGGAACGTCGCTTTGGACGTTAACCTTCGCGACAGACTTCGCGATTGGTTACACAGGGTTGATGGGAAATTCTCATGCCATCGGAGAAGCGTTTCAAATCACGGGAGATGAATCCCTGACTTGGAATCAAATTTATGAAACCATTGCCGATGCCTATCATGTGTCACTTCACCCCTGCCACGTTTCTTCGGACTTTCTCGCGGAAGTCGGAACGAAATACGATTTACGGGGCACGCTTCTTGGTGACAAAGCCACAACCGTCATCTTTGATAACACAAAGTTGAAACGATTGGTGCCGGAAATGGGCACTCATGTTCGTTTTGATGAAGGCGTGCGTATCGCACGAGATTATCTTAGGGATCATCCAGAACTCTGCCAGGAAGATCCGGAATTTGATGCATTCTGCGATGCCGTTGTGGAAGCAAAGCAACAAGCAATAAAGAGCGTCAAACTGCAACTTCAAAAATAGCCACCACTATTTCCACGCATCAACAGGGTGAATTATCGCCTTGATGAGAAAGACGAAAAGATATTGAACTCGCTTTCCGTTGACCCTGGGTATACTGTCGCTCAGCTTTCAAACATGCTTGGTTTCAGTAAAAAAACTATTTCTTTACATCTAAGAAAATTAAAAAATGAGCGAGTAATAGAGCGATTTGGATCTGATCGTAAAGGATACTGGCGCATCTTGATAAAATGAAAATTAATCTTAGAAAATAGGCTGATAGAGTGAATGATAGGGTGAATGATAATTCTAAACAAAAGACAAAATAATGAAATCACTAAGGAATATGATGTACATATAGACGCCAAAAACGTCTAACTCTTCGTAATGCAAAATATCAATGCTATCGCGTCAAAGAATACGATAATTGAAGTCTCGCTAGTGTTCTCACAAATTACAGTTCTAAACAGAAATGCACTAAATTATTCGCTATTAAAATTAACTTTTTGATATAGAAATGTCTATTGACAGACGGAGGAAGTATGTTAAATTATGCATGTGGGAATTCCCACATATGAGGCAAAGATATGGAAGCGGTCAAAAACTACAACGTGCATATCGATGATAAAAAGCGCGTTACTCTCCGTGGTGCAAAATATCAGTACTACAACGTGAGAGAATATACGAATGGATGCATCATTCTGGAGCCTCGCGAATTAACGACTCCAAAATCGATTTCGGCAAAAACGCTTGAAGACATGGATAAGTCCATTCGTAATTTTAAGGTCGGAAAAGTATCTGACCCTATCGACCTTTCTGATTTTTGAGGGCGTCCATTGTGAAATTTAACATTAGAATGGGAATTCCCGAAATGGAAGCTCTTTGGTCTAAGCTTCGGCAAGAATTTCTATCCGGCACTATTAATAAGCAAGATTTAGTTCTTTATAAAAAATGGGGGAAAGCTTTAAAACTGCTCTCAGATAACCCCAAGCATCCTGGACTGCATACGCACGACATCGAACCCTTAAGTGAACGATATGGTGAGCGTGTTTGGCAGTCGTATTTAGAAAATAAGACAAGCTCTGCCATGCGAATGTATTGGGTTTATGGTCCAGACAAGCAATCTATAACTATAATCGGGTTGGAGCCTCATCCAGAAGATAAAAAGAATCACGCTTATGCTAAGGTGGTGCTTTCGAAATTGCCACCATTCAAATCGTAAAACAGGTACACTATTTTTATCATTCTTCTTTTTTCACCCGCCACAACGAAGCAGTTTCGAAAACTTTTAGAGCGTGATTTGTCACCGTGTAAAAGAAATGGGCGATATCGACTTTCTGATCGATACGCTACAAAGCAACGATATCCGCGATGTTGCTTAAATCGATAAGATGCTTCTGCATCGAAATGCATTAAATCGCCTGTTCATTGAACGCATTCATATAGAAAAATGTCAATTCAAGGTACTAAAAATGAAAAAATTGAAAATCGGCATTTTGAAGAGACGTCTTAACGTTGTAAAAAGAAGCAAATTCATTTTTACGACTATTTCGGCTGAATCTTTCATGATCAATTTACGCTAAGAAAAAGGATTCCTTTCCTTAAAAATCCTCTATTTGTTTTCTTTGTCCAATTGATTTGTCGCCTTTTCTTGTTGCGTTTTCTTTCTATGCTGCCGGATGAAAAACCGACAAAGAATGGCAATCACGGCAACGAATGCAATTCCTATTGCAACCATAATGGCAATCACGCGATGATCACTGAAATCAATCATTGTTCTTCCTCTTTTGTTGTCTCGAAATAGGCATGACGGATCGCGTCATACTCTTTCTTTCCGACGGGAGTAATACGAAAAACAAAGTAGGCGTACTTGCAAAGAATCAATATGAAAAACACGATGGACATCGCTAATTTGTTTATAAACCAAAGTGAGATCAATAACAACGCCGTAGCCGAAAGAAGCAAAATAATCTCTCCATAGACGGTCATGACACGATGCTCTGCAAAGTTACCGACATGGCGACGATATAGTTTGGAATTTAAGAACCAATCCGCGAATTTCTTGCCGCCGCGAACGAAACATATCGCTGCTAAAAGATAAAAAGGAACCGTAGGAAGGATAGGCAAAACGATGAGCCGTACCGAGCCCAAGCGAAATAAAGCCAACGATTAAGAATAACCAGCGTACAATCCGACTTTTAGAAAGCTTACGGGAATCGTTTTGCGGTTTCTTTTTCTTTCATGACGCTCTCCTCTTCTGCATTTTTCGTTTCTCGTGCAACGTACCGCAAACGTGGCGAATTGCCATGATGGGATGAGCAAAAAGCATTCTTGGCCCCGAAAAACGCATGACCGTACGAATTTTTCCCGATGTTCGGCGTTGTAACAATGAATCGGGCAATTTGAGCAAAATGGCTTTCGCTCTTTCCACGGACATTTGCTTAACCGGAAATGGCAATCGTCTTCTAATTCCTGGCAATCGAGACATAAGGTCCTCCCTTCGGTGTGATGCTTATGATGACAATAGATGCGAATCATGATATTGACTGTCTTACTTTCCCGTTCCCGCTTCTTCTCCACTTTGATTTCTTTGACATATCCGTGTTAAGTTAGTTAAAACTTACTGTGTATATATACCAAAGAATCTAAACTTTGCAAAATGAAATCAAACGCCTTAGAAGAATAGGAAGTTTTATCTAACTCACAAGTGAAGAAAAAACACCTTCTCTCGGAATAAAATCGAAGAGACAAGGTGTTTAAAAACGATTTTTTCAAAAATCCCTGTAAAATCCCGCTTCTTTTATTCGGCAAGGATTTTGCTGATTTCTTGTTTTAATTCTTCTTCGTTCGTATAAGGATGAAGCTTGAAGTAAGAATCCCCTTTAATCATGGCCGATAAGGAAACGTCACTCGAGCGATAGAACACATGCGTTTCTTTTCCGAGCCGTTCGGCGGACGCTAACTCATACCCAACGCCTAAGGAAGGGGCAGTCGCTTCGGCAATCACGATATCGCACGAAGCCAGACGTGCCATATCGTCTTGATAGATTTGTTGGTCTTGGCCTGGCACTAATTCTTTTAACGAACGGGTTAAGTCTCCGACTTGTTCGGTGAGGACCATATCGGTTTGTTCAATGAAGGCAATGATCCGTTGATAGAGGGCCGCATCGGCACGACCCCCACGGATACTTCCGGCAAAATAAACTTTCTTATTCATGATAATTGGGTGCCTCCTTCGTTGGAATGACATCATGGGGATGGCTTTCGCGAATGCCAGAGACGGAGATTTTCACGAATTGCGCTTTTTCTTTTAGTTCTTGAAGATTGGCCGCGCCGCAATAGCCCATGCCACTTCTTAATCCGCCAATCATTTCGAAGACAATATCGCGTACACTCCCCTTTAATGGGACCATGGCTTCAATGCCTTCTGGCACCAATTTGCCTTTTGAAGATTGGAAATAACGATCCGCCGATCCTTTCTTCATGCAAGTTAAAGAGCCCATGCCATTATAGGTTTTATAACGCTTGCCTTGATATTCGATGAGTTCGCCTGGCGCTTCTTCGGCTTCGGCAAACATTGAGCCAATCATCACGCCCGTAGCCCCTAACGCTAACGCTTTCACAATATCGCCCGAGAAACGAATGCCGCCATCGGCAATGACACCAATATTTTTGCCTTCGCAATACGTTGCAATATCATCGACAGCTGAAGCTTGTGGCATTCCGACGCCCGAAATGACGCGCGTCGTACAAATGGAGCCTGGGCCGATGCCCACTTTTAAGCAATCCGCACCTGCTGCAATGAGACGCTTTGCTGCTGAAACAGTCACAATGTTCCCAGCGATTAACGGAATCTTGGGATAACGTCTCCGTAATGCGGCAACATGCGCGATTACGTTATCGCTGTCACCATGCGCGCTATCGAGGCAAAGCACATCGACGCCTGCGGCAACTAACGCGTCCGCTCTTGCCTCCATTTCGGGATTTGCCCCAACGGCAGCGGCAACCATCAGGCGACCTTGCCTGTCTAAGGCTGGCGTAACGGCATCTCCAATCTCGGCTTCTTTGACGGCTTTCACCATATTGGCTTGCATCTCGATCGGAAGATTCTTGTGGATGACCGAAAGGCCTCCTTCTCTTGCTAAGGCAATGGCCAAGCGGTCTTCGGAGACCGTATCCATGGCGCTAGAAAGCAAAGGTAGTGGCAACTGCACGCCACGGCATAAGATAGTATCTACCTTGGCATGATCTGGAATGACTGAACTTTCTTGTGGCACCAATAACAATTCATCGTAGGTGTAGGCTTCTCGTAATGACGTTAACTTCATCGTATCTTTTCCCCTTTCTGAGTTCGAAAAAAGGCCGTGTCAAGGCCTTCTCGTGTCCGTGCGTTGTCCCCCCTCTAGATTAGAGGAAAAGAGGTTCAAGCCAGGCATCGTTCGATTCATATTGGGATTACTTTAACGAATTTTCGAAAAAAGGGAAGAGGAAAACACTTTCAGGAAGAATATTTCGAAACTGTTCTATTTCAGGTGATGTGAAACAAAATCGATAGCCAAGGAACCAGCCCAGGGATGAACCCCCGAGGGGGTTCGGCGGCGGCGTATGAAAAAGGCA
>CADAXQ010000044.1 GCA_902791935.1 uncultured Erysipelotrichaceae bacterium | reverse complement strand
GCTAAACAACCAATCCGAAGCGCCTCCCAATCTCCTTTGATTGTTTAGCAAGGGGATTATAGCACGACAGGGCTATCCTTTATTTGCTGGTATATCTAGTAAAAATGTGTAAATATTTTACGATAATACAAAAATTATTAATTAAACACGTTGAATTAGTCGATTATAAATATTTGTAAATTTGGTCTGAGTATCTTTTTAAGACCCTTTGCTATTTTTCAACGTTTGAACTCTTTAACCCACGAACGAATTTTTTCAGATAAATTCGAAGAAAAATCTTCGGCGCTGAATCGATAAATCCAGTTTTTCCCGTCGACCTTAGAAGGGAAATTCGTCCGTGCTTCGTCACCAAGATGTAATAAGTCGACCATTGGGATTACGGTTCCGAAACAAGGGTAAGCAAAAGCAAGACGAAGAATGGTATCGGTCCAATCGTCTAAGCTGTCGCTCTTATTTTCGATGTGGCAATATTCTGCGCAACGTTTTGTGGCTTCGAGATAAATTGGTTTCTCTTCCGGCGTTAAGTTCTTTAACATGCCATAGACCGGCTCGTTATCATGGGTGCCAGTGTAGCAAATTTCGTTGACCACCGAATTCCAGGGTTTGTTACTGTCATCTTCAGCAAGGTTAGTAATGCCAAAGGCAACGACTGCCATGCCAGGGTAATTCGTTTCGTTTAGCAAGTCGATAACGCCTTGATCGATGACACCAAGATTCTCGGCAATAATCGGAAGTTCTGTTTTATCCTTGAACAAATCGAATTTAGGACCGTCCTCCCAATGTCCGTTCCGAGCGGTATCGTCGCCATAGGGAATTTCATAGAAGGCACTGAAACCACGGAAATGGTCGATCCGTAAAATATCGAAGATGGCTAAATTGTCATAAATCCGTTGGTTAAACCATTGATAACCAGTTTCTTTTTGATAATGCCAGTCATAGATGGGGTTGCCCCATAACTGGCCATCCGCAGAAAACGCGTCCGGAGGTACACCGGCAACCATCTTCGGATTATGGTTTTCATCTAACGCGAATAGTTCGGGGTATTTCCAAACGTCAACCGAATCATAGGCAACATAAATTGGCATGTCACCCATAATACGGACGCCTTTTTGGTTCGCATATTGTTTTAACGCACGATATTGCTTGATGAATTCATATTGGGTCCAGAGATAGAATTCATAATCATCTTTATGTTCTTTCAGGATCCGCTGTTCTAAAGCTTCGCTATCTCGTTGTTCCTCTTCCGGCCATTCTTTCCAAGCACGGAAATGGTTTTCCGCCTTCAAAGTCATAAAGAGAGCGAAGTCGTGATATTCGCCTTTTTGTTCAAATAATACGAAATCCGGTGTCTTCCGATCAAAACGGTTGAACGCTTTGCGAAGCACATCATAACGATGGTTGAACAAAGAGGAATATTGGATATAGTGTGGA
Source organism: uncultured Erysipelotrichaceae bacterium (assembly GCA_902791935.1). Taxonomy (GTDB): domain Bacteria; phylum Bacillota_I; class Bacilli_A; order RFN20; family CAG-826; genus UBA4951. The sequence goes on along the minus strand of CADAXQ010000044.1, from coordinate 9,152 downwards.
TTTGAAAAGAATAAATCATCCGGGATTTCTTCTGGCTTCAACAATCCTTGCTCACAAAGAAGATCCAAATCGATGAAATAAGGGTTGAATCCTTTTGAAGATGGCGATTGATAGGGAGAATCACCATAACTGGTAATGTTTAAGGGTAACATTTGCCAAACTTTGGCGCCCGAGGCAGCCAAAAAGTCGACAAAATCATAGGCGGCTTTGCCTAATGTACCAATGCCATGGGTGGAAGGCAAAGAAAAGATGGGTAACAATATCCCAAAAAAGCGTTCTTGTTTCATGCCAATATTATAACGAGTAGAAAAATGAAAAAGAATGTTTTTCATGCGCGCGGAATCTATTTATAATTGCTTTGGAAAGGAAAAACTTGCTGTTTTTATATCCATAGTTGCATAATGATACAGCAGGTAGTACACTAAAGGCAATGGAATTTAAAGGAAACGAACCGATCTATCTTCAGATCTATCACTATTATCAAAGGCTCATCGAAAAAGGAGTCCTGGCGCCAGGGACGCATTTGCCTAGCGTTCGTGATTTTGCGATTGCCCATCAAATCAATCCCAATACCGTGCAACGTTCCTTTGCCATGCTCACGGCCGACGGCTACTTAAAGAGCATTGAAAAGAAAGGCTTTTATGTCCGCCCCGTCAGCAAAGAAAACAAACGTAGTTACGAATTGAATCTTGCCTTGGATAACCTGCTGAATGAAGGCTTTTCCGTAGACGAGATCATTGCCTGTCTAAAGGAAAAGGAGAAGAAACTGTATGATTGAAATCCATTCTCTCGACAAGACTTTCGACCGTAACGGCCCTACACCCGTTCATGCGGTCAATCACCTCTCGTTAACGTTTGGAGAAGGAATTACAGGCCTTGTGGGAGAAAATGGCGCCGGAAAATCGACGCTGTTCCGCTTGATCGCGGGTACGATTCGTCGTGACGAAGGAGAAATCGTGATTGATGGGGTTCCTAACGACACCCCCGAAGCGCGTGCTGCGCTTTTCTTTCTTCCCGATACTCCCTATGCGCCGGCTCGTTATACCGCCAGTCAAGTCGCGGATTTCTATTCCATGTTTTATCCGTTAGACAAAGAACTTTTTAAATCTCTAACCACCAAAGTCAATTTGCCATTAGACCGCAAGATTGCCACATTCTCCAAAGGGATGAAGCGGCAATTGTTCTTACTTATCGCCTTCTCCGCCCAATGCAAAAACCTTTTGCTAGACGAAGCGTTTGATGGCCTCGATCCATTGGTGATGGAACTGATTCGCGAAGAAGTGCTTCGTATTTCCATCGATCAAAAGAAAACGATTGTCATCTCTTCTCATAACATCGATAGTGTCCAGCGGATTGCAGATTCTTTAACCGTTCTTTATCGCGGCCAAATCAGTGAGCAAAAGAAACTGAGTGACATGGGCGAAGAGCTCATCAAATATCAGTTGATCTCCGCTCACGAAGTTCGCGCTGAAGACTTGGAACATCTTGGTTATCGTGTGGCATTATGCCGCACATCAGGCAGTATTGTTTCTTTGATTGTCGTGAAACAAAAGGGCCTAGAAGAAGACATCAAGCAACTTTATGCCCCGTCATTACTCGAAACCGTTCCGCTCGAAGGGACGGAACTTGTGACCGCTGAAATGATGTTGGCCCGGGAAGGAGCGCACCATGAATAAGAAAGCGTTTATCCGTTGGCAAATCAAAGAATGGTTGCCTCTCTTCATTGGTTTTGGCGCCGTAGCCGGACTCTTCTACTGGCTTGCCTCTTATTTCTCCGCCGAATTCTATGGCTATGGCTATACGTCAGTCGGTGTCACCACTCCGATGTATGTTTTGATGGCCTTGATTTTTGCAGCCGCCGCCATCTTCCCCATCGCGATTTTCTCTTATCAAACCAATCACATTCGCGCGGACTTCTATGATCAAATTCCGTTAAAGAACAAAGAACTACGCCGTATCCGTGTCTTAATCGGCATCATCGGACTACTCGCCTTGTTCACCGTGATTTTCTGGATTGGTGTCTTGATTACTTACCTTCGGCAAGTTATCTTCAACCAGCAAGAATATCAATACTTCATGTCCCAACAAAACGCCAACCCAGCCGATTTTAAACCTTACTACTTCAACTATGTCTATTACATTCCTTTCTTCTTCGTCCTTGCGTTAGGCTTAGTCGCTCATTACTTCACCTGCGTTTACCTTGCTTCCCTCGGGAATCGGGTTTGGGATTCTATTCTCTACATTATCCTTGGTGAAGCTCTCTTAAACTTTGCGTTACAATCCATCTTGCTTCCTTCCTATGTTGCTTTTTCAAGTTCCAACTACAACTCAAAAGACCCCTTTACCGATTGGATTCAACTATCGATTGGTTTCTATTTCTTCTTAAAGGTTTTCATCCGTTTCTATGGCGGAGAAATCGCTTGGACAGAAGGCGCTACAAAACCAAATCTGTACGATTCTTCTTCCGCGGCAGCCGCCTTCTATATCGGTGTCATCGGATTTTTGCTAGTTGGCGCCATTGCTGCTTACCTCATGTTATTCAAGAAGAAAGATCCTGCTGGTGAATTAGCCGGTCGACCAGGCGCTAGAAATGGTGCGATTGCGTTGATTCCCCATGCCGTAATGTTAATGCTTGGCTTCTTACTCGCTGCGGCTGCCCAATGGGCTACGATGTATGGCGGCACAATGGTCTCCTTATTTATCTTCGTGGTTGCTTTATGGGCTACGGCTTACTTCTTATTGCTCTTTGCCTCACGCGGCACCATTCGTTTCGAAAAGAAAGACTGGATTATTGCGGCGGTCGTCGCAGGCATCGTCTTTGTCCTCTGCCTTAGCTTTGGCATCGTTTACGCCAATTTGAATCGCTAACCATAAGCTTTGTTAGAAAGGGCTGCCCATGTGAGGCAGCCCTTTTCCTTTGTTCTTAAGCTATTTTCTTCATCTCGTGAATAAACTCATCCACGTCCTTCGCGAATGTTTTAAGTTCCGGTTCCGAAGGTAAGTGATGGGTATTTTCAGGATATTCTTTCCGTACCAACAAGGATGATTTTGCGTTTTTCGCGATATAGTCTACGCCTTCTTTCCGAATCGAGGTATCTTTGCCTGCCCAGGTCAACATCAAGGGGCAAGTGATATTCGGAACAACTTTTTTCGCTTGATGAGCAACACGTAATAAATCGTCAGCCGATTTTACGTAATAGCCATTTTGCCCGCGCCAGAAGCGTTCTGTGCCATGTGGGAAGTGAAGTGAATCGCCACCCCAAGAAAATTTAACGGGGGTATACCGCAAAATATGAGCAGCCCACTGATGAGAAGCGTTAGGCTCTAAAGCTACTTCAAGCAAAATCAAACCGTCCAGTTTTTCTTCTTTGGAAAGCAAAATGGCTAAGTCACCACCCATGGAATAGCCGATGACGTAAACATGAGGATATCTTGCCTTTGCTTTGCGGTATCCCTCAAGTACCGAAGCACGCCAAATCTTAGGATTCCCTTTCTTTAATGTTTTTAACGAAGGGTCGCCTGAGCTGGGAAGCGGGTGAGAAATCACGGAATAACCGCGTTGTTGAAACACGGTGGCTAAAGGATAAAGTTCTGAGGCACTTCCGGTGAAACCGTGAATCATAAAGATACATTCTTCTTTGCTACCAGGAAGTTCAAAACCATGGGAGAGTTGATCGATTTCTTGATCGCTGACGGATTCCCATGCTTCCGTCTCTTTTGTTGCATCGTCCATATAGCCTTATTATAAGATTTCATGTTTTCAAATGCATTTGCTTTCATTCCCTTTAAAAAAGAGTAGACTTGTGGCCTATGGAAAATGAGAGTAAAGCATCGAAAAATCCATTCCGCCGCCTCAGTAACTTAGATCTCACGAGCGGTAATTTGTTTTTAAAACTAGGAATCTTTGCTCTTCCCATTGCTTTAACTACCATCCTCCAGTTGCTTTATAGCACGGTTGATCTTGCCAGTGTTCACTTTTGGGGAAGTGGCGAAAATGCTGCCAGTGCCATCTCGGGAAACCAGGCGTTAATCAATTTGGTGGTCATTCTTTTTGTTTCTGTTTCAATCGGGGCAAACGTCGCCATTGGCAATGCATTAGGTGCCAAAAAGCAAGAACATGCGCAAAAAGTCCTACATACTTCCCTTATTTTTTCCTTGTTTAGCGGCATTGTCGTTGGGATTGCAGGCTACTTTGCCACGCCATTCCTGCTAGATTTGATCGGCATTGAGCCTTTGTTCGAAGAAGATGCCACCACCTATATGCAGATTTACTTTATCGGGTTGCCACTGCTCATGGTTTATGACTTCGGTGCCCAAATTAATCGCGCCATTGGCGATAGCACCACTCCTTTTATCATCTTATTGATTTCCGGTCTCTTAAACGTCTTATTTGATTTCTTGTTTGTCTATTATGGCAAGTTAAACGTTGCCGGCGTCGCCTGGGCAACCGTCATTTCTGAGGGGGTGTCCGCATTTTTAGTCGTCCTTACCTTCTTCTTACAAAAGAAACGGTTTGTGCATCTTTCGTGGAAAGAAATGCGAATCGATCCAAAATCGTTGACCGAAATCTTAAAAATCGGATTGCCCGCTGGATTACAAGGGTTCTTTTTCGCGTTACCGAACACCTTCATTCAATCGGCGTTATATCAAATCGGAGCTGGCAATACCGACTTAGAAAACGGCGCGATCGCTGCAAACTCCATTAATAATTACTACTACGCGTTCTGCGAAGCCACTTCGAGCGCTACCATGGCAGTCACCGCCATCAATTATGGCGCCCATAATAAAGAAAACATCAAGAAAGCGTTCTGGTATGGCCTACTTTGGTGCATGATTACTCACGTCATCTATTCCCTCTTAATCGCGACGTGTTATCGACCGATGCTGTCGTTGTTTGTGAACTACGAAAATGATGCCGCGATTGAAGCGGGCAAACAACGGTTGTGGCTCGTTGGCTTCTCTTATATCTTAGACTGCGCCATGGATGTGATGTCAGGTTCGATGAAAGGTTGCCGTCATACCATGGCACCTGCTATCATCACGGCCATCACTTGCACTGGCATTCGTATCTTGATGATTGAAACGATGATTCTTCGGATTGACGCAATGCGCACTGTTTTATGGCTTTATTCCGTCTATCCGATTTCTTGGGTGTTCGCCTGTATTGCCGATGTCATTGCCATGCCGCGGATATGGAAAAAAGAATTCCACAAGATGGATGAATCAAAGACTGCCGAAGATACGGCTGCTTAATGGCCTTCGCTAAAAATCGTAATCGCCCGTTTCACATCTTCTTTCATCGCCTTCATGGCTGCGTATTCTACGTCATGAAGATAGAGACTATGTCCTGCCTCAATTTCTGCTTTGGCGGCTAAATAGCCCGCTTTAGACATATAGGAATAATAGTTAATCTTACGGATGCCGGCACGAATGGCTTGATGGAAGCCATCTTCAGAGACGCCGCTGCCGCCATGCATCACTAATGGGATACCGGTCGCTTCTTTGCATTTCCGGACGACATCAAAGTCTAACTTAGGCTGGGCTTTATAAAAACCATGAGCGGTGCCAAAGGCAATGGCTAAGGCATCCACGTTGGTAGCGTTGACAAACGCTTTGGCTTCTTCGGGGCGCGTATAGAAATCTTCGGTTTTTGCTCCCTCCGGTTTCGTCACAATGCGGCCTAGCTCCGCTTCTACAGAAACTCCCATCGCATGGCTAATTTCTGTGATTTCCTTAGTAAAAGCCAGGTTTTCTTCGTAAGGCAATGCCGAGGCATCAATCATGACGGAAGTAAAACCAATCCGTAAGGCGCGATAAATCATCTCTTTTGAAGTGCCATGGTCGAGGTGAACGCAGACCGGAACGGAAGCGTTCCTGGCGACCGCTAACATGGCTGGCCCAACCATGGAGATGTCATTGTAAACGTTGTGCACTTCGGCATGAGCAATAATGACAGGGCGGTGCAGTTCTTCTGCTGCTCCAACAATGGCTTGAAGGCTATCAAAGCCAGTCGCGTTAAACATCCCGATGGCTGAGCCTTCTTGTTCCGCAATCGCTAAAATCTCTTTTAAATTCACTAACATAAAGTTCTCCTTTTTAATAAAGCGCAGCGTTCCGCTGCTTCTTTCTTAGAACACAATCCACTTACGGCATCCATAGAAGTTAAGGCCATCGTGGCAGCCATTTGAGCCAACTCTAAAATGTCTTTTCCTTCTTTTTCTTGCATCAAAGCCAATAATGCGCCGGCGCAAAAGGCATCACCCGCCCCTGTAGTTCCCGTAATCCAATCGCTAGGAAGCTCGTAAGAAGGCAACGAAGTAAAGCCTTCTTTTCCGAATAGCACGCCGTATTCTGGCGCATGGATGATCACGTGATTTCGTACCCCCAACGCTTTTAATCGCGTAGCAATTTGACGCATGGAGGAAAAAGAGGGGGATATTCCGGCTAATTTACCCGCTTCGACTTCATTGACAATGAGGTCGTCCACATAAGGAAGACAGGGCAATAAGGCGGAATAATTGCCTTCCGAAGAAGTCACAAAATCAATGGAGGTTAAAATGCCCCGCTTCTTGGCTTCTTTTAGCGTTTTTAATCCATCGCCTTGATCTACCTTTGGAAGCAATAAGAAATATCCTAAATGCAGCCGCTCGATAGCTAGCTTATCCCAAAGGATATCTTCAAAAGAGAAATTCGCATTGGCGCCGACATAAGAGAAGAAGGTGCGTTGCCCGCCTTTGACAGACATCACATCCGTGAAGCTCGTATGTTCTTGACGGGAACGACAATAAGAAACGTCGACGCCTTCTCTCTTCATTTCGGAGACGACAAAACGTCCTTCTTCATCGTTTCCTACCCGTCCAATCGCATAAACAGAAAGAGAAGGGTCCAGTCGTTTTAAATCCATCGAAACATTAGGCACACATCCCCCGACCGTTTGACGAATCTCGTGAATCGGCGCTAATTCGCCTTCTTTGGGATAGGAAGCAATCTCCCGGATTAAATCCGTTAAGATGCTTCCTGCTACCGCGATGCTTGAATGCATGTTAGTTACATTCCGCAACGAGTGGTCCCGCTAATTCTTCCAAGAAGAAGAGTTTGCCTGGCAAAGTCGGCATATAAGAGCTGGTAATCCATGGGGTTTTGCCATAATGTAAGCTCATCCAAAGCGACATGCCTTGCCATTGCATGCCACGGCCTAATGCCCCATCGCAACCGCCGATGGCGTAGTCCGCTTGTAAGAAGAGGCCGGGGCCAATCGTGTTGGCGCGGCATGGCACTAACGAAGTGCGCGATTTAAAGCTCGTAATCGCATTTTGCTCGACTGTTAAAGGAAGAATCTTAGCGCCTAAACGATAAGGTGCTTTCTCCCATTCTTCCGTCGAGGCATAGTCTTCAATAAACGTGGATTCCCAGAAAGCAATATGGCACATTCTGCCAATGCCATAAACCAGGACCAATTTAGCGCCTTCTTCTTTTAATTTCTTGATCTTATCGGGATAGGTTGGGAGATTCGTTTTGGTCGCAAAGTTCCGTTGCGAAGCCGGAACCGTTAATGCTCCTAACGGATGGAATAAGGCGTGCTCCATCGCATATTGGAACGAACCGGGATTCGTCGAAGGCAACGTATTTCCTTCTCCATCGGCCCATTCGTCCATATTGAAGGTGTAAACGTGTTCGCAGGAGACATTCCATGCTTTTAAGAAATAGACGACCCAGCGGTACATGCCCATTGGCCCAACGGGGAAGATAAAGGCAATCTTATGCCCTTCATCCTTGGCTTTTTTAATTTGCCAAGCAATTTCGTGGCCCATATAGGTCTCAAAGTCAGAAAGACTGGCGCAAGGAATCGGAGCGAAGTCTTTATGCCAATACGCTTCCGGTTTTGTGATGTCTTCGGGATTTCCGATACAGGCATCGATTTTTGCAAAATCCCATCCTTTAGGATAGAAGCCCTCTAAAGCGCTTCCTTTGACCGTAGAATTAAAATCCATATTTTGTTTTTCCTTTCTCAAAACGATGTTCACGGCAATAACCGTTTTGTCGTTCCTTTCAAATAAACCTGGCACATGCGGAATCCTTCCGCATAGGCGGCACCACATTGATAGCCCCGATAACGGGAGCAGGTCTTGACCATATCGGGGAAGTCAATCCCGTCATGATCTTTCATCCAAACGACCTGGGATTCATGGCAACAAAGCATCTTCAGTTTCAAATCGATGTAGTCGCTGATGTCCACATATTCGGTCGGAACGAAATTAACGCCGGCCAAGGTATCCATGTAATAAATCGGGACTAACTTTGCCGCTTTCTTGGTTTTGCTCGGATAGTTTGGCAAGGTCGCGGCAAACGAAGCATCGAATACCAAACGCGATACCGCCGTATGATCCGGCATGTAGTCATCGGGATTGTGTGTGATGATAAAATCAGGATTCGCATATTGAATCACGTCCACGATGCGGTCGCGTGCCGCTTTGTTGTTGTCGAAGATTTCCAGGTCATCAAAACCGGCCGAAATGACTTCTATCCCCGCTAATTTGCCGGCATTGATGGCTTCTTGATCCCGAATTTTTCGAAGTTTGTCGGGTGGAATCACCACATGCCCCAAATTGCCAGACGAAACGTGACAAACAATGACTTTGTCTCCGCGTGCCACACATTTCGCCAACGTACCACTGCAAGCAATCTCGATGTCATCGGGATGTGCCCCAATTGCTAATACTCGCATATATCCCTCCTATTTTTTGTATCGGATTCATATGATTGTTTCTTACCATAGAGTCTTTTCCCATCATCAAGAGCGGAAGTTTCATTTTCTCTCTTTATGATTTGGTTCAATTTTTCCTTATCTTATGCTTTTCTTTCATTCTCCATTATCGCGATGAAGCAAAATCTTACCCTATCGACGATAAGTCGAATTTCCTCGTCGTCTTTCTCAGGTCAAAGAATTCAAGAACCGCATGTTGGTATCAGGAAAACTATCCTTTCCTTATAGGAATATTGTGTTCCCGAAAGAACTTTTGGTATTTGTTTTATATGATTGTCTTTTTATCATTTTTTGGCTCTGTTTTACATGTCTACTGATAAGTTACTTGTCCCCGAAGACCCCGCAATGCCATTTCCCATATGCTTCCTTGACGTCGAAGGGCATTGCT
>CADAXQ010000043.1 GCA_902791935.1 uncultured Erysipelotrichaceae bacterium | reverse complement strand
CGTTGGTCCGTTCCGCGGCCACCTTGAGTGGCAGCTGGTAGCAGAGGGCTTAAGTGCCCGAAAATGAAAAACCACCGGATTGTCCGGTGGATAGTTATTAATTTGCTTTCGCCATCCGTCGAATCTTGTTCGCGTTATGTTTTCGTTCGGCTTCTGGAACAAAGGCGAAGTATGGGGGCAATACCAATTTTGTGAAGGGGATGGCGTAGCAAAATCCCCATAAGGGCAATCCGATTAATATCAAGGCAAAGTAGACGTAGTTGCCATTGCCATAGAAATAGTGATAAACATAGGCAAGTCCGACAGCGATGCCAGCATAGAGTAACCCGATGATTGCCGTGAAGAATTTCTTCTTGGCATAAGCGATGGAAAGAATCCATCCCAAGAAATAAATAACGGCAAAGCTGATCCATAAAGCGTATTGCCAGGCTTCGACGGATTCTTGTAATCCCCACGTTCCTAAGCATGCGCTTAAAGCACCAGCCGAAAGAAGCATGATGAGCAATACCGCAAAGCGAGATTTCGGTGCCGAAGAAGGGAGAACGCGTTGGCAATATTCATTTAACGCTTCTTGTTCGAGACGGGATTTCGTGCGGTACGTGTTCGCCTTAGCTAAAATCGGCCAGGTCCATAAGATATCAATCAAGAAGGAGTGGACGTTTAATAAGAACACCCCATCGTTTTCGACCATAAAACGCATGAGAAGCAATACAAAAAACGCGAGATAGGTTGGCCAAACACCGGGATGGCGGTGGCAAACCGAACGCATTAACGTCACAAAGATGCCGAGGTAGAAGAGAACGTAGAACCCCACCACGAACACCCCATTGGTGGCCAAAGCTTCTAAAAAGGCGTTATGCGCATTGCCAATATTGCCGTTTAATTCGCGACATCCGGGATCGCTATAGCCCATCGCTGAAGGGAAGTTACGGACGCCATAACCATAAACCCAATAAGGCCGATCTTGCTGGAACACCATGCCCCAAACCCGTTCCCAGATGTCCATACGACTATCTAGGGTGTTAGGGCCATCTCCAAAGTGTTCCACGTAATTTTTTAAGGAGGTGAAATAGGCGCTTTGTTCTAAGACGCCCGCATGAACCATGGCAAAGTAGGCACCGATGCCCGCGGCTAGTATGCCTAAGCTTAGGAGATTCCGGACTGGATGTTTCTTTACGGTGCGGATGAATCGCTCTAGTAAGAAATAACCTAAGAATAATAAGGCTAACGTTAAAGAAGTCTTGCTAAACGAAAGCAAAATATTAATCCCAAATAGAACAATCAAGAGATAACGCCACCAATGGGGACGACGGTCTTGTAAGACCGCGGCAGCAAAAATACCTAATAACAAAATAAAGCCACAGGCGTTCTTGTGCGAAGCAAACGAGCGGAATTCGTAGGGTCTTGCTCCTTCTTCTAATGGTTCAAATATAGCTAAGTAGTGGTCCCATTCGGCATATAAAGACCAAGCGATCGCAAGACAAACAAAGATGAGATATGCCTTTAATGCCCAATCAAGCCCCGTCTCATTCCGAAGACATTGGGGGAAGATGGCAAAAAAGAGATAGATGCCAAAGGCCAGTAACGAACCAAGCAAAATATCGTGGACACGGTCTAAGAGGCTTAACTGATATGCCACGCCGTCCGTCGCGATATAGGTATCCGGAAACGTCAAAATAGCAATGAGGTTCATCACGAAATAAACCAAGGTTCCGATCAAATAAATAGGACGTACCTGGGCACGGAAATTCTTATGGGCAATCACCAAAATCACGATGCCCATCATAAAAGTGATGGCCATACCGAGATAATAAGCGAAGGGATTGAGCGGCAACGTTTCGCTTCCCTCGCGATATACGCCCATGATGCAATAGGCTAATCCCGAGCCATATGCCAAAAACAACACTTGGATGAAAAAGAACGGATGTTTACCAAGAATTGGGGCGGGTTTTGCAGGGGATAACGTTGTTTCTTCCATGCGTTCCATGATAAGAAGGTAAAAGGGAAAAGTCAATTTTCATCACGGGGTGTCTATGGTATTTTTCAGCGGTAGCGTTTAGAATTCTATCACATGGATTTTTGGAATTGGCTACGCAATTGGTTTTTATCCTCTTTTGGTATCACCTTAATGCAAGAAGGGAACCCACAAGGTTACGTCAATTGCGTCTTTATGACCATCACGACTGTCTTTGGGATTTTGCTTGCCTATCGTACGGTTTATTTAATCGTTGGCTTGTTCGGTCATTCCCGCCGTTTTCCAGAAGCGCCGCAAGACAAACGTTATTGTTTTGTGTTTTGTGCCCGTAACGAAGAAAAAGTCATCGGGAACCTTATCGATTCCACAAGAGAACTGAGTTACGACCAAACGAAGATTGACATCATTGTTTTAGCCGACAACTGTTCTCCGACGGACAAGACAGCCGAGATTGCCCGACAAAAAGGTTGCCTTGTTTATGAACGGCACGATACGACCAAATGTCGAAAGGGCTATGCGATGCAGTGGTTATTTAGCCAGTTAGATCATGACTTACCCCAAGGCATTGAAACGTATTATGCCTATCTCTTTATGGACAGCGACAACGTCATGGCCAAAGACTTTTTAAATCGACTGAACGATGCCTTCCAAGCGGGATACGATGTCGCTACGGGTTATCGCAATATCAAAAACCCGTCCGAAAACTGGTTAACCGCGTTAGGTGCTTTCAATATGTATCGTGCCCCTTTAGCTTCTGCCAGAGCGCGTGCAACATTCCATTGCAATCACCAAATCAATGGCACTGGTTGGGGTATCCGTAGTTCCTGGCTGCGGAAGGGGTGGCACTGCACCATGCTTACCGAAGACAACGAAATGACCATTCGGATGGCGGCAGAAGATCCGAAGCTTTCTTTGATCTTAACAAAACAAGACTTTGCTGCTTTATTCCCAAACGGCAAAGCCAAAAAGATTTCCTTGAAGCGACAAGATGGTTCTATCCTTACTTGGATTAAGCCAGTGGTGGGGGACCGTAATGAATTATTGCTCCCTGTCAAATGGGTGAAGCGTCATTCCCTTGCCTTAACGAAAAATGCATGGGGAGACGATGCGTTAGGAGAAGCGGTCTCTTTGCCTTTATCTATTAAAGTAGATGCGCGCGTAATCCATTATCCCAGCATCACCTATGTCGAAGCCGCCCAGTTCTTTGATGAACAACCGGCTACGTTTAGAACCGTCATTCGCCAAAGACTCCGTTGGGCCAAAGGTGGCATGGCCGTCTGGCTATTCCCTGGGCAACGGCTATTGCTTTCTTTCCTTCGTCATCCTGGCTGGTCTAAGTATGACCTCTTCTGGGAGATGTTCCCTTATGGCTTATTCACGTTCATCATGGGGTTTGTGCAACTACTCATTACCACCATCCTTTGGGCCACGGGCGCTTCTGGCACTGCCGTCGATGGTTGGGAGAACATCTGGAGTTATCTTTTAAACTTAACGGTCATCCAATACGTCGGCAATTTCTTTGTCGGCATCTTAATCGTCATCAAAGAATGGAAACGCATGAACTTCACCGTTGGGCAAACGGTCCGTTATCTCTTCTTGTGGCCTTTCTTCGATATGATCGGCGCTCCCATCTCGATTTTGTGCCTATTTATGCGGATTACCTGGAAACCAATCCCGCACCATGTGGTCGCGAATGGGGACGCCTTGGTCAAAACGCAACATCAAAACCAAACTTCGCACTTGAAATAATAAATACGAAATCAAGCATGCTGTGAAAGCCACCGAACCGGGTGTGTCAAAATCGTGATAAGTTCGATGTTGACAACGTTTTTTCGGACTCGTATAGTTATTCCTGCACGTGAAGAAGCGCTTAGGCTTTTTTCATGTCTAGAGCACTTGTAGAAGGAGTTAAGGAACACAATGCCTACCATTAATCAGCTTGTTCGTTCTGGCCGCAAGAGCGCTGTAAAGAAATCGAAGACCCCAGCATTGGGCCATCGTTACAACGCCTTAACCAAAACGACTTCCAACCAGGCCAGTGCCCAAAAACGCGGTGTTTGCACCCGTGTTGGCACCATGACCCCGAAGAAACCGAACTCGGCTCTTCGGAAATACGCCCGTGTCCGTTTGTCGAATGGATACGAAGTCACCGCTTATATCGGCGGCGAAGGACATAACCTTCAGGAACACTCTACCGTCATGATTCGTGGCGGCCGTGTGAAGGACCTCCCAGGCGTTCGTTACCACATCATCCGTGGTACGTTAGATTGCGCGGGTATCGAAGCCCGTCGGCAAGGCCGGAGCTTATACGGCACAAAGAAGCCGCAGCCGGCCAAATAAAGAATCGGGAAAGGAATTGAATTATGTCTCGTAAAGGAAAAACAGAAAAACGCGACGTCTTGCCCGATCCGATTTATAACAGCAAGCTCGTCACTCGTTTGATTAACCGTGTTATGTATGACGGCAAGAGAGGAACCTCTCAAACCATCATCTATAACTCGTTCAAGATCATCGAAAACAAAACGCAAAAACCAGCCATTGATGTCTTCGCCACTGCGGTGAACAACATCATGCCGGAAGTCGAACTCAAAGTCCGCCGGATTGGCGCTGCGAACTACCAAGTCCCAGTCGAAGTCAGCCCGGAACGGAAACAAACGCTCGGTCTCCGCTGGCTCGTCACCTATGCTCGTCTCCGCTCGGAGAAGACCATGGAAGAAAAGTTGGCTGGCGAAATCATCGATGCCGCCAATGGCACCGGTGCCGCCGTCAAGAAGAAGGAAGACGTCCATAAGATGGCTGAAGCCAACAAGGCTTACGCGCATTATAAATGGTAATAAAGGGGATACCGTATGGCGAATGACGAAAACAAAATTGTAGAAAGCGAAACTTACGACCTTCCACACACCCGCAACATCGGTATCATGGCGCACATCGATGCCGGCAAAACGACAACGACAGAGCGTATTCTCTACTATACCGGCCGTACCCACAAGATCGGCGAAGTTCATGAAGGCACTGCCGTCATGGACTGGATGGTAGAAGAGCAAGAACGTGGTGTTACCATCACCGCTTCCGCGACCACCTGCTTCTGGAAAGGCTATCGTATCAATATCATCGATACCCCCGGGCACGTGGACTTCACGGTCGAAGTCGAACGTTCGCTCCGTGTTTTGGACGGTGCGGTTACCGTACTCGATTCCAAGAACGGCGTTGAACCACAAACCGAAACCGTTTGGCGCCAAGCTGACCGCTATGGCGTTCCTCGGATTGTCTTCTGCAATAAGATGGACGCAATCGGCGCGAACTTCTTCATGTGCTTAGACACCCTTCGTGATCGTCTCGGCGTGAAGTATGCCGCCTTCCAACTCCCGATTGGCAAAGAATCCGGTTTCAAAGGCGAAGTTGACCTTGTCGAAATGAAAGCTTGGCTTTACAGCGACAACAAAGACGATGCCCCGAAACAGATTGAAATCCCTGACGATTTAAAAGATCAAGCCCAAGAATATCACCAAAAACTTCTCGAAGCCCTCGCCAACTATGACGATGACCTCATGATGGAAGTCTTGGATGGTCAAGAACCGTCAGTCGAAGAAATCAAGAAAGTGGCGCGTAAAGCCACGTTGACCGCGAAATTCTTCCCGGTCTTCTGCGGCACTGCCTTCAAAAACAAAGGCGTTCAGCTCTTGCTTGATGCCGTCATCGACTACTTACCTTCTCCGCTTGAAATTCCTGGTGAAAAAGGTTTGCTTCACGATGAACCCTATGTTTGCCAAGTCACCGACAACGCTCCGTTTGTCGGCTTAGCCTTCAAGATTGCGACGGACCCATTCATTGGTCGTTTGGCCTATGTTCGTGTCTATCAAGGTCAATTAAAGGCTGGCACCTACATCTTGAATTCCTCGAACGGAAAACAAGAACGTGTCGCTCGTTTGGTCTTAATGCACGCGAACCATCGTCAAGACGTCTCCGTCTTACACGCTGGTGAAATCGGCGCCGTTGTCGGCTTAAAGAACACGACTACTGGCGATACGTTAAGCGATCCATCGCTCCCGGTCATCTTGGAAAAATTGACCTTCCCAGAACCCGTTTTGGAAGAAGCGGTCGAACCGAAGACCAAGGCGGACTTGGAGAAGATGAATAACGCCCTTCAAAAGTTAGCCGAAGAAGACCCGACGTTCAAAGCTCATACCAATACGGAAACGGGTCAAACCATCATCGGTGGTGTCGGCGAACTTCAGCTCGATGTTCTCATTGAACGTATGCGTCGTGAATTCGGCGTGGAAGTCAACGTTGGCAAACCACAAGTCAACTATCGTGAAACCATCCGCACCAAAGGCGAAGCCGAAGGCCGTTACATCAAACAGACCGGCGGCCATGGTCAATATGGTGACGTTTGGATCCGTTTCGAACCGAACCCTGGCAAAGGATTTGAGTTCGTCGATGCCGTTGTCGGCGGTTCCGTTCCGAAGGAATTCATCAAACCGACGCAACAAGGTTTGGAAGAAGCCATGCAACGTGGCCTCATCGCTGGCTATCCGGCCATCGATATCAAGTGCACCCTCTTCGATGGTTCTTACCACGAAGTCGACTCTTCGGAAGCTGCTTATAAGATCGCTGCCTCGTTAGCGCTCAAAGAAGCGGCCAAGAAGTGCAACCCCGTCATCTTGGAACCAATCATGAAAGTCGAAGTCACCGTTCCAGAACAATACTATGGTGACGTCATCGGTGATATCAGCCGCCGTCGTGGCGAAATCACGGGTGAAATCCAACGCGGCAACGCGAAGGAAATCGATTGCTTTGTCCCGCTCGCCGAAATGTTCGGTTACGTCACGGACCTCCGTTCGTTAACGCAAGGACGTGGCAACTTCATGATGGCCTTCGACCACTATGGCGAATGCCCACGCTTCATCCAAGACCAGATTGTTGCGAATAGCAATATGTCTCAGCGCTAAACGTATTGCGAAAGCACGACCATTGTTCTAAAATTTATAGCGCTTTGAAACTACCATTATTGGAGGAATAAAAACAAAATGGCAAAAGAAAAATTCAACCGTGACCGCGTTCACGTGAACGTTGGTACCATCGGCCACATCGACCACGGCAAGACCACCTTAACCGCCGCGATCATGCACGTTCTCCACCTCGTTGGTCAAGAAACCAATGGTGTCGAAGGCAATGCCGCAGACGTTGGCTATGCCGGCGTCGACTCCACGCCTGAAGAAAGAGCTCGTGGTATCACCATTAACTCCGCTCACATGGAGTATGAAACCAAGACTCGTCACTATGCCCACGTGGACTGCCCCGGGCACGCTGACTACATCAAGAACATGATTACTGGCGCCGCCCAAATGGATGCCGCTATCTTGGTTGTCTCCGCTGCTGATGGCGTTATGCCGCAAACCCGTGAGCACGTCTTACTTGCTCGTCAGGTCGGCGTTCCTTACATCATCGTCTTCCTCAACAAATGCGATATGGTCGATGACCCAGAACTCATCGACTTAGTCGAAATGGATGTCCGTGACTTACTCTCCAAGTATGGATTCCCTGGCGATACGCTCCCCGTCATCCGTGGCTCTGCCTTCAAAGCGGGCCAAGTCAAGAGCTCCAAAGATCCGGATGCTGCTTGCATCTTAGAATTGCTCCACACCATGGATACCTATATCCCTGATCCAGTCCGTTCTGATGACAAGCCATTCTTGATGCCAATCGAAGACGTCATGACCATCTCTGGCCGTGGCACCGTCGTCACTGGCCGTGTCGAACGTGGCATCATCAAGATGAACGACGAAGCCGAAATCGTTGGTATCCGTCCAACGCAAAAGACCGTTGTCACGGGCCTCGAAATGTTCCGCAAGACCTTGGATTATGCTGAGGCTGGCGACAACATCGGCGCCTTGCTCCGTGGTATCACCCACGACCAAGTCGAACGTGGCCAAGTCCTTGCCAAACCCGGAAGCATCGTTCCGCATGACAAATTCACCGCTACCGTCTATATTTTGACGAAAGACGAAGGCGGCCGTCATACTGGTTTCTTAACTGGCTATCGTCCACAATTCTTCTTCCGTACCACCGATATCACTGGCACGATTGACTTACCAGCCGATGTCGAAATGGTTATGCCTGGTGACCACGTGACCTTCACCGTCCAATTGATCCACCCGATCGCTATGGAAGCGGGCACGAAGTTCTCTATCCGTGAAGGCGGCAAGACCGTCGGTTCCGGACAGGTTACTGACATTCTTCACTAATTGGTGAACATCATGGGCTCTCCCGTCAGGGGGAGCCTTTTCGTTTTGCACATTTCGTTTGCCTTTTTCCTTAACTTCCGTAATATTGATACATATGGAAACACAGAAAAAAGAAGAAGAGCAGATTACGGTTCCTGCCTCTTTAGGAAAACGCATCTTTGCGTATTTAATCGACGTCATCCTTTGCTTTGTTTTAGGATTCTTACTGAACCGCTTTGTCACGGGGACTTATCTCTATGATGCAATCGGGGGCAAGCAAGCACAAAACAATGCCTATCGCTATGCCGCAGACACGGGATTAGTTGCCTATACCGTGAACGATGATGGCAGTTATTCAAATATCACCTTATTTGGTTATTCTGCCGATGGCTTAGCCAATTCTTCTGCCAGGGTATTTAGCAATCCGACGAACGACGGCCGTCCTGGTTACGAAGCCTACTTCGATGCCGTATGGCATTATTACACCGTCTTCTTACCAACGGATGAACGGGCTACCCCATTCACGAATGCGGATGGCACGAAATACATGGTTGATGACTATAAGACTTACTTTGATACGAAGGTGTTGTTGCTTCCCGAAGCGAAAAATACCGATCCCACGAATTTAGCGACGTTAGCTTCTAGCGATGCTTCTCAACCTTATTTCCGTTATGCCTTAACGGAAGACGGAACTGCCGTGGATTTTGCGGCAAAACCCGTGCTAACCGATACGTATGTCGCAAAGCTTGCTTCGAGCGATGAAACGGAGAAGACGACGGCGATCACTTCCTTACGCGATTATTTCTTACGTGTGGAGAACAATACGTCCTATGCCGGGGTCTATTATTCCGCCGTTCTCTTTATGGAAGGGCAAAATGACTCGAATCAAACGTATTTCATCGAGAATTATCGTTCTATGAATATGTTATCTTGGGAATGTTCCTTGGTCGCGTATTTGCCGTTTAATGTCATCTTCTTACTCCTCATCCCGTTATGCCATCCAAAAGGAAAAACGATTGGAAAACTCATTTTCCGTTTCTCCCTAACCCAAGATGATGGGGTATTGCTCCCCTGGTGGAAACGGTTACTACGACAATTATTCGTCGCGGTGGAGTTCTCTTTATTGCTTTTCCCGAATTCGAATATCAGTTTCATCATCTATGCGTTATTCGCGATGATTGACTTTGCTGTGTTAGCCTTTGGAAAACGTGGCTTTGCCTTACATGACTTGCCATTCCGTTCTTTGGTGGTCACCAAAGATTCTCCGATGTTTAAGAACTACGAAGAACGCGAAGAATATATGGCCAAGATTCGGGCGAAAGAACAAGCAGAAGAAGCGGAGAACGAAGCGGCGGCAGGCCCTGAGATTCTTGATCTGTCTACCATTAATAAAAACCGCGAAGAAGCCGCGAACATGATTTCGTTTGATGAGTTTGAAAAGCAAAAAGACGAAGAAGCCGCGCGTTTAGCCGCCGAACAAGCCTCAAACGATGCGCCGGTATCCTTGCATAAAGATGACGAGGAAGAACCTGTTTCTAACGAAGAACCGAAAGATCCTTCTAAGACGGGCGGTATCAAAGAATAAAAAGATGTCCTCTCTCCTAGAAAAAATAGGAAAGAGGACTTTTCTTTTTTATTCTTCGATGGGGTTATTGTTCTTTTGATTTTTTTGCACTAAATAGCAGTCTTTTTTCCGGTCGTATATGATTTCATAATCGGGATGAACTTGAGCATAGTAGCCACGGATCTCGCCGACATAACGCTTAAACGTGATGCTGCTGATCTGGCAGATATCTTGAATGCTAGCTTTTGTCACCCGTTTTTCTTTGGCAAATCTTTCGTAGATGAAGAGCAAGGCTTGGCCTTTAGAAAGTAACATAGGCATCTCCTAAAACGAATTTCTACGTTTTCGATAACACTTTTTATTCAATCACATTTTGTTCGCTTTGCAATGAGGAATCTTTACGTTGTCGTTATCCCGCGATTTGTTCGTAGGGGTTTATTCCGTAATTCGTTCACCCCAACAGGGGTAGACCCCTAGGGGTCGCGGCGCGATTTTGACCCGCGACTTGTTCGCCCCTCCCAATGTATCCTCTTTCCAAAGGAGGTCCATTCATGAAGGACTTGAACGACTCATTCGTCAAAGTCGTCATCGGGAGGGCTCTGGAGGGCAAGCTCACGAATGACGGGGCCGCCGCCAAACTGGGCATAAGCAAACGGTACGTCCAGAAGCTTAAGGCGAAGATGAGGGGCGAACCCAAATGCGGCTTCTCCCACGGCAACAAGGGGAGGGCGCCCGCCAACAGGGCGACAATAGAAAAGGAGGCTGCGATACTTGATAGAGGTAACATAAAAACAGCCAAAAAAGGGAAAATAAAATTCGCCAATTTGGGGAATATTCTATAATGCGCTTCTAAGGAGCGGTTATGGAACT
>CADAXQ010000042.1 GCA_902791935.1 uncultured Erysipelotrichaceae bacterium | reverse complement strand
GTCTGCGGGACGCCGAAAAGCGACCTTTCGTCCAACCTGTTCTGAAAAAGCGCGATGGCAGGTTGATTCCGTATCCTTTATTTGCTGGTATATCTAGCCAAAAATAATGTATATGATTTCATAAGATTCTAATAACATCCCTTGCCGCTAACGATGTTTCTCTTCGTTTTCCGTCCCGTGGCCTATGTTTTCTTCTCGGCGAATCAGGAGCAGGAAAGACAACCTTGCTTCAAATGATTTCTTTGCAAGAGAAACCGACGGCTGGTTCCGTGATAATTGACGGCCACGACATGTGGAAAGGCCCTAGAAAGATTCGCAACCGAATTAAAAACAACGATTTTGCGATTCTTTTTCAAGATTTGAACCTTCTTTCTGAGTTCTCCGTCTACGACAATCTTCGCTTAGCAAGAGAAATTCAAAACAAAAAACATTTCCCACGAGGAAGCGACCATCGCATTAAAATGGTTTGGACTCGGTGCAGATCTTCTCGATGAGATGCCCGATCATCTTTCTGGAGGTCAAAGGATTCGAGTTGCCTTGGCTCGTGCCTTTGTCAAAGACTTTCGTATCTTGGTCGTAGACGAACCGACAAACTCTCTAGACCGTGACAACGCAAAAATCATCATGGCGTTACTTGTGGAAATTGCAAAAGACCATCTTGTCATTGCGACGACGCACGACACTGACCTCGCAGAGAAATATGGCGATCGCATTATTCACGTCGCTGCCGGGAAAGTCATTGATGACAGTAACCCTTCTTTCGATCAGCAATTACCGGAAGAGAAAAAAGCTGACGAAGAAAAGCGTTTTCATTTCCCCGTCCGCGCCATTAACAAACTCGCTTTGCACGGCACTTTCCACAGTATTCCCCGTTTTATTTTCTCTTTGTTTTCATCGATTTTGGCTCTCACAGCTTTTATGACCACGCTTTCGTTTGTTTTTTTATGACGAAAAAGAAACTGCCAATCAGACATACGCGTCTGAAAATATTCGTTACGCGTGTTTTCTGTCCGGAGAAGAATGGGATGACGGTGAACCGCAAGGAATACCCCCTGATTTTGACGAAATCGGCGATGAAGAGGAATTTCAGGCTATTTTCGGAAAAGACTTAATCTATCAAAGGGCGGCATATGAGGTAGAAGACAGTCCATATGGTATGAGCGGCATTCCTATGGCGCTTTGCGTTCCAAACGGCGATATATCCGCTTTCGGTTTCGACATGGTTGGCAAACTTACGCAAGGATACGGGTAGCGACGATTTAGAAATCGCGTTGACGAAATACGACTGCCTATTATTAGGCCGGCTCAATGCATCTAATCAAAATGATGCAGAAGCTATCGAAAACGTTCTCCATCGTGACACCTATTCTATTTCAATGGCCACATCCTCTGGAAACTATGAAAAATGTACGGTAAAGATCACCGGCGTTATCGATACCCATTATGAACCGAAAGACGACCCAGAATCGGATATGGCCAAAGTTGTCGAAGAAGATAAGGCCAGTTACGAAATCAACGAAGGAATTTTCTTTGCTCCCTTTGTTTGTCGGGAACAATTAGACGCGCTAGCGTTGCAATCACGCACTTGTATGTTCCTTTGCCCTCTCACCCTTTTGAAGCGGCTGAAACATTTAATGCTGAGAAACGACGGGCTCCTGATGGAAGTGGTTTTGCCACCATCAACGGTCATACCCGCCTTAGTCGACCTTTATTAGCCATTACTGATTTTCAGCGAACTTATGTTCAAATTGCTGCTATGACCATTCTTTTAACCATCTTCGCTTCTTTTGCCTACATTGCGATGATTTCTTCGTCGGTTCGCGCCTTGAGCCCGAGTGTTCGGATTCTGCGCTCAATGGGGATTTCCGCTTTCGCTGCCCAGCTCATTTATGTCGTTGAAATCGAACTTGTCTCGCTTCTTTGCCAAACTTTTACGAACTTTACATCGGTTCTTCCCCATGTCTTCTTTCGTTATGGTAGAATTTGCCCATGGCAGATTCCGTTCTTACCGTTTCTCATTTGACGAAGCATTACCCTTCTTTTTCGTTGGAAGACGTTTCTTTCCAACTCGAAAAAGGCCACATCATGGGCTTTATCGGCCGAAATGGTGCAGGTAAGACCACGACTTTGAAATGCATTTATGGTTTAGTGCCCTTTTCAGAAGGTGAAGTATTGTGGTTCGATGAACCTTTGGCGAAGAAAGAGCAAACCATTAAGAACGAGATTGGCTTGTTGTTTGGCGGCATCGATTACTATCCAAACGCCAAAGCAAAAGTCATTCACCAAGTCACCCGCCGTTTTTATCCCGAGTGGGATGAAACGCTTTATCAATCTTGGATCCGTTATTTTGAATTGGACGAAAATAAGCGGATCAAAGAATTGTCCAACGGGATGAAGATTAAGTTTAGCTTGTCGCTTGCGTTGTCACATCACGCGAAAGCACTGCTACTCGATGAACCTACTTCTGGCCTTGATCCAGTATCGCGTGACGAAATCCTAGATTGTTTCCGGCGCATTACGGATAAGGAAGGCATGAGCATTCTTTTCTCGACGCATGTCATTTCAGACTTAGACAAAATCGCAGACGATATCACCTACATTCAAAAAGGAAAAATCATCGCCTCTCAACCTTTAGAAACCTTTAAAGAAGGTTATTGGAAGGTAGAAGGCGATTCCGATACCTTAAGCGAAGACCTAGAAAAGAATATCGGCCATTTACGGATTCGTAATGGTCATTTCGAAGGGATTATCCAAGCCAAAGACCACGATGATTTCATGACATATTCCTTAAGCAAGCCAACATTAGAAGAAATCATGCTCTATTGGGAAAGGGGGGAACGAAAATGAAGCAGCTCCTCTATAAGGAATATCGCCTTTGCTTATCCGTCCAAGCGGTCGTGTTCCTTTCATTATCTTTATTAATCGTGATCCCAACTTGGCCTGCCTTGATTCCCTTTATTTATTCCATCATTGGGATTTTGACGATTTTTCCTTGGGCGTACGCGAATCGCGACATGGAATTCACGGCCAATCTTCCTGTTTTGAAAGAGAACGTCGTAAAAGGGCGGATATATTTCGTTGCTTCGTTAGAGCTATTGTCCATGGTTTGGTCCATTCCGTTCGGATTCATCCGTCAATTCGTTTTGATTCCGTTACTATCGGAAGAAGCACAAGCAGCGTCGGCATTAAGCTTTAATTTCGCCTTATATGGGTTTGTGTTTCTTTCCTTTGCCGTATTTCACTTAATCTTCTTCCCCTGGTATTACCGTAAACCATCGGATAAAAATATCGCGTGTCAGTTGGTTTCTTCTTTATCCGCCATGGTGGTAAGCGCGATTATCGTGGCCTTATTTACGGCATTTCCATCATGGTCTACTTTCTTAGATTCTTGCAGCACCTCTGCTTTATTGACCCAGCTAGCGATCTTATTTGGTGGTCTTATTCTTTGGGTCTTCGCTTCTTGGATTGCTTATCGTGGGGCAAGACGGCATTTCTTAGCGTTGAACTTATAAGTTTTAAAAAGCCATGGCAAAGAAAAAAATCTTTGCTCAAAAGAATATTTTTTTGTTTTTCACTAATCCTATATAATTTGAACATTAGTATAAAAATATCGCTAAAATTTGAAAGTTTTTCATTAAATTTGAAAGTTTTCAATGAATTTTGAAAGTTTTACGTTATAATGAAACAGGGCTGAATCTATGGGAAAAGAAAGTCTATTGAGGTTAGTACAAAAAATCGTCGAAGAAAAATACGAGGGTGATGACATTGAACTAAAATCGGGCCACGAAGGAAACCCAAAAGCGTTTTATGATACCCTAAGCTCTTTTTCTAACACGCGTGGTGGGACCATTATTTTCGGCATCGACGAAAAGAAAAATTATGAGCTTTGCGGTGTAAAGGACTTCGTCGGTGTCCGTAAAACCATAGAAGAAGTCTGCAAGCAAATGGTGCCCCCGGTAAGAGCAATCATCAGCGAAGCACAAGACGCAGAAGGAAGACATTTCGTCGCTGCTGAAATTCCCGAACTCCCTTACACAGAAAAGCCCTGCTACTACTATCCGCTCGGCGTCTCAAAAGGCTCTTTTGTCAGAAATGGCGAAGCCGATGAACCAATGAGTGAATTCGAAATCTACGAATATGAATTAGAAAAACATCAAAAGAGTTCAGAAACGCAAACGCTTCCTAATCTAACGGACGATAACATCGACCAAAACCAGTTAAACGTTTTTCTTTCCTTAGCCACCCGCAATAAGCCAAATTTAATGAATTTAGACCGAAATACGGTGCTTACGATGCTTGGGATGAGAAAAGATGGAAAACCAACATTGGCCTGCCTTTTATGCTTTGGCAAATACCCGCAAGAATTCGCCCCGTTACTAAACATCAATTGTGTCCGGATCAACGGAGAAGAATATGTCTCGGAAGACACCACGTTCAATCGTTTCGCCGCGAATGCGACCATCGGTGGTAATTTGCCACAAATGCTTGATGCAGCTTTGTCTTTCATTGCCACCAATATGACGCACCAGGTGATTCTTGGAACAGACGGCAAGCGAATGAACGGAGACGAATATCCTTTGCTGGCATGCCGTGAATTACTTTTGAATTGTTTGGTCCACCGCGATTATTCGGACCGCTCTGCCACCATCCCCATTTCCGTCACATTCTATTCGAATCGCTTGGAATTTAAGAATCCAGGTGGCTTATTCGCCGGAACTAAAATTGAAGATCTTGGAAGGAATTATTGTCCCGTCCGTAATCCGTTCCTTTGTTCTTGCTTGGAAATCTTGTCGCAAACCGAAAATCGGCATTCGGGTATCCCAACCGTTTATGCAGAAATGCGGAAAGCGAATCTTTTAGCACCTTTGTTCGAATCAAAGGGCGGGTTCTTCAAAGCCACGATTTTTAACGTCAAAAAATCAAGCACCGTCAAAAACAAAGTCGATGAAGATGAACTGATTCGCTATTGTCGTAGAGCAAGATTAAAGAGTGAGTTGGCCGTTCATTTTGGTTTCAAGGCAGAACGTGCGACTTATTTCTTTGTCAATTATGTCAAACCATTAGTCGATCAAGGAATCCTGGAATACACCATTCCCTCTTCACCGGGATCGAAATATCAAAGAATCATCCTCAAGTGTGATTGATATCGTCTATTTTTTGAAAGTTTTTGCCAAAATTTGAAAGTTTTGTCTGAAATTTGAAAGTTTTATTCATCCATGGCTTTGCGTTTCTAAGCCACCCTATTCCTTGTGATTCGTTTTCCGTTTACAATGAATACACGATTCTTTTCGCTTTCTGATAAAGGGGGGTGTCCTATGTCATTTACTCGTTGGATTAAGAAGCATTCACGTATCGAAATTCTAGTGCTAGCCATTTTGGTTTATTTTTTCACATTCCTCGTTCAAGTTTGCAACATAACAAATGGTTCGGCCAGCTACATCATTGGATTGATCTTTTATTTGGTCGTTGCAGGCGGATTATATGCGATTCTGTGCGTTACTCAATTCCTGCCAAACGAAAAGGCGAAAGTAATCGCCTTAACCGCCTTCCTCTTTTATTACGCGTTGAGTCAAATCGGATTTATTCCTAACCCGTTCTACTATTTTGGATCTTCGGACGGGATTGCCATTACGTTTGGAGTTTTCTTCTTTTTCACGATGGCATCCTATCTCGGATTCTTTGTGGTTTTCCTGTTGCAGCTCTTTATTCCAAAAATTCGTTTGCCGCGTCTACTCCCCCTCATTTTATTGTTGACATGGATTGGCCTTTCCACCTTCTCGATGATTTTCTTAATGGTGCATGCCGCCAATAACAACGTGGCTTGGGGCAATTATTTTAATATCTTAAATGTCTATCTCTTGTCACCGATTCTCTTCTTTGTTGCCTATGAATCTCTTTATGGTGAAGGAGAGACGACGCCTAAGGCGATGGAACAAACGCCAGCCAAAGAAGAAAAAGCTGAGTAACATAAATACATCCCAAATTTTGAAGGGGTTAGCCCCTTCTTTTTGCTTTATCAGAACATTATTCTCTTCTTAAAATACATACAAACTCAAAAAACTAATTTATTAGATGTAGATATATTCGATATTTTTTGTTACCCAATATGCATAAACATGCACAAACTTGCACAACAAAATCAAAGTATCATAAACTTTCACAAACATACACAAATATACACAAACTTGCACAAACTTTCACAAGAATATAAAATATAGCTGGAGGTAGAAATATGGCAAACAATCCTTTTAATGTCATGTATGGAATGATCCCAACAAGCATTGTTGCTCGAGAAGACTCTTATGAACGGATCCGTCAAGATTTTGAATCGGATGGTGTTTTGGCAATGGCTTATTTAATCGAAGGTGTCCGAGGATCTGGAAAAACCGTTCTTTTGCGATCGCTTTGCCGCCACTTCTCCTCTGAAGATAGCTGGATTGTGGTCAATGCCTTTCCCGGTGAAGATATCATTTCCTCCTTTGCCGAAGGAATCTATAACCAGATGAAAGCGAAAAAGCTCATCTCTGGTTGGACGTTAAACCTTTCCCTTCCCTACATCAGTTTTTCGTTACAAGGAGAAAAAGAAAAGCTCTCTCCCAAAATCTCTGCTGAACAATTCCTTAAGAAAGCGAAAGAAAACGGAAAGAAAGTGCTTCTCGCGATCGATGATGTCGTCTCTAATCAAGCCATGGCCACTTTTGCTGCTTTCTATCAAGCAATGATTGGTATGGATCTTCCTTTCTTCTTGCTCATGAGCGGCACCTATGAGAATGTCGATGCGTTAATTAACGGAAAGGCATCGTCATTTCTTTCCCGCACCCCCAAAGTTGTTTTGGAACCATTGGATCAAATTACCATGTCACTTGCCTACCAAAAATACTTAAACTGTAACCCCGCGCAAGCGGCAGCGTTGGCGGCTTTTACCAAAGGCTACGCATTCGCATTCCAGGTGGTAGGTAAAATTTGTTTCGATGAAAAGAAACAAGAATTAGATGAAGCAGCCAAAACCGAGATCGACAATTATTTAGCCTCCAACGGCTATAACGTCATTTGGAATCATTTCACGGAAGCAGAAAAGCAGATCGCCATCGCCTTAGCGAAATCCAAGGGCGGTGATGTCCGTTCAATTCGGGAAAGCGTGGGGATGAAAGATTCCAATTTTGCAAACTATCGTGCCAGAATGATTCAGAAAGGTTACCTTACGAACAATGGGTATGGCAAAATCGCGTTTGCGTTGCCCCGTTTTGCGAAATTCCTTCCTCGTGCCGTTCCCGAAGCTTTCATCTCGCATTGAAGAAAGATTATTTTTCCTAATAGATTTATTCGATATTTTTTGTTACCTAATATGCACAAACATACACAAACTTTCACAATAAAATCAAAGTATCACAAACTTTCACAAACATACACAAACCTACACAAAACGCCCCACCTGGTTTTTAGGAGGGGCGTTTCATGAAGGATTGTCTTTAATTGATTTTAATGACGGATTTTCTTGCTAAGTTAAGCTGATAGAAATGTGCATCTCCCAAAGTCAGTTTCGGAATGTAATTTAAGAAATACAGATATCCGGCCGAAGAAATGGATAAAGAAGAGGCGTAATATTGGCTATCGTAGCCCAGGATTAATTCTTGTGTTCCATCCTTTGTAGCAGTTTTGCTGACGCGGTAGAAACCAGCACTACTTGCGGCAGAAACGGCAAAGGAATAGTAATAAACATAGTTGCCGTTCAGTAAAATCTCGCTTGGATTCGTCTTGCTGCTAGCAAGCTTTGTCCCTTCCCCAAGTGAGGTGAAGTCAGTTCTTCTCACGGAATTATCGATGATGCCGTTATAAATATAGAAGATGTCGTTGCCATCGAAGATAAATTGTTTGACGTTTTTGATTTTGTCAGAAAGATTGGTGCCTTCTAACTCAGCAGACGTTGCCGTGATGTCTTTTAAAGCAATGGATTCGATATTGCCGTTATTCGTGTAATAGAGCTTGCCATCTTTGACCGTTAAGTCATCCGCTCCATTGACTTCTGAGAACTTTAGGTAGTCACCGCCATCAAGCTTCATGCGGGATAAGCCGCCTGCTAAGCCTGCCCAGTTATAGTGCGTTGCGTATAGATAAGTACCGTCGCTCACCAGATTTCTCACGTCATTCGAATTGATCTTTTCGGCTTCGCCACCGGTGACGACATTGACCGCATACAAGTCGTTGTTCGTAAACCTGGTGACTTCATTAAAGTAGAGAATATCGTCATAGAGATAGAAATCTTCTACTTTATTCGTCGTTAACTGCGAGCTTCTTTTTAAGGATTCATCATAAACATAAAGCGTTTTACCCGCATACATGTTGAGATAATAGGTCTTCGTGCCATAAGAAATCGTTCGACCACCCATATTTAATGGGGTAACTTCGGGAGCCACAAATCCCTTTAATAAATCTATTTTCGTTTTCGAAGAAATGCTGTAACGATATAAATGGAGATCAGAACTATCGATGTAGACCAAGGAAGAGGAAGACTCAACATCGAAGCCGTTGACCCCATCGTTCGCGAGTAATTGTTCGGGAGTGCCACCACTCGTACGAATTCTCCATACGCCTTTTAACGAAGAATCCACCACAGAGAACAAATCCGTGTAGTGATAATACAAATATCCGTTCTTGACCGTTAAGAATTCCCCGGCAGCGTTGGTTAATTTCGTCGCTTCCGTCTGGGAACTAGATAAGTCAAGATAACCGATATAATCATTTAATTTGCCATTTACGGTGCAATATAAGCGATCGCTATCGATGGTGATTTCATGGACTTTCTCTGATAAGACCAAAGAAATCGCGCTCGATGTTAAATTCATCTTATAGACGTAGTTATTGTCGTTGCCGTTTGTAAAATAGAGATAGCCGTTATATAGGGCAAGGTTATCGCTTTTGCCTTCAAAGACTTTCGTGACGACTGGCTCGTTGTTCGCATCTGTCGCATCCACTTTATAGATGCCTGATTTCGCTGCTTTTAAGCTATTGCTAGAATAGTAATAGACGTTATCGCTATATTTCACGAAGTCATCGATGTTGCTATCGGTATAAAGCACGCTTGTTGTGCCAGCATTCGCTTGTTTCACGGAATTCATTAACGTCGTTCCCGAGATAAAGATGGCGGACGTGCTATTGTATTTGTTAAATTCTTTCGGCGTGGAATAGTCAATCAGATCCCATTCCGAGGTCTTTAACGAATATAAATAGGAATTATGTAAGCCGTTGGCAAAATAAATGGTGCCATCACCGGAAACGAAGACGGGCATATCTTTCCGTTGCGCTTTAATCGTCAAGGCGGCCGTTAAAGTTACTGTTTGGTAATTTTTGTTGGTAATGACGCAGGTATAGGAATAAGTACCGACTTCCATGGCACTAGTAACCACTTCTCCTTGCGCATTCTTTGCCGTGACAACGGTATTTGATCCTTCTGGCAATACCCCGATGAGTTGGATATCATCGAAATGATCTTTGCCATCATAGGTAACGATCTTGCTTTCAAAGGTATAGCCACTCGGCATCATGGCTTGCAAGATCGTTAACGTAGCCGATAACGTCGTATCCCGATACCCTTCTTTCACAAGTTTTGCGGTGGCTGTATAAGATCCAGCATCCGTATAGGATTCACGACCCGTATAGGTGATTGATGTGCCTTCGGGGGCACCACTCACTTCGGGAAGAATGTGGGGATTGCCGTCATAGGTGAATGACGCATTGGAAAACGTAACACCGACAAATTCTAATTTCTTCGTTTCGGAAGTATCGTCACCACTTTCTTTTTGGGTGATGGTGGATAAGCGAGAGGAGTTAGCGGACGATGTGGCAGGCTCGCCGCACGCCGAGAGGAATAAGCCTAAGAGGATGGGGAATACAATTCGTATTTTCTTCTTCATGGTTGTTTCTCCTTAAAACAAGGCATCATCGTAATCGTGGTGTGCGTTATGAATTAAAACGAAAGGGAAGGATACCATGCCTAATATGGCCGAAAGAGCGACACCAAGCGCAAACATGGCTACTCCGCCTAGGAATCCTAGAACCGCAAACAATATTTTCATGCCAATTAGCCAGGCAATGCCGTCTAAATCCCAACTAAAGATAAGACCAGGGAATTTGATGGTAGAGGTTACAGACCATTCAAATAAGTCGGCAATGTAGGAACCCGTAAGGATGCAATAAATCGCGGCAAAGATGCCATAGCTAACAAGTACAGAGATCAAAATAGAAATCCCGGGGTTCACGCTCTCCTGAAGCGATGGCGTGAGTAAAAGAATAAGCAAGGTGCTAATCAATGCGACCATTCCTCCGGCGATGCTCCAGCCAAAAGCGATCTTTTTCGAATGTGAGGCACGACGGGCTTTTTCTTGCGCCGCTTCTTTCGCACGTTGCGCTTTTACTTTTTCTAAGCAATCTTTGTGATAATAGGTCTGACCGATGGTCACTGTTTTATGCATTCTGCCATGTCTTTCTCTTCTTGTGATGTCTTCGGCAACCAGCTGATTTTCTGGAATTTCTTTATGGCAATATGCGCATACGTGTTTCTCATACTCATGCCGCACGATGGTTTCTTTCACCACCGGCACTTCTTTCACGACCTCTTTAGGAGCGTAATTCTCATCTTCATTGATGAGGTACTCTAACGAGCAATTAAAAAACTGCGCCAGTTGACGGACGGTGGTTAAGTCAGGTTCGTTTTCACCATTCTCCCATTTGCTCACGGTCTGAAAGGTGACGTGGAGGTGATCCGCCAACTCTTTTTGCGTTAACCCTTTGTCCGTTCTTAGTTTTTTAATCTTTTGTCCAATCGTCATAGATGCCCCTCGCTTTCATCGATATATTCCCTGTTGTGGCGATTTTTGAAAATCAACGTATCGGCGAATTTGCTCGCGAAATCGGCGAAAGAATTAAAAATATTCGCAATACGTGGTTGTGGATGGAATTTTCAACACATTTTACACTATGTTGCCATTATACCTTTTCAAAAAAATAACTGCTTTATGATATTTTCCAAAATGATGTGTCTCTAACAGAGACGATCATGAAGCGATAATGCGAAATACTCCCTTTCTTTTTTTGAAAAAGAGGAGAAGTTTTATTAATGCGCGCAGGAAGATGATTGAAGTAAATTTATATCTCATTTTTTCGAAAAGTGTTGTTTTTTGGCTCTGTTTTACATGTCTACTGATAGAACGCCCTTTTGAGGTAGAATAGTCCCGCCAAACCAAATCAAGGGATCGCGGGCCATTCGAACGAAGGCGGC
>CADAXQ010000041.1 GCA_902791935.1 uncultured Erysipelotrichaceae bacterium | reverse complement strand
CTCCTGTAGATAAGTGTCGCAACTATATCTTACACCAGGATTGATATGAGCCTTTATTTTTGCCTAGAAGTGTTGCACTTGAACGGTAAATTCACCGGAATAAAAAAGGTTTGGGGTTATCCCAAACCAAGAAGTCAAGATGGTGCCGACTAGAGGACTTGAACCTCCGACCGACGCGTTACGAGTGCGTTGCTCTACCAGCTGAGCTAAGTCGGCGCGTTAACTAATATAGAACGAAATCGCTTCGCTGGCAAGAAATCAATAAGACGATTTGAGACGAATGACGACAAAAAAGGTCGCTAACGCTTCAAACGATACCGCCAATGGCTCAAGTAACGTCGCAAGCAAAGACACGTTGCCTTGGTTTAAAAGCGTAATCGTGGGTTGCAAAATCCCATAAGTAACCACCACAAAGATCATAAAAACCAAGGCATAAGTCCGTAATCCGACATAAGACATATACCGTCTCGATAAGAATTGACGGATTCGCACATAAAGCAAGATGCCAAAAACTAAGGCCCCTACGGCACATAAGAAATAAAGGATAAATAACGTTCCTAGTAGCCACTGACCATCGCTTAATAGAACAATGCCCCTGCTTGCGCCAATAAACGTGTAGGAAGCAAAATCCCATAACAAATAGAAGATGTAGATCAGTATGCCGCTCCAAACGATGCCACTGCGTCTTATCGTGCCTACCAAAATGAAGCAGAACGAGACGAGTAAGATGACATAATTCCAAACCGTCGCGAATAACGACATGGAATTCACGTTGGGATTCTCCACAAAATAATCGGTGATGGCCCCCACTAAACAGGCAAAGCCAAGCGAGGCGAAGAAAATCGACAGATAGCGCTTGTAATGGTATTTAAAGTTTTGAGCAAATACACCTTTGTTCATATGGCAATCATACTCCTAAACATTTTGGGCTTTAAGGAATTCACTATTTTTTGTACGGAATGCGCATCGTTTGTTGAAACCTATTCATGGTGTTCGACTTCGAAACGGAAGAGTTCCGGATCTTCGGAAGCGGGAATACCGGCTTTCCGTTTGGCAATCTCCACTTGTTTTTCGGGGGTATCTACGCCAGGTAACCCCGGTAATAAGGATGCGTGTTTTCCTACCCATTCCACTATCACCCCGTAATGAGCGGGATCTAAGTCGGTGATGGAAAGGATCGGAATGACATTTTGAATCACGTCCACCGTTAAGACAATATTATCGAAATCAGAAGTCTTCAATGGCTCAAATCGTTGATCTTTTGTAGCGGCGGCAATCGCGTTCCGGATGATTTCGTCCCCCACGCATTTCGTTTTGGGTTTTAAACTGCCTAAACAACCACGTAACTCCCCTTCTTCTTGGATGGTCACAAAGACACCCGCTTGCCTGGTTAATAAGTTTTCGGGGAACGACGAAGACAATTTCATCACCCGTTGGGTGCTGACATACGTTTCAATGGCTTGTCTAGCCAAACGAACATACACATCCGACTTTTCCCGTTTTTCTTTGGCTAACAACATTTCTCGTGTTTCGTATAAGTCTAGAAACGAACGTGAGGCGTCAAAAGAACCGACCGTATAGAGGCAAAAACCATAACCGACGCCAAACGGGGCTTCATGAGATAAACGAACCGCTTCGACTTCATGACGGTCTAAGGCGCCCGCGAGAATCGTGAAAGCACGATGCCCGCATTGCGCGGCTTCGTTGAGCCAAAAACGATTGAATGACAATAATTCTCCAAAATTTGCCTTGCCCATTAACCGCATCATTTGTTCGTCATAGCGCGCCCCTTCGGGACGATACCCATTCGGGGATTCGTGGGATTGGCAGTGCGATAAATCGCCAGAAGCGATAAGCACAATCTTTTTATTGCTTTTCGCGCAGGCGGCACCGATGGCTTGCCCGAAGCGGTAATGGGCGGCAAGCGACAATCCCGATACGCCCATCCGCACGCTTAAAAAGTCACGATACTCATGGTTAATGAAATATAAGGGGACCATCGTACCCCGATCAATGCTGTTTTCAAAGGAGTTATCTGAAGAGACTGGCACGCCTAAAACCTTGCTTTCATAGGCGATGGAACGCGTTAGCTCTTTGTCATAAAGCATCCGGAACGTCACGTTCGGGGCACCAAACTCAGCAAAACTGCCTACCCCCACTTCTCCGTCTGCGAGTTGAAAGCAATCGGCATAGCTTTCGGCATGGGGCGACACCCAAAGAATGACGTCAGGCGCCAAGGAAGCAATTTTACGGCCCACGAATTCAAACGAAGAAACGGTTGTAGCAAGTTGACTCTCTTTGCCTTTTCCAATCTCTGGAATGGCCAAAACGGGATGAGGCACCATAAAAGCGGCGATTAGTGGCATATTGGTCCCTCCTTCCCATTAATCCTTATTCATTCTAAGCGTTTCTTCGAATTTTCCTAGCAGGAAAAGGGGCATATTGCCCGCTTTCGAAAGGAGAACATGGTATGATGTTGCCGTTCTTTTTCGGAGGTGACTTTCATGCGCGATACAGATTTCTTGGTACGAATGCGAGATGAGGCAGGCACATTACGAGCCTTAGCGGTGACAAGCAAACATCTCGTGGAAATAAAACGAAAACAAGAAAATCTTTCTCCGATTGCCACGGCTGCGTTAGGACGACTCATGAGCGCCGCCTTAATGATGGGCGATTGGCTAAAGGGAGAAAAAGATACCTTAACGTTAGAAATCACCGGGGATGGGGAACTATCTCATCTCGTTGCCGTCAGCAATGCCAAAGGCGAAGTGCGGGGCTATGTCTCAAACCCTTCCGTGATTTTGCCACCGAACGAAAAAGGTCACTTAGCCGTCGGAAAAGCCATCGGGAATGGTCGACTCGTCGTCATTCGTGACTTAGGCTTAAAAAGCCCTTACGTCTCTTCCACCGCATTAGTCACCGGCGAAATTGCCGAGGACTTAACCTATTACTTTGCCCAGTCGGAACAAACGCCCTCTTCGGTGGGCTTAGGCGTCAGAATGGATCCCGCCACGGTCGAAGTCACCCATGCGGGTGGGTTCTTAATCCAGTTATTGCCCGGTTGCCCGGAATCTACCATCCGTCAATTAGAGACCAATCTTGCGAAGTTCTCTTCCGTAACGGAGTTCTATCAAGAACATGGCGATG
Source organism: uncultured Erysipelotrichaceae bacterium (assembly GCA_902791935.1). Lineage (GTDB taxonomy): Bacteria > Bacillota_I > Bacilli_A > RFN20 > CAG-826 > UBA4951. The sequence goes on along the minus strand of CADAXQ010000041.1, from coordinate 8,886 downwards.
ATCCCAAAGCCATGTTATTGGCCTTATTAGATGGCTTATCCCCCGTGGAAGAAGGAGAGAAACCAGTTTGTTGGCACTGTTCTTGTTCAGAAGAACGGGCAAGACATACGTTAGAATCCTTGCCCAAAGGCGACTTAGAAGAAATGGCACACGATACGAAAGACACGGAGATAGTCTGCGAATTCTGTGGCAAGACCTATCGCTTTAGCCCCCAAGAAATCCAAGCGATGATAGAAAAGAAAGAGGCAAAGCAATGAAAGATGAATTTGAAGAAAACAAAGGTCTTCTGACTTGGAAGTTAGAAGACGTCAAACAAGAAACGCTTCACCCGTTTTTGAATTTCTATACGTTGACCTATGATGTGACCAAACAAGGCCAGCACAAAACCTATCCTTATTATATGGTGTCGCGGAAGGACGCGAAGGGATTACGGCCCCTTAGCCAAAACTTCCAACGTCCCGATGCCGTCATCATTGGCTTATACCAGAAAAACGGCAATGAGATTTCCGTATTGCTCACCAAGCAATTTCGTCCGGCCTTTGGCCATTACGTTTATTCGGTTGCCGCAGGGCTAATCGATGGGGACGAAACCATGGAAGAATGTGCCAGGCGCGAAGCCAAAGAAGAATGCGGCGCCACGATTGACGATATCGAAGTCTTAACGCCGTTTAGCCCTTCAGCGACCGGGATGTCCGATGAAGCCAATGCGATGGTGATGGCCCGTGTGGTTTCGCTTGGCAAGAAAGACTTAGAGGAATTCGAAGACATTTCTAGCGAATTTGTCTCGTTAAGCCAAGTGAAGCTAATGTTGAAAGACCCCCACTACATCTTCGCATTAAACGGATTGTTGTGGTTGCATTACCTTTTGGCCCGGTTTGATAAAGAATAACGAAAACGCCATCCCGTTTGAGGATGGCGTTTTGTGTTCTAAGGGTTAAGCGTGTAACGCGCTTAATTCGACTAAGCACTCGCAGGGGAAGGAAAGATGTTTCCAACCTTCGAGTTCTTTGAGGTTAATCACCGTTAAGCCAGCGACCGGGATACCACCCGCCTTGGTGATGAGTTCACCTAAGGCTTCAAAAGAACCGCCGGTAGCAAGTAAGTCATCAATGAGTAAGACGCGTTGTCCTTTTTGGAAGGATGCCGCCGGGATTTCGAGCTTTTCTTTGCCATATTCCAAGGAATATTCCACCGAGTAGGTATCGCCCGGGAGTTTGCCCGCTTTTCTTGCCATAACAAAGCCAATATTCATCCGATAGGCCAAAGCAGCGCCGAATAAGAATCCACGTGCTTCTGGCCCGACAATCACATCGGGATGATATTTTTCTGCCATTTGGGCAAAGTCTTCAATCGCAGCATGGAACGCCACCGGATCACGAAGCAAAGGCGAAATGTCCTTGAACGAGATTCCTTTTTTCGGGAAGTCAGGAGTAACGCTGATGTATTTAGAATAGTCCATGGGAAAACCTCACACGAGAAAGTATTATACCTGCTTCCCTTCAAGAGGAAATGTTTTTCTTAAGCGTCTTGTCCTTTCAAGTCGTGTGGGTTGATTTTCAAAGTAGTCTATCTATTTACCGCGCTTTACGTCACCCTCACTCAAAGTCAAATCAGGACATTCCACTTCTATATTCGTATCGACTTGATCCGTGGACCTTGCGAAGCCCCAATGTACCTTTTCTTGGGTTTTCCATTTTGCGATAGTATCAGAAGGAAAATAAGCCTCTATATAGGCGATACAACGGCTACTCAATAGGCTACTTTTAGTAGCCGTTACTACCTTTGATGCAATCAAAAAATATCTCTATGAGGTTCTTCTATTCGGAAAATATGTAGAATTCTACAAATTTAAGGGTTAGCATGATTGAAAGAGACGAATATTTAAATCAGTTGATTCAGTCACGAAACAACGGATTTCCAAAGGTGATTACCGGCATTCGCCGATGCGGTAAGTCTTATTTATTAGAGGAAATATATCGGAAATATTTGCTAAGCCAAGGGGCGAAGGAGAAAAGCATCATCCTCCTTGATTTAGACGAAGAAGAAAACTTTAAGTACTACGATCCGATCGCGCTTTCGGATCACATCATAGAAATCCGTGACCAAAATGAGATGAACTATGTTTTTATTGACGAGATTCAAAACGTAGTTCCGATTCTGAATCCTGTCTTTACCGGTGGCAAACACGTTGTTGCCAAACCCGGTGATCAAAATGTGATTACCTTTGCCAAAATCGTTTTAAGTCTGTCGAAGAAAAAGAATATCGACCTTTATGTCACGGGCAGCAATTCCAAGATGTTATCGACGGATGTTCAAACGGAATTCCGAGACAAGGCAACGAACATTATGGTTGCTCCCCTGTCTTTTGAAGAGTTCGCGAATTACAAGAAGATGGATGAAGACCGCGCCCTACACGAATATCTTCTTTATGGTGGCATGCCTTTAGCGGTTTTGAAAAACGATGAAGTGGAGAAAAGAGAATATCTGACCCAACTTTTTGAAACGACATATTTCAAAGACATCATCGAACGTTATAAATTTCGAAAAACCGAAGCGCTCGACGAGCTTTGTACCTTATTATCCACTTGCGTCGGCACGTTAATGAATGCTGAGAAGTTAACCGACACTTACAAAAGCAAAACAAAAAATAAAATCGATGCGGATACAGTGAACGCCTATATCAACGCGTTCAAGGATTCCCATCTCATCCGAGAAGCGAATCGTTATGATGTGAAGGGAAAGAACATCATCTCTTCGTTAAAAAAATACTACTTCATCGATACGGGGTTACGAAATGCACGGCTTAACTTTGCGTTCCCGGACGAAGGGCAAATGTTAGAAAACGTCGTGTATAACGAGTTACGTTACCATGGCTACACCGTCAATGTCGGAACGTACGATAAAGTCGAGAAAAGCAAAAATAAGCAAAGCGTGCGGAAAACCTACGAGATTGATTTCTTGGCGACGAAAGGAAACCGTATGTATTATCTTCAAGTTGCGAACGATATCAACGATGAAATGGTAAGAAACCGCGAATTAAAGCCCTATCTTTCTTTAAACGATCAGATTCAAAAGATCGTTGTGGTCAATCAACCAATTCCCGAACGAAGAGATCCGAATGGTTTCATCATCATTGGGATGACTGACTTTTTGCTTCACTTTATCCGTTAGAAAATGAGTCTTCTTTTGGTGGCTGAAAAACGAAAGAATATCGGATTCAACTTTTTCTAAAATTCGATGATTTTTTCCTAGGGATAGCCCCCTACTTTATGCTAGAATGAAGGGCTGAAAAGAGGACACTTAAATGGACTTATCCATCTATCCGAACGTCAAGTTGCTTGACCATCCTTTGTTGAAGCACAAAATCACCATCCTTCGTGACAAAAACACTGGCACGAATGAATTCCGTCACGTCGTAAAAGAGATTGCTGTGATGGAAGGCTATGAAGCGTTACGCGACTTACCGACAGAAATGGTCGAAATCGAAACGCCGATCGAAAAAACAAAACAACCGATGATTTCGGGCAAAAAACTTTGCTTCGTCCCGATTCTCCGTGCTGGTTTAGGCATGGTGGATGGCATGACGGAACTCGTTCCTTCCGCGAAAGTCGGCCACATTGGCCTCTACCGCGATGAAGTGACGCACGAACCGCACGAATATTATTGCAAACTCCCTTACGATCTTGCCGAACGCGAGATTTATATCTTGGATCCGATGCTTGCCACAGGTGGCTCGGCCATTGACGCCATCACGATGTTAAAGAAGCATGGAGCGAAGCATATGCACTTCATCTGCATCATCGCCGCTCCAGAAGGCGTCAAAGCCTACGAAGAGAAGTTCCCGGAAATCCCGCTTTATATCGGTGCTTTAGACCGTGAATTAAACAAAAACGCCTACATTTGCCCAGGCCTTGGCGATGCGGGTGACCGGATTTTCGGAACCGTGAAATAACGCCCTTACTAGCCAGATGTTTCGCATCTGGCTTTTTTCGTTTTTTATCAAAAAGAAAGCGGTATCACGCCTAACCTACATTTTAGAAATACCGCTTCGCTGGAGTCGTGGTTTATACTAATGCGACGGGGAGATTTCTATGGAATCTAATCAATTCGACAATGTTTTGTTGTTTTCGCTGGGCTCGAATCCGACACTGACCGATAAAGTGGCCGCGTTACTCGGAATCCCTTGTGAAAAAGCCAAAGTCATGCACTTTGCCGATGGAGAGGTATTCTCCAAACCGATGGTCTCGGTTACGGGCAAAGATATCTTTATCGTTCATTCCACCTTTTCTCCCGCGAATGAACGTTTGATGGAACTCTTGGTGTTCCTTAATGCACTTCGGAACGACAACGCCGGTCGCATTGTGGTCTTTATTCCTTATTATGGCTATGCAAGACAAGATCGCGTTATCGATGAAGGTGATCCCGTCTCTGCTTTATTGGTGGCTGACTTATTAAAGGCGGCAGGTGCCGACAAGCTTTATACTTGCGACCTCCACTCCTTAAAAATCATGCCAAAGTTTGCTGTGCCAACCGAAAACCTCTCCGCGATGCGTCTTTTTGCCGAAGAGTTCCAACGGAAACTCACGGCCAATAATATCAAAGACGAAGATGTCACCGTTGTCTCTCCGGACCATGGCGGTGTCGGCCGTGCCCAAAGCTTCGCGGAATTATTGCCCGGTGCTTCATTTGCCTATGCTGATAAGCATCGTCCTGCACCAAACCACGCAAAAGTCATTGGACTTCATGGCGATGTGCAAAACAAGGTTTGTATCTTGGTCGACGATATCATCGATACAGCAGGCACGATGTCTGCCGTCTGCGCGAAGTTGCTTGAACTTGGCGCACGTCGTTGCTGGGTTGCAGCAACCCACGGTGTCTTCTCCGGCAATGCCTTAGAACGGCTATCAAAAGCCGGTGCTTCTGAGTTAATGGTATCCGATACCATTGAGAACAAGAATCCATCGGTGTTCACCATCTCGATTGCTCCGTTAATCGCGGAAGCCATCCAAAAAGAAGTTGCGGCCAAGCAAAATTAACTTCTTCTCTGATCCATCTTAAGCCATCCTACGGGGTGGCTTTTTTGAAAGTGCACAATAAAGTGGACGTAAAAGTGGACGAAAAATCATCGTAATGGACGGTTGCGATTCAGCCGATGCGAGGCCAACTTTCCATCCCTCGTCTTTTGAAAGTGGACAATAAAGTGGACGCAAAAGTGGACGAAAGCGTATAATAAGGGCACAAAAGGAGGATTTGCCTATGTCACTTCCCGTTGCCAGTTCATCCATTCTTTTTCACCAAAGCGTGGAGAGCAATCGTGTTGAATATAAAGAAAAAGGCGTTTTAGAGCCCGTGATTCATACGATTTGCGCCTTTGCCAACGACATCGAAAACGAAGATGGCGGTTATATTTTGTTAGGTGTAAAAGCCAAAGACGGCATGCCGATTCTCCCCATCAGCGGTCTTAATAAGAATGAGATGGATGACATTCAGAAACAAATCTTCCGTTATTGCCACTATATCGAACCATTCTATTATCCGATCATTGAGCCAAGCGAATATCAAGGCCATTCCTATCTCACCATTTATGTTCCTGCTGGTTCCGATCGTCCCTATAAAGCCCGTATCCGTTTGGATGGCAATTCCAAAGACACGGCTTACTATATCCGTCATGGTTCTTTAACGGTCGTCGCCAAAGAGAACGAAATCCGTCGCCTTTATGATATTGCCTCCTACATTCCGTTTGATGATCGGGATTGTCCCTATGCATCCGTCGATGATTTAGATCCTGAGCTCATGAAGCAACATTTGAAAACCGTTGGAAGCGATTTGTATGCGTTAGCGGATCAAAAAAGCGTTTTTGATTTGGCCAAAGACATGCGACTCGTCGGTGGTGTCAAAGAACATCCGATGCCTAAAAATGTCGGGGTTTTGATGTTTTCAAACAAAGTAAACGACATTTTTCCGTATGCCCGAATCGATGTCGTTGACCTTCCGTCTCCCGATGGGCAAGGCATGCAAGAAAACACATTCCAAGGACCGTTGCAAAGTCAATTGACCAATGCTTTGTCCTATATTCAAAGTCATTGGCTCTCAGAACGATTCTATAAGCCAGAAAACGAGAGCCAGACACTGCATTTATACAATTACCCCTTTTTGGCCATCAAGGAATTGCTTGCTAACGCCGTCTATCACCGTGACTATCGAATTCAAGAACCGATCACAGTGACCAGAACTCCTGCCTATTTGGAAATTAAAAGTTTCCCAGGCTTAGACGCGGAATTCTCCGATGAAAACATCGAACAACTCCATTTGAATGGCACGAGTGAATACCGCAATCGCCGCATCGGTCAGTTCTTAAAAGAATTGGGATTAACCGAAGGGAGAAACACCGGTATCCCGATGGCGGAACGCGCATGCCGCGAGAACCAATCCCCATTGCCTTATTTCTTATTAAGCCCAAACCGCGTTTCAACCGTTGTCCGAATTCCGGTTTCTCCGCTTTTCCGTTCTTCTACCGCTCCCACGGCAATTCGAAAACATGCTAAGAAACGGTCACGAGACGAAATCAAAGCGTCAATCCTTATTGAACTGACACGCAGCGATTTATCCGGACGCGAAATCGCTTCACGTTTAGGGTATTCCAGTTTCCCCGATGTGTTACGAGCTTGCTTAAAAGAATTGGTAGATGCGAAACAAATTCGGATAATCGGCGCTGGGAGAGGCGCTAAATACCATTTGATTCGTTCTTGAAAGTGGACAATAAAGTGGACGCAAACGGGGACAATTCGTCTTCGGAAGTGGACAAAAACGACATTATCCCCTAGAAACCCCCATTGAATTAGATTTCGTAAAAGAAAAAGGCGAGGCTTTCGCCCCGCCTGAAATCTTTCAGCGCTTATTGAATGGTGCTGTCGTTTTTCACTTCTTGTTCCGGATTGGGTTCAATGGTTTTCGGCGCGTTCTTCTCACGAAGAATGAGGTTCATGATGATGCCGAGAATCATCGCGACGGCAATGGAAGTAATCGACATTGAGACGTGGTCATTGATGGGGAAGGTGAAGACCAAGCCACCGATACCGGCAACCAAGATGACTGAGGCAACGAAGATGTTCTTCGTTTTGCCCATATCGATACGTTCGTTGATGAGCATCTTGACGCCCGAGGCAGCAATGAAGCCATAAAGGATTAAGGAGACACCGCCCGTAACGCAAGAAGGAATCGTTTCGGTTATGGCCATCACGGGGCTAAGGAAGCCAAGCAACATTGCAATGCCGCAAGCCATCATAATGACTTTGACCGAAGCGATTTTCGTGACACCGACAACCGCGACGTTTTCGCCATAAGTTGTATTCGCGGCACCGCAGAAGATACCGGAGATTGCGGTCGCAACGCCATCGCCGATTAACGTACGGCTGAGGCCAGGATCTTCGAGTAAGTCACGTTGAAGAATACCAGACATGTTCTTGTGGTCACCAATGTGTTCGCAAATGGTAACTAAGGAGACAGGGATGAAGATTAAGCAAGCTTGGGCAACGGCACTGCCCGTTAACGGGACGACGTTTTCGCCTTGCGCAGCGACTAAGAATAAGAACTTCGGATAATCTAAGAACGATTGCACCGTGACGTTGGCCACATGGTTCGTTTGATCGTAGAAGAGATTGATAATCGGGTCGAAGTTAATGACGCGGCAATATTCGCTGCCACAGCCATAGTAACCGATTAACGTGAAGAGCAAGCCAGCCACATAACCGGCAGCCATGCCTAACACGAAGGGGATTAAGGCCATCTTTTTGCCATAGTGAGCGCATAATGCGGTGACGACCATGGCGACTAAGCCTGAGAGAATCGCGCACCAGTTATAAGAACCTGTTGCTGTGCCGGTGACGAGGTTAGAAATGGCACTTCCCGCCAAAGAAAGGCCGATGACCATGATGACAGGTCCAACGACGATAGGGGGTAATAATTTGTTTAACCAGCCAACGCCGAAGAAATGAATGAGTAAGGCAACAAGGCAGTAGACAGCGCCTACTAATGCCATGCCGACCGGAAGGATCCAAAGGTTGATTTGACCCGCTTGTGCATCGATGGCCACTGCTTCTGACATCGCCGCCATATAGGCGAAAGAAGAGGCCAAGAACATCGGGGAGCGTCGTTTGGTCGTGAAGAGGTAGAACAAGGTGCCGATACCGGCAGAGAATAACGTAGGCGCAATCATGACCGAAGCCAAGTTGCGTGAGACCCCATCGATCACAACGGTGTAGCCGTTGAATACGATCATAGGGACGGTGATGCAGGCGACGAACATTGCTAAGACGTGCTGAATCGCGAGTACAAGGGCTTGCCCAAACGACTTCGGGAATTCATCGACGTCAAGCAGTAAGCCAGACGACTTTTCCTTTTCCATAGGAATCCTTTCCGACCATTCTCTTAAAAAAAGAGGTCCCCTTGAGAAGAGAGAACCTCAAAAATTCAAAATACTAGGTCTATGGGAGCAACGGAATTCAAACAGAAGCGACGTAACACAAAGTGATGTCGGGTTTGCGTAAGCCATCTCGGTTTGTCCTCCTATGTCCTGCCCAATACGATAAAAAAGACAACAAAGAAAGGCAAGAATAATTTTTAAGAAAACGCTTTCTTTTTTACTGTGTGCAACTTTTTTGCTGCAAATATTATGCACATCCGCTGAATCATGTTGTCTAGCGAGATGATGCGTCAAATGGCTTCAACGGCACATCATGTTGTTTCAATTTTTATTTTTAAACTCTTATTTGCACGTGAGGGATAAATAAAAACTCTATAGTGCACGTGAGGGATAAAAGAGTCAGCCTTTATCGATGTTTTCAGGATTTTTCCAGTCACGATAGCGCAATTTAGTGCGCTTTTTCA
>CADAXQ010000040.1 GCA_902791935.1 uncultured Erysipelotrichaceae bacterium | reverse complement strand
AGCAAGAATATTGTACGATAGCCTGAATTTGCGATGAATTCGGGCTTTTTTTGCGCAAAGAAAAAGGCCGTTAAGACTTTTCATTTCTTAACAGCCCCTATTTTTAATGGGAATGAGGGGATTACGCTTTGACTATAGCGGTCACAATCGCAATCATTTGATGGAAGTCGCGGAGCGACAAATACTCGAAACGTCCATGGTGATTGTATGATCCGGTGCCAAGATTTGGCGTTGGGCAGCCTAAGAAAGAGAATGTCGCACCATCAGTTCCGCCACGGACCGGTTCAGAAATCGGTTGAATGCCAAGCTCATGGAAGACTTTTCTTGCGTGTTCAACAGCACGGGGATCCTTGTCTAAGACTTCTTTCATGTTGCGGTAATCATCGCCGAGTGTGACGGAAATCTTGGCGGTAGGATATTTCTTTTCCAAGAACGCTTGCGCATTCCGGAATTCTTCTTTTTGTTTCTCTAGCTTCGCAAGACTATGGTTCCGGATGATGTAATGTAATTCCGCTTTCGTGGCATCGCCTTGAAACGATAACAAGTGGTTAAAACCATCATAACCATCGGTATATTCCGGTTTTTCATTCACATCTAGTAGGCTATCGAATTCTTCGCCAACGCGGATGGCGTTCACCATCTTGCCTTTGGCTTCACCTGGATGGATTCCGACTCCTTCAATCAGTACATCGGCATGAGAACCATTGAAGTTTTCGACATCGATGCGGTCAGGGTAATCACCGTCAATGGTATAGGCATAAGCCGCCCCGAATTTTTTGGCATCGAAATGTTCTGGACCGCGGCCGATTTCTTCGTCAGGCGTGAATAAAATCGCAATGGGGTGATGACGAATTTCGGGGTGCTTCACGTAATAAGCAACGACAGACATAATGACCGCAATGCCGGCTTTATCATCCCCACCGAGCAACGTATCGCCCGAAGTGGTGACGAGCGTATCGCCAATATGGTTCTTTAAAGCGGGGAAAGAAGCAGGCGAAAGCGTATATTCTTCGTTCAAGTGAATATCGCCGCCATCATAGTTTTCATGGATTTGGGGTTTCACATCCTTGCCACTGCATTCCAAAGCAGTATCCATATGGGAATTTAATCCAACGACATCTAAAGATGGGTCACCGTCTAGTCGAGAATAAACGCGTCCAAATTCATCGATTTCCGCGGGTAAACCAAGCTCTTTTAACTCTTTTACCAGTTCTTTGGCCAAATTTAACTCCTTGGCTGCGCTCGGCGTTGAGGTAGACATATCGTCGGATTGCGTATCGATTTTGACATAACGTAAGAAACGTTCTAAACATTCGTCTTGAATCATGGTTGAGATTCCTTTCTTTTTACCTCTAACATTCTATCCGTTTTGCTTACAAAAAAGAAAAAAGAATGCTCAAGCCCAACTTTTTAAGAACTTTGGTTGAATTGAAAAGCGTTTTGCATAAAATATGGAATGTTATGTAAATAGGACCAGTAAAGGCTGGTGAAAGGGGAATCTATGAAAGATCGAAACGTGGGAAGCTTAGATGCAAAGGTTATTGAAAGCTACAATCTTGATTATCAGAAAGATCCTAAGAATGCGATTGTTCGCCATGCATTGTCGCGCCACGCGATTCCCAATGTTGTATTTGACAGCGCTTCGTTGACTCATGTCGTTCCCAAGTTCTCGTTAGAACTAAAGACCTTACCGGTTGCCGATCAAAAAATGTCTGGGCGTTGCTGGATTTTTGCGGGATTAAATGTCCTTCGCGAAATCGTTGCTGCCCGTTGCCATACCAAGAATTTTGAATTATCGCAGAACTATATTTCGTTATACGACAAGATTGAAAAATCGAATTTTGCGTTGGAAACCATCTTAAAGCTCGGGAATCGCGACCATGATGACCGTGAACTCGCTTTCGTGTTAAAAGAACCTGTTTCCGATGGTGGCCAATGGGACATGTTTGTCAACTTGGTGAAAAAATATGGCGTGATGCCGAAAGATGCCTTCCCCGAGACCTATCAATCCGAAGGTACGAGAGAATCCAATCAAATTGTGAATTGCTGGATTCGTGCCTTTGCTGCCGAAGTTCACCCATTGCTGGTTAAAGGCGACATGGAAGCAGCACGAAAACTCAAAGATCAAACGATGGAACGTATCTATCATTTCTTTTTAAATTGCTTTGGCGTTCCACCCAAAACCTTCGATTTCGAATACCTGAACGAAAAGAAATACTGTGTGGAACGGAATTTGACACCGCAGGCATTCTTTAAAGAGTATATCGGGGACGACATTGATGAGTATCAATCTATTATCAATGCTCCGACTTCGGAAAAACCTTTCCATCGCAATTACACCATTGATTACTTAGGAAATGTCGTGGAAGGGAAACCGATCAATCACTTAAACCTCCCGATGGACCGTATTAAAGAAATCATCATCGACCAATTAAGCGACGGAAAAGCAATTTGGTTCGGAAGCGACGTCTCATTCTATCGTGATCGGAATTCCTTTGCTTGGAGTGATAAAACGTTTGATTATGCCACACCGTTCGGCGCTGACATTACCTTCGATAAAGGCCAAATGTTGGATTATTGGTGCAGTGCGATGAATCACGCGATGGTCATTACTGGCGTGAATCTGGTGAATGGTGTCCCGGATAAGTGGAAGATTGAGAATAGCTGGGGCAGTGCTAATGGCGTAAGTGGATATTATGTCATGAGTGCAGGCTTCTTTGATCACTTTGTTTATCAAGCGGTCGTGATGAAGAAATACCTAACAAAGCAAGAACGCGAAGAAGCTGCGGTTTCCCCGATTCACTTGCATCCTTGGGACCCGATGGGAACATTAGCCGACTAACGAAAGAGCCACGATTGTGGCTTTTTTGTTGACTAAAAATTGCGAAGCGCTAAATGGCTTCGCTTTTTTCTTCATAGCAGGAATAGATTGACGTTATTTTAATTGAGCTAAAAGAATAATAGAAATTTGGACAGGAATGCCTACCAATAAGATGAAGAAGATATTTTGATCCAAGTACAAATAGAAAGTTAAGGCCACCGATAGAAGTAATGTCCATAAAAAGATAGAAAGCAAAATCCACACGGCAACTTGCCTTCCAAAGAAACGATGAATTAAGAAAGCCGCGATCAGCGACATCAGAGGAATGGACCAAACGAAAATGACCCACATTTTTGGATCGTGAAAAGAAAAGACAGCGTTGACATAGATCGCAACGGCAGCGAAAAGAATAAAGGTGCATGCCATAGCTGTAATGACAATCTTATTCGTGCGGTATTTCTTATCGTGTCCGCCTGCATTTACCTTTTTTGCGCCGTCTGTAGCAACAAGATCGTTTAGCGTCACACCATAGAATTCGGCGAACTTTAAAAGAATGTCCACAGAAGGAATGGCTTTGCCAAGTTCCCATTTAGAAATGGATTTATCAGAATAGCCAATCTGTTCTGCGAGTTCTTGTTGCGTGAGATGTCTACTTTTCCGGAGCGCGGATAAATTTTGAGAAATTGTGGTGGCTAAATCGTCCATAAAACTAGTCTATATCAAACCAAATCAGGCATAAAATACATTTTTTATGCAATAATAAAAATACCTTATAAAAAGGTAACAAAATATATCGATAATAAAATATTTTTAATTTTAATTATTAAAAATTATTAAGGTATATTTAGAAAAACAAAATTTTTCTATTTTTGTCCATCATAAAATAAGATTTATGTAGAATACTAAAAATCTATCCTAAAAAACACTCGATAAAATCTAACTAAATATTACTCTCCAATTCGTAGAATCTCCTTCTACATCCGCGGATTCGCTGAATAGGAACTGAGTCTTCTTTCCTTTGCCTAGAATTTAGGCTGTCGATTTATGAAAGACGACAAACAGAATCAAAATATTGCCATTAAGGCAAAAGAAAAGAAACCCTGGTCTAAACGTAAGACCATCATTTTCTGGTCGGTTGGGATTGTCACCAGTCTTGGCGTTGGTGTTGGTGTTGGTTACATCCTTTCTAGTGTTTTCAATAGCGGAACCGTCGGCAACTATGACAACATCAACGTCTCTAAATATGCCGTTGACTATGATGCACTAGTTACAAAATATCAATCTCTTCCGGAATATACGGATTATTCTAAAAATTTCACGCCGGCTGAAATGGCGAATTTATCGCTATCGCTGCTTCATCGTCAGAACCAATGGGAAATCCAGGGTTATGGAAAAACTACGTTCCACGTTTTCGGCGTTTCTGGCGATCAAATTATCCGTTCTACTTTTATACGGGATGGCCAATCTTATTTCGAGGAGTCTCTTTCAAAATCCAACATGGTCCAAGCCGCCTGGCGTATGTATGAAGACTACGACAAAGGCGATCAATCCACCGTTTCTCGTTATAGCGGAACAATCACGGGTGAAGCGACTGATGCGTCGTTTGCTTTCGCCACGCCAACGCAATATTCCCGTCAAGATTATTACCAACATGCTGGACGATATCTCGATGGTATTCCTTGCATCTACATCATTTCAGACAAATGTCTGTCGCCAGAAAGCCAAAAAACAACGTCTGGCATCGCTACCGGTGTTCAAAAAACCGATGACGGATACGTGGTTGAGCTTGAACTTAACCCACATATTACCGTGAAAAACTATGTGTTACAAATGCAAGCAACCACGGATTTAGCCGGTCCTCCCACCTTCCAATTCGTGCACTTGACGTTCCATCTGGATTCTAAACTTCAATTGATATCCATGCGAAATTATGAATCGTATTACGCTAAGACCGCTGCCGGTGCCGGCTCTAACCTCATCGGGGACGTCACATCCTATGTGATTTCCGCCCCGTCTTCCATCCCTGAACTCAATACGCCTACGTCCTACGATGTGGACACCTCGACCAATGCTTAAGCAGTAAAGGAGTGAATATGAAATTTTCGCTAGCTAAATTCTTACAAAAACGGTCCGTACGGGCTGCTTTAATCTTCACCATGGTCGGTGGAGTCAGTGGCGTTGTTACTTACTACGCTCTTCCGACACTTCAAAAGAGCGGCGTCGATAATACCATTCCTATACCTGACGATGACAACGTTGGTCCGACGATGACTTCGACCGACAAATTCGTTTCGAAATTGACGGCGACGACGGGTATCGAAGGCACATTGAATTTCTCCATGTCTTTCCCAGACAAAGATGAAGATGCCGCCACGGCCAACAAAATTTCCATCACGAATGCCGATCTTCGGGTAGCCATTCCGTCGACCAAGAACATCGGTTTCGATTTCCAAGGAACCATCAACTATAACGATTGGAATGACGCCACTTTGAAAAAAGCGACAGCGCACATCAATTTCTGTGATCGCAATGCCTATATTAATGTTTGGGGCGCGAAACTTGCTTATCTCGACACGGAATATCATTCGTTAGTCGGAGAATTAATTTCCATTTTCGGCGATTCCGCGGTCAAAGTTCCGGATAGCGTATATGACCTGTTTGACAAATTAGGCGGCGATGGTTCGACAAGCACCAGTTCTGATGCCTCCTCTTTAGCGGACACCTCTATCGCTTGGAACGTCGTAAGCGAAACGGACGCAGGCAAAGAATTCCAATGCACGATCGGCTTAGGCGACACGAATTTAGTGTTAAATCTCGACTGCGATAATGACTATAACCTCACACGCGTTTATGCGGATAACTTGCAATACCAAGACATGACTTTCACCGTGGATTTCAAAACGCAGGTGAATGATGCGGCCTTGACCACCATCCGTGGACTCATTCCTTCAGATTCTGCCAACTATGTTTCTTTAATGGGATTAAAAGGCATCATGCGTAAAGTCGGTCGCGCTGTCGCAAAAGAACGGTTTAATCTCGACTTAGCCATGAATTTGACACATGGCAGTGGCGATGATATCGAAAAAGCCTATGTTAGCTTAAATGGAAGTGCCGATATTGCTTCGATGAACTATTTATTCGACTTGAAAGCATCGGACGAAGAACTTGGCACCGCGCAAGGCTTACAAGATATCCAAGTGGCATATGTGACGGAAAATGATGACAGTACCGCTTATTTAAACTATAACGACATGGCGAAAGCTTCGATGAAGCTCGTGACGTTAGAAGCGTTGGCGGAACGGATCAAAAACCAGAACGGTACCACGGATAATGCGGCTTTAGAAAAGACGTTCAGCGCCATTTTTGATAGTGATATCGTCACAGCCGTCCGAAAGGGACGTTATGAGAAAATCGCCGAGGATGTAAGCGAAATTACAACGAATAGTGAGTACATCACCGTCACGATGAATCTCAATCGCTTTGGCTTAGGAACCGATGCGAAAGCGGTGATTACGTTAGAAGGTGCCAGTGACAAGCCGGTAGCTTCGATTGTGGTGAGTGGCATTGCCCTAAAAGATTTTGGCTGCGATATCACCTTAAATGTTCAATCCTATAAAGAACAGAAACTCGCGAGCACTGATGGCTATTACCAAATGGATCATCTTCCTGATGTCTACGATCAAGTAGAAAGTTTGGTCCAAAGCAAACAAGCTACCTTAAGCCTCGCCGGTTCGGTTTTAGACGCGAACCAATATGGCATTTCGTTAGATGGCGGACTCACCATCGATGGCGGAAATAAAGCCGGAAGTGGCGCGTTAACCTTAAATCAGGTCAATGCGAACTACACGAAGAAACACGCCTTTAAAGTCGATGTCGATGAATCTAATGGCTATTTCAATTACAACGATGCCGATAAAGCGGCAACCGAAACGGGATTAAACGGCAAAATCGCGATTTCCAGCATCAACGATATGGTGGAACTGGTCAAGACATTAAGCGGCGAAGATGAAGTGAAAACTCGTTTCTCCCGTTTGATCACCCCATTTACATCTACGGCAACGCCATCCATTTTGAACGACATCATGAATGGCAAATACTTTGGTTTATTGAGCGCAAAGATCTTGAAGAGTTGCACGCTTGCTACAAGCGGCGCCACCTTTGTGGTCAATGGCACGCTCTTTGGCCTCGATTCCGATTTGACATTTGTCTTAGCCTATGAAGATAAGACGACAACGACGGATGATGGCACAACCATTCGTCTGCTGAAATCTCTTTCCCTACAGAATTTTGTCTTCAAAGAAAAAACCATTAACTTCACGGTTACTTTGAGTGCCTATGATGCGAAACTCTCACGTTTAGACAAGACCGCAACCTATCAAGACTTCTCTAGCGTCAACCTATTGCTCAAATACTTGGCGAACACGGTGACGAAATTAACGACCTATCACTTCGCTGCTTCAGTCAACGTGGTGCTTTGGACGGCAGATATCATCAATATTGATGCTGATGTCTATCTCTCCTTAGCCGACGATGGCAGCATGAAAGTCTATGGCTCTTTACGTAACATCCCACTCATTCCAGCCGTCAACAATGATACCTGGTTAACGGGCGAACATGGCGATGATGCCTCGTTCTATCGTTCAGTGGATTTCTACTATGATGAAAAAGCAGTTTATGTCCACGGATTAAATCCGTTTGGCAAGTTTGAAGCCACAAATGATGATGGAACAACCACAACCTATGATTTCACAGAGACCCAGGACGCGAAGTATGCGCCATCCTATTTTGAGAAAACAGATAACATCCTTTCGTTTGTGCTCAAAGACGTTGTGAATTTGCAACCTCGCCTCTTAGAAAAAGTGCAAAAGAACGGCGTTAGCTTGCCAGAAAATAAGCAAGCGTTAGCCACGGAGAAACTCTTACAAAGCTTTACTTATACGGATACCTCCCATACTTGGGATATCACGATGGATTTGGGCGGTCTCTTATCGAATGACTTCTTAAAGACATTGACGTTACAACTTGGTGCCACCTCGGAAGAATATCTCCAAAGCATCAGTGCCAACCTCCTTATCTATGCCGGCGTTCGGATTGAACTCAATGCCGCGATTACCTTAGAAGACATTGGCCAAGATAGTTTCCCAACCGATACGTTCAATACTTATATTACCGCTCACGAAACGGATACCGCTGTTAGCGAATAATCCCTTATGATCAAACCTTCAACCCCGTTACAAAACCATTCGTTCGGACTTAGAAACGCGATGTTACTGGCGTTCTCTTTCACCATGGTTTTGTCGGGGTGCGGAGGAACGCAAGTGGCCGCGGCTGACGCTTACGCGCGCGAAGAGTCTTCTTCGGAGAACGTATCTGTCTCTTCGCAAGATAATGTCCCGAATAGCCCATCAGAACAAAAGACTTACTTCTTAGCAAAGTTAAATGCTTTGACGGGCGTAGAAGGAACGCTTGATTTTGACCTTCATTTGCCAGATCAAGATCAAGACGCCTCCACCGAGAATCTTGTGAAAACGAGTGGCGCTACGCTTCGTTTTGCGAAAGCGACCAAAGAAATCCCATTCGCGCTTTCTCTTTCCGCTACGCTTGACTATAACGGCGTCACCAAAGATTTCACCTGTGTCTCGGCAAACCGCGATGCGTATTTCTCCTTTGCCGGTTTACGTTATTGCTATCACGATACCACCTATCGTTCTTTAATCGGCAAAATCATCTCCATTTTTGGTGCCGATGCTTTAAAGGTGCCTGATTCGCTTTATGAGCAGTTGGATACTTGGCTTGGTCAAAACGAGGAAGAAACTTCTTCGAGTGCCGATTGGCAAGAAGAAAACGGGGAGGGCAATTACAACTACGCGCTTACGATTCCTTCGCTTGGCGTGCTTCATTTTGCTGCCGATTCCGATTTCAATTTAACGAAAGTCAGCGCTGATTCGTTGACGATTGAAAACACAAAATTCTCTTTCGTGTTTTCCACCGGTATCAAAACGGATACATTGACGACAATTCAAAACGAAATTCCAGCCGATTCTTCCTATACGGAACTCTATGACGCCACAGAATTATTACGGCGCATTCATTCGTTAACGACGAGACAACAATTTGGTTTAACGATCAATGGCAATCTTCATCGTCAGATCCAAGAGACAAATCGCCATGTCGCTTCGGAAGAAGATATTCCGTTTACCGCAGCGCTTAACTTAGATTTCAATTGTTCTCAATTCGATGGCAACGTGAAATTCTCTTCCACCGATACCGAAAGCGCGATTTCCTTCTTCTCCGAAAAAGCAGACGATACGCAAAAGAACTATATCGATTACAACGACGCTTTGAAATTCGGTGTGACCAATCAAGTGTTGGAAGAAGTGATCAAACGATATCAAGCCGATCACGAAACAACCTTCTCGTTGCTTGACCGCTTATTAGACTTATTGGATAGCGAAGTGGCAACTGCCTTAAAAGGCGGCCGTTATGAAAGCATCGTAAAGGCCATCAAAACCCTCTCGAATGAAGGGAATTCTATTACGGCAGAATTAGATTTGGGGGTTTTGGGGTTCGATGAAGGCTCTTCTGTGACGGTTGTTGTTGACGGAACTTCCGACCATAACTTAGTTACCATTAATATTGTTAAGGCGGGATTATCCGGTACGAATTTGACCAATACGACCATCACGATGGTGGATTATGCCAAAACGACCTTTGATGGCAGCTCTTATTACTTCCTCACCAAGTTTCCTTCGCTTTACGACCAATTCTATTCGCTATATCAGGAACCAGAATTCCATTTGACCTTCAGCGGTTCTTATCAAGACAAAAACGGCGTTGGTGTTTCTTCCTTTAGCGGAAGCGCGAACACAGCCGCTCAACCTAACACCGATACAAACGGCAAAACCACCTTCTCTTTCCAAGCTGGGGCAGTGGACTTAGACCTCATCCAACAAATCGGCGTCTTCAATTCCAATGGAGATTTCTCTTCGTTCGGCGACAAGAAGAACCATCACATTACTTTGGATCTCGAAGGCAAAGAAACGGCTTACTTCCATTATTATGATGCCGGTAATGTTTCTTCGTCCAAGAAAGATAACGGCACCTGGGGCAAAATGGCCTTAAAGCCGTTTGATGATGTGGTAAGCATTGTCAAAGAAATCATGAATTCCGATGACGAACGGTTCAACAAGTGGTTCAAAGTCATTGAAGCCACGACGGCATCGACCGTCATGGACGCTTTGAAACAAGGGCAGATTTCTCCGTTCTTAAATCGTAACCTGATCGTCTCTTCTTCCTTCCAAGCCGATCAAACGGTCTTGACGTTCTCTGGCCAAGTCTTTGGGCTAGCCAAAGGAACGGACCCGAATAATTTCACGGTGACCCTGAAATATCAAGACGATCAAGTCTCTTCGATTTCCATCACGGATTTGGAAATCGGGGACAACACCTTGAATCTCACCGTTGGCATTGCTTCCTTAGGCGATCAAAAGACAGCCTTGTTGGACCACACCAGTTCTTCCTACTATGACTTTACGGGCATTGCCCCAATGGCACGTGACCTTTATAGCACGGCCCAAATGAAGACGTTCCATTTAACGGGTTCTAATATCGGTGCGAAGATTTTGTTCTTCTCGATGTACCTTGATGCCGACTTCCGGATTTATGTCGATGGTTCCATCGTGAAAGTCTATGGCATTTTGAATGTTCCTTGCATCCTTGGTGTTAACGGTGGATCTCTCTTCACGAAGTATTACCGCACCGTCACGATGTATTATGACGATATCGATCCCAATACGGGCAAAGCTTATGAAGACAATTCTGGCTATCTCTATTTAACCTATAACGTCTCGAAAACCTATGGTCAGCAAAGTGGCGGTACCTATGGCGCCTATCGTTATCATTCAAGTTACTTCTTAAAAGACGGAAGCTTAGACAGCGATCATTTGCAGCACTTTATCTTCAAAGATATCTTGGGTATGAACGATACGGTTTATAACCAAATCGCTTCTTCGGACAGCAGCGATACGGCCGGAAAAGCAGTGGACTATGAATCGGTGATCACCCAATTTGCTTATACGGAAAACGATCGAAAGTGGGATATCGGCGTTAATCTTGGCACCTTAACGAACATGAGCCAGTTGAAGACGTTTAATGTGACCTTATATTCTGCTCAGTCAAGTGCGAACGAAAACCGTTATATCTTCTCACAACTTGATCTTAACCTTGAAGTAAGTCTCTTGATTACGATTGATGTCACCGGTACCTTAAAGAATGTCGATCTCGACCAAGCCGATAACTGGTCTTCCGTCAATAGCACGTACCAGGCTTATATCGACGCGCATCGAAACGATACGATAAATTATCAATGAAAAGGCGAAAAACGTTTAAGATTAACAACGAACTTTTCTTGCTTTTTTCTCACTACGTGAGAAGATGAAAAAGGAGGATAGAATTATGAAAAATGCATGGAAAACCTATCCCTTGTTTGCAGCTACTTTATTATTAGCCGCTTGTGGTGAACCGAAAGATTCCGCATCGTCTTTTGTGGAAGATCTTTCGTCTTCCGCGACGTCTTCTACGGGCTCGTCGTCAAGTCGTTCCTCTATGCCCGACAAAGACACGGAAGCCGATGATGAATATGCCGCGTTTCAAAAAGCGATTCGCGCTTCGGCCGCGGCCAAAGGCTTTAAAGCCGTCACCTGTCCTTATGAACTCACTTCCAAAGGCGTGAGCCTGGCCGAAGGGGATGATGGGAATGAAACGAAGAATAACTGGGATTTAAAGTTAACGTTATCTTCGTTCTCTCGGACCACCACGCATACGGGTAACGGAGACAGCCATAGCGAATATAACGTTTCCGAAAAATTACGGAATCTCGGCGTTGCTCCGATTGAATATGGACCTGGTGCTTTAATTCGGGATACGAGCGAAGACATCGAAGCCCTCAATAAATTAATTGGTAAAGGTGTGGATGACATCTATCAGAACCTTTATTACGCCGGCCCTTATTATCCCGATCGCCTTTATTATGACTTCGATGATGACGCCGGGAAGTCTTCGTTAGGCGCCACGATGGCAAAAGTCGCAGAACCTGCCGTAGATTCGATCCTGAATATGCTTGGATATTCCACCTATGAAGATGACGATACGAGCAAAGATACGACCTACCATTACGAAACGAAGGCCTATCTCCCGTTAACCGATGTTTCGTGGGACAAGATTGATAACAAGCTTCCGCTTTTACAAGACGAAGCCAGCATCAACTATTTAAAGGACGTGTTCACGAATTCGGCGTTTGCCACCTATTTAAGCGAACATCCTGATGTCGCAGTATCTTCAAGAAAGAACAACGTCTATTCGTTCTCATTATCGTTTAACGATACGGCTTCTTTCGAACAATGCATTGACGATATGATCACTTTGATCCCGGAAGATGAGAAATACCAAGATGTGAAGGCGAGTTTAACGAACTGGTCCCAAGAATTAAAAGATTCTGGTTTCACGTTAAATCAGTTCGAAGTCAATGTCTCTTACACCGAAAACGCCTTAGTTTCTTCTTCGTATGCGCTCGCGTTTCAAATGAACGAATCGTATTATCAACAAAAATACGATGACGCCATTGCTAAAAAGAAAACTTCTTCCTCTTCTAGTGAAGATACGAGTAGCAGCAGTGCAGCCGATACCTCCACCGATACTTCGCCCGTTCGGATCAAAGGAGTCACGGATTTTGCCTTGTCGTCCAAGACGGCCTGCCAAACTTATACGATGCAGAAAGGCGATGAAGACGTGAACACATTGCAATCGCATTTGGCAGACTTCGCTTCGTTACCGAGTAAAGAGAAGCTCGATTCAAGCAAAGAGTATCCAGAACAGCCTTTGCCTCCTAAGAAGACAACGTCAGAAGAGACGGATTCCTCCTCTAGTTCTCAAGAGACGGCGTAATCAAACGCCGTCTTTTCTTTTTTTTCTGAAAGTACTGATTTGCACGTAAGGGCTACCTAGTCTCGGGTTCATCGGGATTTTTGGCCATCACACTCCTATATCTGACTACTTCGTGAGTCGAAACGAG
>CADAXQ010000039.1 GCA_902791935.1 uncultured Erysipelotrichaceae bacterium | reverse complement strand
CAAGCGGAACTTGACAGCCTGAAACGGATTATGGAGAATACGGGCGAGGTCAGATGCCCGAGATTGCTAAAATGTTTCACATCAGCTGACAACTAACATCTTTGACTTTTCGAATCTTATTTTTCTCTTTCTCTTTTCGCGTGTGGCAACTATAATATTAATCCGCTGGGACATTAGCTCAGTTGGGAGAGCGCCTCGTTCGCAACGAGGAGGTCGACGGTTCGAACCCGTTATGTTCCACCAGATTAGAGAAAAGCGGATCGTTGTAATTAGCATCCGTTAATAGAACGCGATGTAGCCGTTGCTGCATCGTTTTTCTTTTGTCGGAAGCAAAGTGGTATGCATCTTCACTACCCCGTAACAAAATCAGCGATTCATTTACGCGATACAATTGCCATATTTTTGCCAAAAACCAGCAAAAAAGGCTTCTTTAGAGAGGCAAAACGCAGTTTTTCGGATTCGCAGTGTATCTTGCTTAAATCGCCAGAAATAAAACATCGGAAAAGCAAAAAGAAGGGGAGTGTTTGCGGAATTTGGATTTTCTCATGAGATGCAAATTCCTGCATCACGTCTTCATTTTTATCGAAAGGGGCCCAGTAAAATCGAATATACCCTCGTTATTTTTCCATTTTGCTTCGATTTTTTGCAAAACAAGTCAAAACGCAATCAATTGTTAAGATTTTCACTTTACAAAGTAAAAAGACACGTTTACATTTTAAGTTGTACAAACGGCGTTTATTATACGTTTGTCTACTCACATCGGCCGTTCCCCGTCAGGGTGAAAAGTCAAAAATACGGGAAGTATATGCGAAAGGCGTACGATTATGGAAGAAAACAAAGCGACAAATGAAGCGGTGGAAAATAACAACGCTGAACCAGCCGAAAAAGCAGTGACTCCGATTGTGGTCACATTGATCCCCACGGGTCAGGTGAAAGGCCCATTTGGAGAAGCCGCTAAGCCAGAATTAGAAAAAGCTATCTCCGCGCTTTTCCAAGAACGTTTTGATTGGCTTCGGGAGCAAAAAGGCACCCAAGAATTCTCGGATTGCTTGAATGGCTGCTTAAAAGACGCCGCGAAAGCGTTCTTAGCTAACCACGCTGAAGAAGTGAACCAATACGTCTCAGAACACCAAGAAGAACACGATAAAGCCATTGCGGCCGAACCGTTCTCTTCTCGTAGTAATCCCGATGAAGCATATCGCCTCGCTTTAACGAGCGCAGACTATTTGGTCTTCGCCTCCAAAGGTGCGGATGCTTTGATTGTGAAGTTACAACCTTCATTGGTGGTCGAAGCACCAAAAGAAGAACAACCGGTGGCGGAAGAACCAAAACCAGCGGAAGCCCCAGTCGAAGAAGAAAAACCAGCGGAAGCTCCTGTGGAAGAAGCAAAACCAGCGGAAGAACCTGCCAAAGAGGAAGAAAAAGCGGCAGAAGAACAACCTGCTCCAACGGTGGTTGAAGCCCCTGTTGCTGAAGAAGCCAAAGAAGAACCAGAAGAAGTTGAACCTGCGGAAGAAGGCAGTGCTTTTGACGGCATTGCAAGGCAAACCCGTCCGTTTGTGGAGAAACTCGCCGCAGCCGACAAAGAGTTACAAGACAAATACGAAGAAATCCGTCAAGAAGCCTTATCTTATGACCTCCATGAACGGATTTCGAAATCCGGCAATACCTTCCGTCATTCGCGTTTGGAATATTTGAAGATCACGTTAGTTGGCAAAACACTTCGTTGCTACTATCGTTTGAATCCAAAAGATTACGACAACACCCCGATTCCGCATGAAGATGCCTCCGATAAGAAGGCCTATGCCGAAATCCCGATGCTCTTCCGGGTCCGCTCCGAACTTTCGGTCCGTCGTGCCAAAGCCTTACTCGCCGATGCGATGAAAGCAGCCGGCATCGAAAAGAAAGCCGTGAAGAAAGAAGCTACTCCAGCAACAGAAGCACCAGCCCAAGAAGAAGCAGCTGCTCCGGAAACGGCCAAAGCTGTTGGAAAATACGAAGTCTATCCTGAAGCGGGTGAATTCAAATATCGTTTAAAGGCCAATAACGGTGAAATCTTAATCGTCTCTTCTGGCTATAGCACCCGTGATGGTGCCAAAGCTGGCATTGAAACGTTACAAAAGAACGTTGCTGCAGGCACCCATCAAATCATTACGGAAAAGAACGGCTATTCACAATTCCGTATCTTCACGCAAAACGGTGCTCGTATGATTGTCTCGGGCGAATTCTATAAGAACGTTGCCCAAGCTGAATCGGCCTATCAATCCGTAGAACGGTTCTATCAAAATGCAAAAATCGTTGATCTCGATGAAATTCCAGAAAGTGAAATCCGGGAATGGACGGTCGAAGGCTTAACGAAAGATGGCGATAAAGATGGTGGCAAATTCGAAGTCTTCACCGATGCGGATAAATGGTTAGTCCGCTTGGTGGCATCGAACGGCGAAGTCCTCTTTGTGTCTGGCGCTTATGCTTCAAAATCGGGCGCCTTACAAGGGCTGGAAACCATCAAAGCGAAATTACATGAAGCGAACCCATTCCATATCATTGTCGATAAACAAAAACGTTATCAATTCGTTGTGGAATCGGGCAACGGCGCGACTTTGTTATTGGGAGAAACCTATCCTTCTAAAGATTCGGCTCTCTCGGCTGCAAAGTCAGTCTTAAGCTTCTTGGATCATGCTGTGCTTTCGGATACAACGGTCGAAGCAAAGAGTGAAGAAGTGAAAGGCGCTGAATAAGTATGATTGGTAAAGGTTGGATCATCAGTACCTTTGTCTTTGGCGGTGTCTTGCTTGCGGGCGCAGTAGCCGTTCCGGTTGTTTATGTCTATAACGAGCAACATCAATCGTTAAACGAAACATCATTAGCGGCGGGTGTCCTGGTGGATGAGAACCGTGAAGTCCATTTAGGAACTGTTGATAATCCGTTATATCCTGGCGATTCTCGTACGTTAGATTATGACGTCGAGATGATGTGGGCGGGCAAGGTGAACGTTTCCGTTTATTTCGATGATTTCCAAGGAGAGGGACAGCAATATTTGTCTGTGAAAGTTACCACGGACAATTACGAATCTCCTGTGACGACGCTTACGAATTGGACGAAAGAAAAGCCATTCACCTTCGAAACGGTGATGGAGAAGCAACAAACCTTCCATTTCACATATTCCTTGTCTCGTGACTTAGGATCGGAAATCGATTCCTTGTCCTTCTCGTTCCAAAGCCATCTCAAAGTGGAGAAATAACGAAAGGAAAACGAACTATGTTAGTGTTAATCATTGTCATTGTCGTTCTCGCGGTTGCGCTTGCCGGTTCCATGATTGGGGTTGGCATTGCTGCCATTCGTTCAAACAAGCGGGAACAAGCGGCGGTTATGGCTGCTCCTGCTCCAGCAGCACCAAAACCGAACGAAGACCTCTACGAAGTTGGATGTGTTTCCCTCATTTGGAATCCACAATCCGATACCCCAACTGGAGATGCCTATTCGATCCTTGCCTTATATGATGGCAAGATCGATGGACTTGCTCCCAAAGCGGCTGCTTCTGAAGCGAAGCAAGCCTAGTTCTACATTGCTTCCTCTATGATGAATATATAAAGAAGAGAAAGGAGGAAAATTCATTAATGAACACAAAAACAATTAAGGGTCTCATTATTGCCAGCAGTGCCGCTGTGGCTGCTCTCGGTGTCGCCGTTGGTGGTACATATGCCCTTTTCAGCCGTCAAGCGGACACCACAGTTCATGTCAAAGTGGGCAATTTGAACTTCAAGTTCGAACGCACTCAACTCTTAAGCCATGAATTAGATAACGCTACTGGTTATCTCGTTGATCAAACAGACACCACTGTCATGGATCTGACTGCGAGTGGTGCAAAGGCCATGGATGTCAGCAATGCTGCGCCAGGCGCCTATTACACGGGTACCTTTGCTTTAACGAACACGGGTTCTACCGCATTCTCCGTTTCTGTTGCGCTTAATAACGCAGCTGCGACCGATGCGGAAGGAGCTGCACTTGCTGCGACAAACTCGATTTGGAGCAACACGTCAGTTACTATCCATGCGGATGGTCAAGACGATAAGACCATGAAATTAAACAATTTGTCTTCGGCGACGTTACCAAACGTTACCAAAGGCGCCACGTTGAATTTCACGGTGAAAGTCGCCTTGGACACAGCCGTTGATAATGATGCCCAAAACGCCAACCTTTCTTTTGCGGTCGTTCTTACCGCCACGCAAGCTTTGTCTGCTTGATTAAACTAAGAACATTTTGATTACGATTATTCGAAAGAAGGATTTTTCATGAATAAAAAATTATTGGCCACCTCTTTGTTATCTGCCTGTGCCTTTGCGGGTCTCGCAGTAGGTGGAACCTTCGCCCTTTTCACTTCTACGGCTGAAGCGAACATTGCCATTCACACGGCAACTGTCAAATACGAAGCGACTGTTCTCTCTGACAGCCTCAAGCTCTATTCGATGGGTGTGGCACAATCTGGCACCACTTTTGAAAACGGTGGAACCGCTGCTCTCTCTGGTAACGATTTAACCTTAAACAACGTTACCCCTGGTGACAAAGCTGAATTCGAAATCAAGATCGTTAACACGAGCACCGTTAAAACGGCCTATCGTGTGGTGATCACTAATGAATCTGGCGAATCCAACCCATTCACCTTATCCGGTGAAGCTGCTTCTTGGTCGCGACTCGATGCGAACACCAATCCATCTGCTAACGTCAAGATCGCGGTTGAACTCCCGGCCAGCGTTGGCGATGAATACCAAGGCAAGAGCTATGCCTTAAAAATCACCGTCGAAGCTGTCCAAGCCAATGGTATTGCTTCTGTTGCTGACGCGGATGACCTTAACAGCGCTCTTAAAGAAGGCAAAATTGCTGAATTGACTGACAACGTTGTTCTTTCCAGCAATGCTGATCTTGTGGAAGCTGCTGCGCAAATCGATTTAGGCGGACATACGTTAACGGTTGCTGACGATGCCACCACGCTCTTAGCTGGCAATAAATTAACGATTTCGAATGGTGTGATTGCCACCAATTCCACGAAGACCGAAAAACACGTCTTCTCTCTCGATGGCGGTGAATTAGATCTGAACGGCGTCACCCTCCGCAAAGTGGACGATGGCGAGAAGACCAGTTCCGTTCCGTTTGTGGTTGCCCAAGGTGTTTTGAACATCACTGACTCCGTGATTACCACCAATCACACCTATGTCATTGCTCAAAACAACACCGATGCATACAATGCTACAACCGAAATTAACATCACCAATTCCAAGATCGCCGTTGAAGACAACGATGAATATGATGATGCTGCTATCCTCATTAACTCCGATGAGCAAGTGAATCTCAACATCACTGACTCTGTCGTCTCTGCCAACCGTCAAGCGTTGATCATGAGAACTGGCACTGCGGTTGCTAAGAACAGCTCCTTTATCGTGGATGGTGCTTTCTTCAACACCACCTATGGTCAATCCATTGCTACTGCTGGCAATTATTTGAGTGGCAACTGGAAATCCGGCAACGAAGTCCCGGCGGCAGCCATTGTTGTTGGCGATACCAATGCTGCTAATTACAACCTCCCTGCTTCCTTAGAGCTCGAAAACTGCAAGATTGAAGCGGAAAACGGCGCGAAGAAAGCCGTCATCGCTTCTGACGGCACCTATGCCGCTACATTAAAAGCGGATGCTGCCTCTCTCGCTGAAGGCGATGTCACCAAGATTGGTGATGCCACCAAGATTACGGTTACGATTGCCTAATCTTCTCTCTTTAAGCTAGATATCCTGCCGTGGCATGTCTACGGCAGGATATTCTCTTGTTCTTCTTTTTGAAAAAGATGTTTTCATAGCGTCTTTCCCAAAAATATGAATGAGTCAAAAAGCGAACTTAAAAAGCCTTCAAAAGCCAAGAAGATCCTGAACATCATCTCTTGGGTGTTCATCGGTGTCTTGGTGGTTTTTGATGTGACGATATTGGTTCTTAAGTTACGGATGCCTTCCTCGGATAGTTTATCGTTATTCGGTCATCAAACCCGGATCGTTAAAACAAACTCCATGGAAGGAAGCGACGAATTTTACGAAGAACATTCTGATTATGAAATTAAGAAAGTGCCGATGAATTCGGCAATTCGGATTCAAGAAACCCCAACCGACTTAGAGGAACAGAAAACATTTTTCCACGAACTAAAACCCGGGGACGTCATTACGTTTTATTGGTCAATGTCTTCGCAATCTTCAGTTTATTCTTCTTCTGGCGACGTGGTAACCGTCACTCACCGTATTGTTTCTATCGCGGGAAGCGAAGATAACCCAACCTATATTTGCCAAGGTGATAACCACGTAAACGCTTCGGGCAACATCGTGACGGTGACGACGCAGACGGTTCCTGCCATGATGGTTGTCGGGAAAGTCACCTCTGTTTCTGTTCCTCATGGCTGGTTCTTAACCAATATTGTGCAAAACAAGTATGTCATGGAATGTTTCATTGTCGTTCCATGTGCTGCCGTCGTGATTTATGAAGTCTTCAACATCGTTCGCATGGTGAATAAAGACAAGAAAGAAAAAGCTGAAGCCGAGAAAATCGCGAATAGTGCTGAAATCAAAGCCAAAGATCAGGAATTAGAAGCGTTACGGAAGAAAGTTGCCTCTTTAGAGCAAGAAAAAGGCGATTCTAATGCGAATTCTCCTGACCCTAAGGAGAAATAACAATTCCCGGTCGTTTCTTCGTGAGACGGCCTTTTTTTGTTGCCTGGTATTTTTGCTATACTGATAGAAAGAGATTCGTTTCAAAAAGGAGTTTTCGATGTTCTTTCCGTGCCTGGAAACGGGAATACAGGGAAGTTGGATTCCTGGCAATGCCGTTTCTTTCTCCATTTATCTTGTCTTGTTTTTATTATACAGCGCGGTTCAATTACTGGCCGCAGGATGGGAAAAAGACCGGTTAAGAAAGATCAGCAAACCATTTTGTGTCTTTGTTCTTTTCTTTGCCGCTTTGATGACATTTCCGACGCGTTGGGCCCTCTATCTAGGGTTACTATGCGGCATGATCGGAGATATTTTCCTAATTTTTACGGATAATAAAACTTGCGTTGGCCTCGGGATTTTTATTCTTCTTATGCGAACATATCTTTTTGATTACCGAAGCCTGTTTTTCGTTTGGAAATGAGATTGGATTACCGCTTGGCATCGGTTTAGGTGTGATTGCTGCAGCGCTTTATGTTGGCGTGATTCTTACGGTGCGCAAAGTCTATGCTTTAAAAGGAACGATGTTATATGGCGGCTCCCTCTATGCGGTAGCGTTAGCCATGGACCTTGTTTTCCAAATCGTTGGGGTGGCGTTATGGCATTTGTCTTTCATTTATGGGATCGTTGGGGGATTGTTCTTCTTGGTGTCGGATGGAATCCTGACTTTTACCATGTTTAAAAAGAATTTTAGAAGAAGCGATTTGCCGATTATGGCAACTTATTTGGTAGCGCAGCTACTTTATACCATCGCCTTCTTTGCTTTCAGCTTAGGCCGGTAATTTTATAATTTTGTGTCTAATAGCATTTGGATGTCACGCATAGCCGAGATGAGTTGCATCTGATTCTCAGGACTTAGTGACTCTAGTTCTCTCTGCAATGCCCTATTTTGAGCGTTAGAAAGACTTTTCGCGTATTCTGTTCCTTTCACCGTTAAAGAAATACGGAATATACGTTTATCTTTGGTATTCCGAATGCGCTGAATCAAGCGATTGTGTTCGAAGTCTTTTAAGATGTGGCTCAACTGACTTTTATCGATGGATAAGGAATGAGAGATGGCTGAAGAGCTAGTTTCTTTAGCTTTAGCGATCTCTTCTAGAACACGCGCTTGTGTAAGAGTAAGCGGAACATTGATGGCGACGCTTTGCTGACGTTTAGAAAGCCTAGAAAGATAAAAAGCATCAAATTCTCGAATCTTGTTAATGACGAATTGTTTCGCGGGCATAATGACTCCTAGATAGTTGAGAAAATAAACTATATTTAAAATATTTCATTTAGTTGTAATAATCAACTATTAAAAGAATTTGAATCGGTTTTAAGACCTTGATTGTAGAGAAGTTATATAGACATCAAAATCCCATGTCCAAATGTAAAGGCGGTTTTTCAGGTTTGGTTGCCTATTTTTTGACTTCAAATTTCGCATTCGTTTTCTGATACGAAACAAACCGATTACAATGATTCTTCTTTTGGCTCAACAATCATCCGAAAGTAAAATTTTCAACAGAAGTAAAACCTGTTTTTTGAACCATCTGTTTTCTTCGATTGGGCGGAAATAATTTGTTACCTAGAAGGAAAAATATCAAGTCTGCAGTTTATTAAAAATACAGTATTAATCGAAACTTTTATATATTTTTTTATACGCTGTATAGGAAGACAATGCATTCTTCTTGAAACCCATACGGAAGGCCTTAGAATAGACGAGCATTTTGCAAGAGGGAGAAGTCGTTTCTAACCGCTTCTCTTTCCCATCTACTTCGAGGATCTAACCATGATGTACTATGATGAAACCTTAGACGGCAACATGTCCGTCGATGAACCGAAAATCTGTGTAATGAAACGTTCCGGTGAACGGGTTCCCTTTGACCGTGAAAAAATTGTTCAAGCTGTAAAGAGCGCGAACAATGAAGTTGGCATCGCCAGTGAGCGGTTAACGGAAGAAGAAATCAATGGCATCGCTTATGGCATTTATAAGGATGCCGTCAACGCTGGTCGTGATCTGTCTGTCGAAGAGATTCAAGACAAAGTGGAAGATGCTTTAATGGCTTCTGGCAAGTTCCAGGTTGCGCGTCTTTATATTACTTATCGTTATAAGCACGCTGAAGTTCGGAAGATGTCTGACATCGATCAAAAGATTGCTGGCGTTGTTGAACGCGATAATGAAGAAGTCAAGCAAGAGAACTCCAATAAGAACCCGACCATTCTTTCTGTGCAACGGGATTACATGGCCGGTGAATGGTCTCGCTATTACACAAACCAATACTTATTGCCCGATGATATCCTTCAAGCACACAAAGAAGGCATCATTCACTTCCACGACGCAGACTATTTTGCTCAGCACATGCATAACTGCGATTTGGTGAATTTGGACGATATGCTTCAAAATGGCACCTGCATCTCGGGGACACGGATTGATAAACCGCATTCGTTCGTCACGGCTTGCACGGTCGCTTCTCAGATCGTTGCCCAAGTGGCTTCTAGCCAATATGGTGGCCAAACCATCACGATGTCGCATCTCGCTCCATTCGTGGACATTTCACGGAAACGGATTGCCAAACGTTTAGGCGAAGAATTTAGGACGGCGGGCATTGAAACCACGGACGAAAAGTTCAACGAACTCGTGGAATCCGAGCTTCGGAAAGAAGTGGAATCTGGTTGCCAAACCATTCAATATCAGTTAATCACGTTGCAATCTACCAACGGGCAAGCACCATTTGTCACGGTCTTCTTGTATCTCCACGAAGTTCCTGAAGGACAACTCCGTGATGACCTCGCTTTAATCATCGAAATCATGTTAAAGCAACGGATTTTAGGCGTGAAAGACCGCACGGGAGCTTATATCACGCCGGCCTTCCCGAAGTTAATTTACGTCTTGCAAGACGATAACATCGATCCCGGAACACCTTATTACTATTTAACGGAATTGGCGGCGAAATGCACGGCCAAACGGATGGTTCCTGACTATATCTCCGAAAAGAAGATGAAGGAATTAAAAGGTGATGTCTATCCTTGCATGGGCTGCCGTTCTTTCTTAACGCCTGATCGTTTCACCGATGCAGGTATCGGCAACATCGCGAACGCCAAAGACTTCGTTCCTGGCCAACATAAATACTATGGTCGTTTCAACCAAGGCGTCGTCACCATCAACTTGGTTGATGCCGCCTGCTCTTCGGGTAAAAACGAAGACTTGTTCTGGAAAATCATGAATGAACGGTTGGAACTTTGCCACCGTGCCTTGCAGATTCGACACAATCGTTTGATGGGAACCCCGTCTGACGTTGCCCCAATTCTTTGGCAAGATGGCGCCTTAGCGCGTCTTGCTCCAGGTGAGACCATTGATAAGCTTCTTTATCATGGCTATTCCACGATTTCGCTTGGATATGCAGGCTTAGCCGAATGCGTCTATTACATGAAAGGCACGTCGCATACTTCTGGCGAAGGCGAAGAGTTCGGCTTAAAAGTCATGCAACTCTTGAATGATAAATGCCAGGAATGGAAGAAAGCCGAAGACATTGACTACTCCGTCTATGGCACCCCGCTTGAATCCACGACCTACAAGTTCGCGAAATGCTTACAAAAACGGTTTGGCATCATTCCGAATGTCACCGACCATAACTACATCACGAACTCTTATCACGTGAATGTCCGGGAAGAAATCGATGCATTCGACAAATTATCGGAAGAAGCGAAATTCCAACGTTTATCCCCTGGTGGTGCGGTTTCTTATGTCGAAGTGCCGAACATGCAAAACAACATTCCTGCCGTCTTGGCCATCATGAAACACATCTACAACACAATCCTCTACGCAGAATTAAATACGAAGAGTGACTATTGCGATGTTTGCGGCTATAACGGCGAAATCAAGATCGTGAAAGACGAAACAGGCAAACTGGTCTGGGAATGCCCGAATTGTGGCAATCGTGACCAAAGCAAGATGCATGTTGCCCGTCGTACTTGCGGTTACATTGGCACCCAATACTGGAACCAAGGCCGTACCCAAGAGATTCAAGACCGGGTCTTACATCTCTCCGTGGGCACCTGCGACGTTGAAGAAGAGAAGAAAGAACAAGCGGACAAGCATTAAGCTTGCCGCTTTCTTCTTATGAGGTAACGATATGCGTTACGGACAAATCTTATCGGCCGACAGCGCCAATGGCATCGGCATCCGAGTTTCTTTGTTTGTTTCGGGGTGCACGAATCATTGCCCTGGCTGTTTTCAACCCGAGACCTGGGATTTTAATTTCGGTAAACCCTATACCCAAGAAACGGAAGATTTCATTCTTTCGGAGTGCGCCAAACCTTATTATGACGGCATGACGATTCTGGGTGGTGAACCATTTGAACTCACAAACCAAGAAGGCTTAATTTCTTTAATTCGCGAGTTCCGGAAACGCTTCCCAAGCAAAACCATCTGGATGTACTCGGGATTCACCTATGATAAAGATTTAGTACCGGGTGGTTGCCGTTATGGACCCTATACTGATGAAATCCTGAATTCCATCGATGTTCTAGTGGATGGCCGCTTTATCTTAGCTGAACGAAACATCTCGCTTCGCTTTAAAGGATCCACCAATCAACGGGTTATTGATATGAAAGCAACCCGCCAAAAGGGAGAAGTGGTATTAACCCCTTGGAATGATTGACCTGGTCTTTACTGGGTCAATTTTTGTTCCTTGCAAAACGCTCTAAAAAATCATCCGATAGTAAATTTTGCCTAGTTTTTACGCTTTTATTGGCGTTTATCATGCGCTATCCCCCTTTTTTCTTCTACGGGGTAAATGTCATAATAATAAAGGTATGGATTACTCCGAATACAACATCGCCTTCAATGCTTGCGCAGGGTTGATTAGTATTGGATTGTTGTCGATCCACTACACGAGAAAAGAGCTTCATGGCGCGTCTCATCATGCGATGGCAGCCTTGCTATCCACGATGATTGTTGCCTCGTTCCTATACATGACGCTTTTCATTTACCAGTGGATTCCCAATCCTTATGGCGGTGAAACATCGGCAACATTCTGGGTTACCATAACGTTGTTATTTCATAACGTCGTTCCTTTCTTGTTTGCCCTTTATGCTTATTTTTTAACGGGGCAAACCTATCGGCCACGGAAACACAAATGGCTTTTTGTGATCACCAACGTTTTACTGTCGCTTCCGCTCATCGCGAACTTCGTTTTGATTTTTATCAATATTTCTAATCCCCTTATTTTGAAGTTAGATAGTGATGGTTACCTTCATGTTTATCCCGGCCGTTATTGGTTACTCGGTACGGCGCTATTCTATATTGCCTATGTTGTTTTCCTGATTTCTCGCTACCACAGCAGTTTAAGAAAACCGCAATTGATCGCCATGATTGTAGCAGCGGCCATCCAAACCACTATGCTCATCTTCCAACTCACGTTCTTAAATGGACTAAACATGGATTTATTGACCTGTGCCTTTGCTTGTGCGGGCATCATGTTCACATCAGAAGATCGCCTTGCCGTGAAAGATACCAAAACCAGCGCGTTTAATCGCGATGCGTTCTATTTCCACACCAAAAGCGCTTTGTATGCGAAAAACAATTTCCGCATCATTGTGGCCAAATTAGAAAATTATGAAGAATGCGCTTCGCTTGTGGGTAGCGAAAGGGTGGATGACGTGGTTGCTAAAATCGTAGATGAGTTACGTCGTCTTGCTATTCCTAGCGTGGAATATTTCTTGTATCGCCCCGATGTTTTGGTTTTGAATTCCTATTCTTTAAAAGACGAGAATCATCATCGATTATTAGACGCTTTACAAACGCTTCTCCAACGCGATTATCAAATGGATAACGTCGTGATTTCTTTGGCAGCAGAGGTGTCATACGTTCATGTTCCTAGAGATGTTGGAGATATCGATAGCATCATTCGTTTAATCGAACTCCCAGCGAATTTAGAAGGAAAACGGTTCGCCTTGGTCAGAGATGAACGCCTGAAAGAGAACGAACGAAAGAGCCGTGTTGCCGATGCGTTATTGCGTGGCATTCAAAACCATTCGTTTGAAGTGCATTATTTCCCGATTTATGACGTTACGCAAGCGGGCGTGGCAGGTTGCGAAGCATTAGCGCGTCTTACTGACCCTGAACTCGGCGCGATCGGGCCAGCTGAGTTTATTCCTGTCGCAGAACAAATCGGCGTGATTACGAAAATCGGCCGCATTGTCTTTGAACAAGTCTGCCAAGACTTCAGTCGTTTCGACTTCTTACGTTATGGCGTTGATTTTGTGATCATCAACATCTCTCTTCGTCAGTTCTTAGAACCGGATTTGCCCTATTTCTTAAACCGCGATATGTTCACTTACCATATGACGTCAGAAAATGTCGTATTCCATGTGAGCGGTGGGGAAGATGAATTGTTCCGTCATGCGAATCTCTATCCAGCTTCAGAAGGGGTTCGTAAACTTGGCATCCCCTTCACGGTGGGACATTATGGACTAGGCGGTCAATCGTTCTTGATGGATGAATTACCGTTCGACATTCGCTTTATTGCCATTGACTATGCGACGGTAAAGCAGGCGGGCATTTCTCAACGCAGCGATCTCTTCTTGCGTTCCCAGCTGGATTTGATTGAAAAATATGGCATGACCGCCATTGCGGAAGGTGTGGAAACCGAAGCCACCGCCATTCAAATGAAGAGCATGGGCGTTCGCTACCTGATGGGTTTCTACTATGCGCGCCCCATGCCAGCTGAAGCGTTCATTGCCTATTGTGCTTCCCATCGCCGTCGTCGCGATGCTTCTTGAAGCATATCCGTTGTCTTTTCGCTTCATATCGGCCATGCTATTGACCGATGAAAACCCTGACGTTTTTTGAATTTGAACGACACACTGCTGAGCAGAAACAATATGGCGCGCTAGAAGATGCCCTTTTTGCGTATTATGATGCCGGTTACGGCATTGATCGTTATTTTTTAGAAGATGGCCCTTTTCCAAACGAGATGGCTGAAAAATGGCTGAAGCAGAATGGCATTGCTGCCCTTCCCTTTATTCTTGGTGATGGTGCGATATGGCTCGAAGGTCGTTATCCGACGGTAGAAGAATTAATCGCGTTCTTTGGCGCCCCTCTTCCCAAAGAGGAACGTTATAGTTGTTGTGAAGATGGATTTTGTACCTTCAAAATCAAAAGGGGCTGTTAAGAAATGAAAAGTCTTAACGGCCTTTTTCTTTGCGCAAAAAAAGCCCGAATTCATCGCAAATTCAGGCTATCGTACAATATTCTT
>CADAXQ010000038.1 GCA_902791935.1 uncultured Erysipelotrichaceae bacterium | reverse complement strand
GTCTGCGGGACGCCGAAAAGCGACCTTTCGTCCAACCTGTTCTGAAAAAGCGCGATGGCAGGTTGATTCCGTATCCTTTATTTGCTGGTATATCTAGCATTTTTAGCGATTTTAGTTGAAGAAAAAAATAAACTACCTATAATAAGAGCGTGAGAAAACCTTATACAGAACAACAAATTGCTAAAACAAAAGAAGGTATCGTTAGCGCAGCCCGTGAACTCTATGACGAAATTGGCTACGAAGCAATCAATCTTTTGCGCTTATCCAAAAAGACGAGCCTTTCTCGTCCCTCGATCTACAATTACTATCATAGCAAGGAAGATATCTTCTTAGACATTCTCTTAGATGAATATGCTTCGTTTGGCAGTGATTTGCATGATAAATTGACGAAAGAAAAATATGATTCCGTTGCATTAGGAGACACCATTGCTGCGGTTTGCCTTAGCCACGAAAACCTTTTGAAAATGGTTGCGTGCTATGAAAACTCGATTTGTGACTGTGCCTCAGCACAATTTCTAAGCAATTACAAAAAGAATTGGCAACGATGCTTCTATAATCCATTACTGGAATCACTTCGTTTCCAATTCCCCAAAGAAGGAGACGGAAAGCTAACTGAATTCATTTATGTTTTCCTTAGCCTCATGCATTCGTTCTACCCCGCTTTGACTGTGAAGCCAGGACTTCGTGAAGATGGAGAAAAATTCATCCGTCGCACCATTCGGTTAGCTGTCAAAGACATCGATGCTTCTGAAGTAGAAGCCTAAACAACAAAATCGGCATTGCAAAAGCGATGCCTTTTATTTTTTGCTAATTTTCTAAAATATATATATCAAAATATTTAAATATGATATTTGAAATGAGATAATCATGATGTGAAACATGAATCTGTCTTTGAATATCAAAAGAAGCACAAACCATCCGAAGTGATGGATTTTGTACATAAACTTAAAAATTCTGTCACATATGTTCCACTTTGTGTTTCTTTACCTCATGGTGAAGCTTGGCTGACCGTAGATACAGAGATGTTTCGCGAAGCCTGGGAATTGGGGCGACTTGCAAATGCCTACGAAACCATGGTTTTAGGGATGAATGATTTCTCCCGGAAGTTATATTTGGGGACTTTGCAGGCCCAATCCGTCCTGGATTTCGAATCTTGCAAAAATAAATCCATCAAAAATTTTGATAAATCTTCCGATGTTTCCTCGCTTTCTTTAACGACTTTAAAAGCAATTGATGGTTTTAAAGACATTTTTAATGGGTCTTTCAAAACGCCGAAAACCATTGCGCAATGTAAAGCATTCTATGATTCCACAATGGCCCCCTTTGAAGATAAACGCCCCCGAAAGAAAGTGATGAAATTCCATTACTTTCGTGACACCCCTTTGCCATATGGCGATCGGAACGATGTGATTTCTACTAACAAAGGCTATCCAAATGAAACCAATATCATTAAATCTATGGACTACGTGTTAACGTGGTTTTATGACGATAACCTGGATCCGTTTATGATTTCTGGTATTGGCTTCTTCTTGCTGGAAACCATCTTGCCTTTCTATCATGACAATCTTTATTTTTCCTGTTCTTTGATATCGCTATATCTTTCCGGTTATTATCCTGCTTTAGCTTCTCAAATCACTTCTTGTTTATTACGTAATGCATCGTTATTGCATCGTAGTTTTCAAGAAACTTTGAATGCTAAAAACCAAGGTGATTTATCGCATTTTTTGATGGTTTATGAAGCCGTTATCAAGGACGGAATTAACGTTTCTTCTTATCAATTAGGAAGAATGATAGAACAAGAAAAGACGCGTTTATCGAGTTTAGGCGATCGTGCTGACGATCGAATTCGTGATGCTTTGGTTCGCGCAGATATTTATTCCTTGTGGGGAATTGATGTGGCTGAAATCCTAAAAGAAGCACAGGTTTCCTTACCGTCTTTAAATCGATATATCAAGAAACAGAAACTGGCCGGCCATCTCGTGATTCAACCAATCGGAAAGAAACATTTATTAAGCTTAAAGGAGTAATCGTATGGACGATATCGCATTTTGGAAAGGGCGAATGACCGAACTCGCCATGCGGGCAAAAAGCCGGCATGTCGCGACTCACACGAATTTCTTAAGCGTCAGCGAACAAAACGAAGCCTTAAAATCGCTTCATATCCCTTTTTCACAGAATCAATCTTATGTTTTTAACGGGATTCATTTCTTTGCCGAAGGCGGATACGACGAAGCTGACCGGCGTTGCTTTTATTTCTTACCCGAGGAAGAAACAGAAGACGATTACAAAGAAAGGGTCCGCCACGGCGAAGGAATCAAATGTCTTCATTTCTACCCGAAGGCAAAACGTTTTGCCGAACCATTGACACATCGCGATGTATTAGGAAGCTTGATGAGCTTAGGAATCGAGCGCGAAGAATTTGGCGATATTTTATTTGATGAAAATGACATTTATGTCATGGTAACAGAAGAGATTGCAAGCGAAGTGTTAGACCACGTAACGAGCATTCGTCATACCTTTGTGTTAGGTGAAAACATATCTCCTGAGGAATGCAAAGCGAGGCCTAAATTCATAGAAGAAGAAATTTATATTGCTTCTCCGCGCATCGACGCCATCTTGGCGGAGGTTTATTCCCTGTCTCGAGAAGAGGCACAGCAGTATATCAAAGAAGGTCATGTCTTCTTAAATGGAGAGGATTGTTTATCCCCAAGTAAAGAGATTCAACCAAACGCACGAATTTCGGTGCAGGGAAAAGGAAAGTTTTATTTTGTAGGGGTTGCCAAAACAACGCGTAAAGGAAGATTGGTAGCCAAAATAAAACGATTTTCATAAGGCAAAAACAAGTGTTTAAAAATGATATGATTTTGATTGTTATGCCAAATTGTAAAAATAAATTAAATTTATTAAAATTCAAAAAATAATCGATATACAAATAATAAAAATATGGCACAATTGTTGCATAAGGAACATTTGCTACAAAAATGAACTCAGTAAATATTGCAGTTAAAGAATATATTACAAGGGCGCTATCACTCCTCATGCAAAAGAAGCCCTATTCAAAAATCACCATCTCTGAGCTTACGGAGAAAGCTGGCGTTTGCCGGAACTCTTTCTATCGTAATTTTGACTCTTTAGAAGATGTGGTGATTCAATCGTTTGGAAAAGAATTCAAAACCATTTTCACGGATCGAAATAGTGTCATCTTTGAGTCCCTAGAGTTCTGGGAAAAAGTAGTGGAACTCCGCTCACGCTTAATTACGTTATATGACGCCAAACAAAGCCATCTTTTCTATGATGGAATCTATGCTCTGGTGTTCGCAGATGCTCCTCGTAAGAAAGGCGAAGATCGTTTTCCACTCGTTCATGAAATCGGTGCCATGTATGGTCTGGTGGATGAATGGCTTAAAGAAGGCGCCGTTCTTGATGCATCGGCTTTATTAGAACGATATAAAAATTAATAATTCTAATAATATAATCAAATTATATTATTAAAAAATTACCTATTTACAGCGGATTTATCGTTGTTACAATGATGGCACAACAAATCTCAAAAAAGGAGTGCGCTTATGGATGAGAAAACGCCTGCCTTCATCGTTGCGGTGAGAGAGTATTTTCCACTTCTTTACCGTTGGAAAGAAAAACAGCATCCTGCTTGGAACGTTAAATTTCTAACTCCTGAAGATGTCGTGGACCGCTTATCCATCTCTTTTGCGCAAGATCCGTTGCCTTTCTTAGTCACCCAAGGAATCGAATACGACAAAGCAAAGAAATACGAGAAAATCCTTCGCGTCGCTAAACGCGGGGTAAATCCTTCTTTTGATGCCATATATCAAGAACTAGAGAACCAAGGTTATTTCGCGCGTGACATACTCGGCAAAAAAGAGCTCGAAAGCCGCTCCATTTACTTATTTGAACGAGACGAAGACCGTGAACTATCACGCTTACTTGCTGATGCTAGTCTTTCTTATCAAAATCTCTCTTTTCAAGATTTAGACGGTTTGGACGCATATCCTTCTACGCCTTACGTTCCTTATCCCAACAAATATCGGCAATACTTTTCCATCTTCTCTTCCATTCGTGAACGATTAAAAAAGAATCCTCAAGAAAAAGATAGAATCCGTATTTTAATTCGTGATGCCTCAGACCTTTTCTATCTTGATTTCTGTTCCTCTCTATTTGAATTGCCCTGCTATTACTCGTTCTCCAAACCCTTCATAGAAGAAGCGGCAGTGCAACAAAAGATGCGCACCATCCATGACAGCGGTTCCTTTCTTTTTACAGAAGAGGAATTGGCTAATCCTGATTTAGTTACGTTGCAACAATATGTAGAAACGTATGCCTTGGCGGACTTAGCAAAAGCAAAAGGGTTTGATTATGCCTATTTGAACTTGCTAGAAATCGTCCGGGCACAAGGCTTTCGTTATCCCTCTAACGATCGCGGCATCTTAGTCGTGAACGATTATTCCTTTGACCCCCGCGCGATCGTCTACGTCACCAACTTTCAATACGGCGATTTCTATCGGGTTTATGCGAATGACAATGTCTTTACGGATATCGAACTAGAAGCACTTGGGGCCAATCCTTCTTATGTCAAAACAAAATTAGATGCGCGCCTAAAGAAGAATTACCTCGAACATATGAATATTGCCTTGTTGTCCCGTCCTTTGCTTCACTTACAAGACCATATCTATGATTCTCCCTTCGTGGGAAGTGACAACATCAAAGTAAGCTCTGTTGGCAAAGAGTTCACGATGAATGGTTCTTATTCCCCCTGCGCTCAACAACTCTATTTAGCAAGCCAATACGATGCGGCTTTGTACCACGGAACCGTCGGGGAATATCGTTCGTATTCGCATGCTTATCAGAAAGTGGATTTCACGGCGTTAGACCACAAAGATCATTGGTCCGTGACCGATCTTGAAACTTATGTGCTTTGCCCTTTTGCCTATTATTTAAATGTATTGATACCTGATGCCCATAGCGACCGGCAACGGATGTGGCTTGGCACATTTATCCATGCCGTCTTTGAAAACGCCATGCATAAGAACGCTACGTTTGAAGAAGCGTTAGCACATGGCAAAGAAGCATATCACGAAGCGTTAGATAAAGATCACCAACCCTTTACAGGCAAGCAAGAAACGTTCTTAGAACTTGCTTCCATGGCCGTAAAACCATATTGGGAAAAAGCCCGGGATTGGCGTTTATCGATGAACGCGGTTGACCATCCGAATGATGCTGAACTCCCCATTGATGCCGACTTGGCAGAACCAAAAACCAATAAGACCTATCACTTCCAAGGAAGAATCGACAAAATCGTCTGGACACAAAATGAAGGCGAACGTTTCTACACCATCATAGACTACAAGAGCGGTGCAGAGAAATTCGACTACCATCAAATGCCGTTTGGAAGGTCGTTACAACTGCCGTTCTACGCCTGGGCCATTGCCCGCGCTGCTAATCCCAATGATTACACGGGTGGAGGAACGCTTGGTGGCTGGGGTATCTCCACCGTTGGAAGCAACACCCCACCGGCTTTTCCGTTGCAAGAAACGGGCAAGAACGCCAAAATCTGTGGCGCCTTCTTAGATGACGAATCCTATTGGACTGCCACGGATAAGAGCGGTTATCAAGAAAACGACGAATATAAAGCCAAATCCGCCATCTATCTTTCTTATGATGGCTCTCTTCGTTTTACGGACGAAGATTCGCCAATGGGAGGAAGAGAAGGACGCTCGAACACCACCTACGCTTGGAGCCTAAAAGACTTAGAAGCTATCGGAAACGATGCCTTATTAACCATCTTACGAAACATCGCATCGGCAGAGTTCCCGATTGCTCCGACCTCAACCGATTTAAAGGCAAGCGCAAGATCGTTACACTGCGAATATTGCCCGCATCTCGATATTTGCTATCGGGGTGAAGACAAACCCAAAAGCTATCAGAACGACATTCGTAAGTTCTGGAAAAAGAAACAAGACGAAGCCAAAGCAAAGGAGGATGAATAACCATGGGATGGAATGCAGCACAACAGGCCGCTTTAGATGCCCCCTTAGAACAAAACGTCCTTGTCTCGGCTGGCGCGGGTTCAGGCAAAACCAAGATTCTTTCGGAACGGGTCCATCGCTTAATCGCCAGCGGGCAACT
The DNA here is from genome assembly GCA_902791935.1 of uncultured Erysipelotrichaceae bacterium. Lineage (GTDB taxonomy): Bacteria > Bacillota_I > Bacilli_A > RFN20 > CAG-826 > UBA4951. Next base: position 7,855 of record CADAXQ010000038.1, on the reverse strand, counting down.
TGCCCCTTCTGAGCTACTGGTTTTAACGTTCACCAATAACGCTGCCCATGAAATGAAAGATCGGATCATCAAGACATTCAAAGACGACCTAGATATGGCCTTAAAAATGGAATCGGCCAACATCCAGACGTTTGACTCTTTTTCTCAATACTTAGTGAAACATTATGCGGGTAAACTTGGCATTTCGGATGCGATTACGGTGGCCTCTGATACCGTCATCCAAACCAAAGCCCAGGAAATCTTAGACGAAATCTTTGACCTTTATTATGAAGAGGAAGAAAAACGGGCACGGTTATTAAAAACGTTATCGCATTTCGACGCGAAGGATGACGGCAACACAAAATCATTGGTCCTTGGCCTCTACCGCAAATTAAGCGGGCTCACCCCCCTAGACCGTGAAACGTTTAAAAAAGGTTATGAACCTGGTGGGCAATACGTCTCGACAGACTTTATCTGCTTCTTGCAACAGCAAAAGATGGAAGCCATCCAGAAAAAGCTTCGTTCCGCCCTTTATCTTGCAAGAGCCTATGAAGCCACCGAGTCCTTGCCCGGTCAACCATCCTTGACCAGTGCCGATATTCATACGATTTTTGCCAATCGCAATGTCTTTGAAGCCGACGTGACCTCGTTCCACTTTTCCGATACGGAATTTGTGACCCCGGCAGCAGAACGTATCCGTTCCTTGCTGGAAATTCAAAACCCGAATGATTTCTTCGCAGCTTACCGCGACGCCTTAAATGATGAAGAAGTCTTTATTCCCGACTTAAAGAAGACACCGTTGCCACGGAATATGCCGAGCGCTTCCAAAGAAGCCTACAAGGCGTTGCGGGAGCCTTTCCTCGACGAGGAAGGCAAGATGTTCCGTGAACATGCCGAAGAATTGCCTTGGGATTATTTTGTGAACTCCGTTTCGTTCTATGCCGACGACATTACGTTATTGCTTGACATGGAAAGTGAATTAAGAGAACGCTTACTGCAATTTCAGAAAGCCACGAACTCCTTCACGTTCCAAGACATTTCTTCGCTTGCGTTAACATTATTGACCGATGAACGTTATGCGGCAGAAGCTGAAGAAATTCGAAGCCATTATCGTTACATCATGATTGATGAATATCAGGATACGAACGACTTTCAGGAAGCGTTCTTGGACTCGTTATGCAAACCTGGAAAAGACGGCCGTCATGCTTCGTTATTTTGTGTCGGGGATGCCAAGCAGTCGATTTATGCCTTCCGGAATAGCAACGTTGTCTTGTTCCAAAAACGGAGAGCACGTTATTTGAATGCCGCAAACGATGGCAAGGTCATCGACATGAACCTGAATTATCGTTCGGGGCAAAGGATGCTTCATGACATCAACTATCTTTTTGAATACTACATGCGTGAAGACCATGGCGGCATCGATTATCAAAACGATGCGGAACAACTGCATTACCCCCTAGGCGCAGGCCCTTATCAGTCCTTGGAAGACAATGCCCCAAAACACCGACAAGTGGCCGACAGCTTTGGCTTACATCGCATCATTTCCGAAAAAGGCGATGACGATTACAACCCCGCTTCGGGATTGACGTTAAGCGAGTACCGCAAAACTTGGGAATGCGAAGCCATCATTCGCGATATCGAGAAAAAGATCAAAACGGGTTATTTGGTTTACGAACGAGGTGATAAACCCATCATTCGCCCATGCGAATATCGCGATTTCGCCGTGTTAGTCCGCGTGAAATCCAGTTTCCCGTTATATCAGAAACTATTCCGGGAACACCATATCCCGTTAAACCTTAACGCCACTTCAGACTTACGAAAAGAAGACGCCATCTTATTGCTCCAAAGCATTCTTCGTTTGATTCTTTGGGCAAGGCAAGGGAAGTTACAAGCCCCGCAGACTGGAAGTTTTGCAAACGACGTAAAACACGCCTGGGCATCGGTCGTACGAAGCTATGCCTATCGGAGAAGCGATCCAGAAATCTACCCCGTCTTGGCCTATCACGACCCCGAGAAAAAGAATGACTTAGCCTTGTTGCAACAAGACGACGTTTATCAAACGGTTCTTCAAGTCGCAGAGGAAACGAAAGAGAAATCCTTTGAAGACTTATTCTTTGCCACCATCCGTCATTTCCATGTCATTGAAGCCTTGCCTTACTTAGGAGAAGTGGAAGCCAACATCAATAAGATTGAGTCGTTACATGCTTTAATTTTGCAAGAAAGCGCGGCCGGGGAAGGACTGGAGTCCTTCTTGACGTTACTCGGTGAAACGCTTCGTTATGACGTTGAATTAAGCCAAGAAACCACTTATCACACGGATAATGCGGTGGATTTGATGACGATTCACGCTTCGAAAGGCTTGGAACGGAAGATCGTCTATATGCCAGTTTCCTTAAACAAACGGAACAATACATCGCGCCCTGATGCGTTTTATCTGGATGAAAAGACGGGACTAACATTCCCGAACCCTGAACACAAAGGAAAAGAATATGCTGAAGCGCAAAACCAAGTGGAACGCGATGAACACGTTCGTTTGTTCTATGTCGCGTTAACGCGCGCTGAGGATTCGTTATATCTTGTTGGTGACCCAGCCAAGGAAGAAAATGACCTCCGTTACGAAAATCTATACGGCATGATGGATTTTGCGCCCCATTTCCGGTCGTATTCCAGAAGTTTGTTAGACCGATTGGTGAAAGACCGCATATTAACGCGGGACGAATGCGTAGCCTACCAAGAACAAGTAGAAACCTGCGGCCGTTATGCGCCAGCTTTGACACGTGATGACTTTAAAACAGCTTTCTCGAGTGACAAAGCCGAAGAGTATTATCAAAACTATCTGCACGCTTCGGAATTGATTGACCACCAAAACACGAAAAACGAACTGGAAAAAACAGAAGAGCAGCTTGGCCAAACGATTTATGAGGCTTGCTTAGGCAAAATGGCCAAGGCAAGCGATGATGAGTTGGCCCGCTTCTTTGCCTTCTATGCCTTAGGAGAGAACTCTGTCGGTGACGTTGTCACTTTAGCCAAGCGTCTCCGTAATGGCATGGAAGAAGACGAGGAGGAAGGCAGTAGTGGTTCGGAGGATGAGAAACTTCATGCGCTATTCCCAAATGACGATGAAACGTCCATCCGCGCGGAACTTCATCGCCTGCAACAGGCGTTACTTCGTTATGATGAGTCCGTCTTTGAATTAAAAACCGACGTGAAGAAGAAAGATACGCCAGAAGTCGCTAAGCAAAAACGACTGATGGCCTTTTCGAAAGCGTTCTTGCCCGCCATGGTTTACCTTCGCTATGGTTATCTTTCTTTAAAGACGGTTTCGTGGGAGACCAAAGAATTCCGTGATCCTGTGACGGTCATGCATGTTCCGCTTTCACAAATCGAATCCGACGAAAAGGCACCGGCCGTGCTTGATCCAGGAAGCGAAACTTTGACGATCGACTTTACCCCACGGGAAAAAGAACGGGCTTCCAAGAAAGTCGTTTCGGACCCCGAAGAAGATACCAAGAAAATCTTAGATTATGGCACGAGACTCCATCGTTATCTTGAGCTCGTGGACTGGAAAACGAAAGATACTTCCTTTATTTTGAATATCCATGACCGAAGACGCATTGATGCCGTCTTGTCCTTGCCATTATTCCAAGACTTAGAAAATGCGGCGCTTTATCCCGAATACGGATATTACGATCCTTTGCTTAACACAACGGGCTCCATTGACTTACTTATCGTAAAAGACGGCATTTACCACATCATCGATTACAAAACGAAACATATCGACGATCCCGCCTACGATCGACAGCTCCGAATCTATGGGGAGAACGTGAAGCGCATCTTCCACACGGATGACCAGCACCTTCAGTTGACGTTATTGTCGATTCAAGAAGGCAAAACCCGCGAGGTAAAGCTAGGCTAAGCCTAGACAAAGCAAACGACAAAATCCTACAATGATTCCAACAGGGTAATCTCAATATGGAAAAATCTGAAAAATTATTTGCTGCGATGGTGGACTGCTCTCGCAATGGTGTTCTTTCGTTAGATGGCGTAAAACGTTTCGCCAAAACGATTGCTGCGTTTGGTTATAACGCGTTAATGCTTTATACCGAAGACACGATTGAAGTGGAGGGGGAGCCATTCTTTGGCTACCAACGTGGCCGTTATACAAAAGTAGAAATCCAAGAATTGGATCGATACTGCCAATCGCTCGGCGTGGAACTTATCCCTTGCTTAGAGACCTTGGCTCATTTAAACCAAATCTTCCGTTATGCTCCATATCAAGAATGCCACGATATCGACGACGTTTTATTGGTGGATGAACCGAAGACTTATACGTTATTAGATCATTTAATTCATTCTTGCTCCGAAATGTTCTCTTCACGCCACATTCATTTAGGCATGGACGAAGCCAGACATTTAGGCCGGGGTGTTTATTTAGATCAACATGGCTATGAGAATCCCACGGAAATCATGTTGAAACATATTGCGAAAGTGAAAGAAATCGCCCACAAGTATGGCTATGAACAACCGATGTTCTGGGGCGATATGTTCTATGCTTGGGCAAATCATGGCCAATACTATGGCAAGAACATTCATTTCCCAGAGGAAGTCAAAGCGGCCTATCCCAAAGATTTACGGCTTACATATTGGGATTATTATCATGCGCATAAAGACATCTACCGGCAGATGATTCGAAGTGGCAAAGAGCTTGACCCGAACCTCGCCTTTGCGGGTGGTGCCTGGGCTTGGGTTGGCTTTGCTCCCATGAACCATTACACCTTAAAGACAATGAAACCCGCGATGGAAGTTTGTCGCGAAGAAGGGGTGAATGACATCATCATCACGATTTGGGGCGACAATGGTCGTGAATGTTCCCCATTTGCCGTTTTGCCTTCGTTATACGCGATTCGTCAATTCTACTTAGGCAATGAAAATACGGCTTCTTTCCCCACTGAATTTGAAAAAATCACTGGGGAATCCTACGCGGATTTCATGTCGTTAGATGATTTGAACCATGCTCCGAAAGTGACTTATAACCAAGTGACTGACACTTGCAAATGGGCGTTCTATAACGACCCGCTCATGCGTCTTTGCGATGCCCACGTACATGAAGGTGGGGCGAAATATTACCGCTCTCTCGCGAATTCTTATGCCCGTAAAGCAAAGAAGAGCAAGAACTACGCTTATTTATTTAACTCCGCGGCCAAACTCGCGAAATTCATGTCGTACAAATACGATTTAGGCGTTCGGACGAAGAAAGCCTATGATGATCGTGATTCCGAAGAGATTACTGTTTTGCTTGCTACCTACAAGAAAGCCATCCGTGCCTTAACGGATTTTGAACATGCTTTCCGTACGGCTTGGTTAATGGATGAAAAACCATTCGGATTAGAAGTTCACGATCAACGGATGGGTGGCTTAAAAGCGCGTCTAGAAGTCGCGATGGAACGCTTAACCGATTTCCGTGATGGCAAAATCGATTGCATTCCCGAACTCGATGCCAAAGCGATGGACTACCATGGAAAATCCACCGAAACCGCGGACGGTTCCCTTTGCATCAACATCTGGGTTAACACGGTTTCTTCGTCTGTTATGTAATCTTCCGTTATGGAACTACCCGAATTTCATCAACGCGTCGGCGAAATCTTGATGTACTGCCAGTGCATTGAGCATGACGTCAAGTATATCTATGCCTTCATGGCCGATGGTGGTTTCCAAGCCAACATGGCCAAGATGGAGCAAGAGAAGTGGACGTTAGGTCAAGTCGTTCATGCCTTAGAGGCCTACGATACCACTTGGGATGAGCCATTATTCACGGAAGAAGAATATCAAGTCCTTTATGAGATTGTGCATAAACGGAACTATTATGCCCATCAGGTGTATTTAACGTTTTGTTATCTCGATGATGACGATGACTTTGCCTATTCTTTTAACCTGGCGGCACGCAATCTCTTGTCTGATGATGAAATCTTGTCGAACCTTTATGATAAAGTCGAAGACAAACGCCGCGAATACATGAAAAACGATACGGATTTACGTTACTAGGAGAAGGTTATGAAACGAAAAATCGGATTGGTGATTGCCGTGGAACAAGAACCGTTTGAACGGGTTTATGGCAAGCCAAAAACCAAAACAACGTTACGAGGCTTTGAAGTGTCTTGTTATGAACGGCCGACCTATGACCTTTATGCCGTCTCTTCTGGCGTTGGAGAAGTCATGGGGGCTGCCTCTACTCAATTTTTAATTGATCATTATGGCGTCGATTTGATTTTGAATTATGGCGTTGTCGGCGCGCTAGAGCCAAACGCGGCTTCTTCCTCGTTATGCTTAATTTCTTCCGTCGTAGATTATGCGTTTGACGTCTCAGAAATCGATGGGGTAGAAGTGGGCCGTCATAGCGAAGAAGCGGGCATCGCAATCCCGACCGATCCGCATCTTCGTTCTTTAGCCAAAGAAGCTTACCCGGATTTGCCTGAACTTGTGCTTGCTTCCGGGGACCGCTTTGTAGGAAAAGCAAAAGACAAAGCGTATCTTCATGAACATTTCGGCGCTTCTTTATGCGATATGGAAAGTGCCGGTATCCTTCGTACGGCCAAACGGAATGACGTTCCTTCCTTATTCGTCAAATCCGTCGCGGATACCTTATTTGGCGGGGCAGGCGAATATACTGAAAAACGCGATGCGGCTGCCGCAGAATGCGCTGGCATCCTAGACCACTTAATGGAAGTGCTTGGCCAAAAATAAGGCGAGTATATGCAAAATTATCCTCTCTGGCGATGAATCAAAGAGGATTTTTTCATATCATGGGTGACGTATTTTTTAGGCAGCCGAAACGAAATAGGTATAGAGATTTAAGTCCCCACTTACTGGGGTGAGATCCGTGAAGGTACCATTCGTCACATTCGGCGTTTTTGTCGTGTACCAGCCTTGGAAGACATAGCCATCTTTGACCGCAAAAGGAACGGGTTCTCCAACGGTGGCAAAGCACTGCCCTTTTTCGATGGTGTACGAATACGTGTTCGTCGAAGAAGAAACGGGCTGAGCATTTCTGGTAATGACTTCATCGTCATTCCAATGGAATTGAACGGTATAGGTCGTGACGGTTTCGGTAGGAATGGTGATTTTGGCCACCCAGATACCGTTTTCACGAAGATAAATGACCCCACCCTGGGTATCGAAATAATAGTCGCCATCTTTGACGCCGGCAATCACCCCCGGTTCGCCTTCTCCTTGATACCATTGAGAAGTGGTGGGAAGAGAGAACGTCACTTCGGAAGTATCGCCGTTCGTATAAGTAAAGGTCAAGGTATAGGTGCCCTCTTGATCGCCCGTTCCTGCTTTCCCCGTTACGGAGACAATGCCGTTCCCGGTTTCGCCTTTTTGCCCTTTTGGCACTTTGAAACTAAATTTTTGACCATCCGACATCACGACTTCGATGACGGTGTTTCCTTCGTCGTCTACCGAGGCATTTATGCCTGCGATAGAAGTTCCTGCTTTGCCTTGTGGAATGATGATGGGCTCGCTTTCATGGCCATCCGAGTATTGGAAATAAAGTAAGGTATTGCCGCTTGACTCATCGCTTTCAGTACGATAACCAACAACAGAAATGCCGTTAGGAATCGTCAAAACGGTGTCGGCTTTTCCTTCGTCGGTATAAGAAATCGTGATGATGGTGCTTTTTCCGTCTTCGGATTGCTTTTGCTGAATCGAACGGATGCCATTTCCCGTTTCTCCTTTGGGGATGGTGAACGTTAAAGGTTCTTGATCCTCATTTTGATAAAAACTCTTATTTGCACGTGAGGGATAAAAAACAAATCCTGCAGAGCCTTTGATATAATTCTCTCGCCGCGGTTAAAGCCGTGGCGAGATTTTCATAACA
>CADAXQ010000037.1 GCA_902791935.1 uncultured Erysipelotrichaceae bacterium | reverse complement strand
CAAGCGGAACTTGACAGCCTGAAACGGATTATGGAGAATACGGGCGAGGTCAGATGCCCGAGATTGCTAAAATGTTTCACATCAGCTGACAACTAACATTTTTTTCATATGAGATTGAGAGTTCGTCCTTTTCGCGCGCGAAAATCATGATAGAATACCCGTGTTAGGCTTTAAGCCAAAGTTTTTTAAGGACGAAAGAATATGAAAAAACGATCCACCACCCGTGTCTTCTCCGTGCTTGCTGCGCTCTCGGCATTTGTTGCCATCATGTGCATGTTCGCCAATCTCTTTAGTGAAGAAACCAATTCTGCCGAAGGAAATATCTTTGTTGCCATGTTCGGTATGAAGAATTCCACTTATGCTGTTGTGTGGCCACTGGTCATTGCTTTTGTGCTTTTGATTTTGTTGGTCATTGTTGGCATCTTCGGTCTCGCCTTAGGCGACAATGGTTCGAAATTCATCCCCTTCTTGGTCATTGCGCTTGGCTTAGCCGCCGGCATCTTGTTCTTCTTCCCCGTGAAGTTCTATCAGATGGCAAATCCTTGGTTTAATCCCACGGAAGTTGGTTATGCCTCGCTTGGTGCTGGAAGCATCTGCGTCATTGTCTTCTCTTTCTTAGCCGCTGCTTTTGGCCTTTTGAATCTCTTGGTCGACCACAAAGGCGAATAAGTTACAAACGAAAAAGATAAGGAGTTCCGATGAGAACTCCTTTTTTGTTCCTTAATGATGAATTTTATTGGCTGGGTAGCCCCGGGACAATAACGCTTGTTCTACTTTGTCCGCGCAACCTTTGACATCACGTTCAATCTCTTGACCCCAGAAACGGAGAATCAAATAACCCTGTGACGTTAAGACCGTATTTGTTTCTTCGTCCCGGGCAATATTGCGTTTGATCTTCGGAATCCAGTAACTACGATTCGAATGGATCTTCGCTTGGTTTTCCTCAAAGTGATAACCATGCCAAAATTCGGAATCACAGAAAACAACGACCTTATATCCTTTAAAAGAAATATCAGGATGGCCAAAGATATAACGGCTATTCGCGCGATAACGAAAGCCACGGCGATATAGTTCTTTCCGTAGCTTTATTTCGATCGATGTGTTCTTCCCATGGATGCGGGACATCGTATAAGAGATGGTCGCTTCGTCACGCACCATAATCCCACACATTCTCCACACTGGCTTCTTTCGCATACGTCACCGCGGCAACCTGGTTTATCTTTTGAAATTCAGGCGTAGAACTGGAAGCCAGTTCGATTTCTTCCTCGTAAGTGAACGTCACTTTGTAAGAACGGATTTTACCCTCTGAGATGTGCAAGGAGAACGAGGTCGCGTTCGCATCTTCATATTCTCTTTGGAAGAAATGATCTTTAATGCCGAAATCGGTGCCGTCAAACGTGACTGCTAAGTCATCCCCGCCATTCGATTGGGCTTGGAAGCCCGTTAATTCATTGGATTGCGGATTGGTTTGGCTGCCGATTTGTGATAAGAGCTCTTGGGCTTTATTCAGCAAAGAAATGCCATGTTTTTCAAAAAAGATTGGTAAATCAAAGTAAGTAGAAAAAGTAGAATAGAAACGCCATTCAGTCGCAGGAATCGTCACGCCATTTTCCGTCACATAGTAACTACCATCGTACAAAGAGAAGGCGGCATTTGAAGCTTGATTAGATTCGTCTCCTCCTTTGGTGCTGATAGACTCCTTCCAAGCGATGGAATAGGGGTCTGCTTGATAATCCATGGTTGTCACCGTAGTTTGTTTCGAACCATGATGTGAGGCATTCCGCACAAAATAGGTCGACGTCATTTTTAACGTGGGAAACGTGGAAAAATCCGTCTCTTCCCAGCTTTTGATGGCTTGACGGATGCACTCACCTGCCGCATTCATCGGAAGTGGCCTTGAATACGTGATAGAACACGCCGAAAGAAGCGTGCATAAAACGCCAAGCAAAACCATGGATTTACTGGAACTGTGCTTCATAGAGCTTCGCATAAAATCCTTTTTTGGCCAATAACTCGCGGTGCGTGCCCTTTTCCATCATTTCCCCATCTTTCAATACGATGATGCAGTCACTGGAAACAATTGTGGATAAACGGTGGGCCACCACAAGAGATGTCTTGCCCTTCATTAAATGGTCAAATGACTCGGAAAGCAATTTCTCCGTACGGACGTCGATGTTCGAGGTGGCTTCATCAAGAATAACGAGCTCTGGCTTTGCAAGCATCACCCGGGCAACGCAAATCAATTGTTTTTCTCCGAGAGAAAGTCCCGAAGAATCGGAAATCATCGTGTCATAACCCTTGGGCAAACGAGAGATAAAGCCATCGGCTTGCGCTTGTTTTGCTGCTTCTAGCACTTCTTCTTTTGAAGCGTCAGGTTTCGCATAGGCAATGTTTTCATAAACGGTGCCCGAGAAAATCCAGGTATCTTGCAACACCATCCCGATATGAGCACGGAACGCCTTCTTTTCGAGATCTTGCGTCGAAATATCGTTCGCGAAGAACGCCCCTTCTTGTGGATCATAGAAGCGCATCAAAAGATTGATGACCGTTGTCTTGCCGCAACCAGTCGGGCCCACTAAGGCAATCTTTTGCCCTTTCTTTAAAGACAGATTCAAATCGTGAATGATGACTCTTGAAGCGTCGTAAGAGAACGTCACATGCTTCGCTTCAATATCTTGAATCTCACCCGATAAGACTTGTTTTCCTTCATTCGTATCTTTCGGCCCATGAATGATGTCCTGAATGCGTTGGAATGAGGCTAAAGCGTAGTCGATTTCGGCAACGACATCCGAGATTTCATTAAAAGGCTGCATGTAGTTTGACGCATAGGTCAAGAAAGCAGAAAGGTCGCCGATGCCAAAGGCGGCAAGACCGATAGAAGCACTTGCGGAAGGATGAAGCAATAATACGGCACCGACTAAAATGACGGTGGCATTAATGATCGCATTCACAAAACGAGTGGCAGGATTGATGACGGAAGCACCCATATTTGCTTTAAACGTCGCATCGCGTAAAGCGGCGTTCCGTTCATCGAACCCTTGTTCGCGGTCTTTGGCGATGCCAAGCGTAGTCACCGCCTCAGAATTGCGTAACGATTCCAACGAATAACCATTTAATAAGCCTTGGTTTGTGGCTTGGGAACGGAAATGCTTCGCGTTAAATTTTGAAACAAACCGCGCTACAAACATGGAAATCGGGGTCAAGGCAACCACAATTAAGCCAAGCACCCAGTTCAACGTGAACATGAAGATTAACGTAATGGCAATCGCAACGACGCCATCATAAAGAGAGGCAAAACCCGAGACTAACCCCGTTTGCACGTTCTCGATGTCGTTCACAAAACGTAAGACGGTGTCACCTTTCGTTGTCTTATCGATTTCCGAAACGGGTTCTTCTAACGTGGCCACAAAAAGTTCATGGCGCATCGTACGAATGACTTTTTGGCCTAGGAGATAAGTCAAATAGTCGAAGAGATAACGGAAGATGGTGCCGATGAGCAATAAGACACCCATGAGTAAGAAAACGTTTCCTAAGTCTAGTGAAGACCAGGTGCCATTCGTGATGGCATCGTTCATGGCGTTGACACATTTGCCAGCCAAGAAAGGAATCATTAATTTCGATCCGGTGGCTAAAAAAGCACAAAGTAATGACAAGGCAACAAGGCCCTTCGAATGACTTAAATAAGGAAGAAATGTTTTAAAGCGACGCATCTTAAGCCACCTCCCCTCTTTGCTCCACGGCAGCAATTTCCTGATAGACAGGGCAAGAAGCGAGCAAGCTTTCATGGGTGCCCTGGGCAATGATTTGGCCTTTGTCATAAACCAAAATCTTGTCGCAATGCCGTAAGGAAGACGTCCGTTGCGAGACGATGATCTTTGTTAAGGAAGGCATCGCCGCAATCGCTTGCCGGACCGTCTTTTCGGACAAGAAATCCAAAGCGCTCATGGAATCATCGAGAATTAAGATATCCCCGCCTTTTAAGAATGCGCGGGCAATGAGTAATCGTTGTTTTTGACCACCCGATAAATTCGCGCCACCTTCTTCAACGGGATGGTCTAAGAAATCAGAATAACGGGAAACGTATTCATAGGCCAAGGAACGTTTCAAAGCTTCTACCATCTCTTCTTCCGTAGCAGAAGGTTTCGCCACCAAGAGATTCGAACGAATGGTGCCTTTAAATAACGATGGTTTTTGGGAGACGTACGAAATCTCTTGCCGTAACGACACCAAGTCGTAATCATCTAAAGGAAGTCCACGGTAATAAATCTTGCCTGCGCTTGGTTCATAAAGCCGCTCGAGTAAGGAAATCGTGGTCGATTTGCCACTGCCCGTGCCACCGATAAAGCCAATCCAGGCGCCTTGAGGCAGAGAGAACGTCAAATCTTTGACAGCCGGTTGATCGCCTTTTTCGCCATACGTTAATGAGACGTGGTCAAATCGAACAATCGGGGCATCTTTGACGGCGTCTTCTTGATGGTAACGAGCCACATTTTGAATCTGCGGTTGATACGCAAAGAAGGCATCAATCCGTTTCTTCGAGACGGCTGCCTTGTTTAAAGAAACAATTAAACGGGAGAACAAAATCAACGCCATCAAAGAGGAAGTTAAGTACGAAATTAACGAAATCAACTCCCCTAACGTCACAAAACCAACTTGGCTCGTGCCATCCCATACGCCATAGTGGTAGGTGAGCCAAACGACTAGTACCATAGCCAAATTCGTGAATAAGAACGTGAAGGGGTTAATCAAGGCGTTATATTTCGCCATGCTCATGTTCTTTTTCTGATAGGTATCTAACGAATGATCGAACTTCTCTTCTTGTTCTTTTTGCCGATTGAACGCACGAATTGGCCGTGCACCTTGTAGCGAATCGCTGGATAACAACGAAATCTCATCCAGGTTGGATTGAATGGCCGCATATTTCTTCGGTGAAACAAGCATGACTAAGCCGATAATGGCGGCACTGCAACAAATCGTGGCTAAGAAAATAATGCCGCTTCTCCAGTCGATGACGAATGATAGGATGGTCGAGCCAATTAACAAGAATGGCGGACGGAAAATTAAGCGCATGAACATCATGACGCCGTTTTGCATGGCAAACGAGTCATTGGAAAGCAAGGTTAATACCTTGTTTTTGCCAAAACGGTTTAAGTCTGTCTCTGATAATTCATTCAAATGGGCATAAAGGTTCTTCCGTAAGTCATAAGAATAGGAAGAAGCGACTTTCGAGGCCAAATATTGGGCGATCATCGTAAAGCCGAAGCCAAATAAAGCGAGCAAGAATAAGAGGCCACAAAGTTTTAAGGTCAACCCCATGTCGTTTTTCCCAATGCCATCATCGATGATGTAACGAATGACAAAAGGGGTCATGAGTTCCATGGCACACTCTAACACTTTTAAAGTCGGTCCCAAAAACACTTGGAATCGTTTCCCTTTTAAAGGGGATAACGCGGTTTGTTTCTCCATAAATTATGCTTTCTTGCGGTTCTCTTCCACTATGGTTTTGTCCACTTCTAACGAATCGGGCTCATCCTTTTCTTCTTCGGGTTGACCTTTCGGCGGCAACAAATGAATGACCGCCACGGTATGTGGGGCATCTTTGCCTCTTGTGTCAATCAGCTGATAACCTTTCTCCGAATCCCCGATAATCGTGTCAAACTGAGCAGGCTTGTTATCGGGATCCCCAATTTCCACGTCATCAACGTCTTCAAAATACCAGCGAATTCGGCCACGAATCGGGCTGATAAAGAGGTCATCCACGTCACAGACAATCATGGGCTGCGGTGCCATGATTTCGAACGCAAAACGTTGGGTCTCCGTATCATGGAACGAGGCACGGAATAAACAAGGGGATGGCAAATGATAGGCCCCTTCTTCAGGGTCATATAAGAAGAACGTGATGGTATCGGAGAACGTATCCGTGTCAAACTGCGGATCACGCCGCTCTTGACCATTGAGTTTTGCTAAAATCGTTAACCGTTGATTCGTATCCGCGGATTCGGCAGCGATATCCCCCGTCATCGGCGTTTCCGAAGGAATGGAGGAAAACGCGAATTGCGCCAATAAATAATAATGAACGGCCTCAAAGAGGTTGGGTGCGACTTTGGGGCTTCCGATCTCAAAGAGACGACCGATGCGGTATGACAATGAACCTAGTTCTGCCGCCCGTCCATACGGAACGGAATTGAATGGCAAAGAAGCTGAGAAACGGTTATAAACCTCAGGCATCGTATTGGATAAGACTTGCGAGGCAAAGTCAATGTCTTTGGCGACATAATGACCATCGCGATAGCAATCGGAAAAATGGAATAAGCCGTTGGCGTAACCTAACGCCATGGCTTTGGCGTAGCACTGATATGCTAGCGCAGGGGCTGCTTTTCCAAGTTCGCCACTTTCGAGCAATAAGCCAATATGGGTTAAGGCATCGCCGTCGTTTTTTAGCGATTCCGAAGAAAACCAGGAAAGGGCCGCTTTAGGGTCTTTCGTGGTCAAAGAGGTGCCATATTGATAAAGAATGCCAAGCTGATAAGCCGCTTCATCGGAGAAATGAGAGGTAGCCAATAACGAAAGATATTGGATATATAACGCCTCGTTTTCTTTTTTGTGGGTGATTTTGCCTTCTTGATAACGTTTGATGTATTTTTGGGCCGCATCGGGGTGTTTTTCCATGTAGTCTTCCCCAAAATAGGCCAGATTCAGTGCTTTTAAGGTATCGTGATCAAGCACAAAGCCAGAAGCATCCCCGACGACGGCATCCATGCCGCATTCGGGGCAAAGGGCAGTCACGCCGTTTTTGTCATTGACCCAGTCGTTGATTTTACGAGCATCATAGGTTTGGCGGCAGAATAAGCAAGAACATTTGGTGCTATGAAGCACATCCGTCTCGTTATTGACAGTATGGCTGAAGATTTCAGGAAAAGCAGATTGCGGATATTTCATATCCCTAAGTATACCCTTCCTCACGTAACACGCGCAACGCACGCTCGTAGGAAAAGCATTTGTTCTTTTGCGTCTCTCCTTTATAATGGAAGTTATGATGCCGCATTCGTACGCCACAGGTTTGGTTGCTTCTCAAAAGAATGTAGGCCAAAGAAGTGAAGGAAGAAGTAACGCATGAAACGGAAGCAAGATGCCGCCACTCGTTATCGTCTTCCGAAGCGTTTTCCGAAAGCGCGAATTTTCGAAATTGATTTCTTGCGCGGCTTTGACATTGTTTTGATGTGTGCTTTGCATTTTTGCTATGCCGCTTCAAGCGTTGGGGTGATGGGCATTTTATTTGACAAAGATAGTGCCCATAATGGCGTCATCGAAGCCATGAACCGCTTCTGCTACAACGTGTTCTTTGCCATTGTCGGCACGACTGGCATTCCTTGGCCCGAAAACGGACAAGGGGTATTTATCTTGTTCTGCTTAGAGGCGTTCTTTGCCGGTTTATTTGTATTTTTATCGGGGATATCCTGCTCTTTTGCGCGGAATAACTTAGAACGGGGCGTCCAACTCGCCATTGTTTCTCAAGTGGAAACCCATGCGTTAATTATTCTCTCCGTTTGTATCAAGAACATCAGCCATGAGCTATCTTTTGCGCCTAATGCTGTCTCCCCTTATGACCACTCCCCCGATATTTCAATTATCTTAGGGATCTTACAAGCCATCGCGATTGCGTTGATTCTCTTCGCGATTTTTGACCATTTCTTCCCAAAGTACTGGCAAACGTTCATCGCTTCTTGCGTTTTGATTGCCGTTTCTTGTTTCTTCTTGTATTTCTATTTCTCCCCTGCGGATGGGCCGTTATCCGTGCTTAATGCCCCGAATCGCAGCACAGACGGCAGTTGGCCAAGAGATTGGTGGCGGTTACTACTTGGTACAGTCCGTTATGGCGATGACTATTTCCCACCGCTCTTAATGACGACCATCATGTTCCTAGGGGCAACCTGGGGCAAAATCTTCTACCGCAAACGCGAATCATTGCTGCCTGCTTCCTTCCCGACCAAATGGGCAAAACCCGTTCTTTTTGTGGGACGACACACCTTGCTCATTTACTTGCTTCACCAACCGTTTAACTATGTCTTCTTAGCAATTCTCTATTCGCTTTGTGGATACCGTTTCGTTTCGTAAGGAGATTCATGATGGCCAAAAGCACATTTCAACAATTTTTAGAAACCGAACAGAAATTCCCGCATAACTTATGCATCCGTTTTGAACAGAAAAAATTAACGTACCATCAATTTTTGTTGCGGGTCCGTTCCACGGCAAAGAAGTTGGTTGCCTTAGGCGTAAAACCACACGATGTCGTTACCGTGGCCATTCCGAACTGCTTTGAAGCCGCCGAACTCTTCTATGCGATATCCGCCATCGGGGCGATTTCTTATAACTTACATCCGTTAACCCCGCCTGAAAAATTGAAACATTACATGGATTTTGCCGGCAGTAAGTTATTATTCTGCCTTTGGAACGTTGCTTACAAAGACCGTGATTATTTCCCGTCTGACTATCAAGTCGTCGGGATTAACCCCTATATTCATGTGAACGGAATCAAATCTTCTTATTTCCGGGCCATGGGCAAGAAACGACCTGGATTACTTCGTTATGACAAGCTTCCAAAAGCCCATGAATTTGAAGTCTATACCCCCGAAGAGAAAGAAGACGCCGTCTATCTCAATACGGGTGGCACCGATGGAGAGCCTAAAGTCGTGCGGTTATCGCATGATGCCATCAATTATTTAGGATCTGTCTCCTATCACTTAATCGGTGGGCCATATCGTGATATTAAACTATTCACGGTCATCCCCTTATTTCACGTCTTTGGTTTAGGCATGGGGCTTCATACCCCGTTATCGTTTGGTGGTTCTACGGTTTTGATGCTCAAATTCCATCCCAAAGCCGCCATCCAAGAAATCAAGAAAGGCCATACGAACACGTTGCTCGGTGTTCCGGCTATCTATAACGCGATTCTTTCGAAAAAAGAATTCTATGGCACGTTCTTAAAGAAACAACTCGTTGCCTATGTCGGTGGGGACAATGTGCCTCAGAACTTAATTGACCGTTGGAACGATACGATGCGGACATTTGATTCCGATGCCCGTCTTTATGTGGGTTATGGTTCTACGGAAGCGATGGTATCCAATGTCAATACGTTAGGGCATCGTTCTCGAAAAGGCTCCATTGGTCGTCCTCAACCAGGCATGAAGAACAAGATTGTAGATCCAGTCACCGGTAAGACGTTACCCCCGCTTACCCCTGGTGAGATTTGCATTGCCGGTCCGATGATCATGAGCGGGTATCTTCACGATGAAGCCGCCACCAAACGGACGTTAGTGCCAGATGAAAACGGTGAAATTTGGCTCCACACCGGGGATTATGGGTATCTTGATAACGATGGCTACCTCTACTTCCGTCAACGGTTGAAACGCGTGGTAAAGGTCAATGGCGAAACATTATGCCCGGCCGACGTTGAAGCGGCCGTCCTTCAAATGCCAGAAATCTATGCTTGTTATGTTTATGGTGTCCCGAACGAAAGAAAAGGCCAGGTATTCCGGGTGGCTGCCGTGATACGGCACGGCAAAGACGCCGTATCGGAAGAAGAAGCCAAACGATTGATCTTCGCACGAATTCGGGCGGCGCTGCCTCCTGCTTATCAACCCGACAAAGTCATCATCATGAAAAAACTCCCCCGTACGGGAGTTGGCAAAATCGATATCCGTTGGTTTGAAGAACATCCGGATCCCGAAGCGGAAGGATTAGATCGTTAAACCTTGAGAGCAAATTGCCAGGATCTTGTCAAAATCCGTGGATAACGGATAACGGGCAAGGTCCTTTTTATGCACGAAGAACACTTCACCTTCCAAAGAAGAATGAAGCTCTCCTTCCCATTCCGAGGCACGGAATAACAAGCAAAGATGGCGGATGCCTTCTTCGGGAACGTTCCATTCGTAATACGAAACGAATTCGGGGTTACGGATGGTGAGGCCAGTTTCTTCTCGGATTTCCCGGATGACGGATTCCGGAATCGATTCATTCCGTTCGACATGGCCACCGGGAAAGTTTAAGCCCGGCCAATCTTGTTTTTTCCGGTTCTCCACCAAGAAGCTGCCATCCTTACGATAAAGCATGCACATGTTCGTCAGAATGATTTTTCCTGTCTTTTCCATGCGATTAGTCTACTTCATTCGTGAAAAAATCAGTAGACTAAATACAAGATGAAAATTCAGTTGAACGAAAATGACATCGCCTGGTATGGCGATTTGCTGGAAGCCCTCTCCGAATCCATCGATGAGGCTGACACTTGGAATGATGTGATGGAACAAGGTCTTACCTTGCCAAAGAAAGGGATTCCTTATCCCGTCACAAAGTTATCCCCCACATCCTATTTAGAGAACCCCTACTATCAAACCGTACGGCCCACGCCGAAGAAATGGGGCAACTTATCGTTAGAATATGATACGTATCGCCCCGGACAAGGCTTTGTCTATGACGAAATCAAAGTGGATCCCAAGACATTCGCGGAACACACTCCGTTTGGTTATTTCTCAGAGACATTCCGTTTCTTGGCCTTAAAACAATACGCGACGACCTGGATGTCGATTACACCGCACGAAATCCATACAATGGAAAAACCGGTTGAAGACGCGCATGGCAAAGTCGTCACCTTAGGATTAGGGCTAGGTTATTATGCGTTTATGGCATCAAACAAAGATGATGTCTCTTCGGTGACGGTGGTCGAAAAGGACCCCAAGATTATTGCTTTGTTCAAAGAATCAATTCTTCCTTTCTTCCCACATCCCGAGAAGATTCATATCGTAGAAGCCGATGCTTTCGTGTGGGAAAAAGAACCATTCGATGCCGATTTCTTATTTGCCGACTTATGGCATTTACCGGAAGATGGATTGCCACTTTATTGCCGCCTTTTGGCACTTGAAAAGAATCATCCCAATACGATGTTCTCTTATTGGATTGAAGAGGCAATGTTAACGTTAGTCCGTCGTGCCGTCATGGTATTAATCGATGAAGAGATGTTAGAATCCGTCGACGAGAACTATCGTTATGCCGAGACGTTCTCGGACCGGCTGATCAACCAGGTTCACTTCATTCTGAAAGGCGTCAGCATTCATTCGCGTGATGATGTCTATCAATTGTTAAGCAAAGAATCCTTAAAAAAGATTGCCGTTCAGTTGAAGTTCTAAACATACGATGAATCTCTGCCAAATCGCCAGCGAGCAATTTTTGATTGGCGATAACCATCACAGGAATGCCCAAATACTAATATAGCTTTTGTCAATTCTAAACTCGATTTGGTCTTTCCTATAACAAGGGTCAAGCCCTGAATATTTGTCTAAATATACGAAACCCATACGCGTGAATTTCTCTCCAATCACGTCTGGATCCGTTTTTCATGCTTAGCCCATACATGCTAACGTCTGGGTCATTGATCGTTATGCTTGATACGAAATAACCTTCTTCTAATAATGCCAAACGATATACGACATATTCATTGGGCAAATTTGAAGTTCCGTCACTTTTCTTCGTTAAGGAATAATCAGAGTCTAAATAAGAGAGAGTTGCAAGAATTTTGTGTAATTCGACAAGCCGCATAGCCTTTCCCTTGGCTAACGGTTGAATCCCATCGGCAGTTTTTCCTCCTCGCTCAGCTCGGGCATGAGCCTCGCCGGCCTGGCGTCCCGGTTGTGGTCCTCGTAGACCTTGGCCCGCCCGGCCGCCATTGATGAAAATGGTTGCATAATTGGCATGGCCGCTCAGATTCTTTCGTTTGCCGTGAACCAGCAAATCATAAGGGCTGTGCGGCCTTTTTGCTTGCCTGGCTGGGCAAGCAATGGCAACGATGCCTCAATGACACAGGCTTATTGTCACTCCCGATTCATGGAGCAACAACGTTCGCGTCAGCGGAAAAAATAGCCTGTTGCTGTCCGCTACGAGATATTATTATTTTGAGTCGGAGCCGACAGGAGAAGGAAACTATTGGCATTATGTAGACGGAATGCCAACGAAGTGGTAATTCCTGAACATGTTCCTTCGTTCCTAACACATAGCTGTTTGATGAGCTAGTAGATATTTCTCATCTTCTCTTCAAAATGGGCCTTTTCCTTGAGGAAAAATCCGAGTTTCCGCTTCTCGCATTCTTTCTCGTGCCGCATCAAAAAGCGGGGAAAGGGACCATACGGGCAGCTTTCTGGAGTACGTTTGAAGAAAAAGAACTAACGACGGAGATGTTTTCCTGCTTGGCTGTCTTCGAATTCATAGAGACATCTCCCCTTCACCACAATCAACCTATCCAATATGGAAGAACTAAATGGTGAACCAGGTCTAGCCTTGAGTCAAATTTTGCTAGCATGCTAGCAGTTTGTGACTCAACGCTATCTTGAGAGGAGATCGGGCTTTGTCAAAAAATCGAACAATCCGACCTGAAGGACGCCGTCATTGTCGAACATCGCTCCAGAAAAGTATTTGGATACAAGAACCTTCCGGAAGGAATCGCGCACCAAAAGAAGCGGTCGTCTTTCTTGGGCCATCTTCTCTTCGCCAGGTATTGCCAAGGCGGACTGGATGTAAATCCTCTCGCCTCCTTTTTCGCAAACGAAGTCTATCTCGTACTGTCGGAAATCCTGCTTTCCGTCAATGCCTCTCTCGTTCACGGTGATTCGCCCTGTATTGACGATATATCCGCGTGCAACAAGCTCGTTGTAAATCACGTTCTCCATGTAATGCGGTTCCTGATCGCCACCTTTGAACTCAGTGGCAGCAAAGCGAATTCCAAGGTCGTCGAAATAATATTTTGAAGGCGCACCGATAACTTTACGTCCCTTAAGGGTTTCAGCCTGTGTCTCTTCGATGAGGAAGGCATCTTTCATGTAGCCAATGTATTTTTCAACAGTTCTTGGCGCGATGCTGTAGCCCATCTCCGAACGGAAAGTGTTGGCGATCTTTGTGAAACTGATTGGGGAACCGACGGATGATGCAAGCACTTTGACAAGCGCCCCAACTGTTCCTTCGTCATTTCTCAGTTTATAGCGGTCGATGATATCGCGAAGATAAGTGACGCGGAAGGTATCTCGTAGATAGTCCACCTTTGCATTTTCACCCTCGGTCAGCACCGTCCTGGGTAATCCGCCATACCTCCAGTATTCATCCCAAAGTGCGATGAGGTTGGAGCAGTCCTGTTTGGTGGACAAAAATTCAGAAAAGGAAAGCGGATGCATATGGATTTGCCACCCTCTTCCCCTGAACTCAGTGGCGATATCACTGGAAAGAAGATGGGAATTGCTTCCGGTGACGAATATCTCGGTATTCTGGTAGTCAAGGAATTGGTTTAGAAGATCATAGAAGGTCAGCATCTGGCCCTTGACCCAAGGGTTTTCCTTGGCGGGAACAAGCTGAATCTCGTCGATAATAAAGAACTGTGTCTTCCCATCATGAGTTCTCCTGCTGTTGAAGTAATTATCAAGCTCGTCCAGGTCTCGATATCGCGCGTTTTCCTTCTTGTCCAGTTTGATTCCGATGATGTGGTCGTCATCGACCCCAGAGCTTCGGAGGTAATCTTCAAAAAGATTAAAAAGCAAATAGGATTTCCCACATCTTCTCGGTCCCGTGACGATTTTGACCATCCCATTGCCGATTGAGCTTGTCAGTTTTTCAAGATAAGTGTCCCTTTTAATCTCCATAAACGCCTCCTTATGTCAAAATTTGCTAGTATGCTAGCAGTTTGTGACTTAATTATACCTCTATTAAAGGCAAACGTTGCTGTATTGTGTCAAATTTTGCTAGCATGCTAGCAGTTTGTGACTCAGACTCTTTATCTAATAAACGTGTATTTCCATGGTTTTCTAAAACGGAAACGGCATCAGATTTCATAGGAAAGGAAATTTTTCGTTCAGGCGGATAAAGAGAAGGTAGCTTTTTGTGAGGCAATATTGAATCATTTTTATGAATGAATGAAGAAGCCTTTCTATGAATAATCAAGCCAGACGATTCGCTTTTTTGATCCAAGGAAAAATTCAACTTCAGCATAACACCAAGAGAAACAAACGCGTCATTCCAATCGTCGGTTAATGATGCAACATAGTATTCGTTTTTCTATATCAGATGACAGACATACACGAGATTTTTCCGATATATAGGATTAGAATCTGTGCGCTGTTCACCAATAAATCCTAAGCCGCGCGAAACGGTGATTATGGGGGAAGGCTACAACCATTCAGGGGCGGCCTCGACTCCTGATGATATTGCCGCCTATTTGCTCTATCTGCCATCGATCTAGTCTTCGGGGACGGGCTCCAGTATCTCGGAGGCCTTCTTGCCTTGGTAAGATGAACCCCGCAGCGAGCCGACGTCGGGCACGTCAAGCGTTTCCTGATGGGACTCTTAGAAGGAAACCCACGTCTTGCTAAGCAGCGGTAGCCCCATGCGGCCAGAGTAGAGATGGAAGAGCCATCTATGTCATGTTTCGGTAGAATTCTACCTTTTTATGAAATTCGCCGCCTGAAGAATTCTTTATCCTTGAAAAAAATCGAACAAACCCATGCGTACGACACCGTCCGAGTCATTGGAAATTCCATTCGTGAATTTGGTAATGATGATTTTTGGAACGAATCGCCGATGC
>CADAXQ010000036.1 GCA_902791935.1 uncultured Erysipelotrichaceae bacterium | reverse complement strand
AAACAAAATGGATGCCTCCGGCCAAATTTAGGGAAGCATCCATATCGACCTTATGATATAGTTCAATTAACCTGTCCAGGATTTGGGGTACACATCATTTATCGTATAAGTCCATCATCTTCTCTTCGGGCAAAGAAACAAAAGAGGCCGCATAATAAGCGTTCCAATAACGCCGATGATCGCTAAGAGAATCTTTCTCATGATTTGCCACCTTCAAAATTTGCGCTTTCCCCGCGTGAAGAACGCTTTCTTCGCCTAAAGAAATATTAATAAAGAGGTGTTTTCGATCCCCGCTAATCTTCTCATAAAACAAGACGTAATAATTTTGTTTCCCGTACATGGGTTGGTGAAACACTTTGAAGTCTCCGTCAGTAAGAATTTCACCTTCTTGATAGCCGAGGCCGCCTTCTTCCTCAGATTTGTTTAGGTATGGCGGTGGCAAAAAGATGTATTTTTCATCCTTTGGCATGTCAATCATCATGACGGGAGATTGGGCGAAAATGAGGGCGCTGATGTTCCCTTGTGCGCTTCTAAAATCCAATTTTGCTTCTGCTAAATCAAGGTCGAATTCATCTTCGCCTAGGACCTCGCGTTCGAAAAAGAGCGTACCCGCATTGATTTTGCTTGGATACGGATGCGAATAAGAGCGATCGAACTTCTCTAAATAACGGTTCCAATCCGTCCGCATCCAGTCCACCATGTTTTGGTAAGTAAAGGACTCATCGATTTCTTTTTCTGGTCGCTCATCCCACAAAGAAACCAAATCCAAAGCAAACTTTAAGTTTTTGTCACCATATATCAAAGAACCAAGGGTGCCGTTTCCTAGCATCATGGCCTCGTAATAATGAGATATCTTTCCTTTACGGTGAATTTTATGGTCGCTCATTTTGTGATTTTATTATCTAGGCAGGAATCTAAAAAATCAATTGATCCATAGCATCTCGTGCGGTTTTAGAGAATAGGATGTCTTCCCACCGTCGATATCATAGAAATCCGTGACGAGACTATCCCCTGAATTGTTTGGCAAGGCATATCTTTTGTTTTCAGGATAATAATAAGCATCGGTTCTAACGTCACTAGAGAAAGCCTGATTTAAGATGGCTTCTTTATGGCTCGCCCATAAAAGGATCTTATAGATAAGGCGATAGGCTTCATAAGAATCTAAGACGCCCGAAAGGTAGGCACTTCTTCCTGTACCGTTGGTCGCACGTCAGGAAGGGCGGGATGAAGCACGCCGTGTCGTACATGATCGCGAGGGTGTGTGGAACCCCGAAAAGCCATCTTTTCGCGGACTCGTTCAAAAAAAGGCTCGGTGTGGAGGTGACTTCCATCCTCCATTTGCTCCTATATTCAGTATTTTCTCGTTTTTTCGTGACAATTCCACTACAATTAAAGTATCAAAATAAAGGAGGCCATATGGCAAAATCAAAGAAAAAAGGCAAACCATCTTTCCTATCCCTTGCTGGGTTTCTTTCTTTCCTCTTAGGTGCGGCTGCATGCTTGTTCGGCTTTGCTCCATTCGTAATGGTAAAGGGGTCAGTCACTGGCGGTAACTACGGCTATATCACCGGTTTCCAAGAAGCGTTCGGTGCGCATCAAAAGACGGGTAATAGTAATCCGGAATGGGCTCTCTTCGCGGATGAATCCACCTTCTCTGAATGGGCTGCTTCTCCTAAAACTGGTCTTTTGATTGCGATGATTTTAGGCATCGTCGGTGCTGTACTTGTTTTGCTTTCTGTTCTTTTCAAAAAGAAGAATGTTGCACTCGGCGCGTTATTGCTTAGCGGCGCCATGCTTTTAGCGGCAGGTATCATGTTCTTCTTCCCGATCCAATTCGGAAGCTATTCCTCGGATATCATGAAATGCAGCCTTGGGTGGGGCGCTTTGGTCTCTGGCATCTTAGGCATCCTTGCTGGCGTTACCGCGATCGGCGCTGTGGTCTACCAAAAATTGTAATTTCCTATCGAAAAGCCGCCCGAATTGGAAATGTCTTAGACAATAAAGAGTTCCAACGGCGGCTTTTTCTTTTTACTTTGTCCCGATTTTATCTTGATAGAAACGGAAGGCTGAAGGGATGGCGTAGGTTTGTTTCATCTCTTCCGGCGTCACATATAACCAGCCTTCTTGCGGATATTCTTTTTCTAACACAATCTCATACCCCACCATTTTCCAAGTGAGATGCGTAAAGATATGGGTATATCTTCCTAAGGAACGAATGGAGATGTACGGAAGGTTTTCTTTGACTAACCACTCCTGCAGTTTTGCCTTGGTGTCTATCCCTTCTTTGTGGGGGAACTCGTAAAGGTTCGCAAGAAGCCCTTGGCTTGGCCGTTGCCTGATCGCATAACGGCCTTGATAAGAAAAGAGAAGGACTGTCATCGATTCTTGCTTCTTCTTTTTGGTCGGGGCGAGCACGGGATAGGCAATCTCTTGATGGGCTTGGTGAGCAACACAAAACGAGACAAAGGGGCAAGCCTCACACTTCGGATACCCATGAGGCAAGCAAGCGAGTTCGCCTAAGTCCATTAAGGCTTGGTTAAAATCCCCGGGGCGATTTTCTAGCCGTTCTTCAAAATAACGCCGACCCGCCTCTTTGGTTTCCGGTAAAGATAGCACCCGCTTCTCACCAACTAATCTCGCATATACTCGGCCTAAATTGCCATCCATCGCGATGGCTTTTTCTTGATAGGCGATCGCGGCAATGGCTGCCGCCGTATAAGAACCAATGCCTGGCAAAGTCCGTAAAACCTTTTCGTCCTTTGGTAAGATTCCTTGATAATCCCGTACCAAAACCTTCGCGGCTTTTTGCAAGTTTCTAGCGCGAGAATAATAACCAAGTCCTTCCCAAAGCTTTAAAACTGTTTCTTCCGGGGCGTTTGCTAAATCGGGAATGGTCGGCAAAGTCGCCAAAAAGCGCGCGTAATATCCTTTCACGGCTTCGACTCTCGTCTGCTGCAACATGATTTCGCTAAGCCAAACGTGATAAGGCGTCGGATCGCTACGCCAAGGGAGCACTCGTTTAGATTGGTCGTACCACTTGAGCAAAGCCGTTTCAAAGTCCATAACGATATTCTAAGGGGTTTTCCCTGGAAATAGGCAAAAATGCTTCGCGAATAAAAAGCGGATAGCAGAATTCCTGCTACCCGTTGCCCGGGAAGGCGTGCTTGGTTGCTTAGAAAGTAAGCGTGACTTGTGTCTTTAATCCAGTAGCGCTGGTATAGCTTGTGAACTTCATCAAAGTTTGATCGTTCTTCGCGTCACGAACCGTTTGCAAGCAATGGTCTAAGAACGTCTTTGGAAGGAAGGTGTATTCCGCTAACGTCATGCTTCCTTGTTGGAAGGCATAATAGTGACCATCATCCTTGCTCTCATCATCGATACGAGCGACGAACAATAAATAAGGAGAGGTAATCACGATTTTGCTGGGCTTAATGATATAAGCTGATTGAGTGGCAGAGCCAAAGACGTATGACACAAAGGCATCATCGTCCATATATCCTTCTGCCGTGGAATCATAGAATCTACGATATTGCGCACCCATGGATTGATAATAACCACGAGCAATCGTAATGACGGCTGCCTTATCCGTATCGCCTAAGGCGTTCACTTGATCAACCGTATAGAAGTTAGCCTGTCCTTGGACTTCCACTCCATAAGAAGTGAAGTAATTAGGAGCCATCGTGGTGTCCGCTGCGCGTAATTGACGGGTCCAATAAAGCGCGACGTTGTTATTTTTCTTCATGTCTTGGATTTTGCCCGTATCCGATTCGGAAGAACCAAAGAACCAATGATTGGTGGTATCCATGTAGTATTCCACCGAAGCGATTTGCGGATTGCCATTCGCGACCGTTGCAATCTGCATCATTTCCCGATGGTTGCCATTAATGCCAGAAAGATAGGTATCTAGCGCTTCTTTCTTTAAATCGAGGCTCCAATCCACGTCGCCGAAATTCAATCCACCTTTGCCCGTATCCGTGGCACCCGTCGTAATGGTGTCGCTTGAAGATACGCTGGATGCAGAACTGGAGGAAGAAGCAACGCTCGAAGAGGTCGACTCTTCACTTCCTTCATCAAAAACGGAAGATACAGAAGATGACGCTTCAGGGCTGCCACAAGCGGCTAATAAGGTAATAGCTGTAACAAAAGGCAATAATCTTTTTTCATTCGGTTTTTTCTCCTTCTCAGTAAAACCTTACCTATATTAAATGAATGCGTTCATAAAAACAATCCCCTTCTTTCATTACGCACTTTTAATTGCCATTTTTAAGAAACGATGTTTAATAAACCTATGCCAAAGATATTGCTGAATTCCGAAAAAAAGTTATTAGAAGCCGCCAAAGAAATCATTGAAAAAGAAGGCGTCGATAACCTATCCATGAAACGCCTTGCTCAGCAAACAGACATGGCCGTCGGAACGATTTATAACTATTTCCCCGATAAAAATGCGATTTTAATTCGCATCGTCACAGAAGACTGGCATGCCTTAGAAAACACCTTACTGGCTTCTTATGGAGACTTAAAAACGTTCTCTGAAGGAATTCGCCTTCTGTATGATCGTTTCTTAAGATTTTCCCAAACGCTACAACCGATCTTTTCTTCTTTTACAAGCCATGGGAACGCAACCTATTATGCGTCCTATAGCAGCTTTATCGAAGAAGGTGCGAAGTTACTAGAAGCCCTCGCTAACCACTTCTCCCTTTCATTTATCGCTTCTCGTTATCCCCTTGCCGCCGCCATGTTTTCTTATGCGATTCACTATCCTGATACGCCGTATGAAGAGATTGAGGCGGCCATATTAAGAATCCTTGGGGAACCAATCCAATCCTAAATCACAATAAAAAAGGGGTAACGGTTTTCAAGCCGTTACCCCTTTTCTTTCCGCAAAATTAGACCACTTCAATCGAACGAATCTCACATTGCTGGCCAGATACAAGATAGGTATCGTCACCGCCACAATAAGGGCAACTGCGTCCGGTTTTGGTGGTGGGATAGGTTTTCTTGCAGGTTCTACAATACGAGACTGCTTCTACCACGACGATATTAAGCTTACATTCTTGGAGATAGTCTGTCTTTTTCTTGGCCCATTCGAAGCAATCTTCGAAATAGGAAGGAATAATCGTTGAGACTTCGCCTACCTCCAAGGTGATGGAGAGCACTTTCTTCGCGTGATTTTGCTTTGCCGCCTCCTCGACTTCATCAATCATCGAGAAGACGATACCAAGTTCATGCATCAGTCATTCGGGACGGCGTTTCCAGTGTTAGGAGCCGTCTTGCGAGTGGCCTTGCTCGCTTTCTTGTAGGCACGTTTCTTTGCCCGCATCATCTTGGCTTCTTTTGAGCCAGAATGCGCGATGATCTTGAAGGAACGTTTGATGGAATAGCCAAGTAACGGTCCCACCTTATCTTCCGCAAAGCGCATGTTCGTTGCTTTCGGATGGTCACGGAAGAGATGGATGGCGTCAAACTTGCAACGCGTTGTGCAGATACCGCATCCAATGCACTTATGAGGATCGACAACCGAAGCGCCGCAAGAAAGGCAACGGGCCGTTTCGATCTTGACTTGTTCTTCCGTCAACGTCAAATGCGCATCGCGGAAAGAATGCTTTTCGTCAATGGACGGATTCATACCAGCTTCTTGACGACCCGCATGGTCATAATCCGGAAGCATGATGTCTTCTTTGTTTAAAGGAGTGAACGAGTGACGGTCGAAGGCAATGCGCGGATTGGCCGCTTGGGCATGACGATGTAACGCATCAGCCGCATAGTGGCCTTCAGCAATCGCGTCGATGACAAACTTCGGCCCGGTGAAGACGTCGCCGCCGACAAAGATGTCAGGATCTGCGGTTTGATAGGTAAGTTTGTCCGCAATCGGATAATTACCATGCCAGAATGTAACGCCGCTTCCTTTTAAGAGGTCGCCCCATTCAATGGCTTGACCGATGGCAAACACAATCTTGTCCGCCGGGAATTCGATGGTATCGTTCTCATCATAAACAGGTGAGAAGCGCTTGGTTTCGGGATCGATCGTGCGTAAGCACTTCTTCATCACGATGCCAATCACATGGCCATTTGCATCCACTTTGACTTCTTTCGGGCCATAAGACGGATGAAGTTCGACGCCATCGGCTAATGTTTCGGCGATTTCGTCTTTGGAAGCGGGCATTGTATCACGCGATTCCAAGCAAACCATCTTGACGGATTTGGCACCGAGACGGATGGCGCTACGTGCACAGTCGACCGCGACATTGCCGCCGCCGACAACTAAGACATTGCCTTCAAATTTTTCGTCTTGATGTTCATAGGCGTGTTGGAGATAATCCACGGCCACGATGGTGCCATCGGCTTGATCGTTTGGCACATTGGGACGACGGCCGCCTTGGCAGCCAATCGCAATATAGAACGCTTTATAGCCTTGTTCTTTGAGCTGCGGGATGGTGATGTCTTTTCCGACCTCTACACCACAACGGATTTCAACGCCAAGTTCTTTAATGATTTCGATTTCAGCATCAACCACGTCTTTTTCGAGCTTATAGGTTGGGATGCCATAGCGAAGCATACCGCCAGGTTTTTCATGTTTTTCAAAGACGGTTGGGTGATAGCCAAGTAACGCCAAGTAATAAGCACAGCTTAACCCGGCTGGGCCGGCGCCAATGATGGCAATCTTTTGTGGGAAGGAGCCATACATGGACGGAACGACTTTTTCCGGAACATAACGCGTTTCCGCATGTAAATCCCGTTCTGCGACAAATTTCTTGACAGCATCAATCGAGACCGCATGGTCAACGGTGCCACGGGTGCAAGCTTCTTCGCAGCGTTTGTTACAAATCCGTCCGCAAACCGCGGGGAACGGATTCATCTTTTTAATTAATGCCAAAGCTTCGGTGTATTTGCCTTCATGGGCTTTCTTTAAATAGGCTTGTACAGGAACGTGGGCAGGGCAAGCGGCTTTGCAAGGCGCTGTGCCAGTGGCGTAAGTATCGCTTAAACGCATCGTATCGCGATAATTTTCATCCCAGGCATATTTGCCCCAAGGAAGATTATCCGGAAGTGGCGCTTGCGGATAGGTGACGGGTTTGCCATCTTTATGGCAGAGTTTTTGGCCGAGTTTCACGGCACCGGCGGGGCAGGATTCAACGCAAAGACCGCAAGCAACGCAGTTCTTGGGATCCACTTTTGCCGTATAGGCAGAGCGCGAAAGGTTCGGTGTGTTGAACAACATCGAAGTCCGTAACGCGTGGCAAACTTTCACATCGCAGTTGCAAATATCAAAGATGTGGTCAGAGCCATCGATGTTCGTGATTTGATGGACGAAGCCGTTGTCTTCGGCTTTCTTTAAAATTTCGAGTGCTTGTTCTTTCGTAATGTAATGGGCACGATGCGTTTCCACGCTGTAGTCGGCCATATCGCCGACTTGGATGCACCAATCATCGGGGTCGTCCGCGCAATTCGTTCCTAATTTCGTGGCACTATAACGGCAAGAACAAATACCGGCCGAAAGGTGGCCTTCATATTTTTGTAGCCAGTGCGAGATCCGTTCCAAATCAATGGATTCATTACGGAACGATAACGCTTGCTCAACCGGGATAACGTGCATGCCAACGCCATCGCCACCCGGCGGAATCATTTGGGTGACCCCGGCCAAAGGTTCAAACGCCATCCGTTCAAAGAACGAAGTGACCGCAGGGTTCTTATCCACACGATCTTTTGAGGAGTTGAATAATTCAGCGGCGCCAGGAACAAAATACGGAATGCGCCACCGCTTGATACGGGGTTTGTCCGGTAACGGATGATCATGCGCATAATTGTCACTGTAGTCGTATTCCAAAATACCGACGACGGACATTTCATCGAGCAACTTTTGTAAGGCAACCGGTTCATATTCCGGGTTCTTCTTTTGTAATTGTTCGAACGTATAGAACGTCCGTAGTTTCATTTTGTTGGCCACGACAGCCATTTCGTGGGTCACGACTTCTTTGAGACCCCAATATTCGGCATCTAAGCTGGTGACGCCTTTGATTTTGTGGACCACGACATCGGTGATCTTGCGGGCTAATTTCAGAATCTCCTTATCGGGATTCGGGTCGCCTTGCCATTTTGAGACGACTTTGGTGCTTTGTTCTGGCATGTGTTTCTCCTTTATGTAGGAACGAGATTTGACTCTAAAAATAAGAGGTCTATAGACAAGAAACAGGGAAGTGGCATAGGCCACTCCCCGTTTTACCTAAGGTTGAAGAACGAATAAGGGGGATTAAGCGCCGAAGAATCTCCGGACTAAATCGCGCGAATATTCAACGGTTTCTTCCATGTCGCCGAACGCCATGACTTCACCGGCAAAGTAGGTGTTTTGCTCACCTTGGAGCGCTTCTACTTTGTCATACCAGCCATCGGCATAGTCTTTCGAAGAGACATGTGGGAAGTAATACCAGTCGTCAATCCGTTCGGTTTTTTCCACGGGAAGACCAGCGATGCCCATATCGGCCAACGTGGTTTCTTTCGCTTTTTCAAACGGCACATCTTCCATGCCTTCGTGGTTACGAAGCGTGAAGGTGACGAGCGGTTGTGCGCCGGCATCTGGCCAACGATGGTAGAACACCATCAAGTGACCCATGGTTTCTGGCGTCATATTGGAGAAGAAGTAATACGAGATATCAGGGGATTTCTCTTCAGCAGTACGAACAGCCATCGTGAAGTATTCTTTGTGGACGATCTTGGAGAAGAGTTCTTTTTCTTCGGCAGTGGGATCGCCATATTGCGAGAACATTTCTAATGGCGTGCAGATGATTAACTTATCGAAGACTTCGGGTTCATTGTCGTTGACGGTGACATAGACTTTGCCATCTTTCCGTTCGACTTTCTTGACTTCCGAGTTCAAGATCGCCGGATGTTCGAGGTGTTTGTTAACCCCTTCCCAGATGGATTGCGTGCCGTTTTTCCAAGTCCAGAGTTTTCCCGTGGAGAGGAATTGTTGCACGGTGAAGGCATCGAGGTATTTCACGACGTAGGCCGCTGGGATTTCGTCGAAGTAGCCATAACCGAACGAAGTGAATGGGCCTTTCCAGACCAATTCGGCATCTTCGCAGTGATTCTTCTTTAAGAATTCGCTGAATGGCATTGAGAGGTCTTTGAGGTTTTCATTCTTGCCTTCGATGTGGGCGAGCTTCATTTCCGGCGAAGGGCATGGTCCTTCGTAACGGCCTTCGGCAACGCCACGGTGACCATTCACGTCATAGCCGTAGTATTTCTTGTGAAGAAGCTTGTTCAGTTTCTTCATCTTCATGTATTTCTTTAAAAGGGCGAGTTTCGAAGATTTTAATGGGGTTCCATCCGTATTCCGGAAGCTACGTCCCATGGCAGGGCCATCCAAATGGCTGACGCCGCCGAATTCTTCGCATTCATGAACCGCGAAGTAGGTTTCGCATCCCATCACCGCGCCCATTTCAATGGTACGATCTTCCCATTCTCCGTTTTTGTTCTTCACTTTCATCAAAGGGGAGAACGCTTTGCCACCAACGTGATCGCTCTTTTCGTAGATCACGTAATTGTGATAACCATTCTTTTGGAGATACATCGCCATGGATGTACCAGCGGGTCCACCGCCGATGATGCAGATGCGCATATTCTTGTCAGCCATGATAATTGACTTTCCTTTCCATTACGGGATTTTTACCCATAATTTTTATTAATTGTACAATATTCAATACTTATCTTCTAGATAATGATACTTTTTTACCGATATATTAGATATTTTCGATAAAAGTAGTAATTTTGTTTCAAACGAAAGATAAATATTGTCGATTCAAAATAGAAAACGAACGTTTGATGGCATAAAGAGCCATGAACATTGTTTTATTTCAAGCCAAACGTTTTAGGAATTCTTGGATTTTCGCCACTTTTGAATCACTTCCACTACAGCGTGATAAATAGGAATGATAAAGATAATGACCCAATTGGGATGAAATTGTCCTGTGTACAACGAAGGAAAAAGAAAGGCAAATAAGACGATTTGAGAAACGGGAAGCCGATTCGGATCACGTTTTACTACCGCGCGAACGATGTTAGAAGGAACAGAAGTCAAAAATACGACGGTCCAGTAAATGGCCCAGTTATTGATTCCAGAAGGGGCTTTTCCAGAATAAAACGAGCAAAACAAAACATAAAACAATAGGGCGCCTATGCCGAGAACGATATCTAATATATCCGCCACCAGGAAACTCGTCCGTTTTTTCGGATGTTGATCTTTGTGATTTTGGTCAACGACTTCGCCTTCTACTTCTTCCTTGTCTTCCATCGGGGTCTCCATTACCTGTTTGATTCATGATAACCGCCTTATTTTTATTCCGCCACCTTGAAAATGTAAAGAAATAATGAAATTGTTGCACATAAAATCATGAGGCATGGTTAAGGCATTCTTGCTTTCCTTGGCCTATGATAAAGAGGAAGAAGGCGACTTATGATGACATTCGAACAGCTCCAAGAACGATTAAAAGCAGATCCTAGGAACGAGTCCTATACCGAACGCGGTATTTCTCCGATTCTACAAGTCTCATCCGAAGCAAAGATTCTGATCATCGGGCAGGCGCCTGGCCAGAAAGCCGAAGAAAGTCAAATCCCATTTCACGATAAATCGGGCGAAACGTTAAGGACCTGGATGGGGGTCGATGTGGCTACCTTTTATTCCAAAAAAAATCGCAATACTCCCCATGGATTTCTATTATCCGGGCAAAGGAAAAAGCGGCGACCTTCCTCCGCGGAGCTTCATTGCAAAAGAATATCATCCCTTCTATTTATCTTTGATGCCCAAGGTTCAACTCACCATTTTAATCGGGCAATACAGCATCGATTATTATCTCGGTGACAAGAAGCAGAGAAACCTAACCGAAACTGTTCGGCATTATCAAGACTACTTGCCCTCTTTCTTCCCAATTGTTCATCCCAGCCCCTTAAATTTCCGATGGCAAGCAAAGAATCCGTGGTTTAAGGCGGATGTCGTTCCTGCTTTGCAGGCAAAAATCCAAGAGATATTAAAGGGTTAAGGCGATATATCTAAGGTTTTTTATACGAACAGCATGCCGATAAAATAGCCGATTGGTAAGGCAAATTCTTCGACAAAAAGAAACGCGCTTTGCCAAGTCTGAATCGTGTGGTTTTGAACGCCGATTACCAAGGTATAAATGGGAGCGATCATCATAATCACAGCAGCGAAAGCCAGTTTTGAGGAACGTCTTCCCACCAAAGCACAAACCAATGCCGTAATGGCAAAGCCCGCATTAACTCCCTGCGCAACAATGGTGCCGATATAGCCCATTTTCTCGGAGCTAGAAACAACGTCATTCCATCCAAGAGTGTTCATTGCTTCCACTGCCCCTTTGATGGCCGGAACGGCGATAACAAGCATAGCCACTCCGACGACGATTAATAATATTCTTCCGACCCACTTCATCTACACTACCTCTAGTCATCATTGTAACGGAATCTTTGCACAGATTTGTAAAGAATGTTGATGATTTTTAAAAAAATAATAGAAGTATTTACCAAAGTGTGGGCGGGAAACTGGCCTAATATCGTGTTCTGCTCTTGAATGATGCGCTTATTTGGTAGCATTTCCGCACCAGTTCGTCTACCCTCTCGGCGATGTCCTTGCCTTTCACCGACGCCCGGAAGGCTATCCATGCGCAATACAGCCCGAGATACCTCGTCCTTATCCCCGTGTGCACGTTCAGGTAATGCTCTATCTCGGCTATGAAGGAATTCACGGGCTGAAGCCTCGCATGTGCCTCTTTTGCCGTTGACTTCCACACCTCGCTCTCGCCTCCGACCGCGGCGACCAGCCTGTCGTGGCTGAAGACGCCGTCATGGACGATCTTCGATCCCTTGGCTATGTGGGCTCCATAGGTCCTGACGCATTCGGCCGACGTTATGTGCCCCTTCCCGGCGACCTCGGCGTATCTCGCCCCGTTCGACGCCACGGCGCATGCGACGCAGGCCTGGTTTCTCGAGACGCCCCTCATCTTTTTCCCACTCGGCAGTCTCACGACCATGCTCTCGTTCACGGGGACCGATTTCTCGTCGATCCACACGACCCCAGAGAGCATCGCGCTTTTCTGGATTTCGTAGGCGGCGGCGAAGACCTTCATCCTCCACAGATACGTGGTCTTCGAGGAAAGCCCCACGCAATCGGTTATGGCCTTCAGCTTCGTGTCGTTGAGCATGGGGTTTATCATCATCCTCAGCTTGTCCTCGGGCATCCTCCGCGAGAGGAATATCGTTCCGGTGGTTTCCGAGAACGTCCTGCCGCAATCCCGGCACAGGCGCCTCCCTCGCCCCCGATTTCGCCTTTCCGTGCGAAACCGTCGAAAGCGATCCGCACCATGGGCACGCGATACATGAATCCATGAAAAAAGCTCCTTCTTTGGGGAGCAAAGGCGATCGCCGGAAGAAGGAGTATTGCTAGATAAACCGATCCGACGATCGCCTTTGCCGTTTATCTAGCGCCCAAATTATAGCATGCGGGATTCCAGGTTCCCCACCCACACTTTGGTAAATACTTCTAAAAAATAATGAGAACATTTTGTTTCTTCAAAACCTCTTTCATTCGGAAATTGCAACGTTTTCAAGAAAAGACTATAATCTTAAAGCGCTCGGCAAAAATGCCTGATCACGCAATATCCCCGGATGGCGGAATGGTAGACGCAAACGACTCAAAATCGTTCGGAGAGCATCCATGCGAGTTCGACTCTCGCTCTGGGGACCAAAATCAAGAACAGGAAGCCGATATGTCGGCTTTTTCTTTACTCTTCTTCGATCCCTCGAAAACAGCGGATTAGGGCCGAAATTTCCACTCAAAAACCGAAAATCGGGTTCGAGATTGCCCGAAAACCGGCCGAAAAACGGGCTCAAAAGACAAAATTCGGATGGCCTGTCCTCGGTTCACCTCCTTGCGCTAGAAGCAAGGCGAGAAAGTATCCACTCAATCGGTAGTGGAAACGCAAAAAAGATGTTAGAAACTCTTAGTCGCCCCCATGGTGAAATTGACAAACACGGCAGACACAAAATCTACTGAACGCAAGTTCTTGCCGGTTCAAGTCCGGCCAGAGGCACCATGAGGCAAAATACCTCCCGGCTATTGCTGGGAGATTTTTTCGAGCACGGGGCAAGAAAGTCGGGTCTGCTTGCTGCGGCAAAATGGATATAGTAATGGCCTTGCCTTAGGCTTCAGATCGATGTGATCGGAAGAGCGTAAACGTCCTCCCCAATGGGGTAGACGGAAGGAGTGTTGCAAATGATAGCGGAAGTTCCTATCGGATAGGATGACTTTTTCAATTGGGAGAAGGCTTTGACGTCTCTGTTTGTATAGGATATTCCGGCTTTGCACTCAACAAGGTGAAGTTCACCATCCTGAAGAAGGACAAGGTCAATCTCGTTCTGATTGCTGTCACGGTAATAATACATATTGGCTTCCTTCCCGTTGTTGGTGTAGGATTTCCGAATTTCGTTCACGATGTAGGTTTCTACAAACCTGCCAAGGAAAATGGATCTCTGAAGAACATCGACGTTGTTCAGCCTGGATAGATAGCAGGCAAGTCCGGTGTCAGAAAAATAAATCTTCGGACGTTTCATGATTCTTTTCGCAATTGAATATTCATGATATGGCTCCAGGAGATAGACGATCCCGCCCGCGACAAGCACGCTCAGCCACGATTGGATGGTGTCTACTTTCACTCCCACAGCTTTTGCGAGTGTATCGTAGACAAGTTCCTCCCCCGTCAGGGAAGCGAGCACTTCCAGAAAATTCTGGAACTTCAGCTTGTCACGAAGCTGTATGATCTGGGAAACATCCCTTTCGAGGTAAGTGTCAACATAATCCGAATAGAACTTCTCGCTCTCAATCCCGGTTTTTTCCTTATCGTAAAGTTCAGGATACATTCCCCTGACAATCAGTCCAAGAAGCTGACGGATATCCATATGGTAGTCCTTTGCCCGTTTGGCAGCAGCTTCGGGAGAGACTTCAAACGTTTTCTCTTCCTGAGAGAAGATTTCCGAGGCACTCAGAGGAGACATTCTCACAATTGAGACTCTTCCTGCCATACTCTGACTGATACCTTTCATGAGCTCATAGGTCTGGGAGCCGGTGAGAAGATACATTCCCTCGTTTCTGCCTTTTCTTTCCTTCTCTTTGTTTACATTGGCTTCGAGAACTTGAAACAGCTCCGGTGCATACTGAACTTCATCAAGGATGAGCGGGGCATGATGAAGGGAAAGAAAAAGCTCAGGATCCTCCTTGGCCATTTTTCTCTCACGGAGATCATCAAGGGAAACGTATTCATAGCCTAATCCATCCCTGATCTCATAGCAAAGGGTCGACTTTCCGACTTGGCGGGCTCCCGTGACGAGGGTAACCGGCTTTGTCTTCAGGCTCCTAAGAATTTGCTTTTTTATCGTTCTCGCAATCATTTTTTCTTCTCCATAAGCAGTATAAGTTATGCATATTTCCATTTCAAGTGGATATTTGCATAAAACAATGAATTGGGAACCGAAGTCGAAGCAGAAAAACCTTCAAGTGCACTGCTAATCTCTAAGTAGACAGTCACACCTAGAAAAGTGCACACTGGGGCGTGGCTGCCGAAAGGAGATTTTCCTTATGGGCAAACAGCAAAGGCTACTCGTTGGGAAGCAGAACCGCGAGGGGTGCACTAGTCAAGAAAAAGTGGACACAAGCGGAACGCCTTTTAGCCACACCCCTTATTTGTTCTGCACAATGGCCGGAAGCCTTGGCCTCCAGTACCT
>CADAXQ010000035.1 GCA_902791935.1 uncultured Erysipelotrichaceae bacterium | reverse complement strand
GCCGTTCCTGACGTCGAGGGTCTCATCCCTGAGCGCGTCGGTCAGGAAATCCTCGATCTCGCCGTCCATGAGGTCGTTTATCGCCTCCTCGATCTTCTCCTTGACGAAGTCGTCCAAAGTCGAGATGAGCATATTGCCCAAATCCTCGGGCCTCTTCTCCTTGATTAATGATAAAATAGACATGCCACGTTTTCCTTTCGTTGTTTGTAGCAGAATGATTATAAGGGGGCGTGGCTTTTTTGCGCCATGGGAAGCGCCGGCCCCTAGGGGCCCATTGATGTTCTGCTGATTTTCCTCAAAAACACATACTTAGTGTAACTCTCACCGAAAGTACATTTTCACATGGTACGATACGGCATTAAAACCATGTTAAAAAGGGTTTACCCTTTGCCTTTCTTTCATTTCTCTCTTAGGATTAAAGAGCTATGGAATGGCGACAGATATTGCTTTACACCCTATGTATCCTCCTAAGCATCTATACCATTTTCTTTTTCTATTGTCTGGAATCTTTAATTACATTCCGTACCCGCTTAAAGAAAAGAACAAAGGCGATTGCCGTCATTTTCTCGGAAAAGAAAGCCATTCTTCTATCGTTATTCGCTTGGATTGAAACGCAAGGACTAAACCAAGAAGAGGCCATCCGCGAAAGTGCAGCGAAAGTGCGTTGGATTAACTTAGATACCATGAAGATGAAAGACATCCAAAGCGTTGCCGCTTCTTTGGCGGATCTACAAAAACGGTTATTGCTCTTCGCGAATGCGCATGACTTAATGCAACAAGATGTCTTTATCCGCGCCCATGATGGTTTAACGGATTTAGATGCGAATTACCGCCGTACGGCCGCCATCTTCAATAGCGATGTCGGGGGGTACGAATATTGGCGAAAAGCCCCGTTATTCCGCGTATGGTTCTGGATCGATGGGTTCCGCGCCATCTCACGTTTAGCTTAATTATTGTTCTTTCGTGAAATATAACTCGTAGTCGACTAAGCCGTCATAGAAGTCTTTTTCGTGCGAGACGAGTAACACGGAGCCCGGGAAGCGCTCAATCGCCTCAAATAAGGCATCTTTGGCCTTTTGGTCTAAGTGATTCGTCGGTTCATCTAAGATTAAGAAGTTTGTCTTCCTTAAACTCATGATGGCAAAACGGGTTTTCGCGACTTCGCCACCGGAGAGTTCGCTTAACGGGCGAAGCGCTTTTTCTTTTTGCACACCGCAATTGCCTAACGCTTGTCGCACTTGGGTGTTATTTAAGTCAGGATAAAGTTGGTGTACCCATTCGAATGGGGTTAAAGACATATCGGTGGCTTCATCTTGGTCAAACACATTCGGCACAATGCCGGGCAAGAATGTATAAGAACCACCTAACGCAGGGATAAGTCCACGAATCGTTTTTAAGAATGTCGTTTTGCCGACTCCGTTCTCTCCCAGGATGGCAATCTTCTCCCCTTCTTTTAATTCGAAGGCGATAGGATCTAATAAGGGCTTATCGTAACCAATCACCAAATGATCGACGGTCAAAGGGATCTTGCCTACGGGATGCGTGTAAGGGAAAGAGAAGAAAATCTTTCCTTCCCCTTTCGCGGGGGCCTCCATGACTTCGAGGTGCGCTAATCTTGCCCGGTGCGACTTCGCGGCTTTTGCCGAAGTGGCACGCACAATATGCTTCGCGATGAAGTCTTCTTCTTTCTTGATATAACGTTGCTGGGCTTCGTAGTTCTTGCGGTACTGATCCATGTCAAGTTGATGTTGGGTTAAGAAATGGTCAAAATCCCCTTTATAACGCGTGATTTTGCCATTCTCTAACACGAACACCACATTGGCGATTTGCCGCAAGAACGCTTGATCGTGCGAGACGACCAGGAACGCTTTCGGGTAGTCTTGGAGATATTTCGCTAACCAAGCGACTTGGAGTTGATCTAAGAAGTTCGTGGGCTCATCCATGAGCAAGACGTCTTTTTCTTCGAGTAACATCTTCGCGAGATACGCTTTCTCTCTTTGCCCCGAAGAAAGACGGGCCAAAGGCCAGGATAAATGGTCAGGGTCAAAGCCTAAGCCATCCGTTAAGCGACCGACTTTTTCTTGCAAGGCATAAAAGCCAGAATCATTCAGTTCTTCTTGAAGACGCGCCGCTTTCGTAAGCAATGCTTCATAATGGTCTAAATCCGTTGCGCTTTGGGCATAGTATGCTTCCATTTGACGTTCTTTTTCGAATAAGTCTTCATAAACGCCATAGAGATATTGATGAACGGGCATGTCTTGGGCAACGGCGAGTTGCTGGTCCAAATAGGAGAACGTCACGCCATGTTCCCAAGTAATCGTGCCTTTATCGGGCAATAAATCCCCCACGATTAATTTAAGTAACGTGGTTTTGCCCGTGCCATTCGTGCCGACCAAAACGCCGTGTTCGCCCGGATTGAGTTTCAAACACGCATCGCGATAGAGTTCTTTGTCTGAGTAATTAAACCAAAGGTTCGTGATTTCGAGCATTGCCATAACGCATGGACTATAGCATTCTTCTTGCGCTTTTTCGAGCCTAAATTGCTTTTTTGGAAAAAACGGCTATCCTTGAGTTACCCTTTTTTGTTTTCTCTTACGAGAAAGCATGGACAAGGAGAAAAACCATGAATCGAAAAACATTGCCCGTTCTCTTGGTGACGACGGGGTTACTCGTCTCTTGTGGGGATAAGAACACCCCCGAGACCAGTGTGGCCGAATATCAAGATCCGTTAAATAGCTATGAAGTGAGCCTCGTGAAGAAAAGCGCGTTAGACCAGTTGTTGTCCCTCGCGAAAATCACGACGACTGTATCGAGCACGGCCGATGACTCGTTACTTTATTCCGCGGACGAAAGTCGTGCGGCACAAGCTTCCTCGACTTCTACTTCCGCCACCTCATCCATTTATTCCAACTATGTGATTGTCACGAACACCATCGCTTCTTCTTCAACGACGAATTCTGGCATCCGGATTTCGAATGCCTACGAAACGAAAAGCATGATTGCCGTCTTAGCAAATCCCACGGACCGCGTGAAAGCGGATGGTAGCGTCACCATGAAGTATGGTCTTTATGAGAAGAGCTTCTATAAAGCCTCTTCCGCCAAAGAATTTGGTGTGACCTATCAACTATTACGTCCGAACTTTGCCGATGAAGAAAACCTCTCTTATCGTTGGAACAGTTATTTAATGTCGACCTATAACCCAATTTCCACCACGAACTTCAGTTATTTCCATGAAGATTCGAATGCCGTGCGGGCTTTGTCTTCTTCTTATGCCAAAACCGTCGTATCGAATCCCGTCTATCCTTATGACAACACCAAGAGCGTCACGAGCATTAACTCGAACGTCTCTTCGTTAGAATTCCGTTATCAAGACGGGAACTATCGGATTGCTTCAGGAGAATCGCAAAGTAGCACCTCTTATTTATCGGATTACTTTGGAAAAGCCTTAACCAATGGCATTACGGCAACGAGCGAGTCTTCTTCGTCCTACGAATATGGCCCGGTGACATTCTCGGGTTCGATCTTTGCTGCCGACGAATACTGGGAGTTACAAGATAGCACCCCGGTGTTGCACTTCAATTCCGATACGACACAGGCTTTAACGAATATCTCACGCGATTACCAACAAACCAATGGCACGGATGACTTCGCGTTTGAAACGACGTTCACCCCAACAAGCGACACGACCATCTATAGCTTAACGAACCAAGATGGCACGTTTGCATACTCTCCCAATAGCTTCAAAGTCGATCCGTCCATCACGTTACAAATCGATGAAGAAACGGGTAACTGGACGTTAAGTGGCACGTCAAGCGCGAAGTTAACTTATCGTCTCCTCGTCGTGATGTCGCGGGACTTCTCGAAAGCGACGGTGACGCTCTCATTAGCATGATCTATGCGTTCATTATCGGCCATAACATCGACTGGGATGCCATTCCTTCTGATTCCTATAAGATTGGGATTGACCGTGGGGCATTTCTGGCGTTAGAACATGGCGTCACTTTAGACGAAGCCGTCGGGGATTGGGATTCTTGTGCGCCCGAAGAACGAGAAAAGATTATTTCTTCCGTTCCTCGTGTGACGACCTTAAATCCCCATAAAGACGATACGGATACGATGCATGCGTATCATGAATATTGTGGCCAAAAAGACGCGAAGTTTTTGCTCCTTGGTTCTATCCAAGGCAAAAGACCCGAGCACTTCTACGCGAATTTAGAGTTAGTCGCGTTAGATCCGAGGGTCGAGATGATTGACCAGAATACGCGGATCTTCCAAGTGGACCATGACATCACGCTTCCCAAAGAAGAAAACACGTTTGTTTCTTTCTTTGCGTTAGGACAAGGTGCCATTCTTAGTCTTAAAGGCTTTGCCTACGACTTAGACCATTACCACTTAGTCCCCGCAGGACCGATTAGTGCCATCTCGAACGAATTCGTTTCTCCTTATGGAGAAGTACATCTCCACGAAGGAAAACTGCTTTGTTTTCTTTCAAAAAGCGATGCGGATATCTAGCCGCATGCTATAATAAAGCCAACATCGTTCTTTCCATTGCGATGTTCGGGGAGCCCCCATGAGGAGCTGAGAGGTCATTATGCATGACGACCCGTAAACCTGATCTAGGTAATGCTAGCGTAGGTAACCTCCTTTCAAGGCTCCGCCGGTATCCTTTGATCCGGCGGATTCTTTTTTAGGAGGCAGGGTTATGACCCAAGCAAGTGCTATTTCTCCATCCCGGTCGCATCACACGATACGCGCCATCGCAGAAATCGCGATTTTCTCGGCCTTAGGCTACGTCTTAGATCTCTTTGCCGGCATGTATTCTTCCGGCCTATTCCCCAATGGCGGATCGTTAGGTATCGCCATGGTCTGTGTCTTCATCATCGCCTATCGGTGGGGATTATGGCAAGGCATTGTGACGGGCTTAATCATGGGCTTACTCGATTTGGCCGATGGTTTCTATGTCGTTTCCGGGGCCAACTGGTGGAGTGCGTTTGCCCAGGTGGCATTAGATTATTGGATCGCCTATCCTTTGGCAGGTTTTGCCGGGGTATTTGCGAAACTCGTGAAAGCGAATGTCAACAATAAGCAAAAGATGATTTTGTTCGCTTCGCTTGGCTGCGTGTTTGGTGGTTTGTTAAAGTACCTCTCTCACGTGGCATCGGGTGCGATTTTCTGGGGCGCCGATTCTTCGACGTTCGCCTGGAAGTTCCAAGGCACCGACATCAATCCTTGGGCGTATTCGTTCATTTATAACATCGCCTACATGGGACCAGATATTGTCTTATCCACGTTAGTCATGGATATCTTATTAGGCGTTTGGCCAAAAGCCGTCATCCGTGGTGACGAAGAAGAAATGCAAGAAGGAAGCCATACTTCTAATAAAGCATCTCTTGCGTCTTGGGCGACATTATGCGCTGGGATTGGCTTATTCGTGACGAATACGGTCGTTTATTTGATTACCGCCATCCAAGCTTATGATGACGATGGATATGGCAAGAGCATCCTTTATGGGCAAAGAACCATTCTTGTCTTAGCCATCTTTGGCTTGTTACTCCTTGGTTATGGCATCTATGAAGTCGTAAAAAGTAAGAAAGGGCAAAACACCGAAGAATCGAGAAGAATTGTCTTCGCGTCCTTAAGCTTAATTTGGGGGGTCTATGCCTTAACGAGAACCGTGGAATATGGGATGGATGAAAGCTTTAACGCCCCGTTATTCACGTTTGAGTTATTGTCCGCGTTTTTCTCCCTTGGTGGAGCCGCCCTTCTCGTGTGGGCGTTTGTTTCTGTCATTAAGAAGAATGAGAAACTTGCCGCTTCTCTCACGTTTGCCGGTGAAACCTGTCTATGGGTTGCCCTCGCAATCCACGGCTTTGGATTTGGCATTATGGATGCCATCCAAGGCGAATACATCGGGGTTACGATAGCCGAGTTCATTACCGGTGCAATTGCCTTGTTATTACGGGCTGTTACCTTGATGAAGGGACTACAAAAACAAGCATAAATATCATTGAAATAAGGGGCTACCGAGGCAGTCCCTTTTCCTTTAGCGTGGTAGGAATAAACCGAATGTTTTGCACTTCTCCTGATGAAAAAGAGCCATCCGGCAAGAATGGCCCTAAACGTTATTAAGGATGAAAAACTACCAAAGCGTCGGCTTCCCGTCCACGTAATGCCAGCAGCCAGACTTGTTCGTCTTGCTGTACCAGTAAGCGGTGG
This sequence comes from uncultured Erysipelotrichaceae bacterium, assembly GCA_902791935.1. Lineage (GTDB taxonomy): Bacteria > Bacillota_I > Bacilli_A > RFN20 > CAG-826 > UBA4951. The sequence goes on along the minus strand of CADAXQ010000035.1, from coordinate 10,491 downwards.
CATTAGATTCGTTCCAGTAGGAATTCCAGCCGCTCGGCTTGGACACGGCCTCGCAGTAGATTGACTCAAGGGAGGAGCAGCCAGAGAAGGCAAATTCCCCGATGGACATCACGGAGGAAGGGATGGTGACGGATGTCAGAGAGGAACAGTATTCGAAAGCTTCTTTCCCGATGGACGCGCATTTGGAGCCGCCCTCAAACAAAACAGACTGCAGGGAGAAGCACCAAGAGAAGGCATATTCCTCGATGGAGGTCACCGAAGAAGGAATAGTAACGGACTTGAGGGTACATTCAGAAAAAGCACCAAACCCAATGGAGGTTACTGGCTTGCCGTTGAAAACGGATGGTATCACAACGTCTGCACTCGAACCCTTGTATTCGCTCACCGCGTAGCTTTCCCCAAGGGAGGAGAAAACGAAGCCGTCCTGGTAAAGCCAGCGGGTCGGTTTCCCATCTACGTAATGCCAGCAGTAAGGCTTCTCCGTTTCACTGTACCAGCAGACGGAAACATCCGCTGTGGAGTCGAAAGCGGCTGTTCCCGCGTCCCACCAGGAATCCCAGCCTCTGGGCATGGAGGAAGCTTCGCAATAGATTGTCTCAAGGGAGGAGCAACCGTAAAAGGCTTCTTCGTCGATGAAAGTGACCGAGGAAGGAATGGTGACAGAAGTTAGAGACGTGCAGCCGTAAAAAGCGCGCCTCCCAATGGAGGTCATAGATGAAGGAATGGTAACAAGTGAAAGGGAGGAACAGTCTCTAAAGCCATAGTTAGCAATCTTAGTGACAGATCTTCTGCGATAGGAGGAAGGAATCACTAATTCAGAAAGGTTAAAGGTGTCCTCAGCCGAGACCTCAAACGTTTTGTCACTCAATAAAACAAATTTTAATTGCGCCGTTTCAGCATCATCGCTCCCCGAGTCACTTGTTATTTCCGAGCACGAGGCGATCATTGTGGCACACGCCCCTAAGAGAAGCGCCCTGATTAGGTTTTTCACGACATGTTTCATATCGAAACTCCTTCCCGTGGATTCCTATGTTTACGCAAGGTGCTTTCCCGTTCTCCGAAAACAAGGCAAGAAAAAGGGGCATTGAAAAACGCCCCCTTGATCCTATTCGCGCGGCGACAGTCAGTACCCATTGTCTTTCCACCCATGAAACAGGGTTTAGTATACCCCCCCCCTCGAAAATCAAGGGTTTCCGTGACTTTTCATTGATTTTGTAATGAAAAATGCCGGATTCCGCACTTTTTGGATGCATTTCGGATTCCGGCTAAGAACTTATCTAAGAAACAAGTTGTTATTTCTTTTCTATCTTTGCTTTAACGACCGCTCGTTTCTGATTGAAGACGATGCCATAAGAAAGAATGGGGTTGGCCTGATGGCTACGAAGTTCTTCTAGATAATCCTTGCTTTCGATTTGAGACAAGGCTGCTTCAGCCGTCTTTTCAAGACGCGCTCGTGAGGTCGCTGTCTTGACGTATTTGATCTCCACCACAAATCCCGCTTTATGAGGTTCTTTGTCTTCGACTAAGAGATCCAGTCTCCCACTACCAGCATTCACTTCATCGGCTACTTTCTTGTCCGGGAATAAGAGAGACACGAACGTAAGCAATAAGATTTGGTAGTTCTTCTCATCGGAGAAGTCATAATAAGAAAGAGAAGAGAGAAGACGCGTTAAGGCGCGTTCAAGTTCTCCTTCTTCTCCTTGCAAGAAGCATTTCCGTAACGCATAGAAGTCTGACGCACTTTGAGAAGAGATGTATTTGGCTTCAATATCGTTGCGTAAGGCTTGCCGCACTTCTTCATTTGGAATCTGTAACGCGTATTTTCCTGGGGATGCTTCGTGTTTTGCCGTCAGGTATCCTGAAAAATAAAGCAAGGATAAGAACGTAGAAGGATCTTTGGCCAAATCGGGGTAACGAACTCCCGAAGAAAGCGGGACGACCACTTCTTCTCCAAGGAATAGCCGCCCTAATAACGGGGTTACTTCCGTTTCAGGGAAGTTACGAAGCAAAGGATTTTCGCCAGTATCCACCCAATAAGGATATAAGTCCCGTTGCTGGATGTAGTTCAATACGGACCAGGGGTTAAACACAGCCTCGCCGCCGAAGTAATATCCGTCATAATAGGTTTTCAAAATATCATAACGATCAGAAAGCTGGTAATCTGTGAGTAGTTGTTTTGTTTCTTCTTCCGTAAAACCAAAACGGTTATTCACGGAGCGAAGCGGGTTATCCACCACGAGATTGTTTAGCCCAGAGAAAAGCGATTCTTTCGCGATTTGTAACACGCCCGTTAAGATGCCATAACGAAGATTGTCATTGCCTTTGAACGCTTGAGAGAAGAATGAGTGGAAGAACGGGACCGCTTCTTCATAGTAGCCTTTCGCATAAGCGCGATTTAAAGGGGCGTCATATTCATCGACCAGCAAGACGACGGGCTTTTGGCTTCTTGTCTTCGAAACATAGGATGAAAGCAAGAATAACGAAGAACACAAAGCAGGGATATCTTCGGTTTTTTCTACAACTTGACGATATGATTGCCGTTCGTGTTCATTTAATGTGGGACCATCTAGTTCAGCAAAGCTTTGATAAAGGATGCTCATCTGTTCTTTGAGATGCACAATCATTTCGTCATAGCTTGCCCCATCGACAGAAGCAAGATTTAAGCGAATGACGGGAGAGGAATTCAGTTCTTTTCGCGTTTCGGGATGTTCTAGAAAAAGTTTCGTGTCTTCGAACAAAGGAGCGCTGTCGACTTTCTCGTCGAAGAACTCCTTTACCATCGATAAAGCAAGGGATTTTCCAAAACGACGGGGACGCGTATATAAAAAGGCGGTGCCTTGTGGTCGAGAAAGAATATCGTTAATCAATAATGTCTTATCAATGTAATAACATTCCGTTCTTACCAAACGGAAGTTCTCGATTCCAATCGGTAGCTTTTTCATCGTAACACCTCCTGACTGCTATCATTTTACCAAACATTACCAACGATTACCAATGATTACCAACGATTACCAATGATTACCAAAACTACACAAATCACAATGAAAAAGCCTCCCTCTAATGGAAGAAGGCTTGTCTCGTTATTACCGAGCAAGATATACCCTATCCCGCCCATTCTTAGAAGGTTTTAGCTTCTTTTCCTCACAAAGGGAACTTAGAAGACGATAGGCCTTAGTAGAGCCGATCGAAAGCAGCTCCTCCACTTCTTTTCTTGAGATTTGCCCATGCAGGGCGGCGGTTTGTAAGATTGCTTCTTTTTCTTTGCCCGCTAGCTCTTGCCCACGGTTCAGATGGGTGCGATTCGTTTCTTCTCCTTCCGAAGAAGGCGATGCCTTCGAAACAAAGTTACGATTCGGAAGGGTAACACGGAATACCCCTTCTGCCGTTTCGAATACTGGTTTTACAGGATAGGAAGCATAGGCACGTTGGATTTTGCTGATGCCCGTGCCATAACTTTCAATTAAGTGCAACCGATAGAACACCGCGGCTAAGTTCGGATTTCTCGATACAGAGGCGCCTAGAAAGATAGAAGACAAGGTTAAACCATGAACAAGACCACCCAACGAGATAAACTCAATGCGGTCATCATAGATATGGATCAAGGTGCTTCCACGATAGGAATAGTCGCGATGAACAATGCAGTTCAATAACGCTTCTCGAACGGCATCTTCCGGGTAATCACGGATATCCGTCCGTTCTAATCCCGAAAAGGTGGCTCGTGTCTTATTATTCAAATCGATAAATTCATAGGCGTTATCTAGTTGTTTTAGGACGGAACCGCCGAATTCTTTCCGGTCGCGGAACACAGCCTTATCTGTGCCTTGAAATAAGGCGATTTTAATGGTTGTTGGGCACTCATCCGACAAAAGCAAAGCCAGATTGTTATAAAGTCCATCCTCGCCGATCATCTTCAAGGTCCGCATTTGGGCAGTCCCGAATTCCAGGTTCTTTTTCTTTAGCTCCGAAGCAAAGACATCGAAAGTTAACGATTGGTTTATGCTTCTTGCCGTTTCAAAAGAAACGCCTGATGTAGCACGGATCATTTCCCGAATGCCCTCATCCGTCATGGGTTGGGAAGAACTTCCTTTTCGAATATATACTCCACTAGGCCGTAGCCCTTTATCTCTTAAATAATAAGGACGATTCGTTCCCGGCGAGACGTCGACAACAACGACGTTCTTTCCTTCCATCACTTCCGTATGAATAGAGACAAATGGCATCACGTCAGGCGCTAAAGAGTCTTTCAAAGAGCCGGCGACTTGTAGCATGACTTCATCAGGATTCTCGACACCAAGAATTTCTCCATCTTTGCGGACACCGATCAAAACGGTTCCACCAGAAGCGTTTACAAAAGCAAGAATGTCTTTTCGGACGTCTGGAACATATTCTTGCTTAAACTCAATATCTTGATTTTCAAAGCGTTTCACCATCATTCTTTCCTTCTTTCTCGTCACTATTTTAATCGAGAAAGAAAGAAAAAGCAATCACTATGATGAAAGGTAAAATATTAAGATATCATCGTGATTTTTTAATGGTTTTATTCTTTCTCGTCGCCATGGAAAAATGCGTTGTCGTTACGTTTATCATAACCACAACGCATATTTTTATTGGCTATTAATAAAGGAACAGCTTAACGATGGCAGCCAATGCAGCCAAAGATGCCCGCAAGGACCAACAAGAGGTTTCCGCCAAGAACGCCGAAGACAATGGAAAGAACATTGTTGAAGATATTGTGTTTCCGCATGGCGTTACGGCAGTTGATGACGCCTAATAACGCAAAGAAGGCAACGATGAAGTAAGCAATGGCATATCCCATGCCAGCAGAGAGACCCGCTTCTGTCAACATTTCTGGATTGACTAAGGCTAAGATACCGGTGGTCAAAAGACTTACAAAATCAATCACGCCGACGATAATCGCAATGATGTAGAGAATACGCGATGCAGTTTTCATATGAATCACTCCTTTAAGACAATCAATAAGATAAACTTTTCTTCATCACGAATCTAGGATTTTGTTGAAAAATACCGATATATGGCAATGGGCTATGAACCATCGTTTTTGATCTCTTAACACTCTCGAATTCCTAAAAGCCGAAAGATTTTGGCACTTCAACTTCCTGAAAACCGAAAGATTTTGATATTTTGAATCGTGAAAACCGAAAGATTTTAATGTTTCAACTTTCTTAAAACCGAAAGATTTTGGTGTTTTAACTTCCGAAAAACCGAAAGATGATTTAAAATAATGCCGATATGAGCGAACCAATTGTATTTCAACGAAAATTGATGAAACAACTCGTCGATTGGAAGAACGGAAAAGGAAAAAAGAATGCCGTGTTATTAGAAGGCGCGCGCCGCGTAGGGAAATCCACGCTCGCGGTAGAATTTGCAAAACAATATTATTCCGATTACGTCTTGATTGATTTTACTTACCAGTCGGACTACGTTCTTTCCCTTTTTAATTCACTTTATCCATTGGACCGCTTCTTCTCTTTGCTATTCCTTGCTTTAGGGCGAAACGCGCCAAAGCCAGGATCTCTCATTATCTTTGATGAAATCCAATTTTGTCCAAAAGCCAGGCAAGCTATTAAAGCGTTGGTCGCGGACGGCCGTTACGACTACATCGAAACCGGTTCTTTGATTTCCATTCGCGAGAACGTAAAAGACATCCTCATCCCGTCCGAAGAAAGCCGCTTAGAAATGCACCCCATGGATTTCGAAGAATTTTTGTGGGCGATTGGCAAGAAGGATTTAGCGGATTTATTACAGCAATTCTTAAAAGACAACGATGAAGTTTCTTTGCAACGGATTCACCCCATTGCTGAAGAATCACTGCGTCTTTACTTTGCCTTAGGTGGCATGCCCTCCGTCATCAGCGAATATCTCGTAAACAACGGGGTTTTTGTCGCCGCTGAAAAAGAAAAGCGAAACATTCTATCTCTATACAGCGAAAACTTAGGGAAGATTGACAAAAAATACAATACTGGTTGTTCTTCGGTCTATCGTTATCTTCCCGAAATCGTGCATCAAGAATCGTTCCGAGTGCCACTCAGCCGCATTGGGCTAAAGAGGCAGACAAAACGATTGGTGAACACCTTAGAAAAGCTAGAACAGTCCAAGATGGTCAATGTAGTTTACGACACGAAAACCATCGATTTATCGTTGGCTGCTGGAGAAAGCCACTCTCACTTCAAAATCTATCCCTCCGATATCGGACTTGCCCAAAGCCTTTGTTATCATCCTTCCGACGATGAAATCTATGCCCATTACCAAAAACTGATCCAAGGGGAGTTAAGAAGCAACTTCGGTTATTTGTTTGAATCCCTTTGCGAGCAAATGCTCGTGGCTTCCTCGTTTGAGCCATTTTATACAACGTTCACCAAAAAAGCGGCGGATGGCAAAGAAAAACGCTACGAGATTGATTTCCTATTCTCTCGCTATGGAAAAGTTCAACCATTAGAATGCAAGGCGTGGGCAATCGGAAAAACGCCTTCTTTGTCCGCGTTCGAAACAAAATACGCTGCCGTTTCTAGACCAGGGATTGTAGTTACGAATAAGCCTTATCAAAAGAACAACGGACGCATTTATATCCCTTTCTATCTCCTCTTTTGCTTCTTCCAAAAAAGACAGTAATTTCTCTTTTTGATTTCGCTAGTGACAAAAAAGTTAAGTAATGAACTTTTTTGTCACCTGGCCGTTTTTTCTTATCCTTCTATATTGAATCAAGAAAATTAACGAAGACCATTTATAAGCAAAACATAATAGCCATTTTTTAAGCAAAATCGCATTTATCAACATGAAAAATTGCAAATTTGCAAAAAGTCATGTTGATTTTGATATAATAAGCCAAAGAGAAACCGGTTATGAATCTGCTAAAACGTGAGACTTATCTTTCTAAGATCCGCCCTTGGTACGAGAAGAACTATATTCTTGCGTTGACGGGTATCCGTCGTTGCGGCAAATCGGAATTGCTGAAGCAAATTCAACAAGAAATTGTCGCCTCAGGAGTTCCTACGGACCACATCCTTTCTTTCGACTTAGAAGGAAAAAGCGGGAAAGGGTTAAAAGACCTTGATAGCGTGGAACAAAAACTAGACCACTTGATTCAAGATCAGAATCGTTATTATGTCTTCTTTGATGAGGTGCAACACCTCAAAGACTTTGAGACAGTTCTTGCTTATATCCGCGATTCCTATAACGTTTCGTTATTTGTCACAGGGAGCAATTCCAAGTTGCTACATGGAAAACTACAAGACCGTTTAACGGGGCGCGCCAAAGAATTCGTGATTCGTCCTTTTTCCTATCAAGAATCCCGTGCGTTCCGTTTGTTAAATCATTTGCCCATCGCGGAGAGTCCCAACCAAGATTTGCTGAACTATCTTGCTTATGGAGGAATGCCACAACGTTATGATGGTGCCGAAGAAGATATCTATCCTTATTTGAAAGGCATCTATGAATCCATCGTCGAGAAGGATATTTACGCCAACCACAAAGGCATAAATCGGAACGCTTTTGAACGCTTTTCTCGTTATCTCATCTCCACGACAGGACGTGTTTTTTCCGCTTTGCCATTAGCGAAGGCCATGGATCCATCCGCGTCGATAGAGAAGGCAAAAAGTCATGCGAACGTGTTAACGAACTATGCGAATTATTGTTCCGAAGCCTATTTCATTGAAGGATGCACCCCTTATTACTTGCAAGGAAAAGCCGCGTTGCCTGGCTTAAAAAAATACTATGCGATAGATACCGGCTTACGAAATGCATTATCCGCCGATCAACGAAGCTATGACATTGGATTCTCCTTAGAAAATGCCGTGTTCAATGAATTACGTTCCCGCGGATATGAAGTCTCTTATGGAAAACTCAGGAATGGGGAAGTAGATTTTGTGGTTTCAAAAAATCGCCGGCATTGTTTTATCCAAGTCTGTTACCTCTTAAGTTCTGACGAAATCAAGGCCCGCGAATATCAAGCGTTAGAAAAAATACAAAGCCGTTCTCCCTCTTATGTTCTCAGCATGGACGAATTCGATTGGTCAGAAAACGGCATAGCGCATTTAAACGCGTTTGATTTCCTTACGGGTAAGCAAGATATCGTTCTCTTGTAATCAACATGAAAAATTGCAAATTTGCAAAAAGTCATGTTGATTTTGATAAAACGGAATAATAAATAAATTTGATTTCAGTCAAAAATAATTAGTTATTGGGGTAAAAACTCAAAAAAACTTAAAAATTGCCCCATAACGTTTTGCTTTATACGAATTCTTTTCCTTCGCCCATGAAGTAGGGAAGATTCACGTGATGGATTCCATTCCGTTCCTGAATGAGGTCGCTTCTCGTCAACACATATTTCGGATAACCATCATGAAGTTTTTCAAGGGGTCGATATTCTCTTTCTTCCGTATCACGATCAGCAATCGTAAGCGCGACTTGTAGGTAGGCATAGGAGAAATTGCCCTTCCGCACGATGAAGTCACATTCAAAAGATCCCCACTTCCCCACGCTGATTTGGTAGCCTTTCGCTTTGCTATAAAGATAAACGACATTCTCTAATACGGGGCCATATTGGATTCGATTATCCGTATTGCCGACATAAAAGAAGCTTAAGTCGCTTAGATAATATTTTTCTTCTCCGCGTAACGGCCGACGAGATTTCATGTCAAATCGTTCACAACGATGTAACACTTTCGCGTCCAATAAAATCTGGATATATCGATTTAAGGTCTCGCGTTTAATGTCCATTCCTTCCCGATGTAAATCCGAAAGGATATGGGTAAGATTCGTGGTGGCGCCAAAGTTATTGAATAAGTAACGCATCACGGAGCGGAACACCGATTGATTCTTGATTTTGACACGACTTTTAATATCTTTTTCAAGAATCTCTGAAACGATGCTTTCCATATAGGAACGCTTATCTACGTCGTTGTCGTATTCTAGCATCTTAGGGAAGCCGCCTTCTCGAAGATAATGATCGAATTCTAAAGTCAGATCGCCGGAAACCGGTTTCCCTAAGGATTTCTTCATCCCGAGGTATTCATCGAACGTTAACGGGTAAACATCAAAATCAATGTATCTCCCCGTTAGTTTTGTCATTAACTCGCCACTTAACAAATAAGAATTTGATCCCGTGACAAAAATGGAATAGCACCCTTCTTCACGATAGGCGTTAATGAGTTTTTCATATCCTGGTACATTTTGGATTTCGTCGATGAAAAGATAGAAGAAATCATGATTTTCTTTTTGTTTTGCTTCAGCAATTAAAGCATCAAGCGTCTTCTCTAAGGTATCGGGATCCGTAACCTTTTGATATTCTTTGCTATCGAGATTTAACGTAATGATCTGGGCGGGTGAAATTCCTTGTTTGATCAGTTCTTCTTGAATAGAGAGAATCAAGCAAGACTTGCCACATCTTCTAACACCAGTCAGGACTTTAATTAGCCCTGCATCATGGTAGAATCCGCGAATGCGTTTTAGATAAGTTTCTCGAGGATAGATTCTCATGCTTTAATTTTAAGAAAAACCATTAAAAATTCAAGTTATGGGGGTAAAAAACGAAAAAATTGTTAGAATTACCCCCATAACTATATGTTTCAAGAGAGAAAAAATCCAACCTCGCGGTTGGATTTCGTTTCTGTTATTGTCCCTCACGAAACGGAGAAAGGGATTTTGGTGGTTATTCTTTGAACCAGAAAATGTGGTTGAATACGATGCTGCAGACCAAATCTAAAATCCAGCCAAAAGTCGGACCAACCACAACCCAGAGAATGGCCAACACCAAGTGCAACCAGTTCTTGTTCGCGATGGCTCCACCAATACGGTAGATTGCCCAAACAACGTCGATGACTGGTAAGCAGAATAAGATCTTGACCAGACGGGATTGGGAATCCAACCAATTGCAGAACTCTTTCATTCTTCTTTCTCCTCTCGTACGTGTAACACCTTATCACAAATTTTGAATGCGGGATAATGTTTTTATACAAAAAATTAATAACGTCGAAATTCGACATGAAGATTTGTTATTGATTACTTGTCTTTTGAATCGGCACAAATTCGATTTTTAATGCCATATTAAGCGCTCTTGCGATGCGTTCTAATAGCGCAACGCTGGGGTTACGGGTTCCGTTCTCTAATCTGCTGATGTCAGCTTGACTGATCCCCGTTTTCTTTGAGAGTTCCACTTGCGTCAGACCTACTTCTTTCCGAACGCGGATTAATTCATGGGTAATATCCCGCTCTGGTTCAAGCGCCCCATATTCTTTTTTAAACTCTGGGTCTTTTAAGAACTTATCGGTTAATTCTTTTAAATCACTCATATCTTTTCCTCATAGTCAATTCCGTTTTATGCTATAAAAAGCATATTTCATAGAATTGCTTAAGGCAACTTCTACTTTAATTGGTAATGGTAAATTGTAATCTTAAGTGCAACACTCAGAGATAGCTTCAGACATCAATTTTGATGGAGATATCCAGTTGTTACATTTCCTAGGTCTATTGTTA
>CADAXQ010000034.1 GCA_902791935.1 uncultured Erysipelotrichaceae bacterium | reverse complement strand
TTGTACGAGTTCTTACTCAATTGGATTAAAGCAGATTCTTCTAACCATTAAATTCGTCTAGACATTCTGTGTGACGAGTTCTTAACTCACGACCAGGGACGTCTTGAACTAGAATCAAAGAATTAATTGGGTTTTAGACTAAATGCAAGATCAAAGTCTTATTAGATTTGGCTGGATGCGGACCATCAAAAATTTCTAAAACCACATATAGTTTACAATCAACCTTCAATTCATAGGAAAATGATACACGCGACCAAGGATCCGTCTATTCCTCGAAGAGCTTCAACGAGCTTCTTCCACAATATCGTATCACGCACTCTATGTCCCGTGCAGGCACTCCGACGGACAACGGTGCAATGGAGGCCATCAACGGATGGTCCAAGGTAGAGATGTTCGTAGACTTCGACCTGTCGCATTGCGAAGACGTGCCTCCGTTCGTGGAATCCTACATCGAATTCTTCAACGAGGGCCGGCCCTCGGGGGCGCTCGGCTACCTAACGCCCAAGGCGTACAGGGAACTGCACGAAGCTGGCAAGGAAGTTCCCAAAAAGCCCAGCAGAATCAGGTACGAGAAGAAGCAAGCCAAGATTGAAGAATCAAAGACGGATGAAGAAGCAAATTAACCAAAAGTGTCTACAAAACGTTGACTACTGCAATTTCATATAAAAAATTAAAAAATCTAAAAAACATGGCCTCTGCTGTTACGTTTTGGACATCTATACTCTCATCTCTAAGGTGGTTGGCTTTTTCTTTAATCGCCTTGTTTGTTATCGCTTTTTGCCGGTTTGTCAAGAGAGAGGAGAGTTTGCACAGCGGAAGCCCGTGCCCGACGACCCGGGGCTCATCCCCATCGAAGTTACAGCTTTGGTAGATCGATTTGGACCTATCCTCATTCATCCCCCATTAAAAGTTACAGAGTCAAGTCAAGAAAAACCCTTGGGTTCATCGCCCAAGGGTTTGGGATGGAAGAAGGAAGCTTATTCCACGATGTCCTTACGGTCGTGGGCTTCGATGTACTGCGCTTTGACTTCGCGCATCTTATTCAAGACGTCGAAGTTCGCAAGACGTTGTTGTTCCTCTTCTTCGGTATAAAGGCCAGTGCCAGCGGGGATGAGTTTGCCCGTAATGACATTTTCCTTTAAGCCTTTGAGGTCATCGCGTTTTGCCTTAATCGCCGCATCGGTCAAGACACGGGTCGTTTCTTGGAACGAAGCCGCCGAGAGGAACGATTCGGTTTCTAAGGCCGCCTTGGTGATGCCAAGGATTAATGGACGGCCAATCGCAGGACGTTTGCCTTGGACCAAGGCTTCTTGGTTCGAGAGCGTGAAGCGGTCGACGTCAACACGCGTGCCCGGTAAGAGAGCGGTATCGCCAGAATCGGTGATATAGATCTTACGAAGCATCTGACGGATGATGATTTCAAGGTGTTTATCGCTTAAGCCGATACCCTGGGCCGCATAAACCTGTTTGATCTCTTTTAAGAGGTAGGATTCTACGGTTGGAACATCGGTATAGTCGAGTAAGTCTTGAAGACGTTTCGAGCCTTTCGTGATGAGACCGCCTGCTTCGACGAATGCACCTTTTTGGATGCCGTCCGCCAATTTGGCGTTCTTCGGAACGATGTAATCCATCGTTTCGGGCTTGTCGTCTTCGGCCGTATGATCTTGCGTCGATTGGATGGTCACGCGTAACGAACCATCTTCACTCCGCGTAATCGCGGCCACTTTGCCAGAGAATTGAGCGATGATCGCTTGGCCTTTCGGGTTACGCGCTTCAACCAGCTCTTGGACACGAGGAAGACCGGAAGTGATATCTTCGCCAGCCATACCACCCGTGTGGAAGACCCGCATCGTTAACTGCGTGCCTGGCTCGCCGATGGATTGCGCTGCCATGATACCAACCGCTTCGCCCACTTGGACGAGGTGGCCAGTGGCCATGTTAAGACCATAGCAGTGTTGGCAAACACCATCTTTGGTTTGGCACGTGAAGATGGAACGAATTTCCACTTCTTCAATGCCTGCTTTTTCAATGGCGTGCGCTTGTTCTTCGGAGATTAACGTATTGCCTGGCACCAAGACTTCGCCAGTCTTTGGATCGACGACATCATGCATCGCATAACGGCCGATGATACGGTCGGCAAGCGAGGAGATGACTTCGGTGTTGCCGGTGCTATTGATTTTGACAATCTTCCGGACTTTATAGCCGTGGTCACAATGGCAATCTTCCTCACGGACGACAACGCCTTGCGAGACATCGACCAAACGACGGGTAAGGTAACCAGAGTCAGCGGTCTTTAACGCCGTATCGGCGCCGCCTTTACGAGCACCGTGCGTGTTGATGAAGAATTCGTTCACCTTAACGCCAGTACGGTAGGAGGAGATGATCGGTAATTCGATGGCTTCGTTCTTCGGGTTGGAGACCAAGCCTTTCATACCGATTAACTGTTTGAAGTTATCGATAGAGCCACGAGCGCCAGAGTCGGCCATAATGATCAAAGGATTACGGTTGTCCTTCTTCATGTAGGCAGCGACTTCGCCAGCAACGGTGTTCGTGACGCCAGTCCAAATATTGATGACTTGCTTATAACGTTCTTCGTTGGTGATGTAGCCTTCGTCGCAAGCTTCGTTGATCTTGTCGACACGGGCTTGACCTTCGTCAACGAACTTCTGTTTGTTCTTGATATCCTTGATGTCGCTTAAAGCAACGGTAACCGAGGAAATCATGGAGTACTTGAAGCCTTGGTCCTTGATCTTATCGAGGATGGCTGAGGTCTTCGAAGGCTTCACATCGGGCGAAGTGATGTCTTTCATATCGTACTTATGGAAGACCATATCGATGATGGCACCGATATCTTTCTTCGCGATAGCGCCACGGAGATTTGTCAAGCAGATGTATTCGCCGAGGTTGTCGCCATCTTGGTGAAGTTCAAGCGCCTTCTTTGCTAACGCATCGAAGTCGGCTTTTTGATAATGTTCATCAATCCAGTCAACGACCGTGACTTCTTTGTTCTTCTCTTTGACTTTCTTCGGCGCTTTGAAATACGTGTTCTCCAAATAGGTGATCGCGGCTTTTTCATCCATGCCTTGGATGGCTGCTTCTAAAGCATCGTGCTTTTCTTGCAGTTCTTTCGGGGAGACGAACCACGATTCAATCGCAGCGCGATCGATTTTCGCCGGTTTGGACGTATTGATGTAGACGAAGTCGTCTGGGAAGATTTCGTTGAAGATGATCTTACCAACGGTCGTGATGAGGTACTTGTTTTCCACATCGGATGGTAAGGCCGCTTGGGTCAAATCGTCACCGAATGTCTTATGCAAAGCCTTGGCTGGAATGACGATACGCGTATGAATTTGGATGTTATCCGATTCATAAGCTTCCATGACTTCTTGCACAGAGCCAAAGATCGAGCCTTCTAACGTCGCGAAGTGCAAGTCTTGTTCAATTGCCTTTTCGTTCGCGGCTTTTTCAGCGGGATCGTAAATGGCGATCTTCTTCAAGGCTTCGGCACGATTTATCATGTCAATGCGCGATTCTTCGACGGTGAGGTAGTAGTTTCCGAGGACCATATCCTGCGAAGGAATAACGATGGCTTTCCCGTCTTTCGGGCCCAAGATGTTATTCGACGCAAGCATGAGGTCGAGCGCTTCTTCTTGCGCGGCTTTGCCAAGTGGCACGTGAACGGCCATCTGGTCGCCGTCGAAGTCAGCGTTGAAGCCAGGGCACACAAGCGGATGGAGACGGATGGCGTGGCCATCGACCAAGATCGGTTGGAATGCTTGGATGGAGAGACGGTGCAACGTCGGCGCACGGTTTAAGAGAACCGGGTGTTGCGAGATGATCTCTTCCACGATGTCATAGACTTTTGGATCATAAGCATCGATTAACTTATCGGCTTGCTTATGCGCCGTGCAGATGCCGCGTTTTAATAAGATAGCGGCAATGAACGGACGGAGCAATTGGACTGCCATTTCGCGTGGTAACCCGCATTGGTACATCTTTAAGGCTGGACCAACGGCAATGACGGAACGGCCCGAGTAGTCGACACGTTTGCCGAGCAAGTTCTGCCGGAAACGGCCTTGCTTGCCTTTGAGTTCGCTCGAAAGCGACTTCAACGGGCGGCCATTCTTGCCTAAGACTGGTTTGCCACGACGGCCGTTGTCGATTAAGGCATCGACCGCTTCTTGTAACATACGCTTCTCGTTCATTAAGATGACGCGAGGAGAGTTGTTTTCAATCAATTTCTTTAAACGGTTGTTACGGATGATGACACGACGATAGAGGTCGTTGATATCAGAGTCAGTGAAACGTCCACCATCGAGTTGTAACATCGGGCGGAGTTCCGGCGGAATGACGGGGATGACATCGAGGACCATCCATTCGGGTTTTTGGTGCGAATCACGGAAGGCCGAGACGGCTTCGAGACGTTTGGCGTCTTTGATCCGGGCTTGGCCAGTTTCCGAAACGATCTTTTGCGTTAAATCGTTGAATTCAGCATCGAGGTCCACTTCGTGGAGCAAGCGTTTGATTGCGGCAGCACCTTCGCCGAATTCGGCACCGGTGTGTTTCGTGATGAAGGCGCTCGTCGAAATGAAGTCAAACGTTTCGGCTTGGTTCAACAAACGGGCTTGTAACTCAAGGGCTTTGTTGTAGTCGGCAGAGCCTTCATTCAACGTGCCTTTGAATTCTTCGATGGCTTCATAGAAGACACTACGGCCACCATGACCGCCTTTGACGATTGGATTGCCCGCTGGATCATAGTCGATACGGTCATTGAGATATTGCTTGTAATGCAAGACGGTGGAACTGCCAGGATTCAAGCAAACGTGCGCGGCAAAGTAGACGATTTCTTCGAGTTCTTTTGGTGACATCGCTAAGATGAGGCCCATTCTCGAAGGAATGCCTTTCAAATACCAGATGTGCGTGCAAGGCGAAACGAGTTCGATGTGACCGAACCGTTCCCGACGCCATTCTTTCGAAATGACTTGAACGTGGCACTTCTCGCAAGTGATGCCTTGATAGCGCATCTTCTTGTATTTGCCGCAAGAGCATTCGTAGTCTTTGACCGGGCCGAAGATTTGTTCACAGAACAAACCGCCGAATTCCGGCTTATGCGAACGATAGTTGATGGTTTCGGAGTTCACGACTTCGCCGTGAGACCAGCTCCGAATCGTATCTGGGGAGGCGAGGCCGACTTGGACCGCGGCCAGTTTATTGACATCAAACATGGTACATTCTCCTCCTTAATCAGTCTCTGTCGTCCAATGAGGCATCTGTGGTAAGACCCTCTTCGGCAGCGGCTTCTTGCAATTCTTGAACACTGCGTTCTTGCTCTTCTTCTGGCACTTCATCTTCATCGACATTGCCATTGTTGCTCGAGATGTTCCGGATGGCGGAGTTCGCTTTCCGTTCATCAATGAGCGCTTCCTTGGCAAGGTTGTCCATGTTGATTTCGTTGTTGTCGTGATCGAAGAGATGCACATCCATGCAAAGGCCTTTGAGTTCTTTCGTGAAGACTTTGAAGGCTTCGGGCATGCCGGCTTTCGGGAACGGTGTTCCTTTGATGATGGCTTCGTAAACTTTACGACGACCAACGCGGTCATCGGATTTGATGGTCATCATTTCTTGGAGCGTATGGGCGGCGCCATAGGCTTCGAGAGCCCAGACTTCCATTTCGCCGAAACGCTGACCACCGTTCTGGGCTTTGCCGCCGAGCGGTTGTAACGTAATTAAGCTATACGGACCAACCGAACGCGCATGTAACTTATCGTCGACCATGTGGTTCAACTTGATCATGTACTGGACACCAACCGCGATACGTTCTGGATAACGTTCGCCCGTTTGTCCATCATAAAGGACGGTCTTGCCATCATCGGAGAGACCAGCCTTCTTCATTAAGGCAACGATTTCATCGTTCGTCAAACCATCGAAGACCGGGGTTGCGACACGCAAATTGAGTTTGCGGCACGCTAAGCCGAGTTGCACTTCGAAGACCTGACCGATATTCATACGCGAAGGAACACCCATTGGGGATAAAAGCATATCGACTGGGGTGCCATCGGGTAAGAATGGCATATCTTCTACTGGTAAGATCTTGGAGATGACGCCTTTGTTACCGTGACGGCCCGACATCTTATCGCCTTCGGAGATCTTCCGTTTTTGAATGATATAGACACGAATCTTTTCTAAGACGCCTGGCGCGAGCGGATCTTTGTTCCGACGGCTGAAGCGTTTGACTTTCAAGACAATGCCTTGGCCACCATGTGGAACACGGAGCGAGGTGTCTTTGGCTTCATTGGCTTTTTCAGCAAAGATGGCCATTAAAAGCTTTTCTTCTGGCGTTGGATCGACCCGGCCTTTCGGTGTGGTCTTACCCACCAAAATATCACCTTCTCTGACTTCGGCACCCGGAATAATGATGCCATCGTCATCGAGATACTTCTTCGCTTCTTCGCCAACGTTTGGAATATCGCGGGTGATTTCTTCGCGGTCGCCACCTTTGATTTCACGGCATTCGACATCATAGACTTCGATGTGAATCGAGGTGTAGGTGTCATCTTTCACCATCCGTTCGGACATGATGACGGCGTCTTCGTAGTTGTAGCCGTTCCAGGTCATGTACGCGATTAAGAGGTTATGGCCGAGCGCGAGTTCGCCATTCTTCATGGACGGACCATCGGCAATGACCTGACCCGCTTTAATGTGATCGCCTTCGTGGACGATCGGGGTCTGGTTAATGCAAGTGCCTTGGTTCGAACGTTCGAATTTTTGTAAGTAATAGGTATGATCGCCTTCGTCTTCGTGGACGGTGATTTCACGCGAATCGCATTCAGTGACGACACCGTCTTTCCGAGCGACAACGGCTAAACCGCTGTCTTTGGCAACCGCCCCTTCCATGCCAGTCGCGACATAAGGAAGTTCTGGTTGTAGCAAAGGAAGCGCCTGACGTTGCATGTTCGCACCCATCAAAGCACGGGTGGAGTCATCGTGTTCCAAGAAAGGAATACAAGCGGCAGCGACGGAGACGATTTGTTTCGGCGAGACGTCCACATAAGAGACGAGCTCTTTCGGGACCATGATGTTGTCATCATCGTGACGGGTGACGACTTCTTTATCCAAAATCTCTTTGAGTGGCTTTACTTCGCCATCAATCGTGATGTTTTGCACGTCCGAGACGCGGATATTCGCTTCGGCGATATAAAGGCCACGTTCATCATCAGCGCTTAAATAATCAGCTTCGTCCGAGATATAGACGTGGACGGTGCCATCGGGATCAGTTGTCTTATAGACGCGACGATACGGGGTTTCAATGAAGCCGAGTTTGTTGATGCGAGCATAAGACGAAAGGTTGTTGATTAAGCCGACGTTCTGGCCTTCCGGTGTTTCAATCGGGCAGATACGGCCATAGTGCGTGTAGTGAACGTCACGAACGGCCATCGTGGTCCTTTCTCTCGAAAGACCGCCAGGGCCTAACGCAGAAAGACGACGTTTATTGGCAAGTTCGGAAAGTGGGTTCACTTGGTCCATTAACTGCGACAATTGCGACGTGTTGAAGAACTCGTGGATGCTGGTCACTAAGGGGTGCGTCGAAACGAGCGATTGGGGCTTCACTTCCGAGAAGTCAATCGTGGTGTTCATCCGTTGCACGATGTTCTTGCTCATCTTCGTCAAACCAATCCGGAATTGGTTCTGGAGCAATTCGCCAACGCAACGCACACGGCGGTTCCCTAAGTTATCGATATCGTCTAAACTTCCGATGCCCACTTGCACATTTTCGAAGTAGGAATAGCAAGCCACGATATCCGGTACGGCTAAGCAAAGCAAAGTATGCGAACCTTCTTTGACACCCGCCAAATTCAAGTCGGTGCCAACGATTTTCACAATCGGTTCGCTCTTTTTGTCGAACGCGTGGACTTTCACGACATTCACTTTGGTCGAGCCAATGGCAAAGGCTGGGTTAATATAATTCCCCAGGTCTTGTTCCATGGCGCCATTTTCAAAGAATTCAATGTCGCGGAGATGTTCCACGTCTTCTTTCGTTAACGTGTATCCTTCCATGAATGGCTCGCCATTTTCGTTCGTGGCGATTTCGCCATTCGCATCGATTAATGGTTCGGCTAAGATACGGCCAACCAAACGGTTGTAAATGCCGAGTTTTTGGTTGATCTTAAAACGACCGGCCCGTCCTAAGTCATAACGTTTTTCATCAAAGAAGCGTTGCACCAAGAATGTGATGGTGCCTTCTTTGGTCACGGGTTCGCCTGGTTTTAATTTCTTGAAGATTTCAATCAAGGCATCATTGGACGTCTTGCAATCTTTGTCCTTGGCAATCGTGCTCTTGATTTCATCGGAATCCCCGAACAAATCAAGAATGTTTTTCTCTGAGAAGCCAAGCGCCTTGAATAAGACGGTCGCTGGCATTTTGTGCGAGGCGTTTTGCGAATGGTCGATATCGACATAGACCATTCCTTTTAGCGAATTTTCAAATTCGATCCACGTGCCACGGGTCGGAATCAATTCCGCATGATAGCCCGTGCCTTTTTCGTTGATATTTTCATAATAAGCGCCCGCAGAACGGATGATCTGAGAAACGACAACTTTTTCGGTTCCGTTAATGATGAACGTGCCACTGGCCGTCATCATCGGAACATCACCCATATAAACTTCGGCGGATTTCTTTTCGCCGGTTTCTGCGTTACAAATCAAAAGGGTTGCTTTTAATTTGCTGCTGTAGGTCAAATCTTCTTCTTTGCACTCGAGTGGTTTGTACTCAGGATCTTCAAAATGGCAGCTTTCATATTCGAGCGTGATGGTTTTCGCGTTATTTTGAATCGGGAAAACCTCGCGGAATACTTCATCAATGCCCTTCGTCACGAACCAGTTGAACGATTTGGTTTGAACCGCGACGAGATAAGGCAACTCGAGTGATCCGGAAATCTTTCCAAAGTTGACCCGGTGATTTGCCATGACGGGGTAGTTTTTCCCATTCGGGCCTTTGATTTCCGTTAAGAATTTCTCTTCAGTTGGCATGCAATGCTCCTTTTCTTTTTGCTTGAATGACGTAATACCCTTTCTTACGGGCCAAGACCTCAACGCTCGGGAAGATGGTCTTTAAATGGGCCAACACCGAGGGGGCGCCTTGTTCTTTTCGAATCACAATCGTGAGGCTTCCGTTCTCCTTTAAGTGAGCTGGGGCTTCATCATAGATTCGATAAGTCACCCGTTTTCCCGCGCGAATCGGCGGGTTAGAGACAATCGCGTCATAGGTGGAGTTTAGGTTGTGGTAAACGTCGCTGGAGACAATCTCGATTTGGGAGGTGACGCCTAAGGTGGCGGCATTCTTTTGCACCAAAGCGAGGGCGCGGTCATTGACGTCAGATAACGTGACATGCAACTTCCGGTCGAGGTGAGCAAGGATTAGTCCGATTGGTCCTGCTCCACACCCAAGGTCAAGGAGATTGGTTCCTAGATCCTGTGGGGGATCTAGCAGGGTTTCAAGCAACAATCGCGTTCCAAAATCGAGCGCGTGTTTCGAGAAAACCCCATTATCGCTTTCAAGGTGGTAATGTTCCCCCGAGAGGTCAAACTCCAAGGGAATCTGCCGATGTTCCAAACCTTCTACGTTATCGAAGTATTGGGGCATTTTTCCTTCCTCCTTAAAAGCGCCAAAACCCTACCCACAGGCGACGAGTAGTCTATGGGCAGGGTAGAAAGCGAGATTTGGTCGAAGATTATTTGACTTCGGCTTCGGCGCCAGCATCGGTGAGCGTCTTCTTGTAGGCTTCGGCTTCGACGGGAGAGATCTTTTCTTTCACGGCGACAGGGGCGGAGTCGACAAGTTTCTTCGCGTCCATCAAGCCAAGGCCAGTGATGGCTTGAACGGCTTTGATGACAGCGACTTTGCCAGCGGTGCCAAGTCCCTTAAGGAATAAGGTGACTTCGGTCGGGCCTTTCTTGGCCGGTCCTTCTTCTTCCGCCGGGGCGGCAGCAGCCGTCGGGGCAGCGGCGGTCACGCCGAATTCTTTGCAGACATCATCAACAAGAGCTTTGAGTTCCAAAGCACTCATTTGTTTGAGGGTGTCAATGATTTGTTCATTGGTTAACTTTTCAGCCATTTTGGTTTCCTCCTAATTAGTTGGCTGCGGGAGCGGAGGCTTCCGCTTTCTCAGCAATCGACTTAACGGCTCTGGCAAAGCCAGCGACGGGTTCGTTGAGAACCATGCAGAACATAGAGAGCAATTGCTCCTTCGTAGGAAGTTTAGCAACGGTCTTTAAGCCAGCAGCATCGACCACGGTACCTTCGACAAGACCACCGCGTAAGACGAGATGTTCGTGATAGCGGGAGAACTTGTAGAGAATCTTGGCCGCACTGGTGACGTCTTCCGAGAAGACTAAGGCGTTTGGTCCTTCGAGGATTTCATCTAAGCCTTCAATGCCTTGATCTTTGAGAGCGCGGCGGACTAACGTGTTTTTGTACACGCCCATCTTGGCGTTTTTCTCGCGGAGTTGGCGACGAAGTTCTTGCGTTTCGGCAACCGTTAAGCCTTGATAAGAGACAATGGCCACGGTTTTCGCATTCTTGAAGCCTTCGGTGATTTCCTGCACGGATGCTTTTTTCGCTTGAAGTGCAGATTCGTTCATCTTGTGTTCCTCCTTTCTTTGACGACTATGTGAAGCTTGATATAACTAGTGAGAATTGTGAATTTGTGAAACCTCAGCAACGTGATGGATTAAGGCATGTGCCCGTTGCTATCTTAGGTATAACAAGCGATTCACCCTAGAATAGGGATGGCGGATTAGTTCCGCGAAGCAAAGGTGAGTTTCATGCCCGGGCCCATCGTGGTGTGCACGACGCAAGTCTGGATAAACGTACCTTTGACGGTCGACGGACGGGATTTTGCAATCGCGTCACAGACCATTTGAATGTTGTCGGCGATATCTCCTTCACTAAAGGAAACACGCGCGATAGAGATGTTGAGGTTGCCATCTTTGTCAACACGGTAAGTGATTTTGCCGCGTTTGATTTCGCTGACGGCTTTCGCAACGTCCATGGTAACGGTGCCATTGCGTGGGTTTGGCATGAGGCCTTTTGGACCGAGGACACGGCCCATTTTTCCGAGTTCACCCATCATTTCGGGTGTCGCAATGAGAACATCGAATCCGAACCAGTTTTCGGTTTGGATCTTTTCCAACATTTCTTTGCCACCGACGAAGTCCGCACCAGCGGCCTTCGCTTCTTCTTGTTTGCTGTTGGTCACGACAAGAATCTTCTTGGTTTTGCCGTTCCCGTGTGGGAGAACGAGCGTGCCACGGATCAATTGATCGGCTAACGTCGGATTGACGTTGAGACGGAAGCTGATGTCCACGGTGGAATCGAATTTCGTAGTGTTGGTCTTTTTGAGTAAGGCAGCCGCTTCTGCAACGCTGTATTCCTTATTGGCGTCCACGAGTTTCGCAGCGGCGATATATTTTTTCCCTTGTTTCATGGTCTATCTCCTCCACGATTACTTCGCATCGACGGTAATGCCCATTTGACGAGCACTGCCAGCCACGATTTTCTTCGCTGCTTCGATGTCGTTCGCATTTAAGTCCGGCATCTTGTAGTTTGCGATTTCTTCCAATTGAGCTTGGGAGATGTGCCCCACTTTCGATTTGTTGGGGGTACCGGAACCTTTCTTGATTCCTGCTGCTTTGAGAAGCAAGTCGCTGACCGGCGTCGTCTTGATGACGAAGTCGTAGGATTTGTCTTCGTAAGCGGTAATGATGACTGGAACTGTCGTTCCTTTACGGTCTGCCGTCTTCGCGTTGAAGTCCGTGCAGAACTTGGCCATCTGAACACCCGCCGAAGCGAGTTTCGGTCCTGGATGGGCGTCTCCGCCAGGGAGTTCCATTTTCAGGACTTTGACGATTTTCTTTGCCATAATGTCCTCCTTAATTGACGTTATGCAGTGGCTTTTCGGACCTTCGTCACGAGGCCCTACCACGCTCATGCGTCTGAATGCGCATGCTCGAGTATTATACGCACGCGCAAGGACGCTTTCAAGATAGCATCACTTTTTTGTGCATCACGCACAATTGTAAAGAAAAAGATAAAATTCGCAATTTTTACAACGCCTCTCATGGATTCGGTATTGACCTGCACGTTGGCGACAGGTTTATCGTCTACTCAAAGGAGAAAACATGAACGACAAAAAGGCCTACAGCTTGCGAGAAGTCTGCACTTTATGTGGAACCACACGTAGCACGCTGCATGGCTATGACGAAATCGGGCTTTTGCATCCGAGTGAAAAACGTGGGAGCGGTGCGTATTGGTTCTACGACAAAGACGCCATCGCCAAGCTGACGGCAATCGAAGTGCTAACCTTCGTCGGTTACAGTCGGCTGGAAGTGAAGGCGATCTTAGATTCCTCGCATCCTGAGGATGCCCTCCAAGCGGCAGTCACCAAACTCGAAAGCGAGCGGAAGCAGATCATCGCGAAAATCTGCCTGCTGGAAACGCTTTCGAAGATGTATGCCCCTGCTACTTCGCTCGATACGACCACGAATTTCATGGACCGCTTACATCATTGCCTCGATGTTCTCACTTCCTTTTCCTACGAAACCCGTGAAGATACGGAAGCATTTTCGTTAGCGTTCTTACAAACTCTCCGGCGCGAAAACCATTCCTAAGGAGGTAGACAAAGACCAACACCACTGTAGTTCAATCCGAATCCCGGCAAATCAAGGTCAGTGACATACGTCCTGGCTAGAAAGGAGTTCATGATGAAATTTGCCAAAACACTTCTTCCTCTCCTCTCCGTTTCTTTGTTAACGTCGTGTGGCACGTTACGGAAACTCGCATCCTATGCGGATGTCAGCGAGGAATCCCTCCCCCAAACGACAAGCCGTTCTTCTTCTTCGCGAAATACCGTCACCAAGGAAGCCAAATATTCTGTGGTGGATAAAAAGTATTTCCTAGAAGAAGGCTCCACCTCCGGTCAATCCCGATGTTTGGACGTCTTGATTCAAGTGAAAAACACCGGCACTGCCGATTTGTACTTGGATTCTGGTGATGCGAATCTCGTGGATCCTTCGGGAACAAAAATGTTCTCGAACGATTTGATGCTTAGCTATGCACCGACCACGGTTCTTCCTGGTGAGACTGGTTATTTCTATCTCTCTTCCTTGCAAGAGTTAGATATGAGCAAGACCTATACCATCAAAGAAAAGTTGGGAATTCAACGAGCGGTATCGGAAGCAAAGAGATTTACCACCTCAGACGTAACGTTGAAAGACCATCAGTACACGAGTGGCTTTGATGTTTCCTTTACGTTGACGAATCAATATCAAAGCGCCACGTCGAACTGGACGTGCATGGATGTCATCTTATTTGACAACCACGACGAACCCTTCGCGATTTATAGCGGCTCCATCACCGATAATTTATCGGCTGGTGAGAAACGTAACGTCAATTCGCTTTACGAAGCGGTCAATATCCGCCCCAACCTCAAAGTAGCCGACATCAAACGTTATGAAGTCGTCGCCTACGAATACAAAATGTTCAACATTTAAGAAAGGAGTCCTAAAATGGGCATTGCATCTTTAGTTCTTGGTATTTTATCCATCATCTTATCTTGTGTTTCTTTTAACATCTTAGTCGGCTATCTCTCGATTGTCGCCTTGGTGTTCGGCATTACTGGCATCGTACTTGCCGGTGTCACGCTTTCGAAGAAACTGAACTTCCACGGTTGTGGCGTTGCCGGGCTCGTGCTTGGCATCATCTCCACGGTGTTCTCATTCATTCCCGCCATTCTTTGGATTGTTGCGTTCGTGATCCACGCTGCAGCATAAACAAAGGCACAAAAACAAAAGACGTCGTTTTCCACAAGCGGCGTCTTTTTTGTTTATTCGCGGATTTTCTTACCGAGTAACGCCACCGAGGCAGCCACCATCAATAATGTGGTTCCGGTGTCGGCAAAGACAGCGATAAGTAATGGGAATTGTGGGATGAACAAGGCACATAAAGCAATCGCGAGCTTGATGGTTAAAGCCGCAACGACATCAAAGATGGCCCGATGTTTCGTAGCTTTTGCAATTTTTAATGAAGTCACGATTTTCGTTAGATTGTCTTGCATGATGACGACGTCGGCGTTTTCAATCGCCATATCGGAACCAGCGCCGCCCATGGCATAGCCCACATCGGCCATACGGATGGAAGGGGCATCGTTGATACCATCCCCGACATAAGCAACGGCTTTGTCTTTGCCTAAATACGTTTTCAAAGCGTCGGCTTTTTGATTTGGGAGCAACTCTGCTTTGACTTCATCAACGCCGAGTTCTTTGCCAACCCGTTCGGCATTTTCTTTCTTGTCGCCCGTCAACATCACGGTGCGAATGCCCATTTGATGTAACGTGGCAATCGTATCCTTGGCTTCGGGTTTGATTTTGTCGTTTAGTAGCGCATATCCGGCATATTTTCCGTCGACGGCCAATAATACCAAAGTCCCAACGGCAGTGATCGTAGGCACTTCTACCCCATTTTCTGCCAATAAGCGGCGATTGCCTGCCAATAAGTGATGGCCATCGTAATCTAAGATTTCACCATAGCCAGCTTTCTCGCTGTAATGGCTGATTTTGTTCGCCCAAAGGCTGGGGTCTTTTCCTTTGACGATTGCTTTGGCGATCGGGTGATTGGAACGGGATTCCGCGGCAGCAAGATATTCTTCGAATCTTGTGGGGTCTCCTTCTGGATGCCACGCTTCCACTTCAAAACGACCTTCCGTTAACGTGCCAGTTTTGTCGGTCACCAAGATGCCTAACCGATTTAAGGCATCGAAATAGGTTGCTCCTTTGACGACAATGCCGTGCTTCGAAGCTAAGCCAATGCCGGCAAAGTAGGCAAGCGGTACGGAAACCACAATGGCACAAGGGCAAGAGATGACCATTAGTTCTATCGCAAAACGAACCCATTGTTTCCAGACTTCGGGATGGTTTATACCAAGGAATAACGGGGGAATGACGGCAACAAGCACCGCAATCCCAAGAACACAGGGGGTATAAATTTTAGAGAAACGGGTAATGAAGCGATCCGCTTGAGATTTCGTCTCGGAAGACTCTTCGACCATTTTTAAAATCTTAGAAACAGTAGAATCTTCGTAGGATTTATTGACTTGGACGGTCAAAGAACCAGTTTTTAAGACGGTACCAGCATTGACCAACTCGCCTGTATGTTTGAAGACGGGATTAAATTCGCCAGACAAGGAGGCCATATCGATGTCGCCTTCTCCTTCGGTGATGACGCCGTCCGCTGGAATGATTTCTCCGACTTTAACACGGATGATATCCCCGATTTTTAACGAAGAAGGATCGACGCTTTTTTCTTGGTCGTCTTGGAGTAATGTTGCTGTTTTGGCCCGTAAGCCAACCGCATCGGTGATGGCTTGATGGCTTTTATCGGTCGCCAAGTCTTCAAAGATGTCGCCTAACTGATAAAGGAAGACGACCATGAAGGCTTCAAAGAAGGAGTTACCAAATAGTTCATTCTCATCACGGCCAAAGAGGCGAAGACAGAATGCACCGATGGAGGCAAGCGCCATTAACATGTTTTCGTCAAATGGATTCTTTTCATGAATCAGAGAACGAAACGCTTTATAGAGAATGTCATAACCAACGAGCAACCAGGCGACCGCCATGACGGTAAAATTCACCCAGACCCCGAAGTTCGCTTCATTGAGCCAGAATAGGCCCAGCAAGCTTAAAGTTAATCCTAAAACCAGACGGATAATCGTGATGATCCGTTCTTTCTTTTCGTCATTCATGGCTTGCCTTCTCCGTGACGTGGTCATACACCACTTCAATCAATTTCTGAACGTGTTCGTCAGAAAGTAAGTAATAGACTTTCCGCCCTTCTTTTCGGGTGGAGACCAAACGATGGCGACGGAGCACTTCCAATTGGTGAGAAACCAATGATTGAGAAGCACCGACCAAGGAGACAATCTCCGAAACGTTATGTTCCTCACCACTAATCGCATACAAAATCTTGAGCCGCGTGGAGTCGCTGGCGACAGCAAGCAAATCCTGCATCGCATCTAAGGTTTTTTCGTTCGGCAATTCACTCATAAACCAATTCCTTCTTTCTACCGCGGACTATTATAGATGAATACACATTCATATATCAATAGAAATATGAAAAAATATTCATATTTATTTTTGTTTTTTTGTTTTAAGCCTTTTACAATCGAAAAAAGATTGTCCTTAAGTGGCGTAATAAAGCGTCATCGACGAGCAATCAAATGGGTTTTAAAATTTTGGTGAAGATAAGTTCAGTGAAGATAAGTTCACCAACTAAGAATTCTAATGATTTCGGTAGAAAAAACTGCCCAATCCCGATCGGAACGGAAAACGAATGGTATTGAAAATCGGGCAAATCCCATGAGAATTCGCCCGTGAAGAGAATGTCTTTTAAGCTTTTTCGGCGACGTTTTTGGTAACGATTGTAACGCCTTTGCGGCTTTGAATGTATTTCACGATGGAGTAAATCGAGCAGCCAAACGCGGTTAAGATTTCAGGGAAGAAATAATAAGTCCACCAACTGCTACCCAAATATTCATAAGGGCTTTCGTACGCATACCAATCGAGATGCGTAACGAATAAACCCGGATAATAATAAGCAACGCGGAATTGTTTAATGGGGCTGCTTACCACGATAAGACGCGTGACACCTTGCGCAAAACCGATGGTGACGGCAGTCGCCATGATGGCATAAAGAATCCAATCGACTTTGCGACGATGGTTCCGCGTCAGTAGAAAGTAAAAGCCAACCACAACGTACCAATTCGCCCATCCGCCTGTCGCCTGATAAATCCCTTCACCGGAGAAGAATAAGAAGAGAGCCAGGCAAAACAGCACCGTGAACAGGGGGCCATGGCTCCAAGAGGGGCGCGCCTGGATCTCGCCGACCGCCTTCGCCGCGGCGCGCTCCTTGGCGTCTTCGGGGCTCATCTGCGCGGCAACAAGGGTGTCATATTCCGCCTCATAGGTTTGCTTGGCGCGCCGGTAGGCGGACCACGGCAGGATGCGTTTCTCCTTCAGAGCCTTCTTCATGGCCTTTCTCGCCGCTTTGTCTTTCATAAAGCCCTCCTTTAAACTGGTAAAAATAAAGAAATAGCATTTTGTGTTTCCGATGAAGGAAGATAGGTTCTTCAATTCGTATTTGGATGTTTCTACCTTCGTTGCATCGGTCGGGGTGAAAGTTGCGAAATCGTTAAAGTTGTCGAAATTCTGACAAAAGAGCCACGAAAGGACGCCTCATATCATGGGCATACTTCAACGGAAATGGATGAGGTTTTAAGACTGCTTTGCTGCCGCTTCTACTTTGCTGCCATCCTTCTTTCGAAGCTGGATGTATTTCACCGTAGAGTAAATCAGGCATCCTAAGGCCGCAGAAACCTCGGGGAAGAAGTAATAATTATACCCACCGCTTTTTATGTATTCGTAGCCGCCTTTCGTGTAATAGTCAGAATAGGTTACAAATACGCCGGGGTAATAATAGATAGATTGGAACCTTCTTTCAGGGATGTCACTCACGAACAACCAGATAAACCCTTGGGCAAAGCCAGCGACAACCGCCACTGCCATAATCGCGTACAGGATCCAATCAACTTTACGGCGATGGTTTAGGGTGAGCAATAAATAGAAGCCGACCACAATCATGGTAAAGAACTCATAAACCACGTACCAATTCGCCCATCCGCCTGTCGCCTGATAAATCCCTTCACCGGAGAAGAATAAGAAGAGAGCCAGGCAAAACAGCACCGTGAACAGGGGG
>CADAXQ010000033.1 GCA_902791935.1 uncultured Erysipelotrichaceae bacterium | reverse complement strand
AAAAAGCGCACTAAATTGCGCTATCGTGACTGGAAAAATCCTGAAAACATCGATAAAGGCTGACTCTTTTATCCCTCACGTGCACTATAGAGTTTAAAAATAATCAAATTGAGCCTTACCGTTCGATGGAGTGGCAGGCAAAAGCATTGGCTGGAGAAATTCTCGTTCCTTATGAGAGGACAAAAGGCATGTCTGTGAAACAAATTATGGCGTATTGTGGAGTTTCAAAAGCTTGTGCAAAAATGAGGTTAAAGTTAGATGTGGAAAATGCACAATAATTCTAGTCAAAAAAGCGTCAGAACCATTCGCAGTGGCACTGACGCTACAGCAGAAAACCATTTAATGATTTCTGAGCAATTTCATTTTACGGTTTTCTCCCTTAAATCTCAACTGGAGGTAACCGAAAATGAAAGGCTTGACAGATTATCAAAAATTTAAGTTGGTTCGTCCTTTGCCCGATGACTGGATAAAAGACGAAAGAGGCGTTCCTTTTATCAAAAAGGATAATTTTGATGGAGTAGATTGGGAACACGTCAAATTTACAACTTTGTCAAATCGAAACACGATTCAAGACAAAAGAAACGCAATTCCTTTATTGTTTCATTATGATTTCCTGCTTGATCGCATTTGGAACAACCCGCTCAAATACGTAGCAGATTTTTCCGAATTTCTTGCAGTACTTTCCCCTGATTTTAGCGCATATCGAAATATGGAGCCGTGGCTGATTGAAATGAGTATAGACAAAAGCTTGTGGCTTGCCGCGACGCTGCAATCTTGCCATATAAAAGTTATTCCAACCATCACTTGGGCCGATGAACGCACCTATAACATATGCTTTGATCACTTTCCCAAAGGCGATGTTGTAGCGATTTCAACCATTGGCATAGGAAAAGAAATTCCTGCTTTCCTACAAGGATTCAATGAAATGAAATCTAGACTTAAACCATCGCTGATTATTGTTCGCGGGAATCCTATCCGTGGAATGTCTGGTAGATTTCTTTTTATCGGTTTTGAGGATACGTTTAATGTTCCTGATTCCGGTCAAATGAAGTTATTTGAAATAAGTCGAATTCAAGAAATTTGAAAGGAGAACGAATTATGGGTGGTAGAGGTAGTTTTGTCAATGTTTCTGCAGGAGATTTCCATTTCCTCTTGGGCGGCCAGGAATACATTTCACTGGCAACCATTGACAATAATATAAAAATAATAGTGAAGGTAGGCGGCAATACAAAATCCGTTCCGGCTCCGCTTTATTCTCATACAGCGGGCAGAATCTATGCAACGGTCAAAGACGGCAAACTAAAATACATCAGTTTCTACGATGAGAATCACGTCCAATATAAAACAATAGACTTTAGTCATTCCCACGGAGGCGTAGTTCCACATGTCCATTTCGATTTAAATCACGACCCAAAATTGCCTGGGGTCCCACCTTCATCCGATGACTGGGGAGTGATAAACTCAGTTCTAAAAGAAATGAAAAAATTAGGATTAAATGGGAGTATAGAAATATCCAATAATGGCAAACGCTAATTTTAACAACATCGAAGAGTTTATCGATGGCTTCACAAAGACAGACGCTTATGCGCCGAGCCTTTATGACGGCATCATCTGGGGCATGGAGTTCGCCTATCATGGGCGCTTCTACCGGGTGTCGCGGGACCAAACCGCGGACGACGAGACCTACGCTTTGATCCGCCAGAGGTTCCACAAGCCGGAGGGGCATTACATTGAGGCCTATCGCATCCCGTGCGAGGACTACGTTCCTTTCATCCCGGCCCCGGATGTCTATTTGGGTCTCTATGACAACGTCAACGATCTTCTAGATCATTGCGTTATTGACGGGAAGACCCTGCGCGAGATCATCCCTTCCGAAGAAACCATAATTACGAGCATAGATTAGAAAAAGTTTCCTTTTGAAAAATCTTTTATCCTTGAGCATTCACTCTAATACAACGTTCAGCGCTTGAACAAATCGATGCACAAGAGAAAATTTTTATACATGCGCAAACAAAAATATGGTAAAAATTACATCGAATCTTTTCTTTTTTTGCCGATATAAACGATATTTGATACATAGGGAGAGCAAAATCAGGCCTCCAAGAATAGACGTCGCCCAATTATCTTCGGATATTTTATCGCGTTCTTTTTTAGTTTTATGTGTTTATGTGATTTTTCCTGGCTAAAGCAATTAGGATTGCGCTAAATGTTTTAACTTCGTCATATAATCCATTCAAAAACCAATATTCCTCTCCTTGGCTTGATGAGAACATTGCAATCCACTTTTTCTGCAAAAGAAATCTCACGAGAAGATGCACTTCTTTCCGATTGGAAGAATCTAGAATACAATTGCGATGAAGGTTTTTCTTGCCCCGAGTTGGCCAAACGGATTTCCTAAGATGGCCTTTTTCGCTGCCTCTCCTATCCCCTCTTATATGAGGCTAGAAATATTGCATATCGGTAAAAATCAATTATTTCGATAATTTTTTATTGATTTTAAATGATGATGACCTAAACTTGTCTTGGATGTGAACGTGTTCACAAAAAGGAAAAGTCATGCCAAAAATCATTGCTGAGCCGAAAAAACAAATCGAGAAAGCAGCCCGTGAAGAACTGGCAGACAAAGGAATTGGGAATCTTTCCATGCGAGGAATCGCCAAACGTTGTTCGCTCGGTGTCGGCACAATTTACCACTACTATCCCGATAAACTTAGCCTTTTGACGGACTTACTGGACGAAGATTGGCAAAAGAAATCCGAAGAAGCGAAAGAAAAGATCCAGACTGCCTCCAATTTAGATGAGGATGTCACGATTGTTCTCACTGCCATTGAAGACTTCCGTTCTCAAAGTAGCGCCATCTTCCATTCTTACCAAACGGATGACTTCCCGGCGTTCTATCTCAAACTCCATCCCTTCTTTGTCAAAAGCATCCTGTCGCTTTGGGATTGCATCAAGACAAAAGAGAACGTAACGGTTGACCCCGAAATCGATGAAATCATCGCTGAGTTAATCATTCTCGCTTCTCGCCCGAGCAGTATCTCTAAGCCTGTGCTTCTCCAAAGCATCCATAAACTTGTTTCTTAATCTGGAAAGGATATAAAACATGAAAGATTTTAAGAATTTGGAGCCGAAAGATAATTTTTATCAGACTTCGCTCTTCTTCCCGATGCCAGTCGTATTGGTCGGCACTTTAACCGAAAACGGCAAAACAACATTCGGACCGTATTCGCTATTAGCCCCATTTTGGGTCGCTGGCAAAGAATGCTACACGATGATTCTCGAATGCCGTAACTCTTCGAACACTGCCCAAAACATTATCCGTACGGGGAAATGTTCGTTAAATTTCTTGCCCGACGACAAGAAATACTTCAAACAAGAAGTCAAAATGGGCTGGCCTGGTGACAAACCTGAAGAAAAGATGAAAGACTTCCCGTTAACCATGGAAGATGGATTACGGAAAGAAGAAGATCCGAACGGAATCTATCCGCAAATCTTGGCGGAATCGTTCCAGGTCGTGGAATGTACTTGGTTAAAAGGATTAGATGGTGCCGATCAAGATAGCGTGCCACTCGAAGAAGGTAAGGACCACTACGAAAGAGCAAGCTACCATAACTTCAACGGCATCACTTCTCCTTATGGCGCCCACTTTGTCTTACGCATCGACAAGATTTTAATGAAGCCAAAGTATTGGAACACCATTGTGAACGGGGTCACTGCCTCAGGTTTCCCCCGTGTTCCGACCGATTTCGGGTATCGCGATTCCAAGAACTTCTGGTATTCGCGTTTCAAGAAACCGCACGGTGAGCTTTTACCACAACGCCAAACCACGATTTCTAGCGTGCGTTATGCGGCAGATCGCCTACAAACGGACGTCAAATTCACAGATGACGCCTTAGAGAAATTAGTCCGTGTCCCGCGTATCTTCCTTCCAACTGTCTTAAAAGGTTGCGTGAAATGGGCCGAAGAAAACAACATCAAAGTCATTACGGCCAAGGAAATGGACATTATTAACGACAAACGGTCCAAAGAAAAGAGCAAAAAATAAGCCAAGAGGAATCCGATGATGAAAATTGTTTTAGCGGGTGCCTTCGGTCACCTAGGACTCGACATCTTACGTTCTTTGGTGAGAGATGGATACGAAGTTGTGGCGCTCGACCTCAAAGAAAAAGACGTCCCCGAACTGAAGGGCAAATACGTCTTCCATTCCATTGACATCACCAACCCCGAAACGTTAAAAGGAACTTGTGAAGGGGCTGACGCTGTCATTACGACGGTTGGGCTCGTCGGCAAGAGCGCCAAAGTCACGAACTACGATGTTGACTTAAATGGCAACTTAAACCTACTCCACGAAGCCAAAGCGGCAGGCGTAAAGAAATTTCTTTATGTCTCGGTCATCCATGTCGAAACGGCACCGGATGTCCCAATGTTAGAAGCGAAACATCAGTTCGAAGAAAAGTTAAAGGCATCAGGCCTTGCTTATACGATCATTCGTCCGACGGGTTATTTCTATGATATCGCCCATGTCTTCCAGCCAATGATTGAAAAAGGCAAAGTGACATTACTCGGGCACAAGAATCACCCGGTGAACGTCATTGATACCACAGATTTGGCGGATTTCATCGTTTCCAAGATCAACGAAACCGAGAACAAGACCTACGAAGTCGGTGGCAAAGAAACGTATAACTACCGAGAAATCGCCACGTTATTCTTCGAAGCGGCGCATAAGAAAGTCAAGATCAGCCACGCCCCTGTATTCTTATTTGATCTCATCATTAAGAAAGCCCATAAGAAAAACGATGGCAGCGAAGCCATTATCCGTTTCTCAAAATGGACGTTGACGCACGACATGGAAGGTTCGACGAAAGTCGGGAATAAGTCCTTCAAGGCGTATGTGCAATCGTTATATCCGGAGGGTAAATGATGTTAGGTCTATCTTCTACGATGTGGATTGTCTTAGCCATTCTTCTCGGCGTTGCTTTACTTTTCTCTTGCTGTGGCTTTAAGAAATTCGTTTGGTTCATGTCGATTGGCTATGGCTTAGCGGTATGTGGCATCGGCATCGCCTTGCTCGTACTTGGCTATACAGGCTTTGGCTTTGTGAAGACAAATGGCATGTCCTATCCCGCCCTTGTGCTTGCGATTCTTCTCATCCTTTATGGCCTTCGCCTTTCTGGTTTCTTGATTTATCGGGAAGCAAAATCCGTCTCTTATCGGAAAACATTGGCAGCGGTTTCTGGCAAAGACGAGAAGAAAATGCCGGTGTTTGTCAAAGCAACCATCTGGATTTTCTGCGCTATCCTCTATGTGCTAGAAACGTATCCGGTCACTTACCGTGTTTTGTCCTACGACGGAACGACCAGTACCACCACGATGATTGTGGGCTTTGTCGGAGCGGGGATCTCTTTAATTGCCCTTATCATTGAAACGTTAGCGGACTTCCAAAAGAATGCCGCCAAGAAAAAGAATCCGCATGAATTTGTCTCGACGGGCCTCTATCGTTGGGTCCGTTGCCCAAACTACGCCGGAGAAATCTTATTTTGGACGGGTATGTTTATTTCCGGTTGCGATCTCTACCACGGCGACTATCTCGCCTGGATTCTCTCCATCTTAGGCTACCTCTGCATCATTTACGTCATGTTAAGTGGCGCGAAACGTTTGGAAGGTCGCCAAAACAAAAACTATGGCAAGGAAGAGAGCTATCAGGCCTATATTGCCAAGACGCCGTTGTTATTCCGTTGCCTCCCCATCAAGTCATTACAAAGCTGGAAATGGATTAAATAACCTATGATATCCGCCTTATCTTTATTCGAAACGAGCTTTGACGAAGCACCGCGTGGCCTCTTGGCCTTGCAGTCGATTTACGATTTGATCCCGGTTGTCCTCTTCTTAATCGGTTCCATCCTCTTATTGCGGGAACTCTATCCCAAGATGGTAAAAGGAAACTATGTCTTGCTTGGTGCCGGATCCATCATGGTATTTGCCGCCGGATTCTTCAAAGCGCTGCATAAGTTCTTATTGGCGGTCGCACGCATTGACTATACCATTCTGGATAAGCAGTTCTCAACGACCCAATCCGTTGGGTTTGCCTTGCTTGCGATTGCCTTGGTCGGGATGTTTACGCCCTATAACCGGAACCATCTTCCTTCTAAAAGCGAAGACACGAAACTTCATGCGGTTGCCTTCCCACTTCTCTTATTGTTCCCGCTTCTTAGTGCGGAAGCGACAAATGGCTCCTCTTCCGACATCAAAGAATACACGTCTACCATGCCTTTCATCGTATTGATGGTTTTAGGGGCCAGTGTGTTCTTAGCCATGTTGATTGTGATTTCGGCAAAGATGCATCGGCCGTTAGAAATTGTGCTCTTCTCCCTCGCCATCATCTTCATGGTGGGGATGGGCTACCTCTCTAGCAAACGTAGTTTTGAGGGCGCGTGGATCCAAATTTCCTGCAATGTCTGCTACCAACTTTGCTTCTTCCTTGGTTGTTTGTTCTTAAAGAAACACGGGTTATCGAATCTCGTGTTAGAGAAGAAAGCAAAAGCCGCCTAACCTTCGGGGCGTCCAAAAAAGATGGATGCCCTTTTTATTTGGCACAAAATGTCAAAATCTGATACGAGAAAATTTTCTACGATTTTCAGGTTAATAATTCTTTTGATAAACGGCATTATTTCCATCTTTTTGAAAAGAATGCAATTTTCAACAAAATCCGCGATTTTTCATAGTATTTTCTTTTTATCGCTTCTAAAATGATGTAAACGGAGATGAAAGATATGAGTGAGAAACAAAAGAAGCCCCATCGTTTCTTGTGGTGGCTTTTCGGCTTTGGCTCTGCGGTTGTGATTGAAGCCGGCGTTTTGGCATTTATGCCTGTGAAATATTACTTTGGCGGCGATACGAAAGGCGCTGTTAACGAGGACATCGCGAATGGCGGCCTGTTAGATGTATTGCTGCATTATAAGGAATATACCGTAGGGGACTTTCCGGTTGTGCAAACCTATGTCAACCAATTGATGGATAAAAATAACCTCTCTGGTTTCTTCTCCATTGATTACGATGCGATTAATGGCGTGCTACTAACGGATAATGACCTCGGGAACAAATTAAAAGCAAACGTGAAAATCACGGCTACGCTCCGGATGATTCTTGACCGCGTCGGCTATAGCAACATCTTAGGATCTTTCGCTTCTTTACCCGTCTTCCAGGAATGGACCCCAGTAGAAACGACACCCGATCCCACGGCAGAATCATTTAATGCTGCCCTATATTATTGGAAACAAGACGAAACCTATGTTCGGGCCTTTGGCCAAGACAAGAAGCCCGTGGAAGGGGTTGAACTTGGAACCACTCCGTTGTTCTATCCCGCTTTAATGGATATCGGCATCATGGAATTCCCTTCCGTCATCTTGGACCGTGCCAAAATGTCGAAGGTCATCGATATCACGAAAGCGGCAGGATTTGGGGACGAAACCTCCACCATCGGAAAAATCGTGAAAGAAAACACCATCGGGGATATGGCTCATTTCTCGGTGAATTCCATACATTTGAGCGATATTTTAACGCCGGATGATTCAAATGCGACCCTTTACCGCGTTTTGATATCGGGTTGTCGGGCCGAAGATGGTTCAGCCTTAGCGAAAGAAGAAATTACGATCGGAGATATCCGAAAGATGGACGTCAATAAAGTTCTTCTTTCCGATATCGTGACGCAAAACGACAACAACAAGAAAGTCACGGATATCCTGGCAGAAGCCACAGGAAAAGCAAATTATGCCGAAGTGTCCATTGGAGATTTATCTTTTTTGGACACGAATCGTGTGAAATTATCCGATTTCATGTCAGAAGACGAAGCAAACGCCACCTTTGTCAACGTCATCAAAGACGCTGCCAAAAAAGAAGATTATTCAGAAATCACGTTAGGTGACTTAAATGGCATTGATTTCAAGATCGTGAAACTCTCTTCTTTCTTGAAAGCAACCGAATCGAATCAAGATGCGTTAAGCGCGTTTGCATCGGGTTGTGGCAAAGCAAACTATGAAGACGTCACCGTCGGAGATTTAGATACGTGGAATGGCGATAACGTGAAACTAGACCCCTTATTCCCCGAAAGTGAGAACAAAGACTTCTACTCCTTAATCCGGGACTTAACGGGTAAAGAAACGGGGGATATCTATTTCTCCGATCTTCACGATTTAGATTTACAACAGCTGCATTTAAAAACCGTTCTTTCGGTGGATAAGCATCAAGCGCTTTATGACCTCTTGACCGACATGTCGGGAGATGGCACCAAAACGGCGGAAACGTTGCAGTTAAAAGACTTATCGACCTTCGAAACAGGCAAGTTACATCTTACAAAAGTCTTACCCAATGACGGCGATAACGCGAATCTCTATCACATTTTAACGGACGTGACTGGAAAAGACGCCACCTCCATCTGTGTCTCTGACTTAAATCACTTTGATTCGGGCAAAATTCATTTAACCTCTGTACTTCCCGAAAGTAGCAACCCCTCTCTTTATCAAATCTTGGGCGATGCGTTAGGGTTAGAAAACAACAATATCACCATCGCGGATTTGTCGACGTTTAATGCCGATAAAGTGAAACTTTCCAGCGTTTATGCCGTAGAGGGTCACGATTCGTTCTATCAATTACTTTCCGAAGCAACAGGCAAGGCGGCCGGAGAAATCACCATCAGCGATTTAAATTCTTTTACCACAGGGAATATTCGCTTAGCCAGCGTGCTGAATCCAAGTGAAAACGAAACACTCTACAAAATCCTTTGTGAATCCGTCACAACATCCGATGGCAGTGCCGTCACCTCTGATACGGTCAAAATCGATGACTTAAGCCGTTTTGATCCCGCGAATATTCATTTAAAGAGCGTCTTAAAGGACGATGGGAACAACCGCTTTATTAAGGCATTGCTTGCCAAAGATACAACCGTCGGCAACATTGGCACCACATTAAATCAATTCCCATTGGTGGATTTATATGGTGATAAATGCTTCCAAGAAGAGCCAGGCGAAAGCGGCGGCTGGAATGTGGATGCCTATCGGCGGACAGAAGACGAGAACGGCCGCTATGTCTATACGTTAGTCGAAGGAGTGACCCCGGCCACCGGCGATGAATATTATTATGTCTCTCCCGAGTCCAGCATTTGGTTGATGCTTTGCTACGATGCCGCCACGCCTAGCGATGTTTCTAAAGCCGTTCCAACGAGCTATACCCCTTCCGCTCTAACCGTCAACGATTGGGAAGATGGCACTAAGATATCCGATACGATGACGAAATCCATTCTCTATGAGATTTACGCATCCCATTTGGTGACTGCCTCCAAAGCGAAGAGTGAATATTCTTCTTTGGTGCTTCGCCAGACATTAGGCACTATCGTTAGCGCGTTATAAGCAAAAATCGAATATACTCCCCTTATTTTTCCAAAACGGACGCCATAAGACTCTTTTCAAAATGCTAAATCACCAGGAATTGACGGCCAAATTCATCAAAATGGCGCCTATTGTTATCTTTGTTTTTGGCTTCTATAATGAAAAAGGCTTTATCGTAACTTACGGAAGATTTCAGTAAGACAAAGTCCAGGGGAAGGGTTAATAACCTTTTTCTTCTTACGATGATTTGAGGACGATTTATGAGTGATGCTTCATCCACTACGGCAACCGAAACGTCTCCGGCCAAGAAAAAACCGACCTGGAGAAAAGTGATTGACATCATTTTAGACGTCTTCTTTGGCCTTTTATTGGTTTGTAGCGTGGTGGGCATCGGTTTTAGCATCGCCCAAAAGAAAAGCCCGGATGGTTCCTTGACCATCAACCATCATCAACTCCGTTACATTCAAACGGGTTCTATGGCATCTAATGAGACGATCGACGAAGAAGAATACAAGACTTATCCCATTAAAAACTTGCCGGTGAATACCATCATTTCGATTGAGACCATCGGCGAGGACCATGCCGCATTTTATGATGCGTTAAAAGTCGGGGATGTCATCACGTTTTATTACCGTGATGCCGTGCAAACGAATTACCAACAAATCGTGGTTACCCACCGTATCCGTTCTATCGTGGAAGACGGAAAAGGCGGCTACGTCATCACGGCGAAAGGTGATGCCGTAACAGGCGATAGCGTCGGTCAAGTCATTCGTACCTCTGAGGATCAAAGCTCCATGACTTATATCATCGGCAAGGTGGTTTGGGCGAGTTATCCCATCGGGGCTACCATGCATTTCTTAACGTCTTCCTGGGGACTTCTTTTTATCGTGATTATCCCTTGCACCGTCTTATGTGGCTATGAAGTCTCTAAAATCATCAAGATGGCGCGAGAAGATCACAAAGCCAAAGCCGTCACGTTACAAAATTCCTTGTCCGAGAAAGACCAGCAAATCGAAGAAATGCGCCGTAGACTAGAAGCGCTAGAAGCTCAATCGAAACAAGCAAATAAGCCGGATACGCAAGAAAAAGAATCGCCCAAAGACGATTCTGCTTCTGGCGAGAAATAACGTTTTATTCCTTCTTCTCCGCTTCGAAGGATTCATCTACCTTTAAGGGGCGATGCTCTGCCATCGCTTTTGCTTCGGCTTTGGCTTCTAATCCTTCGGCACGGATTCTTTCGTCATTCCGTTTTCCTTCTTCTTCATAATGGTCTAAGAACGAAACCATTTGGCCATCTTTCTTATAGCTGAGAATCATATCTAAGTTCACGTTAGAAGCGGCACGGAAGATATTCTTCTCCACCATTGGGGAATATTTTTCTTTCAGTTCTTGAATGAGTAACTTCGTATTGTAACGTTGCGAGCCACCGCCTCCGTTATCGCAGATGGCGCAATTCTCAGTAAAACGGCAGGCACATTGGATAAAACGAAGATGATTAAAGTTTTTCCAAGCAATGATGTCTTCTTCGCGGATGAGATATAACGGACGGATGATTTCCATGCCTTCATAATGATCGGAATGTAACTTTGGTAGCATCGTTTGAAACGAGCCTGAGTTCAACATATTCATTAAGGTCGTTTCAATGACGTCGTCATAATGATGGCCTAAGGCAATTTTGTTGCAACCCCAGCTTTTCGCAATGCGGTATAAAGCACCGCGCCGCATTTTCGCACAGAGATAACAAGGTTTTTCCGAAGTGGAATTCGCAATGTCAAAGATATCGGTTTCCACAATCGTAGCTGGGATATCCAGAGTTTTTAAGTTATTTTTAATGACTTGAAGGTTCAAATCGTTATAGCCAGGATTCATGACGAGGTAATGCACATCGAACGGCACGTCGGAATAACGTTTGAGGTGTTTGAAAAGCAACGCCATCAACATGGAATCCTTGCCACCCGAGATACAAACACAAATGCGGTCCCCCGCTAAAACGAGGTGATATTCCGCGATGGCTTTGATGAATTTGCGCCAAAGTTTGATATCAAATTCTTTGACTAACGTGCGTTCAATTTGTTCCGAACGAGGTAAGGCAGCAATGCGGTCGATTTTCTTTTCTTCTTCACTCATGTTCCCATTCCTCCAAATACGATAAGAAGCATTGCGCTTCGGCAATGGTGTTCTCCGGCCCAAAGGATAGTCTAAAGGATGACAACGCCCGTGGCTTGTTATGATATTTCGCCATGACGGATTTCGAAGGCGATGCCGAAGGAGAACAAGCCGATTTTTGCGAGATGCAGATGTCGTGCTTTGCAAAATAAGCCACACTATCCCCACCGTTTTTGCCTAAAATGGATAAATTCAAGAAATAAGGGTTATCTGGCGCGGAATTCAGCAAGACATGAGAATCCTTGCTTAAAGCGTCCCATAAGAAATCATGAATGGCCCGAACTTTTAAGAAGTTGTCTTGTTCTTCGGCGAGCGCGAGCTCTAATGCTTTCTCTAAACTAGCAATCAATCCTAAAGCAACGGTTCCACTCCGATACAAAGAAGCGGATTTTCCACCATGGAGTAACGGCGTCAGAATAATATCCTTCTTTTTTACTAACGCACCTGTTCCGATAATGCCGCCAAATTTATGGGGTGCGAACGAAATCATATCGATGCCACGTAAATCTAACGGAATCTTACCAATGGCCTGGGTGTCGTCCACGAGTAGATGCCCATTCTCCGAAGCGTTCACGATGGCTTGGGCTTTTTGAATATCCTGGATGGTGCCCAATTCCCCTTCTACCGCAGAAAGGGCAAATAGCAAACACGACGGCGTTAATTTTTCTTTCAGGTCTTCTTCATCAAAGGTGCCATCTTCTTT
Organism: uncultured Erysipelotrichaceae bacterium; assembly: GCA_902791935.1. GTDB lineage: Bacteria > Bacillota_I > Bacilli_A > RFN20 > CAG-826 > UBA4951. Next base: position 4,782 of record CADAXQ010000033.1, on the reverse strand, counting down.
GGTGTTAACCAAACGAACATCCGCGCCTTTATCTTTTAAATAGGCTAAGGCACCATTCGTAGAGGAATGTTCGAACTCGCTTGATAACATACGGTTCCCGTAGCCCGAATAGGATTCATAGAGCCCCTTAATGGCTAAGTTATTGCTTTCGGTGGCAGACGAAGTATAAACCACCTCATATTGGGCATGTTCTAAGCCGAGCAAAGAAAGCACTTGGGAATTCAATATCTCGTAATATTCCTCGGCTTTCCGCCCTTCGGGATGAAGTGAATTCGTGTTCCCTTCATATTGTTCTTCCGTGGCGAGGAAGGCATCTAGGACTTCTTTTCTCGCTTTGGTATTGGCAGCGTGATCGAAATAAATCATAGCGGTCATTATTCTACCATGGGAAAAACAAAGAAACAGGCGAATGCCTTTTCCTTAATCTCAGCATTTATCAAAAGAAGAGGAGTATCATGCGTAATTCATTCATTTGGGGATGAAAAGAATACTGCCTCTAGCAACGTTGACGGTTTGTATGGAAGCCGATAGAATGGAGTCAGCAACAAACGTAAACCGAATTTACAATAAAGCATTTTCCGTCCTTGTTATGCTTCGTGATGATTTTCCCGACCAAAAGGCGACAAGGCATCGTTTGGCAAACCCATAACCGGCTCAATCATTTTGTTGAATGGAGGAACGTACTATGAACCATTGCTTACAGCTTTTATCGCTAGCCATTGCGTTTTGTAATCCAGTCGGCTGTGCGGCTACGGATTGTGTGCCGCCTATCTATGATTGCCCTCCGACTTGTGAAAATCTTCCGGGATATTACGCCGTTATCGGCTATGGTGCTGAAAAAGAAGATCAAACAGATGCTATGAAAGCGGCGGGTGTCAGTAAACTCATCCCCTCGCGCGAAGTTTTTACTTATGCAAGTCCATATGGAACCATTTTGATTCTTCATTTTGAGGTCGAATGCAACGACCTTTCAAAATTCCTCTTTCCCACCCTTACGTTTAATGATCCCTACACAGGATCCGGATATGAGTTAACAAAATATTCTTCTTTGGCAGAGAAAAAAGGAGTTGATTTTAAAAAGATAGTTCCCTGTGACAAGATGAACACCTACACATTCCAAAAATCGCCGGTGATGAGTTCAGATGGCAAATGGCTACCAGGTGCATTCTCTGGCACGATTTCTTTAGCATATAACATGTCTGGTTCATTGTTTGAACACAGAACAGAAAAAGAACTGTATTTTTCTGTTTTCTTCGTTCGCCCTTTGTTTGAAGGGGATGATCGTAGTTATGTCTACCCAATAAGAGATTCATCTACCGCCTATCTTAGAACGGAAGAAAATGGCGACTCTAATTCATCTAATAACAAGTAAGAAAACCAATATGAGAACCTTTCTAAGAAGAACTCTAAAAGCATTAGCGTTGGCTCTCCTTGTCTCCTCTTGCCAGCCTGACATTCCGCCAAGTGAATGCAATGAGTCAGATTATGCTAACGTACCCGCATGTTACCAACTGCCTGGTTATCGCTCGGTTATTTCTTATCAAAACATTCAAACTGACGCGATGAAAACGGCAGGAATTCGTAAACTGATTCCTTCTGCCGTCTATTCTCTTTATGAAAGCCCTTATGGGAACATCCTACTTTTGAATATTACGGTCGACTGCGATGACCTTTCAAAATTCCTTTTCCCCACCCTTACGTTTAACGATTCTTTTACGGGATCAAACTATCCTTTATCGGAATACGCTTCTTACGCAAAAACGTTGAACGTTAACTTTGTAGACGAGATTTCTTGTGACAAAGCCCATACCTATGCCTTACAAAGCGCTGCTTCTATGAACGCAGAAGGTGAATGGATCTCGGGGAAGTTCTCTGGCAACATTACTCTAGCCTATAACGTCTCAAATACTTTCTTTGAGCATTTAGAAGACAGCAAACTTGCTCAAATCGTCTTCTTCCTTCGTCCTTTATTTGAAGGGGATGATTGTAATTATGTCTATCCTTTCGCGCATTCCTACCACAAAACGGCAATCGAAGAAGAACCGCCAAACCCCGCCCTTCCTTGAAAACAATCAGTAGCCCACACCTTCTAGGTTTGGGCTTTTTCTACGCTTTTGGATTGCTTCTCCATGTTAAAATAACAAGAACAAAGCAGGATATCCCTTGGAGGTTGCCCCATGAAGAAACTTGGATTTGGCTGCATGCGTCTCCCGGTCTTAAATCATGATCGAACTCAGATTGATCTTGGCACCTTTCAAAATATGGCTGACCTCTTTATGGCAAGAGGGTTCACCCATTTTGATACGGCTTATGTTTATCATGGTGGAAAAAGTGAGGAAGCCGTTCGTGACGTTGCGGTGCATCGTTACCCGAGAGACGCCTTCACCATCACGGATAAGATGCCGATGTTTAACGTCTCTCACAAAGAAGATTTAGACCATATCTTTGCCGATCAATTAAAACGGTTAGACGTCACCTATATTGATTATTATTGGTTACACGCCTTAAATGCCACCCAGTATGAGAAATCCGAACAACTAGGCGCGTTTGACTTTATTTTGCAAAAACAAAAAGAAGGCAAAATCCGTCATCTTGGCTTCTCTTATCATGATTCCCCAGAATTATTGGAGCAAATCTTAACCAAACATCCTGAAGTCGAATGCGTGCAACTGCAACTCAATTATTTAGATTGGGATAGCCCTAGCATTGCATCAAGACGTTGTTACGAAGTGGCGGAGAAGCATCATAAAGATGTCTTCGTCATGGAACCCTTAAAAGGTGGTGCCTTGGTGCAATTACCTGAAAAGGCGCAAAAACTCCATCACGCCATCCGTCCAGAACTCTCCATAGCTTCCTGGGGGATTCGTTTTGCTGCTTCATGCCCAAACGTCATCAATGTGCTTTCTGGGATGTCAACCTTGAGGCAAGTCGAAGACAATACGGCTTATATGGAGAATTTCGAACCGTTGAATCAAGAAGAAAGAGATGCGATTACAAAAGCCATCGCCATCTTGCGTTCGGATCCCACCATTGCTTGCACCGGTTGCCATTATTGTGTCCCAGGATGCCCGAAAAAGATCCGAATTCCCGATGATTTTGCCCTTTATAACGAACATCAACGTTCGAATGGTTTATCCACTGCCCCTTATTATTACCGAACCACGAATGTTGGCTTTGGCAAAGCATCCGATTGCATCCGGTGTGGCGCATGCGAACGCGTTTGCCCACAACACCTAAAAATTCGTGATCTCTTGGTTCAAGTCGCCAAAACATTCGAATGATTCTTCCATGAAAAGCCTCAGTGTCTTAAATTTTTAAGCATTTTGGCTACACCGCCTCTAAAGTCATGCTATAGTTTCTCTATAGGAAGTAATTCCTCACCAAACTTCGTAGTAAAGGAGAAAACGGTGTTACGAAGTTCAGGTTACACCGAACTACAATCATGCAAATTTCTGAAAACATCACCAAAATGATCAACGGCCAAATCAAAGCCGAATTCGAGAGCGCTTATCTCTATCAAGATATCGCAAACTACTACTACGAAAAAGGCTTACATGGCTTTGCCTCTTGGTTCCAAGTCCAAGCCAAAGAAGAAGTCGAACATGCCGAAAAGTTCATCGCCTATCTCCATCAAGAAGGCAAAAATGTTGTCTTAGGCGACATCAAGAAGCTTGGCAAAGACTATGCTTCCTTAGAAGAGCCGCTTCAAATCCAAATCGATCATGAAGCGTTAGTCACTTCGTTAATCCACGCCATCTATGCGGCTGCCCGTAAAGAAGATGACTTCCGTACCGAAAGCTTCTTAGTTTGGTTTGTCGACGAACAAGCCGAAGAAGAAGAACATTCTCGGAACTTGCTTCAAGAATTCAAGTTTGCTGAAAAAGCCGATGCGTTAATCGATTTAGATCGCGCGTTAGCCGAACGGAAATAACATCGTTCTCTGATGAAAATAGCCCCCGACCATTAGATCGGGGGTTTTCTTTATCACGCGAGAAGAAACAAACTAACAAAGCGCATCTTATTTCTTCTTTTTCTTGTGATAATGTGGCTCGAATTTGGTATTTCGGGTTTAACTTTCTTTGCTCCTCAAACCATTTCTTATGTTCAACGAATTGTTTTGAAGGGCCGCCGTTTTTGTCGTAAGGATCGACCTCCAAGCCATTATCTTCCCATCCACATATTGGGCAAATGTCGTAACACAGCTGGTCTTCAAACTCATATTCACCACATACGGGACACAAATGTGGTTCCGGATCTCCAATGAAATCTTGGTAGTATTCCCATTTGGGATTTTCTTTGATTTTCTTTTTGTACCATTCCTTGTATTCGTTTAAAGACATCTCGTTTGCCCCGTTTTTGAGATCGGGGTCTTTGGTCTGTTCTAAATCATAATGCCAGCCACAACGAGAGCATTGCATGGTGTTGGGCGCCAAGCCCAATTGCTCGACATCAAAACCATCGAGCTTTGTGAAATAAAATTTCTGACAAACCGGGCACAACATCGGTTTGATTTGTTTTACGTTTTTATCCATTTTCTTTCTTCTTTTTAGGACTGTAATAAAATCCGCCACTTTTTGTCGCGTAAGGATACCCTTCTACTGACATTTTTTGTCACTTTTGCCACTTTTTGTAACGTAATTATATGTTTCTACTTACTTTTTTTGCCGCTTTTATCTAATTCTGAGAGACTTGCAAGAAAGTTTGTGTTTTTGATTCCACGTCCGCCTTTGGCCTCTACAATATGTCGAAGCCCAATGTCGCCCTTTCCTCTTCCGTCAATTC
>CADAXQ010000032.1 GCA_902791935.1 uncultured Erysipelotrichaceae bacterium | reverse complement strand
CAAAACAAAATGGATGCCTCCGGCCAAATTTAGGGAAGCATCCATATCGACCTTATGATATAGTTCAATTAACCTGTCCAGGATTTGGGGTACACATCACTTCTTCGTGGAAGGTGCCTTTTCCTATGACCCTAGGTTATTTCTCCATCTTATCGGAAATGGATTGGGCAAGACGTGGTAAATCCATACCCGAGGTATCTTGGGCTTTCATTGTGATTTGGAAGCCAGGATCGGTGACGATGTAACGCGGAATGACGTGGACATGGAAGTGTGGAACAGATTGTCCAGCCTCGGCACCGACGTTCGTTAAGATGTTTACCCCTTTCGCGCCGAGCACGAGCATTTCGGCTTGGCCAATACGTTGGGCAACGTCATAGACCTTATGCATGATTTCTTTCGGGCAGGATAAGAAGTTGTCATAATGTTGTTTCGGCATGACTAACGTGTGGCCACGCGTCGTCTGAGAAATGTCTAAAATCGCGAGGACATCGTCATCTTCATAAACTTTCGTGGAGGGAATTTCTCCAGCAATGATGCGGCAAAAAATATCTTTTTCTTTCATTGTATTTCTCCTTTCCAAAAGGAAGAAAAAAGGAGCAGCGTCAAACTGCTCCTTTATTATAGTGCCTTTTCTTATTCGAAGAGGTCTGGGAATTGCGATTTGAAGTATTCGTAGACATAGTCATCGTGATACATGATGGCCATTTGTCCGACATAGTACTTCTTGGCATCGGATTTCCAGGTATCGATCGAAGAGAGTGAGTAAGCGACTTTACGTGAGATCCGTTCGCCTTCCAATGCACCACGTGAATCATAACGGAAATCGGTGCTTGATTCGGAAGCGGTGAATTTTGAGGCACGGGTGGCTTCTTTGACGTGGACCAAGTAGAAGTTGCTTCCATCTTTGACGAGATACGGATAGGCATCCGAGTCAGCATAAGAAGCAGGGGTCAAGAAATAGGCACCTTTGATGTAACGGCCAAAGTTCCCGACTTCGTCGTTATCAATCATCGTCTTGTCATCCACTTCGTTCGCGACACCGGCTTTGAAGACACGGGAGTTGAGCGAAGAAGGAAGCGCGCTTAATCCGCCAGGTGTATACCAGCCTTCCGTCGTGTGGCCTTCCGCAAGTAAGCTTTGCCATTTGATGTAGAAGCCAGTTTCCTTGCCATAAGAACCATTCGAGGTGAAGTCGTTGTAGTTCGACGTCCAGTTCGAGTCATCCCGTGAAGTAGTGCCAAGCAACGTCGCATACTTTTCGCAGATCGTCCCAAAGGAGGATTCGCGGTAGTAATTGATGGTCTCACTTCCCACGGTGATGGTACGAGAAGTCCAACCAGCTGCGCTATAGATTTGTTGCGCCATCGTGACGGTGGCATCATCAGAAGCGGCAGTGCTGTTATAAGCTGCATTTGCCCCTTTGTAGAGGTTGCTTAAGAATGAGAACGGATATTGTTCGAGTTTGCCTTCGTTGATGACCAAACGGCAATATTGTTGCATGAGTTTCGAGACAGCATCCGAATATTGGGCATTCGAAGCGAGCGAGATGTATTCGACGTTACGCGCCGCGGTTAAGTTAATTTGCGCGTCGTTTTGCGTGTACATATATTCACAAGTCAATTCGTTCCGGTAGATATCGGGAAGGATCGAAATCGAGATGTAGTTGCCATAGGTGCCCCAAATATTCTTGAAGTAAGAATTAATGGTGGCATTTTCTAGCGCTGCGCCAGTGCCAGGGGCATCTTCGCTAATGGCGATGTCACCATAGACTTGTTGATAGCCGTCATTGTATTCGGCACCTAACGTGTAGTAGTCCTTTTCTTGGGCTTCGTAGAAGAGCCGTTCATTGAATTGGCTACGATATTGGTAGGTGCTGTTCGTGACATAGCCTAAGAACGTTTGATAAACGCGATAGAGAATATCAAAGCAGATGTTCTTGGTACGAATACGGGACGATTCCAAATTGATGGAGCCATCGTCGTTTTTCACTTGAAGCGCACTATGAGCGTTAATGAACGCATCAATGTCGCTGGTGTTCGAAGCGTCCGCAACGAACTCTCCGACCACGGTCTTCATCCCTTTCACGGTGTTGCCATCTACGGTCTTGTCTAAGAATTGGCCATAGAGCGATTCCGAATAGAGATAAAGGATGTTGTTTAAGATCTTTTCGGAGTTTGTGTTCCCCGAAGTGACCAAAGCATCATAGATTTCTTTGAGCGTGTTGGCATCAACGCCATCGACTTGTAAGATGGGTTGATTTTCTTCGCTCGCGGGTAAGGAGGCTTCGACTTTGTCGCACGAAGCCAATAAGGTCATGGAGCAAGCAACGGCTCCTAGCGTAAGTAAATGTTTTTTAGTCATTGGTATTCGACGGATAATAGCACGCCCCTCCTTTGCTCCAGAGTTTGTTGCCGGCTTTGGAAGGAAGACCATATTCGATAGCGCCAGCTTCGGTGATGAGCGTGGAACTCACACCTAAGGTGCCATTCGCTTTGTCTTCTGCGGTATAGCCAACGCTCCGGGCTTCATTCTGTGCCACGAGCGCTTCCGCGTATTCGCGCCAATTGTCGGACCAAGTCTTGTAAGCGGAATCGTAAGTGGATTGCCGTTTGATCTTGACATAGTTCTTGATGGCACTTTCAAGAGAAGCATCATTGAATTTGATTTTGCCATTCTCAACCAAGTATTGGAAGAGATAGGTCGATTGATTCGACGAGAAAGAGTTCTTAACGGATTCGCTGATCCAGCCAGCCCGTTTGGAATATTCGCCTTTGTCGTGGACGTTGAAGTTCACATAGGTCGAAAGCGGAGACGACTTGCCATCGGCCGTGTAGGTCGGATAGTAAGACGTATCTGGCGAATAAATCGTGTAGTAGTCGCTTAAGGATGGCGAATCTTTCGTGTAAGAAATCTTGCCATTGCTTTCCGTGCCAACATCGTTCAACGTGTTGATTTTCATGGATTTGGTAGAAGCGTCATAGCTCTTGCCATATTCATCGAGGGCAGAACGTTTGATCGTGATGAAGTGGATGCCTTGATAAGAGGTAGCGCCAGCACGGACCGCTAAGATGATTTCGCCATCGCTATCCGTCAAAACGTTATGGGTATATTGCGGCAAGACATCGGTGGTATTCACTTGGAAGCCAGGAAGGTCACCAAATTGCTTGCTATAGGTGCCATCTGTCGACTCATAGTCGGTGATCGAGTGGGCGATTGGATTATAGAATTTGTTCAATTCGGCAGTTGCCGCATTGATGGTATCTTCGTTCGCCCAAGTGGCACGATAGCCATCGGCAACACCGGAAGTGGTGTATTTCGGCGTGGCGTTATAAGCAACCGCATTCGGCGTAATGACGCAAACGTTATGCTTATTGAAATACTTATTATAAATAATGTTGCGCGGGTAGAACTTTTCGTTCCCGTCGTTGACTTTGCCACCATTGTCGTCGGTCGTGACCTTGCCAGCATCCGCTAACGCCATGACGGCGCCAAACGGAATGGAACCAATGCCTTCGTCTTTGAAATAATCATAGACGGTGACCGATTCACCATTTTCATTACGAACTCTCAACGTATTGTTGATTTGCTTCGTGGAATCGGTGCTGTCAGGAAGCGAGTTTGCATCTTCGACTAAGCCAGGAGCAATCCGATAGGCGTTTTCGGCACCATAGGCATTCTTGCTGCTGTCTTTGTTCACTTGATTATAAAGTGACTCGTACGCGTACACGCCATAGATGAATTCGTGAACTAACGAAGAGTTCTGCGATTTCGTCATAGGACCATTGCTCGCATATTCGCCGAACGAGGATTTCGAGCCATCATCATCAGAATATTGCGAAAGGTAGTCAAAGGATTGACGCATGTCGCTATCGATGGATCCGAGTTTGCCATCCGTTCCAATGGCGGCACCGGCGAAGCCTTCTAACACGGTCGAGATCGTAGTGCATTCGCCACCTTCGCCCACGGCAGTGGATTCGGTGATCTTGTCTTGGGTATAGCTCTTATCCGCACCGGAAGAGAGTTTCACCAAGATGTGACGGATTTCATAAGGCATTTGATCCTTAATCCAGCCTTCTTGCACTTTGCCATAGTCACTGTCTTTGAAGTCAAAGATTTGGTGCTTTTGTCCATCCGCGGCGTAGTAGTAACCATCCCGAAGGGCTTCCGTTCCGTTCACGCCAGCATCGCTTAAGTAGAAGTTCTCGTAGAGATCTTTTTCAAACTTGGCTTTTTCACTGTCGTAAAGGTGTTTGCTCCAAAGTTCATGGACGTTATCCACGTTGTTGGAAGACAAAATCGTCTCAAACTCCTGTTCGTAAGAAGTATTGTTGTTGGCAGCGTTCGTTTGGGCCGTCCGCTTGTCGGTTAAAACCGCTTGGGTCGCTTCCGCTTCTAACGACGACAATTGGGATTTGCCCGTTGTCTGGTAGTAGTTGCGGATTAATACTTCATAAATTTTATCGAATTCGGTGCCTAATGTCGCGCCGCTCTCTCGATAAGAGCCCAATAAATCTTCCGTGGTGTAAGTCGTCCGTAATCCGTTGGCATCCGTATACGAGAAAATCACCCCGTTAGAAACTGGGGTGGATCTATCGCAACCGGTTAAGGCAGCAACGGATGCTGCTAAGGCGATACAACCGAGGGCACATTTTTTATTTTTCATACGTGTGGACTCGTTCCTCCTTCATAGAAATATGCGTGATTAGTTTATTCTCTTAAGAGAATGGGTGCAAGCAAATTAAAGAAGCGGCGTCACTTTTTTGTTCAAAAGTCGAAATCAGTAGGAGTAAAAGCAAGGCCATAAGCTTGGAAAATCGTCAGCAAAATATCGCAAAGATATTTCGTCAAAATAAACAATTTTGCAACGAAATTCACATTGAAAAAATACTGAAAATAAAGTGATTTTTCATGATAAAAAATCAAAAATAACCGCAAAACCATCATTAAATTTAATTAAAGTCATTTTTAATAAAATTAGTCAACGAAAAAAGAATTTCGCGAAAAATGTCGCCTCATATTTCCTTGCTGTTGCCCCTTGCTATCTATGTTTCATAATCACTTTCGTTGCACGCCTACGCGTGGGAGGCTAAAATAGTGACGCTTTTTGAGGTAAGGTATGGCAGAATTAACCATTAAAAATTTACATGTAAGCGTCGATGATACCCCTATTTTGAAAGGGGTCAATCTGACCATTAAAGAAGGCGAGACGTTAGCGTTACTGGGTCCAAACGGCCATGGTAAATCCACGTTGCTTGCCGCGATTATGGGGAACCCCCATTATCAAGTGACGGAAGGGGAGATTCATTTCGATGGCCAAGATATTTTAGCCATGACTCCCGATGCCCGTAGCCGTGCTGGCTTGTTCTTGGCCATGCAGTATCCTTCCGAAGTTCCTGGCTTAAATTCGGCGGATTTCTATAAGGCCGCCATGAACGCTCATCGGAGCAAACCAATGAGCTTGTTTGAATATTATCGTGCTCTAGAAAAGGCATACCAAAATATGGGTATCCCTTTTGAAATGAGCAAACGCAACTTGAACGAAGGCTTCTCCGGCGGTGAAAAGAAACGGAACGAAGTGCTGCAAATGGAACTACTGTCGCCCCGCATTGCCATGCTAGATGAAATTGATTCTGGCTTGGACGTGGATGCATTAAATGTCGTTGCGAAAGCGTTACAAGAGCAACAAGCTAGAGGCGCTGGCCTTTTGATGATTTCTCACTATGCCCGTTTGTTAGAAATGGTCAAACCATCTCGGGCTGCGATATTAATCAACGGCAAGATTGCTGTCGAAGGCGGCCCAGAACTCATTGAACGTGTCGACAAGCAAGGATACGAGTGGATCAAAACAGAACTCGGCATTGAAGTGGAAAAAGAAGTCAATGCTCCCATGAATACGGTTTCGATTGGCGCTTGCGCCACTCGGGTAGGCACAAACGATGGCAAATAACGAAGAGAAGTTGGTATTTCTCGACGATCTTCCCGAAACGTATTCGTTAGAAGTGCCAGCGGGAGAAAACAAGACGTTACGTCTGGTGGCGCTAAAACAATTGCCCGCCAAACTTCATTTGGTTGTGAACGTCCACCGGGATGCGCTTTTCCGTGGCGCTTTTGTTGATTTTACGGATGTGTCAACGGAATTGGACTTGCAAGTGAATCTTCTAGAAGAAGGAGCGCAATGTGACTGGCATTTGGCCGTGTTATCGCATGGCAAAGCCAATAAGTCCTTCTCTACTTCGGTGAAACATATCGCGCCACATACGCAAGCTTTGATGAGCAACTATGGCATTGCCAGGGAACAAAGTCATCTTGTGTTTACGGGAACTTCGGCGATTGAACACGGTGCAGTGAAGGCCAATACACGCCAAGAAGCCAAAATCATTGTTTTTGATCCTGGCGCCAACGGATTGGCTTCCCCGATTTTGCTCATCGGAGAAAACGATGTGCAAGCATCCCACGCTGCCGTGGTAGGTCGTTTAAACGAAGACCACCTGTTCTATCTAGAATCGCGTGGCGTCAGCGAAGAAGACGCAAAACGTTTAATTGCCTTGGGCTACTTAAAACCCATCGAACGTTATTATGATGACCCAGCGCTTGTAGAAAAAATCGATGCGGTCATCGAAGGAGAAATCGCGTGATGTTTGACCCTTTGAAACTTCGCCAAGATTTCCCGATGTACGTGAATCAAGTTAAGATGCAAGGGAAGCCGCTTGTATGGCTGGATAATGGCTCTACGACGTTTAAACCTTATTCCGTGGTCAACGCGATGTTGCGTTATGACACGGTGGAAACCGCCAACTCGCATCGTGGCGACTATGACTTATGCTATGCAGTGGATCAAGAAGTGTTGGCGACAAGAAAAGCCATTGCGAAATGGATTCACGCCACTTCGGAAAACGAAATTGTCTTTACGAGCGGAGCGACGGATTCTTTAAACCTTGTCGCTTATAGCTACGCCATGAGCCACTTAAAAGCAGGCGATGAAATCTTGATTGACGAAGAAGAACACGCCTCAAATTTCTTGCCTTGGCTCGTGGCTGCCCGAAATACCGGCGCCACGTTAAAGTTCATTCCGTTGACCAAAGAAGGCAGAGTTACGGCTGAAAACTTGGAAAAATCCATGACTTCGAAAACGAAGATTGTGGCGCTTGCCCAAGTGACGAATGTCTTAGGTTACCGTATTCCCGTCAAGGAATTCGCGTCAATCATTCATCGTTATGGCGCGATTTTCGTGGTCGACGGCGCCCAATCCGTGCCGCATATCGCGATTGATGTGCAAGACATGGACTGCGATTTCTTAGCCTGGTCTGGCCATAAGATGCTTGGCCCAACGGGGATTGGCGTTCTATATGGCAAATATTCGTTGCTCGAAGAATGCTCTCCGTTCCGTACGGGCGGTGGCATGAATAACAAATTCAACAAAGAAGGCTTATTCACCTTGTTACCACCCCCGGCTCGTTTTGAGGCAGGAACGATGCCACTCGCCCAAATTTATGGCCTTCATGCGGCAGTGAACTATCTTTCTCAGCTTGGCATGGATAATGTGCAAGCCCATGAAACGGAGTTAAAACACTATGCCGTTGAGAAATTAGAAGCGACGGATAATGCCATTCTCTATAATGCCGACAGCGAGGCAGGGATTGTTGCCTTTAACATCAAAGGTGTCTTCGCCCAAGATGCCGCCACGTTCTTAAATTCGCGCGGCATCGCCTGTCGAAGCGGTCAACACTGCGCGAAAGCCTTAAACGAATTCTTAGGAACTCCCGCGACCGTTCGTGCGAGTTTCTATGTCTATACCACAAAAGAAGACATCGACGCCTTAGCCGATGCCGTCCTCCATGGAAAGGAGTTTTTAGATGCCTACTTCAATTGAATTAACGCCCATGACGATGCGTGAAATCATCATGGATCATTATGAATCGCCCCGCCATAAAGGCGTGCCAGAAAAGCCGGAAGAATATCAAAAAATCCATACGGATTCCGTGAATTGCATTGACGATTTTGATGTCTATCTGAAGACAAAAGACGGCAAAGTCGAGGATGCTAGATGGGAAGGAACTGCTTGCACGATTTCTTCGGCCTCAACGGACATTTTGTGCGATCGCGTTATCGGCGACGACTTTGCTCATGCCATCTACACCATCCAACAATTCTTGGCGATGATTCAAGAAAAGCCTTACGATGATGCTCCTTTGGATGAAGCTTTGGTTTTCATGAATACAGGAAAACAAGCGGCAAGAATCCATTGCGCTACCATGGGTTGGGACGCGATGAAAGAATTACTCGAAGCGGACGAAAAGAAAGAGGGCGCCAAATGAGCGACGAAGCGAAGAAAATCTTTGACCAAGATTATCAGTATGACTTCAAGACGAATGCCAAGGTGCTTTTTACTACGGGCAAAGGCTTAAACGAAGAAGTGGTACGCGAAATCTCCAAAGTCAAAAACGAACCGGAATGGATGCTCGAATATCGTCTCAAGGCCTTAGAAGCGTTTTTCCGCCTTCCGATGCCGTCTTTTGGACCGGATTTATCATTCTTGGACTTCCCAAGTTATACCTATTACACCCGGGTTGCTACCGGAGATGAAAAAAGCTGGAATGAAGTTCCGCCAGCCATTAAAGACACGTTCCAGAAATTAGGTATTCCAGAACAAGAACAGAAATTCTTATCGGGTGTTACGACGCAGTATGAATCGGAAGTCGTCTATCACAACATGTTGCAAGAAGTCCAAGAGAAGGGGGTTATTTTCCTTTCGACGGACATGGGATTACAACTGTTCCCCGATTTATTTAAAAAGTATTTCGGCACGGTGGTTCCGATTTTTGATAACAAATTCGCGGCTCTGAATGCTGCTGTTTGGAGTGGTGGTTCCTTTATTTACGTCCCGAAAGGCGTGCATTTAGAGAAACCATTACAGTCTTATTTCCGGATCAATAACGAAAAGACGGGTCAGTTTGAACGCTCGTTAATCATCTGCGATGAGGGCTCTTCAATTAACTATGTCGAAGGATGCACAGCACCGATTTATTCGAAAGAATCATTACACGCTGCCGTTGTTGAAATCATTGTAGGGGATCACGCCCATTGCCGTTATACGACCGTTCAAAACTGGTCGAATAATATTGTAAACTTAGTCACCCAACGGGCGAAAGTCGGTGCCGGTGGCTTAATGGAATGGGTCGATGGGAACATCGGTTCGATGCGGAATATGAAATATCCTGCCTGTATTTTGGAAGGCGATGGCGCGAAAGGCGCGGTCATTTCGATTGCCGTCGGCGGCAAAAACCAATTTCAAGACAATGGCGCCCGGATGATTCATATTGGGAAGAACACATCCTCGACCATTATTTCCAAATCCATTTGCAAGAATGGCGGCGTCGCGAATTATCGCGGTACCGTCCGGATATTGCCATCGGCAGAAAACGCGCATGCCCATGTGGAATGCGATACGTTGATTTTGGATGATCAATCCCGTTCGGACACTTTCCCGAAGAACGAAATTCGAAACTCTTCTTCCTTTATTGAACATGAGGCTACCGTTTCGAAGATCAACGAAGAAGAGCTATTCTATTTGGAATCACGTGGTATTCCGGAAGCTGAAGCAACTCAGATGATCGTGATGGGCTTCATTGAACCGTTCGCGAAAGAACTACCGATGGAATATGCGATTGAGTTAAATCGCTTAATTGCCTTGGATATGTCGGATTCGATTGGTTAGAAGGAAAATATGCTTACTTACGATTACGACATCATTGTGGTCGGCGGCGGTCATGCCGGCGTGGAAGCAGCTTCGGCTGCGGCGCATTTAGGAATGCGCACGCTTTTGTGCACGCTTAACCATCATATGATCGCAAATACCCCGTGCAATCCCCATATTGGGGGCTCTGCCAAAGGCATCGTGGTTCGTGAAATCGATGCGTTAGGCGGCATGATGGGCAAATTCGCAGATCACCATCCATTACAAATCAAAATGCTCAATACCGGCAAAGGCCCAGGGGTGCAGTGCCTCCGTGCCCAAGTCGATAAAAAAGGATATCCGGCTTATGTGCAGTCGGTTTTGGACACCATTCCGAACTTAACGATTTTAGAAGGAGAGGTCGTTTCCTTGCTCCATGACGATCACCAAGTTTATGGGGTCACGATGAGAGACGGAGAAGAAATCCACGCCCACGCAGTGATTTTAACGACCGGAACCTACATGGAAAGTACCATTATCTCAGGAAATGATGTGCATCCTGGCGGACCGGATGGTGAAAAGGCATCCCATGGCCTTTCTCCTTGCTTAGCGGAGATGGGGCTCGATTTATTCCGCTTAAAGACAGGCACTCCGCCACGCATTGATAAAGACAGCATTGATTTTTCAAAAGCGGAAGTGCAACCCGGGATGGATGGCGAATTGGCGTTCTCTTACGAAACGACGAAGTTCACCCCATTAAAGGATCAATTACCTTGCTGGCTCATTTATACGACGCCAGAAACCAAGAAACTCATTTTGGATAACTTATCCTTATCCGCCTTATTTAATGGCACCATCAAAGGCATTGGGCCACGTTATTGCCCCGCCATTGAATCCAAGATGGTTCGTTTCCGTGACAAAGAACGGCATCAATTGTTCTTAGAACCCGAATTTGAACATGGGAATTCTATCTATTTACAGGGATTTAGCACGGGATTCCCAAGGGATTTTCAAGAAAAGATGGTGCATTCCTTACCGGGATTAGAACAGGCGAAAATTTTGAAATATTCCTATGAAATCGAATATGACGCCATTCGGCCCTTGCAGTTCGATAATACGTTAAAAGTCAAAAAATATGACGGCTTATATGGTGCGGGACAGATCTGTGGTACTTCTGGCTACGAAGAAGCAGCGGGCTTAGGCTTAATGGCTGGCATCAATGCTTCTCGATGGATTCAAGGCAAGGAACCATTCGTGCTACGCCGTGATGAATCCTATATCGGCGTCATGATTGATGATTTGGTCACCAAAGGAACGGAAGAACCTTATCGGCTTCTTTCTTCACGGGCAGAATATCGTCTTTTGTTACGGCATGACAATGCCGACTACCGTTTGACACCAAGCGGTCACGAAATCGGTTTGATTTCCGACGAGCGTTACGAGAGGTTCTTAGCGAAATACGCCAAGATTGATGAAGCGATTGCGACATTAGCCAAGACCAATGTTTCCGATAAAGCCAAAATCTCTGCTTATCTTCTTGAGAATGGCTACACGGATACCAGCATCGGTCATAAAGGCCTTGAACTTTTAAAACGGCCGAAACTTCATTACCGTGAAATCGCGTCTTGCATGCCTGAAATGTCCGCCTATTCTTTTGATGATGCCTCTGTCTTAGCCTTAGAGACGAAGGTAAAATACGAGGGATATATCGCGTTAGAGAAGAAAGATGCTGCTCAAGCAGCCAAAATGGAGAGAATTCGTCTCCCGAAAGATTTGGATTATTTTTCGATTGATGAGCTCGCGATGGAAGCGCGGGAGAAATTAAGCAAAGTTGCTCCGGCTACCTTAGGTCAAGCTTCGCGGATTTCCGGCGTTAACCCAAGCGACATCTCGATTCTGATTATTACGTTAAAGAAACGAGGCATCCTATGACATTTGATGAATTACGGGCGACATTAAAAGAGCAGCACCTTGTCCTAGATGATGCGATGATGGAAAAACTGGATCATTATCTTCATCTCTTGGTGGAATGGAATGAAAAATTCAATCTCACTTCCATTGTGATTCCGGAAGAAATCATCGAGAAGCACTTTTATGATTGTCTGATTGCCAGCGATCCCGCTCTTTTTCAACATCAGCAAGTCTTAGACATCGGAAGCGGTGCTGGATTCCCTGGTATTGTTTGGGCGATCGCTTACACAGGTTCTTCTTTTACGTTATTAGACGCCACCAAAAAGAAATGCCTCTTCTTAGAAGAAGTGAAGAAAGCTTTGGACTTGTCTAATGTCACCGTCATTCATGGACGGGCTGAAAGCTTACCGGCGACCATGCGCGAGACTTATGATTTCGTTTCGGCCCGCGCTGTTGCAGAATTACGAATTTTGTTAGAACTTGGTGCCCCTTGGCTCAAAATCGGCGGCACGTTTATCGCGATGAAAGGCCCAAGAGGAGAAGAAGAACTTCGTGATGCCCACCACGCTTTACGGGCGCTTGGTTTCGGCCATACCGAGATTCGGAAAACATCATTGCCGAACGAAGAAGGCGTTCGATTGAATCTTTATATTTCCAAGGAACGGAAGACGGAGAAACGTTATCCTAGAACCTATGCGGATATTGTCAAAAAGCCGCTTTGAGGTTATATAATAAAGCACGTTACGCGCCTATAGCGCAGCTGGATAGAGCAACAGTCTTCGAAACTGTAGGTCAGGCGTTCGAATCGCCTTGGGCGCGCCATGATGAATTCCAAGGGAGGCATTCATGCCTCTCTTTTTCGTTTCTTCTTCGCTTTCTTTTGCCCCCGCGCCCGTTATGGCATAAACTTAACCTACTATGACGCGTGTGATTTCAATTGCCAATCAAAAAGGTGGCGTAGGCAAAACGACAACGGCCATCAATCTCTCCAGTGCGCTTAGCCATCTTGGCAAGAAAGTGCTTTTGGTGGACTTTGATTCGCAAGGAAACGCGACCCGTGGATTAAACTTTGAAGGCACTTCAATGCCACTAACCATATTTGATGCCATCACGGGTCAAGTCGATATCCGTTTGGCCATTCAATCGACGAAAGAGGCCAATCTCGATTTGGTTCCAGCCAACCTTAAACTCGCCTCATTAGATAGTTATCTCCAATCCCAAGGGGTAGATAAGCCGTTCTTTTTGTTAAAGAATGCGCTCCAAAGCGTGCGTGAGAACTACGACTTTATCTTTATTGATTGCCCTCCGAGCTTAGGCCTATTAAGCATTAATGCCTTAGTCGCATCGGATTCTGTCTTAATCCCGGTGCAGTGCGAATATTTTGCCATGGAAGCCGTGGCCGCGATTTTGTCGACCATTTCGAAAATCCAGAAGGACTATAACCCGAACTTGAAGATCGAAGGATTCTTACTCACCATGTATGAGCAAAATGCCTCTCTTTGCACGGAAGTCGCCCAACAGGTGCGAGGCCTCTTTAAAGAAAACACGTTCTTGACGGTAATCCCACGGAATATTTCAATTCCTGAAGCCAGCGCTCATGGCGAAGCCGTCACGACGTATCGTCCGACTGCTAAAGGCTCTTTAGCGTATTTCGCTTTGGCCCGCGAGGTACTTGACCATGTCGAAACGAAAGCCTAATCCTGATTTAGCAGAACTGATTGGCCGTTATTCCCAAAATGACGTCATCGCCGAGATGGAACGGGAATATTCGACATTACAAGCCCGCTATCTTTCCTTGTCTTTAATTGATGATAATCATGTTTTAAAAGACATCTCCTTCCCGCCTGAAGTGACGGATGCCTTAGGAAAATCCTTAAAAGAAAAAGGGTTCTTTTCTCCCTTGGTGGTCCGCCCCGTTGGTAGCCATTATGAACTCGTGCTTGGCCGCAAACGGTTTATGGGCGCCAAAGAAGCCAATTTCAAAACCGTTCCTTGCGTGGTCAAAGAACTCGGTGAAGAAGAAATGTTACTGACCCTTGTCGCGGATGTTCGTGATCAAAGAGATGGCAACGTTGTGGAAATGGCTTTGATTTTCCAAGAATTACAACAACGGTTCGGCTATTCGCAAGCAACGCTAGGGAAAGTCGCCCATCTTTCGCGGAGTCAAGTCACGAATATTTTGCGCCTACTTCATTTGCCGAATGAAGTTTTACAAGAAGTCATGGATGGCACATTAACCTATGGTCACGCTCGTGCGATTGCTTCTCTATCGGATGAAGAAATCATGGAAGCGGTCGCAAAGATTCATCAAAACCGTTTGTCGGTGCGGGAAACCGAAGCTTTAGCGAAACATTGGCAAAGCCATAGCAAGCCCGTCTCTTTTGATGCTTTAAAACAGGTTAGCGGCGCTTCTGAAGTCATCGTAAAAAGTCGTTCGGTGACGTTAAATTTTGCTTCAGAAGAAGATAAGGAACGTTTTTTAGCCCCTTATCAAAATCAAAAAGCTTAATCGATCGTAAGGGCAAAATTGCCCGCCTTATATTTTTCTACGATAGACCAGGTTCCCGGTGTCCATAATGAGGAATCCGGTAAAGCGGATAAAGATAAAAATTGAAGAGAAGTGGACTCTCCATCGCTTTTGAGGGGGATATTTTTCCCTTTTACGTGGGCGATGAAGTTCAAATCCACGTAGTTCGTGACGTCGCCATTCGGATAACGGAAATCTGTTTTGCTACCCGAGCGGATAGAAAATAACGTAAAGTCTGTGCAATCAATGCCCGTTTCTTCCCGGAGTTCGCGGCGCATTCCTTCTAAGATTGTCTCGTCTAGATCTAAGGAACCGCCAGGCAAACAATAAAGTCCGTTGTCAGCACGGCGTTCCACTAAAATCTCATGGTTTTCATTGAGCAACAATACGGTTACGCCGACGGCCATGACTCTCGCATGACCTACCATGTGCCGTAAATAAGGAATATAAGGGGTTGTCATAGCAATCATTCTAGCAGTTTTACGACTTGCTTTGACAAAGTATCGCGAAGGGATGACAATCGAGACGAGATGAAAATCTATCGGATCCATATTGCTTTGGTGGCAAAAGAACGTCATTTGATGGAAAGTTTATTGCCTGAAGAACGGCTCAAGAAAGCCGCCTCTTATCGTTTGGTCGAGGATCAACTTCGTTCGTTAGGTGCAGGTTACCTTTTGTGGCGTTATACTTCGGATACTCCGATTACTTATGGGGTTCATGGAAAACCAGAAAAAGAAGGCGAGTGTTTTAATCTTAGCCACGCGGGGGATTATGCCGTCTTGGTGGTGGATGATGTCCCCGTCGGCATTGATTTAGAACGTTACCGCACCGGCCTTGAAGCGTGGAAACAGAAGGCTTTTTCACCTGAAGAAAAACGCGAAATCCATCAGGAAACCGACTTCTTTTTGCGTTGGACAAGGAAAGAAAGCGTGGGAAAAGCCAATGGAATCGGACTCAGCAAAGGTCCGCTTGCCCTCCCTTCGAATGATGGCATAAATCATTTTGCTGGCAAAACTTATATGACGCATTCCTTAGAAGAAGGGGATTACTTTCTCTCTGTGTCTCATGAAGGAAACGAAGACTTTGAAATCAAAATTGAAGATGTAACCGACATCGTCCCTTATCGTTTTCGTTGCTTAGATAACAAAACGTGATAAACTAATCCCTGCTTCAGGGCGACGAGTATCACGTCGACTGGCGGTAAAGCCCGCAAGCGGAGTTTCTCCGCACGAATCTGGTGCAAATCCAGTGCCAACGGTAAAGTCCGGATGAAAGAAGCGCGGAAGATATTGATTCTTCCCTTTGCTTACGAATCATCGAGCCTCCCTGCGAAAATGTAGGAGGTTTTCTTTTTATGAGTAACACAGCTTGGGCATGGGTCAGCATTGTGGGTCTCTTCTTATTCGGGGTTGCGCTCGCCTTGGTCTATTCGCATTTTCAGAAGAATCGACACTTTGGCTGGGCAAGATTTGCCGCACGGGTTGCGATTTTTGCTGCCATCTCTACGATTCTTTATGTCGTGCCGGTTTTTCAAATCAAACTCCCTTTTGCTCCGACTTTTATGTCACTTCACTTTGATGAAGTGCCCGCGATGATTGCCGGCTACGCTTACGGACCTTTCGTGGGAGAAATGGTCATCTTGGTGAAGACGTTAATCAAATTGCCGACGTCTTCCACGATGTGTGTCGGTGAATTGGCGGACTTCTTGTTCTCTACCGCCTATGTGCTTCCTGCCACTTGGATTTATAAGAAAATCCGGAATATGAAAGGTGTCTTCATTGGATTTGGCGTGGCCACTGTCTTACAAGTCGCGGTCGCGATGACCTTAAACGTCTATATGATTCTTCCTTTCTATATTTATATGATGGGATTCTCCCAAGAGACCATCATGAATATGTGTCAAGCTGCCATGCCGCAAATCAAAGACTTAGGCTGGTCGTATGCGTTCTTTGGGGTCATGCCGCTAAATTTAATCAAAGACGCCAGCGTCTTCGCGATTACCTTTGTCGTCTATCGTTCCATCCGAAAAGTGCTGCATTGGGAAGACGCTCCCGCTGCCGTTTCTCCTGCCCATCCAGAAGAAAAAGAAACCAAGTAGTTTTGATATTTTCCATTTGAAGGGGCATACGCCCCTTTTCTTTTCCTCTAAAGAACGAGATAAAGTGCCAAAAACGACATCGTCACCGTAGGAATCGAAATGATTGCCCCGTATCCCATAAAACGAAGGAAAGAAAATGAAACTTTCTTTTCTTTTAAAATCGACATCCACATCATACCTGCCAAAGCACCGACCGGAGACAAGATGGCAGCAAGGTTTGAGGAGATGATGGTGCTATAAATTGCTTCTTGTCCGGCATTTCCTTCTACGAGCAAGGTGGAAAATAACACCGACATCGGGATGTTATTCATGAAATTAGCAGACAAGAACGAAGAAATGCCGTAGGAAAGTAGAGGCGAAGAGAAGGACGAAAGCCATTGCGCGATCTTGATGGTAAGCCCATTTTGGTCAAAGGCCATCACGAAGGCAAACATGGATAACAAGAACGGAACAAGAGAATATGGCAAGCGTTTCGCTCCCTCTAAAAGAGGACGCATGCTTTTCTTTGCGATGAAGCCATAAGAAATAAGAAGGACAAGCAATAATCCCGCTGCCCCTAAAGAAATGATCCACATCGGTAATCCCAGATAAGAAGATAACGCCATTAAGATGATGCAAGAAGACAACAGAACAAACGAAGCGACAAACAAGAAACGGTCTTTGATTTTGACTTCGTCCGTTACGATCATGAATGGCATCTTTAGTTTCTTAAAAAAGAGCAGTAGCAGCAAAGCAAACGATGTAATCCCTGCGAATAATGTCGGTAATGCCATGACCTTCAAATAAGCCAGGAAATCGATATTCTCAGCACTGGAAAGATAGATATTGGTAGGATTACCGATAATCAACAGCATGGAATACGTATTGGCAGCGACAAATTCTGCGACCAAATACGGAACGGGATCGATATTGGTCTTCTTGCAAAACGCGATTAAAAACGGCGTCAAGGTAATGATGACAATATCATTCGAAGTAAAGATGGTTAAAATTCCCGCCAACAAAGCAAATAGAAAGAAGAGAAGGAACTGATTTCCTTTGGCCCGTTTTGCTGCCCGATTGGCCAGCCATTCAAAGAAACCGGACGCATCGAGCATGGCCGACAAAAAGGTCATGGAGAAAAAGAGAACAAGGATTTCTAATGGATTCATGGCCGTAGGGGCCGTTAGTCCTTGCCAAAAACGAGAAATATCAAGGCTTTTCGTTGCCAGAATCACAATGGCTCCTAAAAGCGGTGGAATCCAGAAAGTATCGAGGGAAAAATGGCGAAACGTAAGCTTTGGATAAAATAAAAGTAAGCCAATCATCCCTAGGACCGCAACGCCAAAGCAAGAAAGGAGCAACGCCATACAAGAGAAGAGTTTAGCACAGGGAAAATGCGAGAGAATATGAAAAAAGGACTGCGGCAAGCAGTCCTCTTAGTGCAATGGGAAGGTTATTCCTTAGAGATTGCAGCAACTGGGCAAGAAGCGATGACTTCGTCCGCTTGGGCTTCGTCCGCATCCGCAATAACGACACTCTTGCCATCGTCACCAAATTGGAAGACATCCGGTAAGGTGGAGATGCAAAGACCGCATCCGATGCAAGTATCGGCATCGACTTTAACTTTAACCATGATTGAATTCCCTCCTTAGGAATATAGCCGTATTTTAGCGCATGCGCGAAATATTGAAAACAGCAAAAATGGACATTTTATCGTTAGTTAACGCTAACTTGTAAGCGACTTTGAACCGCTTTCTTGTGAATTTCGTGAAAAAAGAGCGCGTGTTCGATACAATGGAATAGTATGAAGACGCGAGTAAAGAAGTGGGCCCGTTATCGCCGTGAAATCCAAAAAACCCCGATGGAGCGGTTTGAAACGAAAAAGGCAAAACCGATTGCGAATGAGACTAGCACCAATGCTGCCCCGTCTTTATATGAGCTTTATCGGAAAAAACAAATCCGTTTGGCTACCTTACAAGGGGCAGTTTGCCTTCTATGCCTCGTGGCGTTTATCGTTTGGTATGCCGTTTGGGTACGATAAGTGGGAGTAGAGATATGAGTGAACAAACCCCAATTGCCATCGCCATTGATGGCCCTGCTGCCGCAGGAAAAAGCACCGTTGCCAAGGAAGTCGCGAAAGCGCTTGGCTTTACCTATATTGATACGGGCGCGATGTACCGCGCGGTAACCTATGCGGTTATTGCGGCCAAAAAAGATCCGCAAAAAGAAGAAGATGCTGTGGCTTTATTGCCGAACATTCAAATTGATTTGAAACCTGATCATTCCATTTGGCTTAACGGGGAAGACGTCAGCAAAGTCATTCGCACCCCTTTGGTTTCTAGCCAAGTGAGTTATATTGCGGCTATGAAGCCAGTCCGGCTCGCGATGATTGAGCAACAACGTGCCTTGGCTACTCGTTCGAATGTCGTGATGGACGGACGTGATATCGGCTCTTATGTCTTGCCTCATGCCCAAGTGAAAATCTTTCAGATTGCATCGGTGGAATGTCGAGCGAAACGTCGTTATTTAGAAGACCAAGAGAAAAACATTCCTGCGACTTATGAAGAAGTGCTCGAAGAAGTAAAAAAACGTGACTATATTGATTCTCATCGTGATTTTGACCCATTAATGGCCGCTCCTGACAGCATTTCGTTAGACACATCAAATATGACCGTCAAAGAAGTGGTGAATGCTATTTTGGATATCGTGAAAGAAAAAACTGGATTGGAGGGGGAACGATGCTAGGAACATTGGCTTTAGTGGGGGCTCCTTCTAGTGGGAAGTCCACGATTTTTAATCGCATTTTAGGGGAACGGAGATCCATTGTGGAACCGACCCCTGGGGTCACGCGCGACCGTATTTACGCGCACGCCACTTGGCTCACCAAAGAATTTACGGTGATTGATACGGGTGGTATTGAACTACAAAACGCCCCGTTCCAACAATCCATTCGCGCCCAGGTCGAAATGGCCATGGATGAAGCCGACGTCATTGCTTTCGTCGTCGATGGCAAAAAAGGTGTCACGGGCGATGACCGCTTTATTGCCAAGATGCTTTATGCGACCAAGAAACCAAAGGTATTATTGGTCAACAAAATTGATAGCGTGCAAGAGGTCGGGAACTTAGGCGAGTTCTATCGTCTTGGCTTAGGAGACCCCATGATTTGTTCGGGTGCCCATGGCATCGGCATGGGTGATTTCCTAGACCGTGTCATTCAACTTTTGCCCGAAAAAGAAGCAAAAACGTATCCGGATGCGGTTCCTTTTGCCTTAATTGGCCGCCCGAATGTTGGGAAGTCCTCGTTATGCAATCGCCTTTTGGGCACGGATCGGACCTTGGTTTCCCCGATTGCCGGTACCACGAGAGATGCGATTGATACCCCCTTTACGCACGATGGGCAATCTTATGTTGTCATTGATACCGCGGGGCTTGTCAAACGAGGCAAAATCTACGAAGCCATCGATAAATATGCAGCCATCCGTGCGTTAGACGCGATTGATCGTTCGGAAATCGTCCTGTTATTAATAGATGGCAGTGGACCCTTGCTTGAGCAAGACAAACACGTGCTTGGCTATGCGATGGACGCGAAGAAATCCATCATTGTCTGCGTCAATAAATGGGATGAAGGCAAAAAGAAAACATCGAAAGAAGAATTTACCAAGTCTTTACGAACGGAATTGAAGTTCCTCGATTACGCACCAATCGTCTATCTTTCTGCATTAACCGGCGCAGGGGTAGAGCAGCTTTTCCCCTTGCTTCAATCCTGCCATGAAGCCTATCACCGTCGTATTCCTACCCCCGTTTTAAATGACATCATCCGTGATGCGCAGAGTTTAAACCCCACCCCGGAATTTAACCATGGGCGTTTGAAGATTGTCTTCGCTGAACAAGTTAGCGTTTGCCCTCCGACTTTTGTGTTCTGGTGCAACAACCCCAAGACCGCTCATTTCTCTTATACCCGTTACCTTGAGAATCGAATTCGTTCCTCTTTCGATTTCCAAGGAACCCCAATTCACATCATTTACCGGGCGCGAAAATAAAACATTCGCGTTTTGCGTGGAAAACCACGAATTTTAATTTGGTGTTTAAAATTGACAGGTTTTTCACATTTAAAATGTGGAAAAACGCCTTATATAATGGCTTTTTTCTCTTGTAAATGTAGTTTTGCCGTGATATTTTGTAATAAAGCAATTTAGCAAAAGGAGGAATTCCAATGAATAAAGCTGAATTAGTCGAAGCAGTTGCTGCCAAGAGCGAAGTTGCGAAGCGTGATGCCGAAGCGGTTATCGATGCCGTCTTCGAAGTCATTTCTGACTCCATCATCAAAGGCGAAGATGTGAAAATCTCCGGCTTTGGTATCTTCGAGAAGAAAGCCCGCGCCGCTCGCGAAGGAACCAACCCGTCCAATGGCGAAAAGATCCAAATCCCAGCCAGCAACTCCGTTGGTTTCAAAGTCTCGAAAGCACTCAAAGAGAAACTCAACTAATTACATTTGGGAATCCAAAGGCCATCCGTCAGGATGGTTTTTCTTTCTAGATATACCAGCAAATAAAGGATAGCCCTGTCGTGCTATAATCCCCTTGCTAAACAATCAAAGGAGATTGGGAGGCGCTTCGGATTGGTTGTTT
>CADAXQ010000031.1 GCA_902791935.1 uncultured Erysipelotrichaceae bacterium | reverse complement strand
CTCGTTTCGACTCACGAAGTAGTCAGATATAGGAGTGTGATGGCCAAAAATCCCGATGAACCCGAGACTAGGTAGCCCTTACGTGCAAATCAGTACTTTTGACATTTAACAATAAGGATTCTAATATTTACGTGTAAGATTCAACCACAAAAGTTAACAGTTTGTGAAATCTGACACAATTATGCGCTCAGCGCCAAGTCCATGCAAGAGGGAATACAACAACTAGTGATGGAAAAGAGTGTCGCGAATACAACTACCGTCGTCGGAAAGCCCACCCCAAACGGACTGTTCGTGTATGACAGCATATTGTTAAGTGCAAGATAATTTTCACCAAAAGGGGATGCGGACGAAAAGTTGGAGTGAATTGAAAGCGCAGGCGAGGGTGGCCATACCGAAGAGGGCGGTCCTCGACGACTGCACCCAGGATGACCTCACCGAGCTTTCGTGCCACCTCAACTCAAGGCTGCTGAACTCGCTTTCCGACCACACGCCCTATTCGCTCTTAGCCGCCGCGTTCGGCGAGGAGGCGGCGAAGAAGCTCGGGCTTAGGGAGATATACCGCCGAAGTAGGTGAGGCTGAAGCCTATAGCCAAGTAAGGACGCAAAGAACTCTACTTTAGTCCGACAAATTGCGTTTGGTCGACCGCTTTCGGCGTGCACGGATGCCACCGAGGGCGCCTTGGGGGATGGATCCGTGGCCCCGTTTTGTCATCCCAAACGCAAATTAAAGGCGCCGAACTTGCGATAAGTCCGACGCATTTTTCGGTCGCGCCTAAAAACTTGCATTTAGTTTGTCAGTTGGCGAATTGATTCTTCTCTGAAATGGACATTGTTCCATCAAGGGCCTTTTTGCTTAGACATATAATTTGAAGTAATCCGCCAATTTCCGTAATTACGAGTTTGGACCGTTACTCACTTAGTGCGCCATGATCGAGCAGATTATCAGGCATTAAAAGCCTAGCAACTAGACATACTTTCGACATGCGGCCTGCTTTCAGCATCCAAAAGTTGTCATAACATACAAATTACACTGCCTGTTACGTTGGCACTTTTGGTCATTAGAATAAAATGACGCATAAAAATGAGCAAATATGTATGCACTACCTGCCTATTTTCTACGATTTTTTTACGACAAATGACGGCCTGAAAAATTAAAAAATCCCGATGTCATCTAATGAAATCGGGATAAATTGACGAATTGGTGGCTGAGGGGGGACTCGAACCCTCGACATACCGGGTATGAGCCGGTTGCTCTAACCAGCTGGGCTACTCAGCCATCTATTTGGTGGAACTTACCGGGTTCGAACCGGCGACCTCATGCTTGCAAAGCACGCGCTCTCCCAGCTGAGCTAAAGTCCCGACCGGCGCTCCATACGAGCGGGTTTAATTATAAAGAAATTAATGAGAAGAGGCAAGCAAAATCACAGCGTGACTTTAACGCACTTGCCATCCGGCCCCGGTGTCGCGTTCAAATACGCGATAATCGGATCGTAATTGTGCTCCTTGTTCCCAGCTTTGCAACGGCTCACGTTCTTCACTTCGCCTTTGACTAGTGCTTCGGCCATATCATGGCATCCCGCAAAGCCACAGGCACCGCAGTTCGCATTGGGAAGACGCTTTTCCACTTCTTTGATCCGTGGATCTTCAGGCACGGCTAAGAGCTTGGCCGCTAACGCAAGTAAGAACCCTAAGATGAGTCCTAACCCTGCTAAGATAAGTACACCCCACAATACTGTCATTGTTTTTCTCCTTTATCTTTCGTTTTGTCCTCTTCGTGAAATTCCGCGAAGAAGGGGCAAGACGCCTTTTGACATGCCGGACAGAATTCCGGATCTGGCCGCACATTCTCGCAACCCTTTGGGGCAGGAGTTCTTCGATAGGCGATGAAACTGATGATGAAGATGGCAATGAGAGCAATAATCACTCCCACGGCAATCAAGATGTAAGCCCATTTTGGCATAGGCAATCTCTTAAGCGACCATGCCGCTAAGACCCATGATGGCCATGGCCATTAAGGCAGCGGTGATTAACGCTAACGGAAGTCCTTTCCATGATTTTTGGGCATCGTAACCAGAAAGACGGTCACGAATGGTCGAGAAGAGAACAATCATGATTAAGTAACCGACGGAGGTACCGATGGCGTTCGCCATAGAGTTTCCGAACGTATAGTTGTTGTTTTCTTGCACAACGCCAAGCACAGCACAGTTCGTGGTAATCAACGGAAGATAGATGCCTAAGCTCTTATAAAGCGCAGGCGAGTATTTCTTGATGACTAGGCCAACAAGTTGCACCAAAGAAGCAATGACTAAGATGTAGACAATCGTGTCTAAGAACGCCAAACCAGCTGGAACCAAAATGTAGTTATAAATCGGCCAGCTAACCAAGGCAGCCAAGATGATGACGAAGACGACGGCCAAACCCATCCCGACGGAAGACTTGACTTTGTTCGATACCCCTAAGAACGAGCAGATGCCGTAGAAACGCGACAACACGACGTTATTGATGAGCATCGAAGAGAGAATCGCGAGAAGGAACGCGGTAAATACACTTGTTGCGGTCATAGGTTATTTGGCCTCCCCTGCCACTTGGGCTTTGGCGCGTGCGGCAGCCGCCGCTTGCGCAGCCGCCCGTTTCGCGGCCATTTCTTTATCTTTCTGGTGCCAAGTATGAGCAGCAATGCATGCCTCGACGACACCATAGACGATGAAGCCACCCGCTGGACGGGCAAATAATGGGATGGAGAAGTCTAAGCTAGACGAATATTTAAGCACTGGGATCACCGTTTTCGGAATGAAGGGGAACACGGCACCCAACGTGATGACGCCCGTGCCTAAGATTTCACGGACGACCGAGATGATGAGCAAGGCGATTAAGTAGCCAAGGCTATTGCCTAACGCATCTAAGAACGAATCATAGACGCCATTGGATTTCGCAAAGGCTTCAGCCCGTCCTAAGACAATGCAGTTTACGACGAGTAAGCTTAAGAACACGCCGAGTCCTTCATAAAGCGCAGGAACAAATGCTTCCGATAACATTTTCACAATCGTGACGAACGTCGCGATGATGATGATGTAAGCCGGGGTCTCCACTTCTTCGGGAATGATTTTCCGAAGCAAAGAGATTAAGACGCTAGAACCGACCAAAACGATGGTGAAGAGAATGCCCATGCCGATGGCTTGTTCAATCGAAGTCGTGACGGCTAAAGCCGGGCAGGTGCCAAGTAACAGGACAAATAACGGATTCGCTTTCCAAATCGGGTTCAGAAAGTTCTGCTTATGTTGTCCACGCGTAGATGTTTGTGTTGCCATAATTGCCTCCTATTCTCCTGCATAAAGGCTCTTGGCGAGCTTTAAGCCCGTCCAAATGCCTTTCAAACTATAGGTTGCGTCCGTACCGACGACACCATCTTCGGCTTTGCTGTTATCAAAGCCATTGATGTAGTCCGTGATGACTTGATGACGGCCTGAGCTGTCGCTAAGGACGTACATGCCGTCGACTGTTGGCGCTGTCACTTCGCCCGAAAGCGCAATTAAATAAACCGTATCCGACTCAATATGTTCTGGCACATAAGCGTGCGGATCGGACGATACTGGGTTATCGACATCCATTTGGACGCGCATCTTAAAGATCTTAGCTTTTTCCGTGGTCTTTTCAGCATCGGAATACACGCTCCAAGAACGATAGGCGGTCGCCTTCGCGCCATAGGAATCGTTTTTCAAGGTCTTGTCGCTATAAACAACGGGATCTGAAACGGCCGCATAATCCTTTTCGATTTGGTTAAAGTTCCGTTCCGTGGATTGCAAGCCCCCTGCGGCGGCAAAGGCGGCTTTGGCATCTAAAGCCATGTCTTTCAAAATGGCTAAGGAACCACTCGTGGCGCTATCGAAAGCCGATTCGCCTGGGGCGGCGTTATACGTTTCGACAAACGCATTCAACGCATCGGCATCGCTGACACTCGCTTGCGTGATGGCCATCTTGCCCCAAACCACGTTTGTTTCAGTGCCTTTAAAGCCAATCGTCATCCGGATGCTGTCCGATCCTTGGCTGTATTTTGTGGTAATGAGTTGCCCCCATTCACCAATCATCGTCTCATCTTCAAAGAAACGATAGGCCTTCCGCGCATAAGTATGGTCGGAGAGATAGGTTTCTTTGACCAAATCTTGTTGAAGGTCTTCTCCCCAGATAGTCTTCGCATCGTCCGCTAACGGCTCTTGGAACGAATCGCCGAAATTCGCGGTGAAGTGATCGCGCGCCGCGGTGATGATTTCATTTAATGCCGTTGCCCCATAAGTAGCACCGCATTTCACAGCCGCTAACGTCTCATCTGAGGGATTGGCGTTATAAGGTTCGACATAGCCCGTTTCAAACGTGTTCTTGTAAGAAAGGCTATCCTCAACCAAATAGACCTTGCCTAGAACAGGGTTATCGCCTTCACTAGATATACCCACCATTGCATGGATGTTGCCATAGCTCTTGACCGCGATGGTCTTGGAATTATAGATGTAACCGATAAGTTGGGTCTTTCCTTCATCCGAATAAGCTTGATAGTATTCGGCTAAGTTCGCGTTGTTATCGATGGCAACGGGATCTGAAACGGCTTGGCAATTCGCGTAAATCGCGCGGTAACCGGCCAACTGTTTTTGGTCGTTATTCCGCTTGATGATTGGTCCGGTAACCAAATTCAAGGCGGTTAACGCCAGCGCCGAAACGCCGCCAATCGCACAAAGAATACCCCCGACGGCTAACCAATGTTGCCATTCGGGTTTCGATTGCTTCTCCGGTGAAGCAAGTTTGTTTTCATTTTGTTTTGTTTCTTCCATAACCTGCCTCCTTATTGCAATACGCTATAGTCAAAGCCAGTCATGCACCAGGCAAAGAGTCCTAAGATGACGACAAAGGAGATGGCATCAATCAAAATCCATTTGCGGTTCCATTTTGGAGAACTCCATTGGAAGTAATCGATGAAGCACGCTAACGCATTGCCCATCATGACGGCATAAGCCATGCCTTCGGGAGCCGAGGCAAACGTACGGATCATGACGACCATCATCGCGACTAAGATGCCATGTAACACCCGGCTTGGTTTCGTTAATGGCAACGTGACCGGATCCGCTAAAAGATAGGTGACGCCAAATAAAACACCGCCACTGCAAAGTTGATAGAACGTATAAGCAAAGGGATCCACGGCGTTATTATGGCCTGCCATAAAGAGACCGGCGATTAAACTCATGCAAAGGAACGTCACTAAGAATGAGACCACGACGTGCCAGTCAGTATCGCGACGGATAAGCAAATACGCAAGGCCGATTAAGATGGCAATCTTGCACGTTTCACCCGCGGCGCCATTGATGGTGCCAAAGAATAAGGCACTGACGTTGTCCCAAGTATAGGTGGAGGCAGTGTGTAACGTTAAAGCTGTCGCGTCAGACGCCACCGAAGCACTGCTATCTAAGAACGATAATCCCCAAGCATTCCAGTGATAAGCGCCACTGAACTTGCTTTGGAAGCAAACGATCATAAAGACAAAGGCGGTCGCAGCAGGATTGAAGATATTTCTTCCCGTGCCACCAAAGACCAATTTGCCTAAGATGATGCCGAATAACGCCGAGACAATGAGATAGAAATAAATCATGCCTTCGGGATTGGTATCGCGGTTGGGAACCATTAAGCCAAAGATAATGCCAGAAATGGCCGGGGCCAAGAAGTCCAAAGGAGACAAGACGTCTTTCAAGGATTTCTTCGTGGCGTCTTTGGCAAAGAGCACTTTGCGGTTCTTGATGATGACGAACACAAATTCGGCAAGCATCATGGTCACGACTGAAATAAGAACGTTACGAATGGCATAGACGCCATAGGCTAAGTATGACCAGATGGTGACCGGCGCTAAAGCGATTAAGGCATCCACATAACGGGCCGTAACGCCATAATGTCGGATTTTCTTCGGGGAAGAGGCCACTTGGGTCTCAACGGGTTTTGTTGCTACTGTTTCCATAGGTTACCTCACGGAAGTTTGGCAATGACTTTCGACCGCTTCACAATGGTCGCGACATCAATGCCACTCGGGCACACTTGTGTGCAAATGCCGCAATCGGTGCATTTGAGCGGGTCTAGTGCCTTCACTTTTGCTTTATCGACCGGCATCGACTTCATCGTGTTCATGATAAACACCGGGTTAATGCCGACGGGACAGCGATTGACACATTCCGCGCAACGAATGCACGGCTGTTCTTTTTTCATGCTTTCTGCCATAGAAAAAACCTTTCCTGTAATACTGAATTACCTATTTATTCTAACGCACTTCACGTATGTTGCAATTTCAAAGAGAAGAATTAATGGCTTTCTTTTGGCTCTAAGCCGACTTCTTCATAGAGATAATCAAGGTGTTTGAAATAATAATCAAGCGTGGCACAGCCCGCAATCTCTTGATCGCTTAAATGTTGCTGGATGGTGGGATTTGCCTTGACTTGGGCTAAGAAGTCTTGCCATTCCGTCACGGCTTTCATCGCCAAGGGTTGCACCAAATCATAGGCTTCTTCGCGGGTGAGACCCTTTTCAATTAAGGCATTCATGACCCGTTGGGCATAGAACGCTCCATGCGTGAGACCAATATTCCGTTCCATGTTTTTTGGGAAGACCGTCAAATGGGCAATAACTTTGGCCATCCGTTGTAACATGTAGTCGAATAGCTCAATCATATCGATTAACGCCACCCGTTCCACCGAGGAATGTGAGATGTCGCGTTCATGATATAACGCATCGTCTTCTAAGATGGGGATTAGATATCCTCGCATCATCCGGGCGCAGCCACAGAGGTTCTCCGAAGCGATCGGATTCCGTTTTTGCGGCATGGCACTCGAGCCTTTTTGGCCTTTGGAGAAGCCTTCTTCCACCTCTCCGATTTCCGTGCGGGAAAGATTCCGGATCTCCACCGCCATCTTTTCCATCCAAGAGGCGGCAATCGCCATCGCGGAAGCGTATTCTTCATGCCGATCGCGTGATAACACCTGGGTTGAAATGGCTGGTTTTTGAAGCCCTAACTCTTTCGCCACATGGACTTCAACCCGGGGGTCGATGTTGGCATAGGTGCCTACGGCCCCTGAAATCTTGACGCATTCCACGCATTTTCTTGCTTCTTGGAATAAGGCAAGATCCCGTTTTCCTTCGTCATAGAAATTCGCAAATTTAAGGCCAAAGGACGTGATTTCGGCATGCATGCCGTGCGTTCTCGCGATGCAAGGCTGATGCTTGTATACCAAAGCTTTTTCTTTGACTTCTTCTAATAAGGCAAGAAAGTCTTTTTCGATTTCTTTGTCGGCTTGCGAATAAAGATAGCCCAAAGCCGTATCGACCACATCCGTCGAGGTTAGCCCATAATGCACCCACTTCCGTTCGGGTCCTAAGGTTTCTGAGATTTGTCTCGTGAATGCCACGACGTCATGACGCGTGATTTGCTCGAGTTCTTGGATGCGTTTGACATCGACTTTCGCTTTGGCTTCGATGGCAGCTAAGTCCTGATTTGGCACCACCCCGATAGCGTTCCAGCCACGAAGGACGGCAAGTTCGACTTTCCAATACGTTTCGAAGCGCGATTCGTCTGTGAATAACGCTTCTAACTTAGCCGGCGCGTAACGAGCAATCATTAGAAAATATCCTTCCGCACAATCGTCGCATCACGGTCTGCGCCAACCGAGATCATCACGAAAGACAATCCCGAGAGTTCTTCGACTTTTTCGATGTAGTTTCTAGCTTCCACTGGGAGTTCTTCATAGGTCTTGCAATGCGAAATATCGCATTTCCAAGACGGCATGGTGATATAGGTAGGAACGATTTCGCTTACTTCGGGGATTGTCGAAGGCATCGTATCGATCGGTTTGCCATGTAAGGTATAACCGGTGCAAAGTTTGATTTCGTCGACGGATCCTAAGACGTCTAATAACATCAAGGCCGAATCGGTGACCCCCGTAATACGACGGACATAACGAAGTTCTGGAATATCTAACCAGCCAATACGGCGCGGCCGCTTGGTGACGGTGCCATATTCATGGCCGGCGTCACGAATCTTTTGGGCCAAATCCCCTTCGATTTCCGAGGGGAATGGGCCAGCGCCGACACGGGTGCAATAGGCTTTCGTGATGCCAATCGCGTGATTGACGGCGTTTAATGGTAAGCCAGCATTCACGGGGATTGCCGTGCAAAGTGGCGAAGAGCTGGTGACATAAGGATAGGTGCCATGCGCTAAGCAAAGCATCGCGCCTTGGGCACCCTCAAAGAGGACTTTCTTGCCTTCGGCTAACGCCTTTGCCAAATATTCAGAAGTATCGATGATATAAGGGGATAACCGTTTCCGGGCTGGCGCTAACCAGGCCATTAATTCTTCGACGGTATAAGTTTTGGCCCCAAAGGCCGCTAATTCGCGGTTTTTGATGGCAAGCGCTTCCGTAAGACGTTCTTTGAGATAGCTTTCGACTAGCAAATCGCCAAGTCTTAACCCAATTCGAGAGGTACGGTCTTCGTAGCATGGACCAATGCCACGTCCTGTCGTGCCAATCTTGGCGTTGCCAAGCGCTTGCTCTCTCGCAGCATCTAACGCAATGTGATACGGCATTAAAATCGAAGCCCGATTCGATAGGAGCAAAGAGAAAGACGTAATGCCTTCGCTTTCTAAGAGATCGATTTCCTCTAACAAAGCCGCTGGATTCACGACCACGCCATCCGCGATGATGTTCGTGACGTGCGGTTGGAAGACACCGCTTGGCAGCAAACGTAACGCATAACGTTTGCCATGGTGCTCAATGGAGTGGCCTGCATTGTTCCCTCCTTGGGTACGCACGACTAAATCGGCACGGGAAGCGAAGTAATCGGTGATTTTGCCTTTTCCTTCAGGAAAGGGAAGATGCACCGATAAGAAAAAACGGCCATAAAAGTCCGTTTTCTTCGACAAATGCTTTATTTATCTTCTTTTGGGTGAGAAGCTTCGTAGACTTTTCGAAGTGCTTCGAACGATTCGTTTGAGATAACGTGCTCAATACGGCACGCATCTTTATAGGCTTGTTCTTCCGAAACGCCGATGGACGTGAGCCAAGAACCGATGACTTGATGTTTTGTGTAGACCGCACGGGCGATTTCGTAGCCACTAGGCGTGAGGTAAAGCTGATTTTTTATGCCGAGCGCAACATAACCTTTTTCTTCGAGTTTATGAAGCGCGACCGAAATCGAGGCTTTCGAGTAACCGAAAGAATTCG
The DNA here is from genome assembly GCA_902791935.1 of uncultured Erysipelotrichaceae bacterium. GTDB lineage: Bacteria > Bacillota_I > Bacilli_A > RFN20 > CAG-826 > UBA4951. The sequence continues at coordinate 21,563 of CADAXQ010000031.1, read as the reverse complement.
CAAGATCCACGGAGCGGATCTCTTTCATTCCCGATTCTTGCAACATCAAAATTCGTTCCAAATAATCTTCGGCGGATTCCACTGCATCGATTGCCATAACGCTACCTCACTGATTTTTTCTTATTTTAGCCCGTTTTGCTAACTTTGCAAAACCTATGCTTTAATCTTATGATGAACTAAGAGTAAGATATAACTAACTTAGGCATTTTTCTTTTGTTACGAGAATAAAATGCCTATGATGTGCCTATCCTATTTAATACAAGGAGGAAAAAACGATGGCATGCACCACTCTCTTAGTCGGAAAGACAGCCAGTTATGATGGCTCAACGTTAATCGCACGGAACGATGATTCTCCGTCCGGTGTTTTCACGGCGAAAGCCATGAAAGTCATGCTTCCGAACGAGCAACCCCGCGAATATGTCTCGAAAATCGCGCATTGCAAGATTACGCTTCCAGACAACCCGCTTCGTTATACGTTAATGCCGAACGTCGACCCGAAAGAAGGCATTTGGGGTGCGCAAGGCATCAATGAAGACAATGTTGCGATGACGGCAACAGAAACCATCACGACAAATGCCCGCGTACTCGGTGCCGATCCTTATGTTGATAACGGCATCGGGGAAGAAGACTTGGTGGTCTTGACCTTACCCTATATTCATTCCGCCAAAGCCGGGGTACTACGCCTTGGCGAATTATTAGCCACCTATGGCACTTATGAGCCAAACGGCATCGCGTTCTCCGATGGCAACGACATTTGGTGGTTAGAAACCATTGGAGGACACCATTGGATTGCCCGCCGGGTTCCCGATGATTCTTACGTCATGATGCCCAATCAATTTGGGTTAGACCGTTTTGACTTTGAAGACGCTTATGGGGAGCAAAAAGAAAACCTTTGCTCGCCTGATTTGTTGGATTTCGTGAAACAACACCATCTCGATTTAGGACAAGGGGCGTCATTCTCGCCGCGCTTAGCGTTTGGCTCCCATAGCGATTCTGACCACGTTTATAACACGCCACGAGCCTGGTATATGGGCCGTTACTTTAATCCTCATACCTATCATTGGGATGGCGAAAATGCCGATTTCACCCCATTATCCGATGATATTCCGTGGTGTTTGGTGCCCGAACGGAAGATTACCGTCGAAGACGTGAAATACATTTTGTCGTCCCATTACCAAGGCACGCCTTATGATCCGTATGGCAAAGACAAAGAAAAAGCCCATCTCTATCGCCCGATCGGGGTTTCCCGAACCTCCTTCTTAGCTTGTTTACAAATCCGAAACGGTGTCGCGAAAGAAAATGCCGCGATCGAATGGGTTGCGTTTGGTTCGAACCCGTTTAACGCTTTTGTTCCCTTATACACGAACGTTTCTCGTTTACCTGCCTATTTCACGAATGCGACGCTCGATGTGGATAGCCATAACTTCTATTGGGCAAGCCGTTTAGTCGGTGCTTTAGCTGACGCGCACTACAACACAACCGCTCCTGTCATTCAACGTTATGAGCTTGCGGTTGCTTCGCAATGTCGCCACGTCATCGAAGAAGCGGAGAAGAAAGCGGATTTCTCCCGCGAAGCCGTGAATGAGTCTTTGGCCAAGATTGCCGAAAACGAAACGCAAAAGGCACTCAACCAAGTGCTTTACCTCGCTTCTTGCGAGATGAAGAACAGTTTCTCGTTGTCCGATCGCTAAAAATTTTCTTTTTTCTATCCCTTTAATCGGGTTTTTCGTCGTCTTCTCGTCCCCTTATTCTTCTTCATAAAGTGAAATAAGAAAACTTCTGCGTAACCCCTATACGAATCAGGACATTGTCCCCGACATGTGAGGATGATGTCTTTTTCTATGCCGAAAAGGCGGAAAATTTCCTTGGAAAGCGCCGGCTTTCCTTTGAAAACGGTACGGCATAGGGGTAAAACCCTATACAAAGGAGAACCTGACATGCCCATACCGCCCGAGATACTTGCCGTCGAGAGACCTTCAGGGACGGGGGCAACGTGATTGAGGCCGCCAAGAAGAGCGAGGACGGCCTTTATTACTACTGCTACCGGAGCAGCTTCGATGCCACCAACGGGCGCAGGCGCTATCCCGCCAATGCGGAGAAGAAGGATGCCTATGACAGCAAGGCGTTCGGAAAGAAGGAGCCCGGATTCGGAACCATCTGCTTCGTTTCGGATCAGGACCTCGATCCCAGGGACGTCTACTTCATGTACGACAGAAGATGGGAGATCGAGACCTTCTTCGGGTTCTACAAGAACATAGTCTCCCTGTCCTCCGTGAGGGCCCAGGGAGACCGGAGCATCATCGGAACGGAGTTCATCAACATGCTCTCCTCGGTGATATCTTCCAGGGTCAGGAAACTCTTCATCGAGAAGGAACTGGACCGGGCCTATTCCTATCCTCGAATTATGTCCTATCTCGACCAGCCGAAGAAGATAAGGAAGCCTGACGGATCCTGGGCAGACTCCCATACCGTGAAGTACATCCAGGAGCTGAAAACCACCCTGGGGATTTAGGGTATAGGGGTGGGATTTAAAGTCTTGTTGTTTGATACAAAAAACGAACCTCGTATTGGAGGTCCGTTTTAGGGAAGTGCCGATTATTGCTTTTTCGGTGTGGCGTCCAGCCGTAACAAGTCGCCATAGAGATCGACTCTACGGTCACGAAACACACCCCAGTCTCGGCGTTCACGGTCAATGGCAGGAAGATTAAACGAGGCAAAACGAAGCCCTTCTTCATCGCGGGATAACGAGGTACGGATTTCGCCATGTTGATCGGCAATGAACGATGAGCCAAAGAACGTCATAGAACTATTCTTGCCATTTTCGGTGCCGACACGATTCGATGCCAGTAAGGGGATGATATTCGCGGCCGCATGGCCTTTCATCGTGTTTTGCCAATGGGCTTTGGAGTCGCGAGGCAAGACCGGTTCTGAACCTATCGCGGACGGATAGACCAATAATTGGGCGCCTTTTAACGTTAAGATTCGGGCCACTTCAGGGAACCATTGATCCCAGCAAATCCCGACGCCGATACGGCCAATGGAAGTATTGAACACCTCGAATCCCGTATCGCCGGGAGCGAAGTAGAACTTCTCTTCGTAACATTCCCCCGTCGGAATATGACTCTTCCGATAAATGCCTAAGATTGTTCCGTCTTTGTCAATCATCGCGAGCGAATTAAAGACAACGGTCCCGGCTTTCTCAAAGAATGAAATCGGTAAGACAAGATGGCATTCCTTCGCCATCTCTTGATAATGCTTTAATGTCGGAGAAGAATTCGTGTCTTCAGCATAGTCAAACGCATCATAATCTTCGTTTTGGCAAAAATAATGCCGTTCAAAAAGTTCGGGGGGCAAAACCAAGTCGGCTTTTTCGTGCGCGGCCACCCGTAAAAACGCATCGACTTTGGCGAGGTTGTCCTCATATTTCTCTTCCATGCTCATTTGGAGCACACCGACTTTGACACTCATAGCTTTTCCTCCTTTTCCACCGGCAAAGACATCGTAATGCAGTGAATATTCCCGCCACCTAAGAGAATCTCACGGGTGGGGATTTGATGAATTTCTTTTTCAGGATAGATTTCTTGCATGGCTTCGTAAGCAAGTTTGTCTTCGGGCACGCCAAAGGCAGGAAGAATCACAAAGTCTTCGCCTTGATAATAATTCACATACGAGGCAGCCAAACGGGTGCCTGGCAGGCGTTTGTCTAATGTATCGCGGCAATTCCGTAACGTTGCCGTTTCTTCTTTGGTCGCGAATAACGGTGGATTCGGTACCAAAATCTTATGAATCTTAAACGAACGGCCATTCGCATCGGTTTCCCGCGAAAGCACTGCTTCTGCTTGCCTTGAATAACGGTATTGAGGGTCATAACGGTTGTTGGACCACGCCAAACAGATTTCGCCTGGCCGCACAAAAGAAACCATGTTATCGATGTGTTCGTCCGTTTCGTCGTTATAGATGCCGTGCGGAATCCAAATGATTTTCCTTACGCCTAAGTAATCGCGTAACACATCTTCAATCTGGGTTTTGCTGAATTTGGGATTGCGGCCTTTCGACAACAAGCACGCTTCTGTGACGATTAAGGTGCCTTCTCCATCGACGGCAATCGATCCCCCTTCCAAAACAAAGTTTGGAACGTGATAGCAAGCGAGTTTTAAACGCCTTGCCACGCGGGAGGCAAGCTTATCGTCGTCTTGATAATTGGCATAAAGGCCATCATAATCGCCACCCCAGGCATTGAAACGGAAGTCCACGGCTCTTACGTGTTTGCCATTCGTGACGAATAACGGCATCGTATCTCTTGCCCAGGCGTCGTTATAACGGATGTTGACTAAGTGAATGTTTGCTAAGTTACCAAACGCTTCTTCTACTCTTGGCCTTAACGTCGGATAAACACCTAAGAATACTGCTTCGTGTTTGGCAATGGCCATCGCGACATTGCGGTACGCCTCTAAGGCCGGAACAGCATTTTCTCTCCAAGTATCTTTCCGATAAGGCAATAACATGAAGGTAGCTTGATGTCTTCCCCCTTCGAAGGGCAAGGAATAGCCATCTGCCGCTGGGAATGTAATCCGATGATCCAGATAGTCGTTATAACGTTTTTCATAAGCCCGGAAATGAGACCAGTGGTCTAAATCAATGACTTCGTAGCCTTCTGGATAGGAGCTTAAAAGACGAATATCCCCTGGTTTTTCGTGTTCTAGACGGTCCACGATCTCTTTGGTCCAGACTTCGCCAGGGGCAATCATCGGAATGCCCGGCGGATACATCATGACCGATTCTTTTGAGACTTGGCCGACGCATTTCGAAAGGGGTTTTACCACCCCAGGGGCGGCAAAAGCCGTACGGGGACGGAGCATCAAGAACGGGAACGAGTTGTCGTAATGCCGGTCCTGATACTCGATTTCCGGATGGAAATGATGCAAGGAAATATCGCGCAAGGCATTCAATAAACGGTCCACATGTTCTTGCTTTGTACCGATGGCAAAGATGCCGAGCAAGGCGTATTTCTCCGCTAATTCCATTTGCACATGGTACTGTTCTTTCAACAAGTGGTATAACGCATAGCCATCGCAGTCAAGATGGTCTAATCCGATGACGAGTTTTGAATTGTCGTAATCATAGGCGCCATGAGCTAAGAAATGATCTTTGCCTTCATCGATAAAGCCGGGGATTTTCCGGATTTCTTTCCGGGCATAGGCAGCCAAACGGTAAGTTTCCATCATGGCTTTCGTGCCAGCAGAAGACGCCATAAAATCAGCTGCTCCTTCTAGCGATGCCATGAGTAAGGGGGAGGGGGAGGTCGTATTAATTACGTTTAAGCTCTTTTGCGCGTCTTCTCTTCGGAACATGCCCGTATGCATGAGTAGCACAGAGCTTTGCGTTAACGATCCGCCAGTTTTATGGAACGAGGCAGCCGAGAAATCCGCCCCGGCATCCATCGCGGATAAGGGATGAATTTTATCGCCAAAGTAATAATGGGCACCATGGGCTTCGTCCACTAAGACGGCCATATGATGGGCGTGCGCTTCTTCAACGATGTCTTTTAAGGGACCGACCGCGCCAAAATAGGTGGGGTTAATCACAAAGATAGCTTTCGCGGAAGGATTCTTCCGAATGGCTTTCTTCCAATCTTCTAAGGAAGGTTGGTTCGCGATTTCAAGGTCGTTATCAATCTCTGGCATGACGTAGACCGGAACAGCGCCCGATAAAATCAAGGCATTAATGACAGATTTATGGCAATTCCGGGGCAGAATAATCTTCTCCCCTGCTTTGACCGTTGTCATCACCATCGCGATGATGCCCGAAGAGGTGCCGTTAATTAAGAAGAAGGCTTCGTCCGCGTGACAGGTTTTCGCCATCTGTCTTTCGCTTTGTAGGAGAACGCCCGTCGGTTTAGCGAGATTGTCTAATCCAATGGGAGCGTTGACGTCACAACGATAGGCGGATTTGCCGAGTAGTTCTGTAGCGGCATTTTCGATGTTGCCCATATGATGTCCAGGCACATCGAAGGGGGCGATGTCTTCGGAGAGATATTCACGGAGCGCATCGATAAAAGGAGTTTTGCTGTCTTTCATTTCGCAAAACATCTTACACGCGACCGCGCGCGTTGAATAGAAGGAAAAAGCATAAATTTCATAGGATGTGCGAACAGCACCGCTCTCACCCCCACATCGGCATTAACGCAAGTAAGCTACTTATAATAGTTATCATAAGTGTAGCCTAAGCAATAGCCCGTTAGGCAACATCACAAAATCACGACAACGATTAACAAAATATAAAGAAAACGTTTCTTTAAAACAACAGACAAAATCCCCAGCAAAATCGTCACGCCAGAAAAAGAAAGATAACCCCACAAAAGACGCGAAAGATAAGGGATGTTGAATCGCGTAGATATTTGCCGATGGAAAAAGGAAAATCAACATTCCACGTTGCGAAAATCACCAATAACCGCAGAAAGGTAAAAGCTGTAACTGTAATCGCAAATATCTCCCCAGGCTTGTTTTGCCGCCTCCTCTTCTCGGGGTTTTGCAAGATCACATGTTTTCCTAAAAGTTCATCCAACGAAACACCGAGATAATGCGCAATGGTGTCCCATTGATTTTTCGTCAGCCCGGTTTTTCCTTTAACGGCCTTTAAGAAAACGGCATAATCGACACCGGTTTGTTCCCGGAAATCTTGTGGATCGGTGACAAGTGCGGGATTATCCGCTTTTACTTTTCTTTCGCGGCTCATATCTCTCAATGTCCTTGAATCGGCGTGTCGGTGATATCTTTTTGGCTACAGTGAAATGCGCTCCACCTATCAAACTGACCATTACGCTTCTTTCCATAACATCCGTTGTTTCCGCAACTAGGCGATTCGTGAATGGTCTCGATAGAAAAGGCAAGACAAGCAATGGCCAACAACGAACTTATGAATATGCCCCACAACAACATTTTCGCATATTTCGTTTTTCGACCGCCAAACCAATAAGCGCAATCGCCCACCAAACCAATAACGGTGAACACAACAAACAACATAAAAGAAGCACGAGCACGCAGAAAGGTAATCGTATAATGAATGTAGAAAAACGAAAAAAACTCCGCTGTCAAAGGAAACGTAAAAGAAAAACAATTCGCTGAGAGGCAGCACAATTAAAGGCATGCTCCAAACCCATAAGAAAATATTTTCATAGCGGCGGCGCTTGGTCACAGAAAGAACAGTCGCCTGATCTGGTTCTTTCGTCATCGGTGAAGTCTCATTTCTGGCTTTATCAAAACAAAAAGTAAATTTATGTGCAACGGAATGTTTAGATTCTGTAATTTTGATTGATGTTTTGCTTTTGCAAGCCCACTATAAACATTCGTGTTTACCGCAAAAAACATCGGATATTATCAAAGTTTTTGAATCACATTAACCTCAAACTCTACATGTTTGTCCGTACGGAAATATCTCCGTTTTTCCTTTCGAACGAAAATTACAAATGACATTTTTTGAATCGCTGTTAAGGATTTGCGAAAGGCACGACTACATCGTATTTTCCTACCCTTAAAAAACAATGCTTGACATGTTTGGATTGACCCCTACACTAAAAACGTTAATTCCCACGCGTATGGATATTTTTGAAGCACGCGTTCCTGGGAAGGAGGGGGGTTCCATTGAAATACAAACCATTATTCCTGCTCATCACCAGCACGCTCTTGCTATCGGCTTGTGACACTCACGTTTCTAGCAGCGTCTTATCGACCTCGACGGACGGTGGCAGTCAAGAAAGCATCGTTGATCCTTGTGATGACTACGAAAGCATGAGCCAATCCGATATTTCGAAAAGCATTTCGATTGAATGGGGTCTTTATGATCCCGAATTCTATTGGTTTTGCACTGGCGAAAGCTATCCCGTCACCTATCGTTTTGATGATGTGACAAACGAAGGATCGACCGTCACGATTTCTAATCCGAATGTCGCCAGCGTCGAAATGACTTCTACCGGCTTTACGTTAAATGCTTTAACGGCAGGCAATGCGTTAATCACCATCAAAGACAGCACGGGTTACACGCATTATCGGACGACCATTCGGGTTCGTACGACGGTGCCACAAAGCCAGATGCCTACGTTCCTAGTCTCCGTCGACCATTATCAATCGTGGCAAATCTATTCGAACGATTTGCAACTCATCTTCTTAGACAGCGAAAATGCCATTCTGCAAGGGAAAGACGAAGGGGTCGGTATTGGTTCCGTCTCATTCCAATATGAATTCTTGCAGAAAGAAGACAAAGAATACGTCTATCAAGTGAAAAACTTCAACAACCAGGCGAGCACGTTAAATCTCTTGACGTTACGCATCTCATTAAATGGCTTCTTAATCAATGCCATGTCGGGCACTTCGGTCACCGAAGCTACGACGTTACCCTACACCGCTGTCATTAAAGAAAGGACAACTCAAGCATGAAGAATACAAAAATTTGTTTGCTTCTTAGTTCATTCGCATTGGTTGCTTTGACCGCATGTGGCCCAAATCAACCTGCGACATCCGATGGTTCTACGACCGCAACAACCTCCTCCACGGGTACCAACGGAGGAAGCTCCTTTGGCTCCGTAGAAGTTGAAAAATATTTAATCGTCTTACACAATAGCACCGGCATTACTTTAGCAGCCAATCCCATCAAAGCGGAAGCGGGGGCTACCGTGACCATTACCTGGACCGCATCGAGTGGTTATAAATTAACCGCATTAACGGCCAATGGCGTAGCGCTCGATATCAGTAGTGGCACTTCTGCCACCTTTACGATGCCCGACCAAGACGTCGACGTCCGCTCTGTCAGCGCATTAGCCAATGTGGAATCGGGCGATATCACGTTAGGCGGCGTGGCCAGCGCCAAGTTCGAAAAACAAGGCAATGTCTATGTGGCAAAGAACGTCGTCGTCAATGATGGCGGCTTTGTCTATGTAGCCATCAATGGCGATTCGTCTTATACCCCACTCGGTTGGAGCCACTTCAACAAGAAAAAGAGTTTCGGCGTCATCTCGTTTGCCTATCGTAGTGACGGCACCGATAAGATGAAGAACTATGGTTTGCCTGGCAATCCGGATCTTTCCGTGAATGGCAACGAATCGTTAATCAGTGTCGGCGGCAATGCCACTTATGATTTCTATTTTGATCCGAGCAATGTCGATAAACCGATTTCCATCCAACGGGTTAAGGTCAATACGTTGCCGACCACCGTCAAACAAATGACTGATGTTTTCGTGGATTCTGGTTATTCTGATCCTGCGATGTATCCTGCCAACGTGACGGGTGTTACCTATACGAACTCGTTATTGAGTGGAGAAACCTATCAATGGAAACGTTATCAAAACGCTTCGTTGGCTACGATTCAAAACGCGTTGACTGAAAAGACCTATTACGTCTATCACGCCTATGACAAAGACAATGCGTTAGTCACCACGGTCGATAATTACTTAGAAAATAAGACATATCATTCGCCTTATCCGTATTCTGGTGGCACGTCTACCGAATATATCGACACCACGAAGATGAGTGACAGCGCCGCCTATAGCGCCAATTACAAAGTGCAAGCTGGCACTGTCGCCGATGATGACGAAGAAAAGTCCATCAAAGTCTCCGCCAACGATGCCGAAGCGATGGTCAACTCCTATTCGCATGATGTCCAATCGCTAGACTTCGCGATCCATGAAGGTTATCGGACTGGTTTCACGATTGAAGATGACCTGACGGCCGCTAATGTCGACATTCAATCGACTGCCAATGAAGATGGCACGTTCTCCATGGTCGTGAACTCCTACAAGACCTGGACGCCAACGAGTGGAAGTGGCGTGAACACCACGATGTCGAAGAATGTCCATACGGAATACAAGATGGAGATGACCTTCACCGCGGGTGGCGCTCCCTTAACGGGAAAATACATCGAAACGATGTATGATGAAACTTCCTATAATTTCACGACAAATGCCGTGATTGCAGGGCAAGAAGGAACATTAGTCAAGAAAGTCACCTGGGCTTACACCTATGGTGAAGATACTTCGAGTGCCGCTTCCTTTGATCCCACCCCTTACTTCGCTACCTCCGTTTCTGCCGTGGTGAAAGGCAAGAATGGCGACAACACCATATTGGGTGGCTGGCGTAGCACCTTAGACGATGAACCATTAGAAATCACCGTTTCACCAAGCACAGCCTTAAATGCCGCTCAGTTTGCGATCGTTGCTTCTTCGAATACGGCTGTCATCGCCCCTTCGAAGACCTATGGTGGCTTTCAAGCTACAGCCACGCCTGGCACCACAACATTGACCATCGCGAATTTAGTGACGGGCACACCATCCACCACGATTGATGTCACGTTAGCCGCAACCCGTCATAAAATGCTCTACATCTACGATCAACAAGACAGTCACATCACTTCTTCTACGTCGTTTACGATGCATTCGAACGAAACCTGGACCACGCGTCTTTATAACTCGGGCGAACAATCGAATGGTGGAAGCCAAGGCTGCTTTGACGGCATGACAGTCGAATCCTCGAACGCGGACGTCTTAACCGCAACCGTGGATGCGGTGTCCCGTAAGATCACCTTCGTCAGTAAGAAAGTAGAATCGAATACGACGGTTACGTTAACCATCCATTCGAATTACTATGTCGAAGGCTATCCCGAAACGACATTTACCGCGACGGTTATCCCTGACGAAGCCGCCACTTGGGGCTTATCGGACCTCTATGGTGACTGGCAATACGAAACGGATCCTAACAACACGACGTTGACGTTATCGAGCACCGAAGGCACGCCGTCCTATGATACGCAATATACATGGTATCAAGGCACGCTTGCGTTAGATGAAGACTTCACGCCTGACGATTCTTCTTCCAGTGCAAGTTCGGGCTCCAGCTATGGCCATGTCATCGGCACCGTTACGTTCTTGTGGCGCTACGACAGCAGCTCGGGCTTCCACACGATGAAAGCAACCGCCAAATGGACAAGCGGCAGTCTAAGCTCTTGGGACTTCACCAACATCAATTTGGTGGCGGAAGGCTCAAAAGCCAGCGATTTAAAGGTTGGAGTTGCCTTATGGGGCGAAATCAATAACTGGTCTACCGGTGGTGGCGACGGCACGATTGACTACGAAGTTGTCTTAGGTCAAGTCGTGCTCGATCAAGACTACGAACAAGCTTCGGCCTCGCAATGGGTCTTCTTCGATAAGAAGTCTGCCTAATCTCATCTTCCTAAGCAGCGCGAAAAAACGCGCTGCTTTTCTTTTTATGCAAAGTCTTTTTTCTTCCCGTTAAAAAGAAATGAGTTTCCAAAATCCGTCTAAACGATCAATCTATTTTTCCTATATAGCCGCCTTATTTTTATGTGTTTGTCTTTCGCCCACAGAAAAAGGGCTAGTTTCCTAGCCCCTAACACATATCGATTGTCTTAACGATTCGGGAAGTATTGATCCATGAACTTATCTACGACCGACAGGTTCGCTTTCCCAAAGTCTTGGAAGACGTAACGGACGAAGCCAAGATTATCTTCTGCCGTTCCGAAGTATAAGTCGAATGTCACCACTTCTTTATCCGAAGATGGATTATCAATGGTGAAATCTAAACGATATAACGAATAACCGGCTTCAGAGATGATACTGGCCACTTGGTTATTGGTGGCAAAATCTTTTAAGACTTCTTGCTTGGAAGTCGTATAGATGCCGTTATTGTTCGCGACGTATTGGAAGCGATCGAATAACAACGGGTGATGGAGATAGAAACAGACACTGGCGATATCGCTAGAGGCGTTATAGGCACGGCCTAAGGTCGGTACAACTTGATTGTTTTGAATCGTGAAGTAATAACAGCCGTTCAAAGAAACATTTTGTCCAGTGGATGGGTTAAGCAACGTTTGCTTCTTGATGCTCATGATGCCCGAGGAAGCGGCACCGCTTCCAGGCACATAATCGCCATAGAAATATTCCGGGGTGAAGTGTTCCGTGCCTAACGAAACCGTCGGATCCGAATAGTCTCTAACATCGCGGTTATAGTTGTCGGCTTCGAATAAATCGCGCATTTCGATTAAGGCGGTGTCCGGAATGTAAGCTTTTCCTCCTGCTTTCAAGAAATCTTCCACGTCGGTGGAAGGAACATCCCATCCAGAGACGGTGCAAACATAGACCGCGGGCCCTAATACAAGTCGTAACGAGAAGTCGGACCACGTCGCTCCGGCAGTAACGGTGACGGCACCGACATCTAAGTAACGCGTACGCGAAATACCAAAAAGGTCCATCGTTGCCATGATGTTGATCTTATTTCCGAGGGAATACGAATCACTTTCCGGGAATTCCCGTAAATCAAAATCCGTGAAATAAGGGAATAAGTCAGCGTCCCATAAGGAAGCCACTGCTTCGTTGTTCTTTTTTAAAATCTCGCCCGGCACAATTTCATAATCGTCATTCGCGCCTAACGAATACACACCGTCATCGCTTTGAATATAGCCCCATTCTTTGCCGGGATCATCCGAATAGACATAATTCGGGCGATAGGTCGTATGGTATGCTAAGCCTTTCGCCCCAGATTCCGATTCCATTTGGAACGTGAGTTGCACACTTTTGCTTTTGACTAACGTCTCGAGGGCACCAAGTACGCCTTCATGCGTCGTTACGACTGACGTCGCTGGCGTAGGCGTGCATGCCACGAGGAGTAAAGGGGCAAATCCGACGGCTATTTTTAACCATATTTTATTCATAACTGTTTTTGATTGACTGCGATTCTATCGCATCTTTGACTTCTAAAAGAAGAATAAAAGAAGAAAAGAAAAAGTCAAGCGAATTTCCATTGCCTTTTTTCCCACCTTGTGTAAAGTTAACATGATTTCAAAAAAGGAACTCGAAAAAATATGACGCATCGTACCCGTAATCTTCTCTTATTATTCAGTGCTGCTACCCTGCTTACGGCATGTGGCAATCCTAACAATTCTTCACTTAGCTCAGAGGTTTCTTCTACGATTGATGGCATTCCTGCCACCGCAATCGCCATTCCGAAGACTGCTCCCCGTACCTTAGTAATCGGACAAAGCATTGATGTGGCGCAATATCTGAACTATGCGCCAGAAAATGCCACAATCCAGTTAATTCCTAAGAGTGCCAATGTCGCGGTGGAAGGCACCACAATCACCGCCATTGCATTAGGTGATTACTCCGTGGAAGTCCGAAGCCCTGGCTCAGCCATCAAACGGAACTATAGCGGCACCGTCATTTCGCAAGAGCAAAAGAACGTTCAAGATTTCTTAAGCGGCGTCAGCAAGAACTACACCGCCGCGATGTCGTTCTTACAAAACGGTTCGATGGGCTTATTGTCTTATGCCTATCACAACGAGAACTATTTTGCGATTCCGACGTTATATTGGGATTCCGAAACCAATGACAATGATACGTATTCCGGCATTGTCGATTTAGAAAATGGCGATTCGTATCAATTTACCTACAACCCAGCGAATGGTTCCTCCATCACGAAACCGGGCAAGATGTTGTCAACTTCGAATTATGCTTTGGGAGGCGCGTTGCCTGTCTCTGGCATCAGTGAAACGTTGCAAGATGATGGTTCGTTAAACTCCGTAATCATGACGACCGATGCCGCCGAATCGTTCGTCCGTGCTGCGGTCGGCTTCTCCTTAAGTGGCTTGATTAACACGTATTATGCCGGCTATTCCTACCATTGCACCTTATCTTACAAGGCTGCCACGGAGAGTAGCTCTGCTTCCGTGACACTTTCAGCCGTTTATTCCGGCGTGATTCTAAGCCAAGTCATGATTTGGGATGTTGGAGCCACTTCTTTTGCTTCGTTAGATCAATATCGCGAAGCTGGCACCGTTCCGACCCCTTTAACCAACGATCCGTTTGTCACGCAAATCAAGTCAGCGCGAGATAATCATACGTCTTATCAAGCAAAGGCAACGATTGCGTTGGGCTATGAAGATAACAACGGCAAATGGGTGGATTTAAATTCCAGTGACAAAACGAGTGATGGCTATAATGCTTTGGAAGCCGTAGAAGACAGCTGGGGTATTAAACCCGCAACCTATACGGCTTATACCGACAACGAAAAGACGTATTCCGTGAATGAAGCGACGAACGCGGTGGAAGCGTATCTCCCCCACGATGGGTCATTCTATCGTGTCAATGGGACGGCTGGAACGGATGGTACGTTAACCTATACCAGCACGAAATTAGGCGCCACTTCTAACGTGAACCTTTCGACTCCGATTACGCGCACTATTGTAGACAATGGTGCCCAAGCCACTTCTTATTTGAACTTTGCCTGGGCAAGTGACGAGGCATTGCAAGGCAACTACACTTCCGTCCAAAATAGCGAAGTCACGGTCGACGACGTGAAACAGACCGTAACGACTGGGACATCGGTCTCGCATGGCGATGAAGGCAATTTATTCTTACTCATGCTTTATGCGATTCCTCAAACCGGTTGGGAGAACGCTTATGCGATGCAATCCGTTTCAAGCAGCGGCTCTTCTCTCGAATGGTATGACTATATGGGCGACGTTGTCATTGCCACGAACCAAACCACGAAAACCATTACGATTTCTTCCTCGTTAGCCCGCATTGATTACCTTTCTACCGGTTACTATGTCACGGTGCGTTATACAGTCGAATTCTCAAACTTTGGCACTGCAACTGTCCCGACCGACTGGGAGACAAACGTCACATTCTAATTGCCCTGTTCCGCTTAGGATTTATTGAGAAAATCCTGTTGGCCATGCTATCAGAAAACAAGACGGTCTCTCATTCTCGAAACGGGTGTGCGGAGACCGTTTTTTCTGTACGTTGGTCGGATCTGAACATCAAATCGTAAAGGACAGGTATGTTTTGCTATCACCGATAGACAAGCCACCATTTTTCTGATGATGAAGAGGCCTTCAACGGTATCAACGAAAGAGATAGTCGAAGCCAGCAGGTTTCAATGGGGCACGCATCAAAAGCACTGTAAAACTTAAAAAGTTCGTTTCAAAAGAAACGCCAACAAAAGGAGATGTCGGCAAGTTGTGAAACGAAGCCAAAAGTCGGTTTTGCCGATTGAGCAGCAACTGCAATCCGTGATTTGCGACATTTCGATGGTGCAAATCATGTCTTATTACCCCCCCACCATCAGAAACAAAGCACTCTCTAATCGAAGATGCTTGTATCTCCGCTCAAACATAATCGTCAAATCTAAAACTAACCTCTAGAAAAATATGTAAATACATAAAAATTTCGAGGTTAATATCTATTTTCTCTTCTTTTCTTGATAATATATAAAGGAAAGGGAACGAATCTTATGTTTAAGCGTGAGAAATATTTGAACCTCTTGGTTCAAAAAAGAGACAACCATTTGGTTAAGGTCATCACGGGTATTCGCCGTTGTGGAAAATCTTATCTTCTTCAACAGATTTTTGCGCCGTGGCTTCTGACCCACGGATTTGATGAGCACCACATCATCCGTTTCTCGTTTGATCTGGAAGAAGATATTATCCGATTGGATCCCTATCTTCCTGAGATTCCCACCGTGCGGAAGGAAAACGGGCAGGGTATTATCAACGACCGCAAATTCCTCGCCTACGTCAAAGACCAAATCAAGGACGATCGTCCTTATTGTTTCCTCCTCGACGAGATTCAGAACCTCGAGGAATTTGTCCGCGTCCTTAATAGCCTCGCTTCCCATGAAAACTTTGATGTCTATGTCACAGGAAGCAATTCCCATTTGCTTTCTTCGGAAGTGGATACGGAATTTGGTGGCCGAGCAAGCAGCATTCACTTATTGCCTCTAACGTTTGCCGAATATTTAGAAGAATCCTCTTTGAACCCTAATGAAGCACTCAATGAATATCTTCGCTATGGCGGAATTCCGCTTGTGGTGCTTGGGCAGAACGACGAAGAAAAAGAGGAAGAGGCAATCTCCATCTATCGGGAAACCTATCTCAAAGATATCAAAGCAAGGCACCCGAGGACCGATATGCGGAAATTAGAAGATTCGTTACATGTGATTGCCTCGATGATTTCAACCCCCATCAATCCAAGCAAAATCGAAAACACTTTTCGGAGCGTCTATCACATTTCTTTGAGTGACGACACGATCGATCAATACATCTCCTGGTGCGAAGAAGCCTATCTTCTTTCCCGTTCTTTGCGTTATGACGTCAAAGGAAGACACTATATCGGTTCGCCCTACAAAATCTATTTTGAAGATATCGGCATTCGGAATGCCATTTTGAATTTCCGTGATGTCGATCAGACGGACCTCATTGAAAACGTCGTTTATAACGAGCTTCGATATCGGGGATATCATGTCGATGTCGGAGTAGTAAGTATCCCCGTTAAAGAAGCATCGGGTAAGCGAATCCTCAAAGATACCGAAGTTGATTTCATTGCTTACAAAGGTTCGAAGAAATACTATGTGCAGGTCGCCTATCGCATCGATAACACGAAAAAGAAGGATCAGGAATATGAGTCGTTGCGTCACATTCCTGATTCCTTCCGAAAGGTGATTGTCGTGAAAGAGGAAGGAAAGCCCTACTTCACCGAAGAAGGATTTTTGCGCATCAGCCTCCTAGATTTTCTGAGAAACGAAAATTCTTTAGACCTTTAACATCGATAAAAATATGTAAATGCTAAAAAATCTCGATGTTAATTCCTATCCTCCCTTATTGTCCCTTCTATGGCTCTAGGCGGCGACAAGATCTCTTTTTTTGGACGTCCGGAAATCCGTGCAGGTTCAAAATCTGCTGTCAAAAAAAGGAAAATAAGATAATCTCTCGCCCTTGAAAAGGATGTGCAGAGGCCGTTTTTTTGTTTCTCCACCAAAGACGAATCCATGGCGGAAAGTAAAGGGAAATTTGAAATACAGATACATGACACAAACGAAAAGGGATGGCGTTTTGTCATCCCTTAAGTTCGTGAAACGAATTAGGCTACAACACTAAGGACCATGCCTTTCGAGGTGTAGTAATAGCTGAAGTTCGCCGTGCAGGTGAAGGTATCCGCACTAGCATCGTACGTGAAGGTGCAAGTATTGCTCGAAGATCCAGTCGTACGGGTTAAGGTCAAGACACCGTCCGCATAGGTGTAAGCCGCATCCGTTGACGTCAGATAGCTACCACTCGTGGTGGTCGAAGAGTCATAACCCATTGATCCAGACTCCGTATAGCCGGAATCTGAGAACTTCACATAGAAGTAATAGGTCGTGTCAGAGCTATCGCCATCATCGCTGCCGCTCGTATCGATCACCGTGAAACTACCGCGATACGCTTTGCCAGCGAAGGCCGGTAACGTCTCCGTCACTGTATCCGTCACGGTATAAGTTGTGCCCGATAACGTGATGGTGTAGGTGGTTAAGCCAGCTTTGACCGTAATCACGCTGTCGGCTACGGTGTAAGTAATTGTGGTTTCGCCTAATGTGCCATTGCCAAGACCATCCAACACAAGGTTACCCAATGTAGAGGAAGTATCAGAGTTGGTGTAGGTGCCAGCATATTCGTCTTTTGTGACGGCGACCAGCTTGCCATCCGTATTTCCTAACGTGTAGGAGACGCCATCTTCATCGATGAAGTTGAAGCTGGTGCCCGATACTGAGTAGTCGACGTTGTTTTCGATTTTGCCGAAGTGATAGTTCGTGCCATCGTAGTAGACCGAAGAAATCGTATCGGCTTCTAACGTTTTGGCGTAGACCGAGTAAACGAAGCTCTTACTATCGTTGCTAAGCAAGCGGCGATTGGCCAAGGCACTGCTTGAATAATAGGTAGATGGGATGTTCATCGACAACAGATATTGTGTGGAACCGTTGACCACGAAGGCGATCTTCGCGTCTTTGGAGAGATGGACAGTTTTGCCACTGAACGTGAAACCATCCGAAGTAAGCGTCACCGCAGTAGACGAACCGCCTTCCCAAGCAGCCTTGAAGTCAGAAGTGGTAGTGATCTTGTAGTAAGAAACGCTCGAAGAACTCACAACACCGCCGATGTAGGTCCCTGCGGCATAACGGATTTCCGTGTAGGTTCCAGCCGTATCGTCAACGCTTAGCGTATAGGTCTTTTCACCAATGGTCACAGAAACTGTGGTGCCCGATTGTGAGTAAGTGCCGCTTGTCACTGTTCCTTGAGAATCTGTCAAGGTGGCATTGCAAATACCATCAAGATGTAACGTACCAAGCGACCCGGTATAGTCTTTGGCCTCGCCGGGCGTGAAGGCGGTTAACACGCCGCCATCGTTCTTGTAAGAGCCAACTAAGGTTTCTCCATTATAGAGATAGAAGATGGAGTTGGCGTCCGCGAACGAAGTACCATACTTATAGTCAATCGAAGTAATATCTTTGACGCTAAGTTCTTTCGTGGTGCTGCCGTATTCCACCAAGCCATAAACCGTCTTGGTGCCATCGCTAAGTTCCGCTAAGTAGGAAGTCGGATAATTCGTCGCCAAACTATTGGGTAACACATTCACCGTCGTAAGCTCACTAGCTCCACTTAAGTGCAACGTCACATAGTTCGTCTGACTGCTGGTTCCCGACGGATAAATGCCAATTAAGCCATCAGAGAAGTAAACACCGTTATAGTCATTGAAGGCGAAGGTGCCGGCATCATTGTCATAGCTCTTCACGTTATAGACACTATTCGAAGGGTTATATAGACGGCTATAAGCCACTTTGCCATATTGATTGACTGTTACCGGATAGCTCATCTTCTTGACGGAAGGCGTGTAAGATCCGTAGGAATAGGTGTTTTGATAATAGAAACCAGCAGAAGAACCAATAATCGTGGCCCCAGCAGCGAACACTTCACCAAGTTCGGTGACGGTGAATTTCATACCATAAGCCATATCATCAACAATGGCACTGCTGCTTTCGTAGTAGCCGTCGGCGTTCAATGTCATTTCCCGTGCATAGCCATCGGCGGCGTCTTGATATTTCAAGGCATCCGCACCATAGGTTTTGCCATTCTCGTCCGGGGTCATCGTGACTTTGACATAGATTTGTTGTTTATAGGTCGCCCCGGCTTCTGGCAATAACGAATAGGTGCCATCTTCATTCTTAACATAGGCAGCCATCGTTAAGTGAGCAGAGTTCTCATAAACGATCGGCGCATATCTGGTCTTGGCTTTCACAACCACGGCAACGGCATGAGATGGCATTTCAAAGCTATATTTGCCATCTTCGCCTTTGGCCAAGGCAACACCGTCAACCGTCACTTCATCCACCGCATACAAATTCGTTTCGGTGACGTTAAAGAAGACTTGTTCGCCATAGGCAGCGAAATCGACTAAGTCCGTGGTTAAGTCTTGTTCGACGGTCTTGTTGATCTTAAAGATAGAAATGGCCGTTTTTCCTTCGATGGTAACCGCAGCTTCTGGCATCACAAACGTATAACCACCATCTACTTTGGTGACTTCGACGGCAGCGCCGGATTCTGTTTCTGTGACTACGGGGTCGCCCGCAAATTCAAAGCCGGGGTTGAGTGCCAAAGAGAAATGAACCGTAGTTCCGGCAGCAGCCGCTTTCGGCGCGCCCACCACAACGGCACCATCTTTGGTGCTGTCCGTAATCGCGTATTGTGCTGGTGCATCGGTTAAAGCCACTACTACGTTGACATCGTGCCCTGGTTGCGTGAAAGTGCCTTCAAATGTCTTTAAGGCCGCTTCTCCAACGAGTGCCATTTCTACGGCAGCATCATCTACCATTACGGCAGGTGAAACTTTGCTTTCATCCGAAATCGTAACCCGAACGGTGATGACTTCGTCTTTCTTCGCTAACGTGGAAGACAAAGCGATCGTTGCCCCATCAACTTGGGTGACGTGGTTCTCGTAACGAACGTCTTCCGTCACAGCCTTGACGGTGACTGCCTTTGCTGGCATAACGAACGAATACACTCCGTTTGCATCGGGCGATAACACGTTTTCTCCGTCAATGGTAACGTACTGAATTTCTTTTTCCGCCGCTAAAGTGATGCTGAAAGTGACGTTAGCGCCTTCTTCGGCTTCTGCTGGTAATCCAGTGACCGTGGCGCCTTCTCCCGCATCCACAGTGATCGCATACTTTGCGGCAACTTGAACCGATGAAGAGGTGTTTCCGCCAGCGCCACCAGATGAACCTACAGATGAGCTTTCAACGATGGACGGCGTACAAGCGGCCAACATCGCGGCGCTTAACACCGCTAAGAAAATCTTTTTCTTTTGCATAGAATCCCTTTCCTAGAATCTTTTCCCGGAAATCAACGATGGCATCGTCTCTTTTCTCGAGATTAGGTGAAAATTAACATAAGTTGGACAATTTTCAATTCTTTTTTCACAACTTTACTTTTTTCTTTTTTGTTTCATGGGTTTTCATGCCAAAAAAGTCACATTTTATCGGTTACAATGCAGTCAACAAAAAATCATCGATGATTTCCATCAACGCTTTTTCGCGGCAGAATTCTCTTGTATTTAGGGTGGGTTAAAAATCCACTATTTCAAAGCAATTTCAATGTTTACTTCAAAGTCACTTCAAAGTCACTGTGAAGTAACTTCAAAGTCTTTTTTGAGGTTTATGGCCACCATTTTAGCCACAGCCATTCTTTGTATATAAGAGGCTAAGCATAATTTAGAACAAGCGTTCTAGCCTTTCGAAGTAAGTGACTTTCTTTCCTCTTAATATATGTAGGTCTTTCCCTTTGGCTTTGCGGATAACGATTCGATGTGCATCATTGAGGTTCATCACTTCCGAGTCGAATCCCAATATAGCGCCTCGGAAATCCGCTGAAGACAGACAAATTTCTGTCTCGTCAGAAACAACAAACGGGGCGCCTAATGAATGGTATTCGCTATGATGAATCCCTGCCATTTCCGTGATCTCGAATAACGGCAATCCTTTTTGTAACACAGCTCCGCCTAAAGAACGGTTAAAGGCGCTGCTTCCTAATTGAGAACAAACGCAGATGCCACTACCACGGAATCGTTCAAATAGCCCGCCATTTAAATCAATATCGATATCTTGGGTCCGCATCGGATTTTCGACCCGCACTTCATTGACAGCAAAGATGGTGTTTTCATCCACTTCCGCTTCCATAATGGAATAGGTTTCTACCGGTAGGTTACCAGGAAGGATATCCGCGATGAATTCGTCAATCTCGGTATCTTGGTAATCCATGTAGAAACCAAGGGTACCCGTATGAATGCCGATGAATGATGTTTGACTCAGAACCGGTAAATATTGATGCACGGCACGTAGAAACGTGCCATCTCCTCCGACGACAATCACTTGTTCTGGTCGCGCTAGATCCTCGACGAATCCATTCTTCATCAACCCATTTCGAATGGTCTTGGCAATTGTGGCGGATTTTTTGTCAGGCCGAACAGTAAGAGCGAAAGTCTTCATCGTAATTCCTCCGTGCAGTAGTTTTGCGGCTTAACTATATCGATGACGTGTACCAAATTCAATTTTGAAGCACGAAAACATCGATTGCAAATGTCGTGACGCCAAAAATCTAGATATACCAGCAAATAAAGGATAGCCCTGTCGTGCTATAATCCCCTTGCTAAACAATCAAAGGAGATTGGGAGGCGCTTCGGATTGGTTGTTTAG
>CADAXQ010000030.1 GCA_902791935.1 uncultured Erysipelotrichaceae bacterium | reverse complement strand
CTTTTTATACTTGTCGATACACTCAAGTTTGAATTCCAATGCGTATTTCACGAAAAATACCCCTCCTCCTGTTGTGTCCAGGATTTGGGGTACACATCAAAATGCCGTTATTTCTTTGCATGCAATAGCCATGGCGATTATCCGATGTCCTTGCAGGGCGTATGGACCAAGAACGATGGGCACTTGCCGCCTTGGCATGGCGATTATCATAACGACATCAATTTAGAGATGTCTTATGAGTCTTATTTAAAGAGTGGCAATTTCAAGGAAGGAAAAGTTCTTTGCGACTATTTATGGGAAAGGCGGCAGGTTTGGCGTGAATTTTCGCAAAAATTCGCCTGTTGTGACGGCTATCTTATCCCCGGCGTGATGTCACAAGGAGGAATTCCTCTTGGCGGTTGGCCGATGTATGCGTTAAACCCCAATTGCGGCATTTGGCTTGCAAAATGCTTTGACGATTACTATCGCTACACCTTGGATCGACGATTCTTAAAGGAACGCGCGTTCCCTTTCTTGGCTGGTTTAGAGAAGTCCATTTACCATCTATTACACGAAGATGAAGAAGGATATTTAACTTACGGATGGTCCGCCTCTCCAGAGATGAATGACTGTACCCCGGCCGCCATACTTGGTCAAAGCAACTGGGAGTTATCGCTCCTTCACTATCTATATAAAACACTGATTTTCTTTGGGAAAGAACTAGGAAAAGACACCAAAGACTATGAAACAAAAGAAGGAAAGCTTCGGCCTTATTGGAAAGACGAGGAGGGCAATATGCTGATTGCCCCTGGTCTTCCCTATGATGTCTCGCATCGGCATTTCTCTCATCTTTTGATGGAGAAGAACCTCGGGTTACTAAATCCCATCCACGATAAAGCACAACTAGAGAAAGACATCGGGGTACTGCAAAAATATGGCACCGATCAATGGGTAGGCTTCTCTTTTACCGAAATGGCCCAATTTTGTGCCTATGCGTTAAATTCGGAGGCAGCCATTCCTTATTTGCGGGCATTTGAAGACGGCTTTGTTTCGCCTAACGGCTTTCATTTAAATATGGACTATCAACATAAAGGATATTCCAGCATCTCTTCTCCGGCCTTCACCCTGGAGGCTAATATGGGATACATCAAAGCCGTGAATGATTTATGCCTATACTCTCACGATAATGTCGTGGCCATTTTCCCAAAGATACCAGAAGAATGGAAGGAAAAAGGAATTTCTTTTCGTTTGTTTGGAGAAGGCGCTATTTCCGTAAAAGGGAAATACGAACAATCACATCTATCCTTTGGCATCGAAAGCAAGAAACCATCCACCATATTGCTTTGGAACAATATCGGTACTCATTTTTCTTTGCTGGTTGACGGGAAAGCAAAATCCTTCGAAGCAAAAATCGGCGAAACCGTAGAGATATCTTTCCGCCGAAGCGTTCAGTATTCTTCGATTTAAAATAAGACATACCTTAGAAGATAAAGAAAATGCCGGCGTTGCTTTTCTAGCATTCCGGCATTTTTGTGGTAGGTTTAGCTTATTTGGCTTTGACTAACGGGGAGGGGTGTTTCGTGAAGTACGAAGCGGCATACGAACAAACGGGGACAATCGACCAATGGTTGGCCTCTGCTAAGGCAATTAAGTGCTCAATCAGCTTTTGCGCAATGCCTTGACCCCGCAACGAAGGATCCACGAAAGTATGCGTAATCACCATCGTGTCTTCGTTTTGAAGTTCGTAATCGATTTCAGCCAAGACGTTGCCATTTTCTTGGTAGCCATAACGGCCTTTACTTTCAAACGTTTCCATGGTTATTTGCTAAACCGTAAAGTGGCGGATTCATCATCGCAAGACACTACTTCGATGGTCCAAGGGAAGTCGTTCCCATTATTGAAATGAGAAGTATTCGCGAAATACTTTTGGTATTTCGACTGCGAAAGCGAGAAATGGTCGCCTGTATGGAATAAATCTAAATTCGTGACCGGACGATAGGAAGTGAATTTCGTCCCTAAGGAAGAAATCAAAGACAAGGCGTTGAATCCTTTGCCTTCGGCGGGGCCATTATCGTAGCTTTCCGAATTCGAGACGGCAATGACAGGGTAATACTGATCCCCGAAATTGCCCGCTTTTACTTCTGCATCAGTATACCAAGAAGTGACGTTTCCGCTGGAATCGGCCTTCGCTAACCGATTATCAACATGCCACATTCGGATTCCTGACCTCGAAATGCCAGAAGAAGACCATACTCCCGACATTTGCGGATAAACCGTCGTGGAGTCTTGTTCATTTAGTCCCGTTGGGGTGTATAGCTCGATGATAACGTATTCGTCAAATGCCGTTTCATTCCAGCCATTAAGGTCGGATAACACGATGCAATCCCCCGTGGATTCGGAGGGACGAATCGTGATTTCGCAGTTATCCGTCACATAATATGGTTCTACCCAGCTATATTGCAACTTATTGAAAATATCATGGTCCATGACGTTAAAGGCCATCATGTTCTTGCATCCGCTCGGTTCATCGCTTGGACCAGTACTTGAAGAATCATTCGCATCGACATTGTAGTAGTCATCCGCGCCTAACATATGGCCGAATTCATGGATTAACGTATGCGCATCGATTTTATTGCCATGCCCACTCCGACCGCCAACATATTGGTAGAAGAAACTAAGCGATGCCCAGAAGTAAGAGAAACCAACCGGTTTATCTATATTGCCTTCAATGGTATCGGATAATGCCGTACAACTGCTATTCCAGTAGTCATAGTAACGATAGGCCCAATAGAACATGTGCTCATCGTAACTGGGAGAGGCATCTTGGGCATAAATCATGATGACGGAGTCAATAAAACCATCGTGATTCGTATCAAACGGTTTCGTATCTCCACCGTTCTTTTGATAGGTAGAGACGGCTTTCTTTAATGCATAGGCTGCCCCAGCCGCGTAATCTTGCTGATCTTCGGTTTTGGTGTAGGTGCTATAGAATGTTTCGGCACTCATGCCTAAAGAGATAGGATCACTATAGGTGAAGGTCAAATTCAATTGGCCATAAGAAGATTTTTGATAGAACGATTTTAAGGATTCCCAGTAATGGGTATCTTCGGCCGTGCCACTCGTTAACGTTTTGATGTCTTGTAGTTCGCTATCGGTGAATGTGGTACCGGTAAAAGTGATGGGGAACACTAAGATCGGTTGGGTACCCGTCGAAGGGGTATTGTCCGCAATATCCGTTAATTTTGTGTTCACATTCGGCGTGACTTTGTGGTAGGCGTCTGTGCTGACTGAGGAAGTGCTATTATCCCCGGTAGAAGAAGCGTCAGTATCGTTCGAATTTGACGTATCAGTAGAAGAAGTGCGTTCCTCGGATAACGATGAAGCATGAGAAGAGGAGGAAATAAAAAATGAACAAGCACTAAGGCTAAGCAATAATGCGCTACAGAACGGAATCAATACATGTTTTTTCATAAGGTACCTCTCGCGCGTATATAAAAGGATAAGACGTTTTTGATTTTTCGCCTAGCAAAAGGCTTGTTCGTCAATCGTGGTGAACCTTATGACAACGGGGGCATATTTCTTCGCCATAAGGAGTATCACGATTGATATTCCGGTAACGATACATGGCTTCGAGATAGTGATCGCGTTCAAACTCGCCTTCTTCGCCGCTATAAGGTAACCACTTCGCATGGGAGATACCGGTAGAAAGATAGGTTTTCCCAGTATTTGAGCATTGCTTCTCTTGGATGGTTTGATGGCAAGAAGGGCAAATGTAGGTTTTGCTTTTCTTGTCATAAGTCAGTTTTCCTTGGCAGAACGGGCAGGTGTCCCTTGTCAAATCGCTATAAACCATGCCTTCTAAGAAAAGCCGTTCTAGTCTTCGGAATGAGTCAATATCGTCTAATGACAGGCAGACGTCTGGTTTTTCATCCCATTCCCCATAGGTATAGACGGCATCCGCGTTTCGGTCTGCTTTCTTCGCTTTGGGAACCAAGGCAATTTGATAAGAAACGTCTTTTTGAAACCGAAGCCAAAAGATATCGCCTTCGTTTTCCATCGTCATTGTCCAGCCTGCTAAGCGAAACACAAAAGAATGACCTGAAAGAGGTAAGGAATCATCAGTCGGCACAAAGCCATAACTTTTGGCGGCATAGAGAAGCAAACATTGAATAAACGCATGATACTCCGCCTCGTTTTGCTGATTTTCTTCGTAAACACCATCATCTCCATGATGGGCAAATAGGTTTCGATAAGAGACATAGACGCGGTGGTAGTCTTTTTGCATGGATAAAATATTGGTCTTGCGTAATAAGAATTTGCCTTTGGCGTTCTTGCAGTGCCGATAGATCGGACGATTCGCGTAAGGGAGTAATGATGCCACCATGCGCTCCATGAGACGGATATCGGTTTCCGCTCGTGAAGAAAACGCGGCATAGTTTTTGATATAACTCGCCTGTAACTGTTCCAAAGCAACGTAATAGTTTCGGTGGTTTTCGCGGTCGAGCAGGTTGATATTCAGAGACAATCTTGCGTACATCATGCCGCGTAAGCGAACTAAGTTACGACGACAATAGGACAAGACTTTTTGGTAATAACGAACGACTAAGACATTCTCATAAGTCGCATATAAATCTTGATAAGTGCGGGTGAGTAATTGTCTTGGCGTTAACGTATCCCCTTCGATTTTGTCCCAAAGTTCGGGATGTTGTGAAAGATGGGATAACGTCTTATTCGAGATGGCTTCCGCTGCTTCGACAGGCAAGATACGGTCTTCTTCTTTTAACTCAATCAATGGCTTCTTAAAAATTCGTTTTAAAGCAGGAATCACCTTTTCCATCGCGGATAGATTGGCTTCTAAATGTTCAAAGTCAAAATCTACCCCTGTGGAAAAAAGATCTAGTCCGTGAGAAATCGTGGCATCGAAGTCTTTTAAGGTAAGACTGGGGTGTGTCGAAAGAAAGGACGCCACCGGAGCATAGGTACCCTGCTCACGAATTTCGCTCATAGATCCTCACTTAAGGAACGCACAAAAGCAGCACAACGTTTTAACCCGATGGCTTCAAATGCTTCGGCTAACGATTCTTTGTCTTCAATGGACTTGTATTCCAGTTTATGGACGACTTTGTCTAACAAGATGGACTCGAGTGCTTCGTTTAAGTGAGCCTCTTTATCTATGAAGCAAGAACAATAGATGCGGACATAGGCTTCGATTTGACGGGCAATACGGTTGCCAAAGCTGATGTTATATGGCGCTAAGATTTCTTCGAGCTTGCTTAAATAAGGAACGGTATCTAAGTCAAACGCGAACGAGGATAACGCCGTATCAAAGAGACCTTGTAAGGCAGCATAAGAAAGATATTTCGGACTTCTTGGTTGCCCTTGAGGGATGGCTTTCGGGGCACGGTGATTCAGATTAATCACGTTGCTGCGGTCGTAAACCTTATCGGAAATCTCAAATGTGGATTCGTCGCGGTTGGCCGTGCCGATGAACCAAAGATTCGGGGTGACACGAATGGTGGTTCCTTTCGTTAAGCCCAAATAATCCTTCCGTGTGCCATCTTCTTGACGGAATAACGGAACGCTGGATAAAGAGAAAACCCGCTTATCCGGTTCCGCTTCCATCAAAGAAAGGAAGTCGGAGAAGTAGTACTCAATCCGTGACAGGTTCATTTCATCGAGGACAATGAAATTAATTGTTTCTTTTTCTAACGTCGCGGAATAAAGGGCGGTCGTGAATTTCTTCGGGGTGAATAATTTCGTGAATTCGTTGTAATACCCGATTAATTCGTTCTTGTCTTTCCAACTGGATTCAACTTCAACCAAACGGCAATCGCAATCCAACGCTTCGGCGAAGATCTTCGGCAATGAGGTTTTGCCAGTGCCGGACATGCCTTGCAAAATCGTTAATTTCGTTGCTCCCAAACCGGCAATGAACGATGCGATGATTTCGGGAGTATACGATAAGTGAAGTCTGGAATCTCTCGCGTAATCGACCACAAAACGGGTGACTTCTGGAAGTGTGGGATTCTGGAACGCCTCTGCTTGACGCTTCGCTAAGGTTTCTTTCCGTTCTTGTTCTTCCTCATCGATTAAGGCAAAAGCGGGGCAGGGTTCAAACGTGACGCTCTTCGGTTCTTCCTCTTTCGGGACAAAAGGACCTGGTGCGCCACAATTCTCGCAATACTTGCCATGGTTTACCATGCCGCATTTCGCACAAGCCCAGGCTTCTTCATCGTTATCGTTTTCCTTTTCATCTTCTTCTTTGCTTTCGATAGGTGCTGGAGCAAATGGATCTTTATCATCGAAAGCGTCGGCTGAAGCGATATTCACTGGCAACTCTTCGAGGCTTAATTGTTTGGTGAACGGATGGAAGATGATGCATAACACGCCTAAAACCGTCGCGATGAGGAAATAAATCATCGTGCCGGAAACCGTGGAGATGTTATAGGCCGTGGCTTCGCTGGCTAATTGAGATCGGGAAATGCCTAAGGCTGACAACGAATTAAATTAAAGTGACTGGACATCAAATAAGCCGCAATCGTTTCCTTATTGGTATCGCTAGCGATCGCATAATCGAGCCCGAATGCCCAAATGCCAAAGATTTCAATATATAAGGCAATCACGCCGATCATGCTTAAACGTACGAACGTCTTCGAACGCGAGAAGAAACAAATCAAGGAGAAGAGTAAGAACAAAATATCGCTGACGGAGAACACAAAGAGGACCAGGGCCAAAATCGAGAAGCCAGTTCCGCTTAATAATGATCCTTCTTGTGCGCTACCCCGCGTATTGGGGAAGACGTATTCTTCGAGCACTTCCCAACCAATCACAGCACCATCCCCACCATCCGTCGGATAAAATTGCGCGCCATTATAGGTGCCTTTGATGGTGATGATACGACCGAAGAAAGCGCCAAAGGCGACAACGCCCATGGCTAATAAGAACAGCAAAGAAGTTAAGTGGCCAGTATACGTACGGGCAGCTTTCTTTTCTTCTTTTTCTTCGACAACCGGTTCAGCATAGCGGGCCGATAATGCGCTTTCTACGATTAAGGCAACGCCGACCAGGAAGAACGGAATCATGGCAGTGATGGTCATGCTCCCATCCGTCACCAAAGTAGGTGTTACGAAACGTGTCAAAATGAAAGTCAAAAGCGCAAATGCGCCTGTGCCAATCAAATCCAAATATAAGCAAAGACGATTGCGCTTTAAGAATTTACGTGGTGCGGAGAAGAAATTGCGGATATTTTGAACAAGCAAAATTAATTCGAGCAAAGTGATGGCAAAGAAACCCGTAAAGCTAAGCAAAACAACGATGATGTCACATTTTTGATTTAGCGCATCAATCATGCGGTAACTGGTTGCCTCATCGTCCCCGTTATTTTTGAAGTAGTAGAAACGTAAGAAGAATGTGGAAAGTAAGCAAGCAAGACCGAAGAGAACAAGAACGATTTCCGTAATGCGTAAGACCCGGAACTCTTTTTCTTTGGTGAGGGAATCGTCTTCTTGTTTCACTTTGGGAAGAAAAGAAAGCAAAACAACATCGGCAAACACGAAAATCAAAACAAAGGCCATGACCACGACAGGGCCTGAAGACGTATTTTGATAGGCGCCATTAAATGCAACCGCAAGTAAGGTGCCAAGTAACGAGACAACGAGCCCAAATCCGGAAAAATAAACGGAGAATCGCCGTTGTTTTCTGAAAAATAATTGCGCCAAAGAGACGGCAAGTAAGGCTACCGCCACGAAATTGGTGATGACCGTCCAGCGTCCGTAGGATCGGAGACCCCTATCGGGCGAAAACAAATCGACAAAGAAGCTTTGACCATCTAAAGCCGGAAGAGAGATTGCCAAGAACAAGAAAAAGATCGCGAGCAGTTTTAAGAGGGCAGAAACAGCCATACTCCAACGATGACGTTGATGTTCTTCGGAACGTAACGTCTTCTTGCTATCTTCTACAAGCTCATCTTCATAAGCTTCTGTTTCGAGATCGTCTTCTTCGTTAGGAATGGAGTGCGATGGATTCGATTCCTCTTGGAGCGGCTTATTTTCTGGATTTGGCATATCGGATAACCTGACTTTCTATTGGATGGGATACAGGTTGATTATAAAGCAAAACATTTTTTCAGCACGTAAAAAATATCCGTAGGTTCTTTTATAAAAAGAAAAGTGAGACGAAACGTTCGTTTTTTATTCTCATCATTTCTTTGATTTTTGCCGAAAAATAGCAAGCAAACATTCAAAGCCAAAATGAAACAGCATAAAATTAGCCTTATGAAGAAGCCACGCCAAAAAACGCATAATGCGTCTCGTCAACTAGAGTTGTTACGTCATTATTTTCCTGTAGATGACGAAAAAAGAACCATTACGTTCCCTTTGTCTTATGATTCGGTTTGGGATGTGCTAGCAGACGATGTCTCTACGCCAGAACATCCGTTTGTGCAAGACGATATTCCAGAACGGATGGGCCAATTGATTCGTGAAGTGCCGTTTGATTATAAGGCGAATTTCCATTTTGAAATCGTAGATTATGATGGTTATCAACCCGAAGCAATCTTAAATGCATTAAACGATGCGATTGAATTGAATCATTACCATAGCAACCGCGACTATCGAAAGAAACTCTTTACCGCCGTCACATTGATGATTATTGGGATCATTACGTTGTTTTTAATGATTGTCGGTACGTTCCATGGTTGGTATGGTGAAGGACAAACCCAAGAAATCATCACGGAAGTCATCGATATCTTTGCCTGGGTCTTCGTATGGGAATCCGTTTCGATGTTATTTTTGGATCCTAGCCAAACTCGGGTATTGGATGTGGTGCTAAAAACACGCGTCGATGAAATTGGCTTCTATGACGCGAAAGATCACAAAACTTGTTATGTCTCGCAAAAACAGAGCCAAGTCCGAGAGAACTGGGAAAACGAAAGTCGTGCCCAACGCGCGGGAATGAATTTCTTATTAATTTCTGGCGGGGCGTTAATGGCCATTGCCGTCACGAGCTTAGTATCGATGATCTTGCATGTTGTTGGTCCACAAACGGATGCCACTGGCAATACTTTCTACTGGAATCCTGGCCAAATGACGCTTTGGATTTTCTTTGCCGTGATATCCTCCGCCGTCTATTTCTTAGCGGGACTTAGCGCCATTTCTGTTTATATGGGAAGAGGCCCATTACAAAAAGCCATCCCTGTTTTTGCGATATTCGCCCTCATCACAGTGATATCGAACCTGGTTTCTATGATCACGCAAGGACATTATTCTTTGACTTGGTCTAGCGGTATTGCCTTTGCGGCTTTGCTATTCTATGTTATCGGTTATTTCTTGTTGCACCATAGCAAACGGAAAAGCCAAAAGGAATCATCAGGAAAGTAAGTCAATTTTTGCTTGTGCTTTTTTGAGAATTGTCTAAACTATTCCTTGCTTAAGGGAGTAGTCGTCGTTAGGCAATTTGCCTAATGAAGTAAACCAACATACCGGTCGCATGACCTGGTTTGCTCAAAGTGACGAGACTTAGGTGCAGATGGTTTTCTGCATCCGGAGTCTCTTTTTTATTCCGAGCAACCGAATAGGAGGAACCGTTATGTGGTGGATTTATCCGGTTTATGTCGTCGATTTGGCATTGATGGTGTTTTTGTCGTTCCAATTAGGAAACCTGGTGGACTTGCTAGACAAAAAGACCAAATTATCTGGCGCTTTATTGGGCGGGGTGTTACTCGCTTGTGTCACCTCGTTGCCTGAGTTATTCACCTCATTATCTTCTATTTTCTTAGTTCATAATGCCTCTTATGTGGTCGGGGATATTTTGGGATCGATTATTTTCGACCTTCTGGCCTTACTGGTCGCGACGTTCATTTGGTTTAAGCATTTCCCTGATGCGAAATTCCAACGTTGGCATGTTTGGAACGGCATTTTCTGCTTGGCCATGTATGGTTGCGCCGCTTATGCATTCTTCGCTCCCGCGAACTGGCAAGTCATGTTGGGCGATATTAACTTGATGTCGATTCTCATCATGGGGTTATATGTTGTCTCTTTGCTTTTGCAACCCAAAGAGAAAACGGAAGAAGAGGAAGCAGAAAACAAACTCGAAGAAAGCGAAAGCGGTTGGAGTGTTGCGAAAATCTCCTGGGTCTTTGCTGGATGCGCCGTTCTTTTGATTGCGTCTTCTATCGCATTAACCTATTTGACTCACTTGATTGAAGATAACGATACCACTGGCTTCTTCTCTGGATCGGTGGCGGGTGCGTTGTTACTCGGCATTGGTACCTCAATTCCCGAAGTGATTTCGACGGCACAGTTATTCCATAAACGGAACTATGATGCCGGATTTGGCAATATGATTGGCAGTTGCACTTTTGACTGGGGTATTTTGGCTTTTGGTGACTTTATTTCTTGGCACCAAATTAACGAAGGACTTTCCAACGTGCAAGAACGTGGCATCTTCATTGCCGAAGCCGATGCCCTGCAATATGAAATCTATGGCATTGTCGTCGCGGCCATGGTCGTCGTGTTTTGCTTGCTTCGTTCCTTTAGCCCATTCTTCCAAAAACATCGCAAACTTGGCTTTGCGTTAACTGGTTTATTTGCCGCCGCTTCCATCGCGTGCTACTTACTCGTTTTAATTCTTTGATTGGGAAACGTGACCACAAAAGTCGAGCCAACCCCTAGGGTGCTTTTGACTTTGACGTTCGCGCCATAGAGCATGGCAATATGCT
The DNA here is from genome assembly GCA_902791935.1 of uncultured Erysipelotrichaceae bacterium. GTDB lineage: Bacteria > Bacillota_I > Bacilli_A > RFN20 > CAG-826 > UBA4951. Next base: position 11,645 of record CADAXQ010000030.1, on the reverse strand, counting down.
TGACGATGGATAACCCTAATCCCGTTCCTCCGTCTTGTCTCGAACGGGACTTATCCACGCGGTAGAACCGTTCAAAGATATGGTCTTGATCTTGATAGGGGATCCCGATTCCGTTATCGGAGACAAAGATTTGCCCCTGGCTTAATGTGACTTTGGCATAGCCGCCTTCGTGGTTATAACGGATTGCGTTTTCCCAGAGGTTCTTGAGCAACGAATGGGCATCCTCCCGCTCGATCGGTAAATTTGCTTGCCCTTGGATTTCGATGCGGATGCCGCGTTTTTTCGCGAGCGGTGTCAATTCCTCTTTGACTTCTTCCGCGATGGGGCGGAACGGAATCGCTGGGACATTTTTCTTTTCACGACGTTCGAGCTCGCTTAAGGAAAGCATATCTTGTACCAAAGAAATCATGCGGTCAGTTTCTTTGGCAATCAACTGGCTATAACGTTCCACGACTGGATCTTTGGATTGCAACGAAATCAACTCATTGAACCCTTTGATGGACGTCAAAGGGGTTTTTAATTCGTGAGAAGCGCCGTCAAAGAATTCTTTGCGCCGTTCCTCGCTTTCTTTTTCCCATGTGATATCAGTTAAGACCAATAAGCTATTGTCGTTACGGTTTTGAACAGAACATAAGTAACTCCGCCCATGGATTTTCGTAACAAAATGCAAAGAAGGCTCAGAAGAACTTAGCCCATTTTGAATGTCAACGTTGTTTGTTAAGTGATCGTGTTTGCAAAAGCGACGCCCAGGATGCTCTGTCTTGTGAAAAAATCCCCAAGGCAAATATCAGCCCTGGGGAGAAAGTGAGAATCAGACTCTGGGATAAAACCAATTTCTTTTTCATCGTAGCGAATAGCCTACGCCACGGATTGTGACGATTTTAGCGCGGGAATCCCCCATCTTTTTCCGTAAATTCGAGACGTGCATATCCAGCGTACGGGTTTCAATGTCATCTTCCATCTGCCATAAATCTTTCAGAATTTCATCCTTGCTTCTGGCTTTGGTGGCATTCATCGTCAAATAAACCATTTCTTATCTTCTAAGAAATCAAACCATTGTTCGACCATGGCTAAGAAAATGTTTTGTAAAGAATATGTAAAGACAAGAAAGTGGCGTAGGATGTGGTTTTTCATTGTTCTAGAAAAAAGAAATGCACGATGGAACGTAAAGAATATCACTAAATTTACATGGCGAAGAACGCCCCAAAGCGCGAAAAATCCTTGTAAACTGATTACGGAGATTCCCATGAAAGCAAAGAAGAAACATAAACGTTGGTGGATCATCACCTTATCCGTGGTCATTGGTCTTGTTTTGCTTTATGGGGTGGGAGGCCTTATTGCCTCGGCTGCCGCGTGCCATGCGATATTCGGAAAACGAGCCTCCTCTTTATCGGATTTGGATCATTTCCCTTCTTTTTACGCGAAGCGAGCGGATATCTCCTCATTAGAAAAACGGGAAGACGTATCCTTCCTTTCTGGGGAGAACACGTTAACGGGTCACTTATATCGAACGGATACCCCGAAAGGATTAGTCCTAGCAGCCCATGGCATGTCTTCTCAATCCGACTGGGAAGACGCGGAATATCAGGCGTGGTTTCTCGAAGAAGGCTATGACGTCTTGGCCATTGATTTAACGGCTTCCGGTGCTTCGGAAGGAAAAGAATCCAAGGGATTATGGCAAAGCGCCTATGACGTTGCCTCGGCTTATCAATATATTCAAACGCAAGACGATTTAGCGGTGTTACCTTTAACGTTAGTCGGTCATAGTTGGGGTGGTTATGGGGTTTTGGCTTCCTTGTCTTTGGGCGTTCAGGCGGAGTATGTCGTTTCTTTTGCCGCTTTTGATGCGCCGCGCACGCTCATGAAATACGACATGGGACGATATACGAATTCCTTTTTGGAAGCCATCGGTAGTCCTATGTTTGATTGGTATATGGATTGGACGGCACCAAGTGGAGACAAGCTTTCTGCTTCCGAAGTGATTTCGTCTTCCAAAACGAAAGTGTTTTGCGTTCAAGGCGGGAAAGACGTGGCGGTGCCGCCGGATTCTTTGTCCGTTTATGGGAACAAAGACCGGATCACAAATCCTAATTTCACGACTTACTTTAGCCCGAATGCAGGCCATCATGGCGTGTGGAGAAGCGATGCCTCCCGCGATTATGTCAAAACCGTAGTGGATCCCGCTTACCAGGCATACCAGGCAAAGCATCCTGACGGAGGCAGTAAAGAAGAGCAAGCCGCTTTCCGCTCTTGCATCGATTTGACTCGTTCTAGTGAACTCGATGCTTCTCTCTTTGCTGCTTTGCGTGAATTCTTATCGAACTAAAAAGAGGAAGATATCATTCGTTTTCCTACGTACGTGCCTTGTTTTCCCTAGGAAGAGAACGTAAACTTTTTCCGAGGTATTTCTATGATTCATGTGGACCGCGAAAACAATGTGTTTCATCTTTTCAATGAGCGAATCTCTTATGTGGTTTGCGTGGATGGATTCAATCGATTAGAAACGTTATATTTCGGAGAACGCTTAAAAAACGATCAAGATGTCTTGCAAGCGCGTACCACCGCGGGTGAGAACCTTTATCTGGATAAGAAAATGGATTTATTGACCCCTTATCCAGGTGATTTTTCTCCTCATAGTCGTCTGGAAATCACGGATCATGGAGAAATGGATAAACGGGACGCCCCATTTATCATTCGTCACGAGAATGGTTCTACCTATACGGCTTTCGAATATATCCGCCACAAAATCTACCACGGTATGAAGCCGATTCCGGATCAACCATCGCTAGATGTCCCCTTAAAACGGGATGAATCGCTTTATAACCGTGACAACGTGGATACGATCGAATTCGTTTTGCGTGACGTTACCGCCAATCTATATCTACATGAGTTCTTATCGATTTATCGTGATAAAGACGTCATCGTAAAATCATTCCAACTCGAAAACAAAGGGAAGAAAGTCCATGTGCTCCGTGCCTCCTCCTTGCAACTCGATTTGCCGACCTCTGATTACTATTTCCATCACTTTTCAGGGGAGCAGAACCGTGAACGGAAAGAACAAATCGAACGTCTTTCGCATGCTACATTGGAAATAGGCTCTAATTATGGCCGTTCTTCTCATCAAGAAAACCCATTCTGTTTCTTAAGCGAGCATGAGAATAGCTATACCGATGGAGAAGTGATTGGTTTCAATCTCGTTTATTCTGGCAACTGGAAAATTCGTTTAGCGCCTCAGCCCGATCGTTCGTTGCACATTATCTATGGCATCAATGATGAAGACTTTGACTGGGTACTTGGCAAAAACGAATCGTTCTATACGCCAGAAGCCGTCATGGTTTATAGTCACCATGGCATCGACGGCATGTCACAGACCTTCCAGCGCTTAATCCATGAAAATTTAATGACTGCTCCGCATCCAGAAAGCCGTCCACTCTTATTCAATTCCTGGGAAGGTGCCTACTTTAACTTCACCACGGAATCAATGCTGGAATATGTCGATCAAGCAAAAGCCTTAGGCGTCGATCTTTTTGTGCTTGACGATGGCTGGTTTGGAAAACGGGATAACGATACTTCAAGCTTAGGGGATTGGACGGTCAACCAAGAGAAAATTGATTTGCGTCGTCTTATCAATCACGTTCACGAACTTGGCATGAAGTTTGGCTTATGGTTCGAACCCGAGATGATTTCTCCGAATTCAGAGTTGTTCCGTGCCCATCCTGAATATGTGTTAGGCATGAATGAAAACAAAGACTGGGCCAGTCTTTGCCGTTCTCAATTGTTGCTCGATTTTTCTTCGCCAGAAGTCGTAGAAGCCATCCATCAACAAATCCATGCTGTCTTAGCGGAATATCCCGTCGATTACGTGAAATGGGATCATAATCGCGCGATGGGCGAGCATTTCTCTTCGTTCTGGCCAGCGGAAAAACAAGGGGAAGTGGTCCATCGTTTAACGCTAGGTTATTACCGACTTCTTGGCCAATTACGAGAAGAATTCCCCGATATTTTCTTTGAAGGATGCGCTTCCGGTGGTGGTCGTTTTGATTTAGGAACGCTATATTTCTGCCCTCAGATTTGGTGCAGTGACGATACGATTGGTTCAATGCGCGCTTCGATTCAATACGACACTTCCCTAGGTTACCCCTTAAGTGCGATTTCAAGTCACGTTTCAGCAGCGCCAGGCAATTCTTACCGCACAAAAGTGGATGTTGCTTTATTTGGCACCTATGGTTATGAGATGAACCCAACAAAGTTAAATGAAGCAGAAAAAGCAGAACTTATGCGGGGTAGTAAGCTTTATCGAGATTACCATCACGACGTCATTCAAAACGGGACGTTATATCATTTGGCAAACAATGATTTATATACTTCGATGATTTCCGTTTCGAAGGACCAATCGGCCGCCTTGGCGTTACTTTACGTGAAACGCACGAGGCCCTATTCTTACCAGTTCACTTGGAAATTACGGGGACTTGACCCGAAAAAACGTTATCTATGCCATTTAGACAACAAGACCTATAGTGGCGAATACTTAATGAAGGTGGGGTATCATACTTGTGCCGATAGTTATGGCGACCCGTTATTTTATGAAGGGAAGACGGTGCTTTTAATTCTTACGGAGAGCAATTATTAAAGAAACGAGGACCAGATATGGATAAAGTAGCGATTCTTATCCCTTGTTATAACGAAGGCTTAACGGTTGCGAAAGTCGTGAAAGACGCGAAGCAATATTGCCCAGAAGCCACGGTTTACGTGTATGACAACAATTCGACGGACAATACCGTGGAAGAAGCCTTGCATGCCGGGGCCATCGTTCGTCACGAACCCTTGCAAGGCAAAGGAAACGTCGTGCGGCGCATGTTCCGCGAAATCGACGCGGAATGTTATGTGATGGTGGATGGTGACGATACCTATGGCTTAGAAACATTGCCGCAAATGGTGAAAGCCGTTTTAGAAGACAACGTCGATATGATGGTTGGAGACCGCCTCTCTGGCGCCTACTATACGGAAAACAAACGTCCTTTCCATAATTTCGGAAATAACATTGTCCGCCATTCCATCAATCGTTTGTTCCATAGCCATGTGAAAGACATCATGACGGGATATCGCGCTTTTTCGTATGAGTTCGTGAAAACATTCCCTGTTTTGTCCAAAGGTTTTGAAATTGAAACGGAGATGACGATTCATGCGGTAGAGAAAAACATGGTCGTTCGCTCAATGACCATTACTTACCGCGATCGCCCAAAAGGTAGTTTCAGCAAGCTTCATACGTTCCGAGATGGCATGAAAGTCATCAGCAAAATCTTTGGGATGTACCGCAAATACAAGCCCTTACGTTATTATTTGATTTGGTTTATTGTCTTTGCCGCGTTAGGCATCGGCTTCATTATTCCGGTCTTCATTACCTATTTCCAAACGGGAGAAGTGCCAAACTTTCCCACATTAATTGCCTGTTGCTTCTCTTTGTTAACGGGGCTTCTTTGCTTATTCTTTGGCTTTCAAAACGAAAGAGCGTGTCAAAATGGCAAAATCGAATTTGAAAAAGCGTTAATTGCCGCGAATGACGAAAAGAAAGCCAAATTAAAAGCGGATCAAAAATAAGCACGATGGAAAAGAATATTTTGGCGTTAGATTTAGGAAAGGGCTCTATCGGGATTGCAATATCCCGAAGTGGGAGTTTTATTTCACCTTTGCCAGAGAAACGGTTTAAAGCCGGCGAATATGAGGAAGCCTTGGAGGCCGTGAAAGACGTCATGAAGCAAGAAACGGTCGAAAGCATCGTGATTGGTTGGCCGACTTTCCCGTCAGGTGATCCTTGCGAGATGACCCCCATCGTGGAATCTTTTATTGAAAAACTCAAAGTTGCCTTCCCGTCTTTACCGATTCACCCCGTCGATGAGCGAAATACGACCGTAGAAGCGGCCGCCCGATTCCACGAAAGTGGTCAATCCTCGAGAAAACAACGAAAAAAGATTGATTCTGGTGCGGCCTCGATTATTTTGGAACGATATCTTCATTCGATTGGGCAATATTGAAACAACGTTAAAGAGGCCTAGACCAGGGCCTCTTTTTTCTCATGTAAGCGTTATCAATAAATTTTTACTTAATTCCTGATGGCACTCCGTCTATAATAAATGTCGGTAAAATTATACCGAATAAAACGAAAGGAAATCCTATGGCAGAAGAAAAGAAAGAAACAAAGATTTCTCCGAAGGAAGCCGCTGAAGCGGAAGTGGACGGATTGGTCCAAAAAGGCTTGAAAGCCTTGGCTGACTTCGCGTCCTACGATCAAGAAAAAATCGACTACATCGTGGCAAAGATGTCTGTGGCTGGCCTAGACCACCATGGCGACTTGGCCCGCAAAGCCATTGAAGAAACCCATCGTGGTTGCTTCGAAGACAAAGCAACGAAGAACCTCTTTGCTTGCGAATATGTCGTGAACAATATGCGTCACACCAAGACAGTGGGCATTATTTCGGAAGATCCGGTTACCGGCATCACCGAAATTGCTGAACCAGTCGGTGTCATTGCAGGGATTACCCCGGTCACGAACCCGACTTCGACCGTCATCTTCAAATCGTTAATCTCGATGAAGACCCGTAACCCCATCATTTTCGCCTTCCACCCGAATGCCCAAGAATCTTCTAAAGCGGCCGCCATCGTCATGCGTGACGCTGCCGTGGCGGCGGGTGCGCCAGAAAACTGCATTCAATGGATTGAACATCCTTCAATGGATGCCACGACTGCCTTGATGCAACATCCCGGCGTCTCTACCATCTTAGCGACTGGCGGCAACTCCATGGTCAAAGCGGCTTATAGCTGTGGCAAACCCGCGCTCGGTGTCGGGGCGGGCAACGTCCCTTGCTACATTTGCAAGGATTGCGATCAAGACGAGACCGTCAACGATGTCGTCCTTTCCAAATCATTTGATAATGGCATGATCTGCGCTTCGGAATCCGCCGTGTTCATCGATGACGAAATCTATGACGTCATGAAAGAGAAATTCAAGCGTTTCCACATGTATTTCGCGACGCCAGAAGAAACCCGGAAACTCGAGAAATTCATGTTTGGAGTCTGCCGTGGTGACAAGAATGTTGCCGAAGGCCGTTTGAATAGCGCCGTTGCGGGTATGTCCGCAAAATGGATTGCCGAAAAGTCTGGCTTCACTGTCCCAGAAGGCACCACGATTATCGCGGCCGAATTAACCGAAGTTGGTCCAAACGAACCTTTGTCTCGTGAAAAGTTGTCTCCTGTCCTTGGTTTCTATCGCGTCAAAGATTTTGATGAAGGCGTCTCTCTTTGCGAAAAGATGTTGGAATTCGGTGGTCTTGGCCACTCGGCTGCCATCCATTGCAAGACCCAAGAAATGGCCGATCGTTTCGGTGATATCGTGAAAGCCATTCGTATCATTTGGAATTCTCCTTCGACATTTGGTGGCATTGGGAACGTCTATAACTCGTTCTTACCATCGTTGACACTTGGTTGCGGCTCTTATGGCCATAACTCGGTGGCGGGCAACGTCAGTGCCATCAACTTGTTAAACATCAAGAAAGTCGGAAAAAGGAGAAACACCATGCAATGGTTTAAAGTGCCGCAGAAAATTTATTTCGAACGCAACTCGATTCAATACCTTCGTTCGTGCAAGGACGTTGGCAAAGTCTTCATCGTCACGGACCACTCCATGGTTCAACTCGGCTTCTTGAACAAGATCATCGATGAATTGAATCTCCGTCGGAATCCAGTGACCTATCAATTGTTCGCGGAAGTCGAACCGGATCCAGATATCAAGACTGTCCAACGCGGGGTGGAACTCATGCGTCAATTCCAACCCGATACCATCATTGCCTTAGGCGGTGGCTCGGCCATGGATGCCGCGAAAGGGATGTGGATCTTCTATGAACACCCCGAAGTGAATTTCGATGACTTGAAACAAAAGTTCATGGATATCCGGAAACGGGCCTTCAAGTATCCTGAACTCGGAAGAAAGACAAAATTAATCGCCATCCCAACGACTTCTGGTACGGGTTCTGAAGTCTCGCCATTCGCCGTCATCTCGGACAAAGAACACCTCAAGAAGTATCCGTTGACGGACTACTCCTTAACGCCATCTATCGCGATTGTCGATCCAGAATTCACTACGAATTTACCGGCCAAGAGCACAGCCGAAACCGGCATGGACGTCTTAACCCACGCGATTGAGGCCTATACTTCCGTGATGGCAAGCGACTACACCGATGGTCTTTGCTTAGAAGCCATTAAGTTGGTCTTCACCTATCTCCCGCGTGCCGTCAAAGATGGCAAACACGACCTCAAAGCCCGAGAAAAGATGCATAATGCTGCCACGATTGCCGGTATGGCCTTCGCGAACAGCTTCTTAGGCTTAGTCCACTCGTTAGCCCACAAAGTCGGTGCGGAATTCCATACGGTTCACGGCCGTACTTGTGCGATTCTCTTGCCACATGTCATCCGCTATAACGGCGTTGCCCCAACGAAACTCTCCGTCTGGCCGAAGTATGAAGAATACTGCTGCGACGAGAAGTACATGGACATTTGCAAAGTCGTCGGCATTCCTTGCGCTTCGAAAGACCAAGCTGCCAAAGCCTTATCGGATGCGGTGCTTGCTTTAGGCAAAGAAGTTGGCATCGATATGAACTTCCAGTCCATCATCCCCGATAAAGCGTTATATGACAGCAAGCTCGAAGAGATTGCCTATCTCGCCTACGAAGATCAATGCACCCCAGCTAATCCGCGCGTGCCGTTGATCCCAGATATGATTCAGATTCTGAAAGACGCCTATCAAGGCAACTAATCATTTCTGTGCCATAGCCGTTAAGAAGGAGCAAACCTTCTTAGCGGCTTTTTTCTATCGAATCATGAGGAGAATAAGCAGGGGCAAAGCAAAAAATCGGATCCTTCATGCAAAACAACAACGCTTAATGGTTGTGAAGAGGGGTTTATGACATTTGTTCATCGCCATAAAGCGTTTCCGTGACGTTTTTTCTGAAAATCGTTTACTCTATATAAGGTATATCGAGGATTAACCATGGATAATACATTGTTTGATGTGATTGGAAATACGCCACTCGTGCGCTTGTCTCGTATCGAAAAAGAATGTGGTCTGAACGCACGCATTTACGCTAAATTGGAACGGGCAAATCCGACGGGATCGATCAAAGACCGTGCCGCCAAAGAAATGATGCTCGCTGCCACGAAAGAAGGCAAAGTGAACGCGGATACCTTGATTATTGAACCCACTTCAGGAAATACCGGCATTGGTTTAAGTGCCGTCTGCGCAGCTTTAGAATTAAAGCTTGTGATCTTTATGCCATCTTCTGCTTCTGTGGAACGTGTGCAGATGATGCGGGCGTTTGGTGCCGATTGCCGTTTGGTTTCTGAAGGTGGTATGACGGCTTGCATTGCAGCCGCGAATGCCTTAGCCAAAGAAAATCCGAACTCTTTTATCCCTTCCCAATTTGATAATCCCAATAACTGGAAAGCCCACTATAAGACCACCGGTCCAGAAATTCGGAAACAAGTCGAAGGCAAGATTGACTATTTTGTAAGTGCCTTTGGTACCGCGGGTACCTTAGTGGGCACTTCGCGTTATCTGAAAGAACAAGATCCATCCGTGAAAGCAGTCGGCGTGGAGCCAGCTTCTTCTCCTTTTTTAACGGAAGGCAAGAAAGGTGCTCATAAGATTCAAGGCATCGGGGCTGGATTTAAGCCGGGTATCATGGATTTAAGCGTCGTTGATGAGATTGTGACTTGCACGGATGACGAAGCTTATGAGTTTGCAAGATTATTGGCTCGTAAAGAAGGCTATTTCTGCGGCATTTCTTCGGGAGCCAATGTTGCGGTATCGGTGCGTTTAGCCAAAGCGCATCCAATGGCCACGATTGTTACGGTGTTGCCCGATGACGGGGAACGTTATTTATCGGTAAAGGGGCTTTATGACTGATTCGCTAAAAGCACTAGAGCAACAATTCACGAACCAAGACCGTTCTTCTTGCTTTGATGAAGAAGCGGTGCTGGCGTTTGCGCGCGATGTGAAAATGTTGCTTTTGCTCGACTACGAAAATCCTGCTTATACCCAAAGTGAATTAGAAGCGCTAGGCGAGCAAACCGCTGCTCATTTTGATGCGATGCTTTGCCCGTTAACGACGCAAGATGTGCCAGGCAAAAAAGCGCGTTTCTTTGCTGCTTTGCCAGAAATTAGGCGGACCTTAAACACTTCGATCGATGCGATATTTGAAGGGGATCCTGCGGCGTTATCCAGGCAACAGGTTGCCTTAGAATATCCGGGTTTCCTAGCCATCCTTTATTATCGGGTTGCTCACGAATTTTACGAACTTGGCTTGCCATTATTGGCCCGTTATCTTTCGGAACGTGCCCATAGCAAGACTGGCATCGACATTAACCCTGGCGCCACCATTGGCGATTATTTCTTCATTGACCACGGCACAGGCATTGTCATTGGTGAAACCTGCGTGATTGGTAATCATGTAAAGCTCTATCAAGGCGTCACGTTAGGGGCATTGTCTTTAGCGGAAGGTCGCGCCCTTCATGGGGCAAAACGTCATCCGACGGTGGAAGATGGCGTAACGATATATTCCAATGCCGCTATTTTTGGTGGTGATACGGTGGTTGGAGCGGGTTCTACCATCGGTGGCGATGTCTATTTAACTCGAAGCGTACCTCCACATAGTATTGTTTTACTCGGCGACAGCGGTGTGACCATTCGTCAAAAACGTTAAGGTTTCCCTATCGTTTTTTAAAATTTTTGTGCTGTTTTCTCACGATTTGTTTAAAATAGTGGCGAGGTAAAACATATGTCACTCTTAATCACCGTGGGTCGTGAATTCGGTTCAGGAGGCCGGGAACTTGGCCGGCGGCTAGCCGATAATTTGCATATTGCCTATTACGACAAGGAGATTCTTCAAGAGTTGGTGAAGAACACACCATATAGCCAGCGCTATATCGAAGAAGTTTCGGAAGCAAAACCAGTGCCGTTATTCCCCATTCATTACGGGGTCAGTTGGTCAAATGTTAATGATCCATTTTCTCCTTCGACCGATGTGTTTAAGAAACAAAACGAAATCATGCGCGAGATGGCATTAAAATCAAGCTGCGTCATCATTGGCCGTGCGGCCGACTATGTCTTGCGGGATTTGCATCCCTATCGCTTGTTTGTCTATGCCGATATGCCGTCGAAGATTGCCCGATGCCGCGAACGGGATTCAAATCCAAACATCACGGATAAAGAAATCATTAAGAACATCAAACGTATCGAAAAGAACCGTCGTTCTTTCTATGACTTCTATGCGAACGCCACTTGGGGCGCGAAAGAGAACTACGATCTCTTGATTAACACCAGTGGGCAAGACATCAAAGAACTCGCGAACGCCTTAGCCGTTTATTTCGAGCCGAGACTAGAGAAATAGGCAGATTCTTCACGTAGCTAAATACCCCATCACATCGATGGGGTATTTTTCTTTACGATGCCCCTAAAACTATAAAAAATGGGCTCTGTTTTACATGTCTACTGATAAAACGCCCTTTTGAGGTAGAATAGTCCCGCCAAACCAAATCGCCCAAGCAGACTCCGGCCGAACGGAGGATGCCTTTGTTCAGCCAACCCTGGGCTTGGT
>CADAXQ010000029.1 GCA_902791935.1 uncultured Erysipelotrichaceae bacterium | reverse complement strand
AATCGCGTTCTCCATGAAATGTGGTTCTTGGTCCATTCCCTTGAAGCCGGCGGCCGCGCTTCGGAGGCCGAGGTCGTCGAAATAACAGTTGGAAGATCCCGAAATAAAGGATTTCCCCTTTAAGTCGTATCGCTTGGCCTCAGAGATCAAGAAAGCGTCCTGAAGGTAAGAAATATAGCGGCTTATCGACGCAGGTCTTGCATTCATCTTCTTTGAATTATTCGAATTGCTGATTTGAAAATCCACCACTGTATCGCCGTTTGCAAGAAATAGTTTAGCCATCTCAAAGCCAAACCCCGAACTTTCTCCGGTGATTAAGACGATTCTGCCCGTCTTTTTCCATTTTGCATTTTTTCGCGATAGAAGCCTTCTTTCAAAATGCGTTCTATTGTAGTCTTTTTTCGGTGTTAGTTGCCGTTTCTTTTTGAGGCAAGCAATTCAAAAACGGAGTCAAAGAATTCTTTATTTGCCTGATAGGCAACACCTAGTAGGGAATTGTCATCTTTGAACGAGGAAAACTGCAAATGAGGTCTAAATTCATGGGCGTCATACTGATTGATATATTTGATCAATAAGTTTTTATACGATTCTCCAAATAAGAGAATCGGGCCTTCTAAGACGATGAGATCAACATCGAGCAAGTCGGCATATCCAATCAGGGCAAGTGCATTCATTTTTGCAGATTCATCAACGAAATGATTTAGATCAGGGTCTTTTTCTTTAATCCAGGTTGTCAAAAGATTGTAATCTATATACCCGGTCTCGTTTTTACATGCACGTCCTTGCTCTTTTTTAAAATCAATCGTGTTTTTGTATATTCTATGAAGGGAATAAAAACGATTATTTAGGCAAGAGGAAGATTCTTTGTCGATATGGTTATAAACAGATATTTCGCCGCTGTAGCCATTGCTTCCTACATATTGGCTTCCATTCAGAAGCAAGGATAATCCGCAAGAGGAACCAAGATGAACGAATATGGCATTTTGGACACCTGAATGAATAACGCCATAAGCTTGTTCAGCCATGGCTGCGCTTTTTATGTCGTTATATAGTCTCGTCTCCACTCCAAAAAGGTTATAAAAATAGGTTTGAGGATTGATCTTGTCGTAATCTTTAATCCTGTAGGCTAAGGCATAATCTCCTGTATATTTGTTTATCATCCCTGGGCTTGAAATACCTATCCACAAGAGTTTCCTTCCTTTTGCCTCTTTACTCTTCAACATGTCTTTCAGAGTTTCAGCAAGTTTTTCGAAATCATCTTTTGTGATGAACTCTTTTCCGGGCATCTCCCGTTTTAAAACGATCTGATTTGAGAGATCATATAAGGCTACTTTCAAATTTTGGGAAGAAACATCTATAACTCCTATTAGACCATAATCTAAATTAAATGAAACAAGGACGGGTATTCTTCCGTTGCGTTTGGTTTTTGATTGCTCTTTTACTACTTTTAGGATATCAGCCTTTTCAAGTTCTTCAACGATGGCACTAGCTGCCGGGAATGACACTCCTATTGAAGCGGATATATCAGTTAGGGACATTGCCTTATCCATCAACAAAGGAATTAATTTCTTTTGATTGGCTATTCTCAAAGAACTTCTATTTTCATTGTCAGCCGTTTTTTTCTTCATAAAGCAATTATAAACCAATAAGGCGCGAAAAAAGAACAAGATAAGGAATTCGACTGCCATATATTAAAGTAACTTTAAAAAATAGTTGCAAAGTTTGTCTCCTGCTTCTAGTATAAAAAAAGAAAGCCCTTTCATGGGCTAAGGAGCAAATAGTATGAAGAAAAAACTGCCATTTATGTTGCTGGCATCTTCTCTTGCGGCATTTTCCCTATGCGCATGTCAAGGGAATGAGGGAAAAACGAGTAACGATAAGTCGGAGCAATCCATTCTACCCACGACCTACAAGCTCAACTTCAATGGAAAGGATATTGTTAATTTCTTGCCTTCCGCTACGGGCGAAACAATTCCTGCAGAGGTTGAGAAAGGTGCTTCAGTTTCTTTCAAAGTTGAAGGGAAAGAAACTGGCGACTATACCCAGCTTAATGATTTGTCGATTTTAGACAACAACGTTGCGATAACTGCAACCGATGGCGTGTATACGATTTCGGATATTCAAGAAGATCATTCCATTACCGCTTCCGCGACCAAAGACATATATAAGGTTACCTTCCATTACGAGGATGAAACTGGACAAGCGAAGACTTCCGAGAAAAAAGGCATAATTGGCGCGAGCATTGAGCTTCCTTCTGATGAAGAAACCAATCACGTTAAAGATAGAGTTCATACTTCCGTTGAAGGCTGGTACAAAGAAGAAAGCTATGTGAATAAGGTCGAAGAAGTGACCATTGATCACTCCAATGTAGATCTTTATGCGAAGTATTTAACCCAATATGAAGTTGGTTTACCTGATGCTAACGATGTTTACGAATTAAAATCTCTCGAAGGCGAGACTCTTCCTTCTCTTGTCGAAAAAGACGATACACTTAATTTCAAAGTCGCCTTAAGCGAAGGCTATAGCCAAAAGAAAAACCTTGTTGTTAAAGCTGGCGATAAAGTTTTGAAAGCAAATGATGACGGAGCGTATTCTGTGACCGTTGACTCTCCTCTTGATATTACTGTTTCCGTTGATAAAAATGTTTATAACGTAACTCATACTGTATCGGACGGTTTCACGTTTGCAGGAGAAAATACTGTTAATTACGGCGAGGATTATGAATTCACATTAACACCATCGGAAGGCAACAAGAACTTAATTCCGTTAGTGAAAAGCGGAGAAGACGTTTTGAGCCCAAATAATGAAGGCAAATATAGCATCCCTTCCGTTAAGGCAGATCAAAGCATAAGCGTTGAGTACTTATCCATTGTAGATGCTATTTATCGAGATGAATTCAAAGGAGTCTATACGAACGCCACCCTTCTTGATGCTACAGAGAAGAAGGCGACTGTTAATGACGGCTGGTTCTTCTTTAACAAGGAATTCTTTGATCAAGCCCAAAAAGAGGGCTTTACTCATATGGCTTATGATTTCTCTTCATCCGGAGAACATGGCTTCCTATATGGGGCGGATATGACAGTAGGCAGTTACTTACGTCGTCAGCATTCAAACGATGCAACCCCAAGGACATTCAGGGTTGCTTTCGACTGCCTTTCTTCCATACAAGACGGACATCAATATCAAGCATGGGCAAGAAATGCCTCGGAAGGCAATTTGACAGATGTGCCTTTAACGGTTTCCGGTCTTAAGATGTTTAGGTCGGTTGGAACGAGTACCGTAGACGGAACTTTCTGGCATAACAGCGACGATACTCATGGCGTGTATTTAGCTTGGGAAAGCGAAACCAAATTCGTCATGGACTGGGGCGCAAACGCTTCAAGAGTCGCTATGCCTACCTCTATTTGGAAAGGTAAGGCTGGCCAAAGCGGGAGCACGTTGATTTATAGATCCGAATGGCTTAATCACGGTTACAATGCAGCTGGTGAGAAGATTCTTCCTGACACTAATAAAATGGGTTGGGCGGTATTCAAGTTCGGAGAAGACTTAAAAAATGGTGAGTGGGGCGCCACTCCTACAAATTCTCAATTTGGGGATGTAAGAAAGGGTGAAATAAGTAGCGAAGGAATTGACGCCGTCGGCTGGCTAGGTGTTCATGGCGGCATCACTAGCCAGTATGAAACAGATATTGAGTACGCTACTGCTATTGAAATATCCTGCTTAACATCCACAAACTGGGAGATGCTACATTATATCAACGACGAAATGGTCTGGAACACAAATGTGACCTGGACTATCGCTTAATATTGAAAAGAGCCACGGCAACCTTCATTGGACTTCGTGGCTCTTTTTTGCAGAGAAAAATAGTATGGGATTGTAATATTATTAAAGTTACTTTAAAATATATTAAAGAACGAAACAAAAAGCCAAAAATGGATAAGCCAATCAAAGAATTAGGATATATGGTCGACTGCTCTCGCGGAGCGGTTCCGAAGGTAGAAACGATTAAGAGATTAATCGACATTCTCTCGTCTTTTGGGTACACGTATTTCATGCTTTATACAGAAGACACCTATGAGATAGATGGAGAACCATATTTTGGCTACATGCGTGGCAAATACTCGAAAGAAGAAATCAAAGAAATAGATGAGTATGCATCAAATAAGCATATGGAATTACGAGCCTGCATTCAAACTTTGGCTCATTTAGGCAGATTACAAGCTTGGGATAGTTACAATTCTCTTTTCGATATTGACAACATTCTTTTGGTAAAGGACGAGTCCGTGTATGAGTTTATTGATAAGATGTTTAAGACGGTCTCCGAAACCTTTAAATCCAAAACCATTCATATCGGAATGGATGAAGCTTTCCATTTAGGAAGAGGAAGATACATAGATAAATACGGATACGCTCCGGAATCCGAGATTATTTCCTATCACCTTAAGCGTGTGTCAGAGATTGCCAAAAAATATGGTTTCACTTGCTATATCTGGGGTGATATGGTGAAAAATGCCGCTTTAAAAAACCAGAATAATTTAACACTTGATATCCCCGATAATATCATCCCTTTCATTTGGTATTATGACGAAAAAGGACAAGATAAACTTAGAGAAGAAATAAAGCTTTTCAAATCTATAACCACTCGTCCTCTTGGTTTATGTGGCGGGATGTATAAATGGGGCGGATTCGCTCCTAATAACAGATACTCCACAAACGTTTGCAAAGAACAATTGGAAGGGTGCAGGGAATTCGGAATAGACAACTTCCTGGTTTCGGGCTGGGGAGATGGCGCTAGCGAGGCTAGTCAATTTTGCATTTTACCAGGATTGTATCGAGTAGCTAAAATGGCAAAAAACGAAGCGATTGGAGATGCGAAAGATTTTGAAAAAGTCGTTGGAATGAGCTTGGATGACTTCGATAAGATTGACTCTTTGGGTTGTCTTGACCCAAATATTGATTACAACCACAAACACAACACATTACCATTCACTCATTTATATATGGATCTTTTGCAGGATCCAATGATGGAAACAGCTTTAGATAAATATCCTCATTTATATATGGAAGCCGTTAAAAAGTTAAACACCATCTCCAGCAATAAAGAGTTTGGCTATATGTTTGACGCCATGGCAAAGCTTGGTAAGGTGGATTCGATCTTATGCGTTTTAGGAAGAGACATAAGAAAAGCATACGAAAAAGGCGAAACGCTACTCCCATATATTCTAAAGCTCCAAGAAGCTCAGGAACTTCTTGATGAGTTCATAGCCTCTCATGAGTATCAGTGGCACAAAGAAAACAAGTCTTTTGGCTATGAAAAAGAGTGCCAAAGATTAGGTGGGCTTAAGGAACGTATGCGTTACGTTGAGGGTCGCCTTAAACTATATCGTGACTTCAAGATTGATAAAATCGAGGAATTGGAAGAAAAGCATCTTCCGAAGATCATGTACGGAAAAGAGATTGACCCTGATGATTTAAAAGGCAACCTTTATCGGTACCTTGTTTCCGCCGGCTTACTTAATGACTATTGATATTTAGAAAGGAAAAATGTTATGAAAAAGAAACTATCTCTAATGCTGGTATTTAGCGCATCAATGCTTCTCTCATCTTGTGGGGATGGGGGAACTTCTGGAGGCGGGGATGTGCCCACTAATGGGAGCACAACCACTTTGAAAGTTTCCTTCTTTAATGGGGGACACCAAAGTAAATTTTTCGAAGCACTCGAAAAAGGTTTTAATGCAAAATATCCCGAAAGCCCGATACATTTTGATTTGACTCCTGATCCTAATTTGGATACGAACATCGAATCGTACATGCAAACGAAAGCGAACTTGCCTGATTTGGTTTTTACAAGAGGCGGATCGTATTCTCGCTGGATAAGCCGTGACTATATAGAGCCATTGGATGATGTTATGGAAGAGCCTGTAAACGATACTGGCTTGAAGGCAAAAGACTCGATATACGAAGGTTATGCGGAAGCTTGCAAATCCAGTGTCGATGGGAAATTCTATACCTTACCATGGGCTGTTAATAATTACGTTTTTGCTTACAACAAAACCGCTTTTGATCAATTCCACTGGAAAGTTCCTGAAACCTTTGATGAATTGATTACATTATGTGATGAAATCTCTAAATACAGCGACTCTGATCATGTCTATCCTTTGGCCATTTGCCAAGATACGGCTGACTATTATCTTGCTCCCCAATGGGAATGGGAGGCTCAGGTTAATGGATTGGAATTTGAAAACTCCTTCTACCATTCCGGGACTGAGGTCGTAAAAAAGAATGACTTCTTTTCAACGGGTAGGCAAAGCGCTTTCGACGCAATTTCAAGATTGATCGTTAAAGGGGACCAGACTCCAAAATATGCTAGGCCACATGCCATGAGCGAGGAGTTCCATCCCTCCCAAAACCATTTGCTGGACGGAACGGCTATGATGATGCCGTGTGGCTCATGGCTTCATAATGAATTCCTGTCTGTTTTAAACGATGATTCTCCAGAGATTTCCGCTTTCCCTATACCATTCTTGCCCAACGCCAAGAAAGGGAGCGATGGGAAGCCTATACGAATTGTCGCAGACAATGCTCAAGAAAGAATATTTATCCCTAAAGGAGCGAGTAACATCAAGATGGCCAAAAAGTTCTTGGCTTACTTGAATTCCGATGAAGGAAACATCATCTTCTCCAATTATTCAGATGCTTGCCGCCCTTTCAAATATGACTATACAAAGGCAACTTTGGCCTCTTCTTACGGCATGGCCACGATGAAAGCCTTCTTTGATGCGGATGAGGTTGCTGTCACTGCTTTGTCTGGGTACTTCTGGGAAGCGGGAGCTGCCGTTCCTTATTATAGACCGACACAGATGATCAGCGAAAACGCGGATGGCAACAAAGCCATGGACTACGTTAAATCGGTTGTCAATGATAACTATGACAACTGGGTTAAGCAGATGCAGATATAAGATGAGGAAGGTTTATGATGAGTAGAAAGGTTGTCAAAGGAATATTTCTTCTTAATTTAACCGCTTGCTTGGTTTCGTGCGGTCATGCGGAGACCACCCAAAACACTTCAAAAGATGATTCGAAAAGATTAACGACAAATTCATTAAGCCAGTTGATCGATTATGATGCGAAAAAGGATGATCTACAAATGCGCTGCTTTGGATACTACCCAAGCGACAAACCATCCGATTTTGAACGATATGATGATCTTCATGTGACCGATTTGCTCCTCACAAGAGATTACGAATACATGAATAATCCTGATGCCGTCAAAAAGACCTTAAAGATGGCAGAAACTTATGCACCAGGCATTCAATGTTTCCCTTTTAGTGGTCACGAAGTATCGGCCGATAGCATTTTGACGGCGCCATATTTATCAGATGGGTCATATTCCAATATCGCTGGAATCTATATGTATGATGAACCATTCCCATCAAATTTATCTGATTTAGCTAACAGAGTTCCTACTTTTGAGAAGATTTTCCCTGGCAAAGAATTTTTGGTCGACTTGCTGATGGATGAAGTTAGCAATGCAAGATGGGATCCAAATGTATCATGGGATCAATATTCCGATAATTTCTTTGAAAATATTATCGATAAACTTGAAACGAGCCCGAAAACGATGTTGGCTGCAAATTATCCAATTACGATAAGCAATGATAAGAAAACCAAAAGCGTAGATCTAAACACGGTCACTAAATATTCACGTATATCGAAGAAAGCTCATGATCATGATTGCAAAATCTATTCTCCATTTTTGACGCTTGATCATTCGGCGGGAACGAGGAATTACTTTGTTTATAACACGGCTGAGGTTCGTTTTGAGATGAATGCCCTTTTTGCCTTTGGCTTTGATGGCTATGGGTATTACACTTTAGAGACGAGGCCTAATAATCTCGCTGGTGAGACGCAGCGTCTAGGCATCTTTAAAGATGGTGAGAAGACGGAATGGTACGACGCCGTAAAAACGGCTTCGGATGATGCTGCCTTTTTTGATCATGTCTATATGCAATTTGATTGGAAGGGAACATTTCCTTTGATTGGCAAAAACCCATCTAACGCCCTTACTAATGAAAAGAATGGTCTTTCTATCTATACCGAGACAACGCCTGGCTATTTGCCTTTTAAGGATACTAAGCTTATCTCTGACGCAAGCACTGATCAAACGGCTTTAGTCGGCGTGTTTGAGGATGAAGCAGGAAACGAGGCATATGAGATCATGAGTTATGCTTTGCCAAGCTCAGGCGTGACATCTAAAATCGATTTGCGTTTGCCTAGTGGCATCAATAAGGCGAGAATATACCATAATGGAAGCCTTGAAGAGGCTGATGTTTCTTCGGGTGCATTCAGCATTTCCTTGCCCGCCGGGGAAGCCGCTTTCGTTATTCCATATAAAGCATAAGGATGAGATATGACTCTAACCCAAGAGAGAACATACAAACCTAAAAAGAAAAGAAAACTTACACCTGGGCAGGTTGTTTTCATAATCTGCATGTGTACTTGGCCTTTGTGCATTTGGATTCTTTTTACGATCATTTGTTCGATTGACGGATGGATTGCCGCTTTCCAACGTTGGTCACCGATGAAAAGGCAATATGTCTGGGTTGGCTGGGATAACTTTGAACTCGTTTTGAATGGAATTTTCAAAGATACGGCAATCGATTGGAAAAACGCGATTTTAAACTCCATCTACTTGTTCCTTTTTAACAATTTCGTGATGATTCCTATCGGCGTTTTCTTTGGTTATCTCTTATACAAGAAGATGCCTTTTGCTTCCGTTTTCCGTGTTATTTTCTATTTGCCTAATATTATTTCGCCTATCGTTATGACGATGGCTTTCAAGTACATGCTAAACGTATCTTATGGCCCTATTCCTAAGGTCTTATCATTCTTTGGATTACCTTTGCCCGCTAACGGATTTTTTGCGGACCCTAACTGGGCTTTCCCGATCATCCTCATTTATAACTTATGGGCAGGTCTAGGCTATTTTGTCGTTATGGTTACAGGAGCTATGAATCGAATTCCTAAAGAAGTGTTGGAAGTTGGCATGTTAGACGGAATTTCGATAACAAGAGAATTTTGGCAAGTTGTCGTGCCTCTTATCATGGAGACCATTAAGGTTCTCTTTCTTTCCGGTGTTTCTATTATCTTCTCTTATTTCTTGACCCCGATGTTGCTAACGAAAGGGGGACCATATGATGGAATAAGCTCCACGATTGCCTTAAAACAACAGCAATACATTGATAGCGGGAATATAAACGAAGCTTCAGCGTGGGGCATTATCACGAGTATCGTAGCCTTTCCTTTAACAAACGGAGTTAGGTTCTTGTTAGATAAGCTCTTCCCGCCGATTCAATACTAAGGAGAAACATGAAAGTAAAAGGAACAACCGTAAAAGCAAGCGTAACCTTCACCATCGTCAAATGGATGTTTTTTGTCATTTTCATAATTTATGGTTTTTCTTTGGTTTTCCCGTTCTTATGGATGTTGATGAATACGTTCAAATCTAACGCCGAATTCATCAAAGATTCTTTCACCTGGCCTACCGATCCAAGCAATTTCGTAACGAATTGGAATAGTGCTATGTCCTTGGAGGCTAGGAATTCAGGTGTTGCCATCATGTTCTGGAGAACGATTTGGGAAAGCGTAGTTCGTGAAGTGGTTGGAATGGCCGTAGTTTTAGGCCTTAGCTATGTTACTGCCAGATATAAATTTCCAGGAAGACAATTCTTTATCATGCTTGGATTTGGAATGATATTTGTTCCAGGCGGAAGCTTAGCCGCTACTTATAACTTGATCGTAAAACTGAATTTGCTTAACAACCCTCTTGTTTTGATCTTGATGGGATCGGGAGGCGTTGGCTTGTCATACATGATTATGTATGCGGCCTTTAGAGGGCTTGATAATGCCTACTTCGAGTCGGCAAGAATTGATGGTGCTAGCGAAGTTAGGCTGATGACCCAAATTGCCTTGCCAATGATCTTGCCTAACACCATCCCAGTCATCATGCTTGATTTCATTGGAATCTGGAACGATTACTATGGGCCTTATATGTATACAAGAGATAAGCCTACTCTTGCCGTTGGTATACAAATGTTGGTAGATCAAGAGAACTTCAATCCGAATACGGTTGCTTTATTCATATTAATGATCCTATCGATATTGCCTGTTTTAATCCTTTTTATCGCATTCCAGAAGCCTATTATGGAAAATGTTTCGGCTGGCGGAATCAAAGGATAGAAAATGGAAGGACATGCTAAAAACAACATTATAGGCGGAGTTAGTTTGCGATTTGATAACGTTACCTCGGCCTATAAAAAGAAGAGAAAACAATATGAGTTTGCGTTTGCGGACTTGAGTTTCTCCGTTGCTAAAGGTTCTTTTTGCGCAATTCTAGGACCGTCGGGATGTGGCAAAACAACATTACTTAGAACGTTGCTTGGAAGCAAAGATTATGAGGGAAATATCTACTACAACGACATCGACATTGAGGAAATACCAATAAAAGATAGAGGCATTTCTTATATTTCACAATTAGGGAACCTTTACTCCAACATGACCGTTTTTGATAACCTGGCCTTCCCTTTGAAAAACGAAGGGATGGATTTCGAGGAAATAAAAAGCAGAGTGCTTGGAATAAGCAATGATTTTGATTTGATGTTTCTTTTAGATAGGAAACCCCGTTACTTGTCTTTTGGACAACAAGAGAAAGTGATGTTAGCGAAAGCCCTTCTTTCTAATAGCGAACTTTTCTTGTTTGATGAGCCTTTTGCTAACCTAGACGATAAAAGCAAGCTTGAAGCAGAGAAGATCCTAAAAGATTTCTCGTTATCTCATCAAGCCACTTATCTTTATGTTACCCATTCTTTAAAAGAGGCTTCAGTTTTGGCTGATACTTATATCATCATGAACGATGGGAGAATAGAACAAATTGGTAGCCCTTTAGAAGTGGTTAGCCATCCTAAAAATTCTTTTGTCCGCTCTTTTTTGGAAGCAGGAGACGAATGATGAAAATAACGGAGATTTATGGGGAAAAATTCAAAAAAGAAGAAAACCATAGATTCATTATTGGTTGGATTGTTTTTGCTTTTTCCGCGCTTATCTTTCTTATTGGCTTCTTACTTTGCTATTTTTTTGAAACGAGGGAGAACCATTTGTCTTTCATGATTGTGGGCATCGTTTGTTTCTTCTTTATGCTGTCAGCTTGTTTCTTTTTCCCTATGGTCATGCTCGTTCCAATATATAGGGAAAAGAGTTTCTTAAAAAGAATCAAAAAAATGAATGAAGCAGTTACTTTGTCTCCCATAGACATGAAGCAAAAAGGAAAAAGTATCACTAAGGACGGCATGGTTTTTACTCCTCTGGAGTTAAGTATAGGAAACGAGCGTACACCAGAAGTTTATTTAGACAAACGTTTCGAAAAAGATTTTTTAAGCAAGAAAATCAAGACCATTACTTTGCTATCTAGATATGTTGTTGCCTACGAATATGCGGAGGATAACGAATGTCTTCCATAACGTATATTCTGAAAAAACATTTCTCAAAATACTTTATCGTTTATATCCTTTTCGGGCTTGTTTCGTGGGTTATAGGCGATTGGATTTTCGAAAGCAAGATTGCCCCAAAAGAAGATGAAAGAATTGGCGTTTTTGTTGTTGGAGAGGATGTTGCTGACGATGTTTTCAAAGACGCGATTCTATCTTCAAACCCTAAGATATTGGAAGCGTCTTGCTATTCTTACTCTCCAAGCGAATCTACTATCCGCTTGAAATTCACCACGGAAGGAAGATCTTTGTCTGATATTTATATTCTTCCCTACGAAAACGATTCCTTTCCGGTGGAGAAACTCGTGCTCGAACAAAGTTGCTTGCCTTTAGAAGGGGATATCCAATCGTTTTTGGAAGAGGTCATCGCCTCACCTTCGTTTATTTCCTTTGACGGGTATCAATATGCCGTTAAGCTAGGAGATTTTTCAAACAAACGTCTTGGTGATTGCTTAAAGAAAAATGATTTTGAGTATTGCCTGCTGATCAATGACTCAAGCGTCAATTTTGGCGAAAAAAGCACTTATGGGTTAGATGTTTTGCGTTACTTGTTGGAGGATAAATCATGAAAAAGGGTCTCCAAAGCGGTTTTCGCATCTTCAGAAGATATTCACAAAATGATTTTTCTCCTCTGTCTCTCCCTCATTCACGGCATGAGCAATTTTTGGATATCCTAAAAAATAGGTATGACGTCATGCTGAAAATGGCTGGGCTGTTTTTATTGTTTGCCATTCCTTTTATAAGTGCATTATTTTTCGAAATTGTCTTCGTTCAAAATCAGCATCTTTTATTCAACAATAGCCAAATCACTTATGAAGAGTATCAGCAAAGAGCAATGTTCTTACACTTCTTCTTTAAGTTTATTCAGGCGTTACTTATTTTGCTTCTGACATTCCCTTTATCGGGTAATTTAAGGGTTTATCGTCTTTTGATTTTGGGTGAGCCTTTATCTTTCGGATATGACTGGAGAAAAGGAGTAAGAAGCAATGCGAAACTTA
This sequence comes from uncultured Erysipelotrichaceae bacterium, assembly GCA_902791935.1. Classification (GTDB taxonomy): domain Bacteria; phylum Bacillota_I; class Bacilli_A; order RFN20; family CAG-826; genus UBA4951. The sequence continues at coordinate 10,097 of CADAXQ010000029.1, read as the reverse complement.
CTTTCATAGGATTGCTATTCTTCTCCTTGGCTTATTTGATATCGTCTGTGCTTATCTATTATGCGCTAATTCTAAGAAAAGATAGTTTTCTAGATACGTGTCTTTGTTTTGCCCCAGCATTTTTGTCTTCTTTTATCTTGTTACCAACTCTCTTCTACTTTTTCGCCCAAATTCCTTTGTATAACAATTCCTTTGGGAAAAACTTTCAAAACGCCTTTTATTTCTATGTTAAGCATTTTGGCTTTAGTTTGATTTTCATTTTTGTTTTTCTGGCTTCTTTTCTCCCATTATCAATTGAAAGCATCGTTTGGGTGTGGATTGTTGGAATAACCCATTTCTTTTTGTTCTTGCCGCTATTTTTATTGGCTTTTGGTTTATATGCTGCCTTTGTTTTTGATACGGATTTAAATGTTAGAGATTACAAAGATTTCTATCAAAAAGGTTTCTATCCTTTGACGTCAGAAGAAAAGATGACGTTCAAAGAAAATAAAAAAAGAATCAGGAAAGGGGGAAAACTAAAAAGAGAGTCGAAATAATAAAACACGTGATACGTGTATGTTTATTTGATTATAAGAAAGGAAGAAAAACATGAAAAAATCAAAAACATTAATTCTATCAACATCATTGTTGTTTGTTGCCGGACTTTCGTCTTGCAAAACAAATGAACCCATTCCAGAACCCAAAGATTGTATCGTTACGGTTATAGGCGGAACGGGAGGCGGAACCTATAAGGAAGGAACTATTTGCGAAGTCACTTCCAAAAAAGTAAAAGGCAAAGCTCTTGCTTCATGGAAAGAAGGTGAAAAGATTGTTTCCACCGCCGATCCCTATTCCTTCACCGTAACTAGAGACATAACCCTGAAGTCTTTTTATCGCGATGACGACTTAAGCTATTTAATGTCTTTCAAAGACAAATATGACTCAAGTTCCTTCAATGGTTTCGATGGAGGAAGCTGGGCTGGCGATAAAGGCGGAGTCATCGAAGAAAATGGATATGGGCTTTATTCAGGAGAGTATTTTGAAGCGTATATGGGAGCTACTGCCAAAGAAGACGGAAGTAGCAAATTCGAAGGAGATATCTCTAAGTCCGTCAAGCCTTCTTGGGATGGAAAAAGTGAGGTCTGGAGAGAATACGATTTGACTCTTCCAGAAGTTACAGATCTTAGTAACAAGGTTTTGGAATTTGATTTGAAGTTTGATAATGTCGCCCCTGGCGTGAAAGTAGAGCTTCAAGATACGTCGGGAAAGAGTGGTTTCTCTGGCTTTGCTAGCACTTACGGAACTGACGAAAAAGGAAAGACGGCAAGCGAATCATCCTATCTTAATTACATTAATATAACCCAAAACCCTTCAAGCGAATGGTATCATGTATTAATCGATTTAAAAAACTATGAAGGAGAGAATTCATCCATTCTTAAGGGCACCAAAACGATTGCCTTCAATTTCTACAACGGAAGTCCCACTAGCAGTATTGATTATTACAAAGACATCGACTACTCCAAATCACAGATCGTTGATTTAGATAACATTTACTTGAAAGACCGTGGAAAAGAAGTAACGGTAACTTTGAGCGGTGGCACCTTTGATGATGGTACCACAAGCAAAAAAGCTCTTATTGGAAGTAGATGGCAACTCCATGCGAAAGATTTCCTAAAGAAACATTTTGGTGGTTGGGTGTCTCCAGATAATGCCATCAAAGTATTTGAACCTGATGGAACCTTAACCGTCGAAGATGAGGATATGGATTTACGTGCTGTTCATGATGATGCCTTAGATCTTTCTTTCACGATGGCGCCTCAAGGAATAGTTAATGGCTGGGATGCCACCCCTGCCAAAAAAGATCGTTCTAAATGCACTGGCACGAATACGACCGGAGGAGCCGATCCTCATGATGGAGAGCATTATTATTCGTTGGCAAGTGCTTATTGGAGAGTTGAACCGTATGACGCTACGGAAGCAAAGACCCCATTTATCATTCGATGTGCAGCAGGAAGTAATTCTAATTTGACAGAAAATAACATCGTGTTTGATGCCAAATTTGATAACTTAGCAATCGCCTACGGTGTGCAACTCCATGGCACTTATACGGAAGATGGCGTCAAGAAAGATGTTAACAATGTCACGGAAAACTTTATTAAGGACGCCATGATGGCAGACGGCTCAGACTTTGATGGAGGAAACCAAGACAGAATAAAAGCCTCTTCTACCATCGAAGAAAGAGAAAACGGCTGGTATCATATCGAATTTAATCCTCTTGCTTTCTTTACTTATGGATACGCAGAAGGAAGCAGCGAATATACCGCTGCCTTCGAAAGCCTCAAAACGAACGACACAATTAGGATTATAGCCTTTACTGGAGGAGCTAATGGAACGACGACTTATAAAAAGAAATCGGCAAACCAATGGGATCCTTCAAAAAGCGTTGAAATCAAGTTAGATAACGTTTTTGTTGAAGCAAAGGCCTAAAACGTCGATCAAATAACGAGTTATGCCAGCGGACGCAGCTAATGCGCCCGCTTTTCTTCATCAAATCCAAAGTGAATAAAAGTGGACAAGAGTGAACTAAAGTAAACCGCAACAAACCAAGATGTGGAAGCAAGGATTGGAAAAAGAAGAAAAAACAGTGCTAGGCATAGGTGCGAACACAATTCTATTATGTGGCTTCTCTGATTCGGGGAGTCGCAGTACTCAGTCACGAGAAAAAAAGGAACCTATCTCCACGCAGCCTATTGGGGGCCGGGTCCTCATTGGATGGAAGGAGTAGATCCTAGAAGAAATCATTGCTGCCATAAACTGGCTTACAAAAACAACTGCCGAGAATATGCCATTTTGAATGTGGGTAATCTTAAACCATCCACGTTCAATCTTTACTTGGATGCCAAGGATGCTTTCGAAGGTCCTTCCTTTTCATTGGAAGAAAGCATCTTGAAATACGCTGGTTTCTATGCCCGAGAAGTCAATCTCTTTACCCAGGCATTGAAAGACTACTTTGATGTTTTCACCGATGGAACCTATTCCTGTTTTAAACCTTGGTGTGACTCTAATTCCTTCCCTTACCATCATTATGAAAACCTACCCTTTGCCGAGTTCCCTTTAGGCGATTTTTATCTTCGTTGGTATTTGGCAAGACATTTTTCGATAAAGTCAAATACTATGATCCTATCTTAAAGGAATCATCCCATCGTTCTTTCTTGGCAATTCATAAAGCCCTTCAGGAATTTGAAAAAATCCATGTCCGTAAAGGATATAAAAAAGCCTTTTTGATGAAGTGGCTTTATCATTGCCATTATTGAATGGATTTAATCCAAGCTTGCATCGAAGAGGATGATGCGGTCAGAGAATACCAAAACAAGGATAAGATTTTAAAATCACATGATGAAAAAACCATTCAATTTGTCAGCTCAATCCTGGAAAATAGACCCAAGACCTTATCAGAGCATTGGAAAGGGTTTTATAGCGGCGATACGAAAATCGACTTTAACTCTGTCAAAGATTATCTGATTCAAGATTTACAGGTGAAAAAGTGGTTTGCTATTACCAAGAAAAATAAGACTAGAACATCTATTATTCCTTGTTCGCTTTGTTCCTCTTCCTGCTTAATTGTTCTTAATGTAGTCTAAAAGAATGTCGATCGTGGAAAAGCCTAAGCAGATGCAGTCATCTGAGGCACCATAATAAATGGCAAGACGTCCGGTTTCCTCATCGACAAGAGCACTGCAGGGGAAGCAGACATTGCCAACATGGCCGGTAGTTTCATAACTCCTTTCCGGTCTCAATAAATAAGCCTTGCTTCGATATTTAACAATGCTTGGATCATCCTTATCCAATATGGCTCCGCCGATGGAATAAATCAGTCCATTACAGGTATCCATGACCCCATGATAAATCAGAAGCCAGCCTTCTTTGGTAAGAATAGGAGTGCATCCGCCCCCTATTTTCTTTTTGCCCCAACCATAGGGAGTTCTCTTCATCAGAAGAGAATATTCGCCCCAGTATCTTAAATCCTTAGAACGGGCGAGGTAGATATCCCCGGCCGCAGCGGAATCAGCAATTCGATATAGCATGAGATACTCACCGTTGATTTTTTGTGGGAACAAGACACCGTTCCTTGAATCCGGAGGAAAAGGATGAGCTAGCTTAATAAAGGTCTTGAAATCCTTGGTGTATCCAATGGAAATAGAAGCCAGGTTTGCGAAATCATCACAATAGACAATGTAATAGGTGCCTCCGATTTTAATCAGCCTTGGATCATATTGATATTGAGAGTCATCCATTCTTCCATCTTCATAGACAAAATGGATAGGTTCCTCATCTAAATCAAACGTTAAGCCATCCTTGCTTCTTCCAAGAAAAATCTTGGTGATCAAATCTCTTGGCTCAGCCCTGAAAATTCCAATATATCCATCTTCATAGGGAACTAAAGAAGAATTATAAACTTGGGATAGTTTGGAAGTAGGATTTCTTTTCATCACCGGATTCAAAGAATAACGCCAAATAGGATCCACAGCATCTTTGGGTCTATCTTCCCAAGGGAACGGTCTTTTACTCATGTTGTTTTCCTTTCGAGTCATGCCGAATTCAAACGGAATCAATGAAATAGGAGCGTTTTTACGGCAGAGAACTTCTTTTATTAAAGGCAACTATTGTTACTTTTTTAAGAATCAAATGATTTAAATCTTGCCAAGGAAGATTGATCGGATGTTATCCTTTTTCCGTATGCTGGAATAAGGGCATAAACCGATGTACAGATGAGCTAAAAAGAAGCGAAACATCATCGGGTTAAAGGTATGGTTCTTTTTCTTTTTTTGGCTTTGCTTCCCCCTATCGAGGCGTCTTTTCCTATCTCACCATCACTCCATATGGCAAAGACATCGAGCCGGGGGTCAAAGACAAGCATCAAGTCATCAAAGGCTTCAAGGCGCTTTCCCGGCGGTTTTGGAGAAACTCGGTTGGCTGACGGTATAATCCGATTTTGATGAGCCAAAAATATAACGTCTCCCAGCATCTTTCTTCGTTTCGAAAAATGGCTGCCTTGCTAGAAGGCTATTCGAGCATTTGCACCATTTCCTTTTTGGACCTATATGACAAGGTAAGGCGCAATTTCTTAGAAGCGAAAGAAGTAAGCGAAGAGGATAAGGCTTTGCTAGTGAAAGGGCTAATCGAAATCGCTTCCTCCCATGGCGTGAAAATCGATATGTGCTATGAGGGCAAGAAGGGGCAAAAATACGGGGCAGACTGCAACGGCTGCATGACGTTTCCTTTCTACGAGGCTGCGATTGGAGAAAAGCTAATTCTCCCAAAAGGAACTAGCAGCGTCCGAGAGGGCTGTGCTTGCTATCTCGGCGCGGATATCGGCGCTTATGATTCTTGCCTTCGTCTTTGCCGTTATTGCGATGCGACTCAAGCGTAGAAAAGGTAAGGGAAAACTTCTTGACCCACGATGATGACTCTTCCTTGCTTTTAGGCCAACTTCAAAGCAGGGACAAAATCAAAAAAAGCCAGGCAGCAATCCTGGCTAAGTCCACAGGGATGTTTGTTTTAATGACTTTCGGCTTTGACTTCCTGGTATTCCTTGAGAATGCCATTGAGCACCTCCACGTGGGAGAAGCCTTTCCGGAAGATGATGTTGACTTGCCTAGTCATCGCTAACCCTAAAATCGGCAAGAGGACGATCTTGCCTTTTTTGACGTCATCGGCACAACTAGATGCAGCAAGGATGGAGATGCCGTCATTGGCTTTGACCAGGTCTTTGATGACGCCAAGCGACTCTGATTCCACCATGACGTCGAATTCAGACAAGGAAGCGCCGTTGCTTTCCAAAGAAGCCTCGAATAGTTGCCTTGTCGCAGAGGCCTTATCGCGAAGGATCATCTTTTGCTTTCTTAGGTCATTCAGGGTGACGACTTCTTTTTTGGCAAGCTCGTTTTTGGGGCTGACCGCGGCCATGATTCGGTCCGTGTCCAGCAAGATGGAATTTAAGGAAGGGTTCTCATTAGGACCCTCGACGATAGCCAAATCCAAGACGTATTCGTCCACTTGCTCATAAAGGTCTTTTATGAACCCAGTAACAAAATTTATCCTTAACGAGGGCTGATGCGCCGCGTAACGGGCAATCGCCTCAATGACGGAAGAGTTCTGAGCCGTGTGGGTGAAACCGATGGAAAGAGAGAACCGCTGCGTCTTCGCATCATGGATCTTTTGGTCCATGCGCGCGTAGAGAGCCTGCATTCTACGCGCATAATGAACGGCAATTTCCCCTTCTTGGGTCAATTTTGCGGAATTTTTCGTTCTTACGACGAGTTGACACTCGAGTTCTTTCTCCAAAAGTTTGATATGGGTGGAAACCGCGGGCTGGGTCAAATTAAGCGATTTGGCAGCCTGGGAGAAGCTACCGTCCTCACTGACTTGGATTAACGTCAATAGCTTGGGATCAATCATACGAATATATTATAACGTTTTATTATGATGTCCATAAATTTCTGAATTTCAAATTTGCAAAGAAAATGTAATAATATCCTCCGCTCCAAATGGGCCCAATGAAAATGAAAGACACCGATCGCGAATTATTTGAAACCAAATCGGTATGGGCGGCAGTCTTAAGCCTAGCCATACCCTCTGTCATCGGACAGCTGATTCTTGTCATTTACAACATGGCCGACACTTTCTTCGTCGGGCTGGCCGGGGATGACTCGATGCTCGCGGCAGTCACCGTGTGCATGCCCGCTTTTATGTTTCTCAGCGCAATCTCTAATTTGTTTGGCGTAGGTGGAAGCTCGGTCATGGGCAGAGAGATGGGCAAAGGTAGATATGATCGAGCAAAGCTGGCGTTCTCTTTCTCTGTGTGGGGATGCCTCATCGTTTCCGCGCTTTATTGTCTATTTGTTTTCCTCTTCCAAGATGCCTTCTTGAATCTACTCGGAGGATCGGACGCTTCCGTCCATGAGCTGGCGGATGATTATCTTCTCATCACCGTCGTCATCTTTGGCATCCCGACCGCGCTCAACACGCTTTTCTCTCACCTTATCCGCGCCCAAGGCAAGTCCTTGATGGCATCGACTGGCGTCGTCATCGGAGGCGTCCTCAACATCGTCTTGGACCCCTTGTTCATGTTCGTGATCCTTCCCAAGGGGGAGGCCATCACCGGCGCGGCGATCGCGACGGGACTATCCAATTTCATCGCCCTTCTTTATTATGTCGCCGCGTTCATCTTCGCCCGGAAAAAGGTTTATTTCTCTTTGAAGATCGGCAAAGAAACCTTTCAAAACAAACTCGCGCTAAACGTCGTCACCATCGGCATCCCCGCTTGTCTAATGACGCTTTGCGAGAACATCTCTTATGCCATCTTGGATAGTTTGATGTCCCAGGTCTCTTTGCCAGCGCAAGCCGGGGTTGGCGTCGCCAAAAAGATCAACATGTTCGCCCATAGCGCGGTTAGAGGCGTGGCTCAGGGCATCCTTCCCCTTATCGCTTATAACAAGGCCAGCGGCAACCGCAGCCGTATGAAGAAAGCCGTCTATACCGGCATGGGCATCTCGCTTGTCCTGGCCGGTCTATCGATGGTAGTAAATCTGATTTGGGCACGCCCCATCACTTCCATTTTCATCCAGAATGACGAATCCGGCTCTCTTTCCTATGGGGCCGCCTTCCTCCGCATCTTCTGCATCGGCGCCCCTTTCTCGGCGATCGCTTATATGATTATTTCTTTCTTCCAGGCCGTCGGCTGCCCCTACCGCTCCTTGCTTCTTGCTCTTCTTAGAAAAGGCATCATCGACATCCCTTTGATGTTCCTCCTTCAATACGCCATCCCCATCTACGGCATCGTTTGGGCGACCCCCATCGCTGACGCCACTTGCTGCTTGGTGAGCATCGTTTTGTTCGCTCACTACCTCAAAAAGCACGGCCACGATAAATATGGCTACGCGGCGAAAGCCAAATCTCAGATTCATTGATTCTTTCGTTTTAAACTCACCACAAACCTCGTCCCAGAGCCTAGGGCGGAATGGACTTCGATGGAATAGCCATGGGACTGGACGATATGCTTGACGATGGTTAGCCCCAGTCCTGACCCTTCGATGGCTGGCTTCCTATGGGTTTTGCCGCGCATTCGCAGGGATATTTTTCCCTTACCGCGAGCATCCCCGTTCTGCAGGGCTTGAAATTGGGATCCATATTTCACCATAGCGGAGAAAAAAACGGTCTCCGCGCTTCCTTTCCGGGAAGGAGAGACCGCCTGTTTCCGTTTGGTGCGCTAGACAGGACTCGAACCTGCATGGCCGTTCACCAATAGAGCCTAAGTCTATCGCGGCTGAGACTCAAAAATGCACCTTATATGGCCTTAGGTATTCAAGCGAAAACGAACGCGGCTTCCGCGCTCGCCTCGTGAAAAATCGCTGGTCAAAGGTTCCCCTCTCTTGATTTGCAAAGCATCCATTAAAGTAAAGCAACGTTGTTCTTTCGCGTGAAATGCCGTTTCCAGGGTCCAGTGCTAAAGGGCCTCGATATCGAGGAATTGCGCAAAATAGATCGGCATGTCCCAGATGACATCGCTTTCTCTCCTCACGTTGCTGGAAGACAAGACATAAGCCGTTTTTATTTCTTTGTTGATGGACAAGAGATGATCCAATGCAAGGTGATTGTAGGAGCCGTCTCGTTTCGGCTTACCTGATTTGACCTCCAGCGGGATGAGGGAAGAGCCGCTTTCGGTCAGGAAGTCAACCTCCCCTTCCTTTTTGTCATTCCAGTAATAGAGGAATTTATTGCCGTGCGCCCAAAGCTCCTCGGCCACGGCGTTCTCATAAGGGGCGCCATAATTGATTGGCGATTCCCCGTTCAGAATGGCGATCCTCCCCTCCGGAGAAAGGAGCGCAGCGGAAAGCAGTCCGACATCGGAAGCGAAAAGCTTCATCACCTTCCTTTCCTCGCTTTGCCTAAGCGGGTAAAAGGGATCGGACACATGATAGCAAGGGAGCGCGACTCCTGCCTCCTTGAGCCACAAGAATTCCTCGGAGATGTCCTTGTTTTTGATGTTGTCAATGGAAAGGTGCGTCTTCTTGTAGCGTTTGCTCCTAGCGTTTAGCTCCGAGGGCAGGCCGTCGAAGGCCTCTATGAGAAGGAGCCGTTGCTCTTTCGGGGCGTATTTTGAGACGTCTTTGCGGTAGCCTGCGATGATCTGTTTCTGGATTTCGCCGACCTTGGGGAAATCGGAAAACGAGATGAACGATTCAACGGCCTCCGGCATACCGCCGACGAGGACGTATTCCCTGAAGAGGGAGAGCATCCGGCGATGGATCGAGTCATCAACCGTTTTTCTCTTCTCAAAACACCCGCGCAGGTAATCCGTAACCTCATCGCCCAGCCCCTTCGCCATCAGGTATTCCTGGAAATCCATCGGGAACATCTCTATCGAATCCATATATCCGACGGGATTCAGGGCGACCCCGAATAGCGATACACCAAGCAAGGAGCCAGAGACGATGTAACGGTAGCGGCCGTCCTCCACGAGGCCTTTCAGAAGCGTGATGGGGTCAATGGTCTGGCGGAGAAGGGAGGGCTCGTCCTCTTTCATCTCCTCTCTCCTTATGTACACCTCTTGTATCTCGTCCAGGAAAACGCATCCACTCCCGCTTTCCAAGCCGGATTTTCCCTTCACCAAGGAGAGCTTCGCGTAAAAATCATCCTTGCCGGAAAGGCGGCTGAAAAGGTCGAGCGCGACCGGATCCCTTGAAAAATTGACCTCCAGATGCGTGGCGAAGTTCTTTTCCATGCACCGGCGGGCGGAATAGGTCTTCCCGACCTGCCTGGCGCCGGTGATGAGCAAAGCCGTCGCCCTCTCCTTTGCCCAATTGTCAAGCCTCACATCGATTTTCCTTTTCATATCCATTCTCTTTCTACGGAATTTTCCGTAATATATATAACATATTTTGCGGAATTTTACGTATGTATTTTTACGTGATTCACGGAATTATTCGCAAAAACATGGGACTGGCATTGGACTGGTAAGAGACTTGCAAGAAAGTTTGTGTTTTTGATTCCACGTCCGCCTTTGGCCTCTACAATATGTCGAAGCCCAATGTCGCCCTTTCCTCTTCCGTCAATTC
>CADAXQ010000028.1 GCA_902791935.1 uncultured Erysipelotrichaceae bacterium | reverse complement strand
ACCGCAGGAGTTCAGGAAGCCCAGCGCGAAGAAGCTTGCCAAGCGCGGCAGAAAGGTCAACAAGAACATGCTTGACGGAGCGAAAAGGGGCCAACAAGCGTAGCTTGTTGAAAAACCTTACCCGGCCCATGAAAAAGGGGGCTGCCGAATCCCCTAACGATCAGCTAGGTTTTTCAACGGTCCCTTCTTTTATTCGTGAAGTTGGTTAATCGCAGTAATATGCCTTCATATCGCGGATAGAGACATCCCCGTCTTGGGAGGTAATCTCTAATTCGAAACGCGGGCTGCGGATGGCACCGATCGGGCAAATTAATTTATGCCCAATGCCTTCGCCTTCGTAGACCAAGATCTTCTTGAAGCGGTAATAAGGCAAATACGCGTACAGTTTGAAGGATTTCACTCCTACCCCATTCGTCAGGTCTTCTTGAATCACGACGCGGTTCGTAAGGCCTACAGTTGGATCTTGTTCAATGTCTTTCACATAGAAATCAGGATTCGTGATGGTATAGGTACCATCCGCTTCTTTGGTAACTGGTCCATAGTCATTTGATTTGCCATAGACATGACGGATCTTCTCACCGAGTTCTTGAACACGGTTATAATCCGCTTCTGGAATTAACCCGTGTTCATCAGGTCCTACATCAAGCAATAAGTTCGCGCCATGTCCGACTGACATCTCATACATACCGAATAAGGTGTCTAAGTCTTTGATGGTGTTCTCGTTGTTATCGTGGAACCAGGTGGAACGAAGCTTGCAATCGCATTCGGAAGGTAAGAACGACTCCTTTTCGAGCAATACGGGTGCTTTGGATTCAATGGAAAAGTCCCATTTATTCCGCACATACGGATTGTCTAAGGCAGCAAAGCCGTCTTCGTTGCCCACCCAACATACGCCAGGAGCCCAGTCGGGGTCACAGAAGGTCAGAATATCAGGTTGCAACTCGAAGATGCGTTTTACGATACGTGCTTTGTCGTATTCGTGCCCTTCGGAGCCACAGCCGTCAAACCAAAGATAATCAATCTTGCCATAATGGCTTAAGAGTTCTTCGATTTGGTGAATAAAGTAGTGATCGTATGCCTTTGGATCCTTTAAAGGAGCCGCTTCACCCCATTGTGCCGGGGAGTAATAAAGCCCAACCTTAAGGCCAGCTTCTCGACAGGCATCCGTGAATTCCTTCACGACGTCGCCTTTGCCGTTTTTCCATGGCGCCGAGGCCACTGAATAAGACGAATAGGCGGTCGGCCATAACGCAAAGCCATCATGATGCTTTGTGGTCATAATCGCATAGGTTGCCCCTGCGTCTTTCGCCATTTTGACCCATTGACGGCAGTCTAAGTTTGTCGGATTAAACGCTTTGGCATCCATCGGCTTCCCATCCCAGTCATGATGACCGGGATAGAAGCTACGAATGCCGAAGTGAAAGAAGATGCCAAACTCCCAATCCAAGAAAGAGAGTTGTTTCGCATTTGGTTTTAATTTCATAGATTATTTGGTTGTGCCATCTGAAAGCACAACACCAGAACCGCTTTGCCAGATGGCATCAAAGGCAGTCTTGAAATCGGTGCTTGCTAACGCATACGTTTCTGCCATGGTGGCGGCATGTTTGACAACATCATCGGTGTTGGCACCGTTATCACCACCGTTTTGTTTGTTCGCGAAGTACTTAATGTCATTCGCGTCTGAAGTAGCTAAGAAGACATTCGTGCAAGACGCGTTCTTCGAACAAATTCCTGTGGTGGCAAGTGAGGTAATCCCCGTCATCGCTGTATTATTGAAAGCCGTATCGTTGACCACGATATTCCGATAAGTGATTGGCTGATTATAGGCATCATCTGAGCCGTTAAAGGTGAAGAAGAGGCCAACACGATGTTGATTTGCGGTATAGGCAGTACGTTCGACATAAACGTTTTCAATCGTTCCGCCGCCCGCGCCAACAATTGTTCCACTGTTGGAATCTGTGGCTAAGGATTGGAACCCCGTGAAGGCGATATTTCTTAAGGCACCGGCGTTGCCCATCACGGAAATGAAGCCACCGCTCACGTAATTCGGGCCAACCCGCATGCCAGAGATGGCATAGCCCATACCGTCTAACGTACCGACAAAGCCTTCTAAGCCGTTGTCTGCAAAGAGACCATAGTTTCCTTTGCCCTTTGCCCATGTGACAGCAGCGCCCATGCCATTCTTGTTGCAGTTGAAGACGCCATCATAGGCGATATTGGCGCCTAACTCGAAGTATCCGCCATAAATCTTATCGCTCGATGGCTCTAAGGCCCGTGATAAGCTTAAGAACGAATCCACACCGGCTTTGTCCGTAATCTTCTGGTTCACAAAGAGCCAGGTGAAGCGGACATCGGTTGTTGCAAAACGGATTAAGCCTTCTTGTTCCCCATATAAGGTTCCGCAAGCGGAGGTTGGGATGGTGACAACGCCATTCGCATAAGAAGCACCGCTTACCTCTTTCCCATTTAAGAGGAACTTCACCATCGTTCCGCTCGGAACGTTGCTAGACAAGTCGGCTTGAATGGTAGAAACGCCATAAGTTACGGCACCAGAAGTTAAGCTTTCGTTGAGATACGACTTCTTCACTTCGGAAACCACAGTGACATTACGAACATCGATCGTAAGGGTGGTAGAAACATTTTCATCCAGGATGGAAGTTGCTTTGATGGTCACGCCGCCTTCGGAGAGATCGTATTCATCAGAAACAGTAACAACGTTTCTCTTGATGCTGACCCCATCTTGTGAACAAGAATACGTGCAATAGGCAGCCGGATAGTTGCTCGATAAGGTGAACGTATCACCAGGATGTGCTTCTTTGACGGAAGCTGTTAAGGTGATTGGCTTGGTTTGCCATTCATCCAAGACAGCCTTTGGTAAGAAGGCATCATCTTTTTGGATCCATTCATTCTCATCAAACGAACGGATGAAGTTATTCGCAGCTGCCGATTCTAAGACGGCACTTAACTTCGTACCACGATATAAGGCGGTAGAACGTGACAAGATATCCGTATCATCGGTTAAGCTCATCGCATTGACCGTCAATAAGCGGTTCGGATAGGTGACCAAATAGATGCTGTAGTTGCCACTAATGACCTTTTCTTCGGTTTGGGCGCGACGGGCATCCACGACTAAGTTTTCAATCTTGGCGGAAGAACCAACGGAGCTCGGACCATTCCAAGTAAAGCAGGTGCCACTGTAATGACGCCCTGCGGTGGCTTTCGCCCAGGTATCCCAGGCACCCCAAGGATTTACACCAACCGAGTCATATTGAACATAGACATTTTGGATGGTGCCGTTCCCGGCGGAGCAAAGGAACGCTGCTTCTGCCGTAACCTTGGCTTTCGTAAAGTAGACATTCCGAATCACGCCGCTCGTGGCCAATGTACCAAAGAGAGAGGTCATCGTAAGATTGCTGCTGCTATTGCAAATGGCAGAAACTTCGAGGCCGTTAATCGTATGGCCTTGGCCATCAAAGATGCCTTTGAAACCACAGATTTCACCATTGCCCCAGTCGTTGCCAACTAAGCCAGCGGCCGGTAAATACGTATGTAAGGTTTCGCTATTTAATAAGCTGCCCTTGGTGGTGCCGTTATAGTTAATGTCGGCACCCAAGACGAAATAACCATCCGTGTAATAATCGGCAGAGCCGCTCTCTTTGGAGAGTTCGATCATCTTGTCTATATCGGTCTTATTGTTGATCACCAACGTATACATGGTGGCGGGGAACGTGTATTCAAAGTTTTCGGTTTGAATCATGAGTTCCGTATCACCAAGATCTTTGGCCGATTTTGGCAAAGCAGACTTCTTTAAGGTGAATTGTCCATCGGTTAAAGTGCCGACTTCCGTATTGTTCCAATAAACAGTGCCCGCCTTTTCTGGTAACGCCCCTTCATTTTGGAAGGAATATGTCTTCAAATCGCCAGTTTCGATAGTGAAGGATTCATCCAAAGCAATTCTTGGACGAACGACATCTAAGGCAATCGTAATCGTGCCTTGGTGGGTACCATCGCTATAGGTGCCAACAATATTGGTGGTACCAATAGCTTCAGCAGTCACCACGGATCCTGATACGCTCGCGATAGAATCATCTTCTACCGACCAGGTAATCGAAGGATTATCAATCTTTACGCCGCCATAGTAGACATTGAAGTTTAACGTCAACGAGGTTTGATAGTTGCCATAAGCCACTTTGACTAATGTGGCTTCATAACCACTGGCAGCAGCCACATAAGGTTTCGTATCGACAGGGTCAAAGACCAGCGCAGCCGCATTCACGTTAACCGCTAATTCGGCGGTGACGATGAAGCCACGCACTTCGGCGGCAAAGAGAACGACCGTAGAACCAGCGCTCACCCCATCAATTTGGAATGAAGAACCATTCTGCGTTAAGGAAACGACATTCGTATTCTCGCCGTCTTTAATCGACGCCGACAAAACGGAGGCACCCGTAATATCGTTATCGCCCCATAAGACTTTCGGAGAAAGGGTATAACCCCGTCCTTCACTTAAAGTGATGCGAGACACCGGCAACGACACGACTGGCGCCGTATCGTCCCGATTGACGTGGACGGTGCAAGAAGCAGAGACCGTGCCGACCACTGCTTTCACCATGGTTGTGCCTTCTTTGGCTTGCGCAGTAACTAAGCCATTTTGGTCCACGGAAGCAATGCTCGGATCTTCGCTGACCCAGCTTACGGCATCGCTACTGCCATGTAACGTATAGGTTAATTGATAGGTGTCGTAGTACTTTAGGGCGATTTCACTCACCGAGACAGCCAAACGAATATCCACCGTTTCAGATGAAGATTCCGAAGAGGATTCTTGCGGTTGTTCTTTGTGACAAGAAGCAACGCTAAACGGCAACGCCGCTAAGAGGGAGAGCAAGATAAGTTGTTTCTTTTTCATGGTTCTACCTCCTTAGATGCCCCACGATTGCCAAAGAACATCAACACTGCCTTCGTTATGTTCTTTGACGTAGGTAATGCCTAACGCTTCCGCGTCGGTACGGAACGCCTTGCGTAATGCCGTTAATTCATCGCCGCCATAGTAGCTGGGGTGAAGTTGAAGCATCGCATAACGTGGCATGATGGATTCGAGCAGGATAGCCGTATGGGTTGCGGTATAGTAATCGCCATCCTTAAGGCCTTCGATTTCTTGCATGGCTTGGTCACAGAGTTCTTGCCATTTGAGCATTAAGCCCGTTGGCCAAAGCGTTGGATCTTCAAACGTTTGATAATCGTTGATGATGCCGGTGTAGCTCGATTCAATCGATTGGCAATACGCCCGTTCATAACGATAGAGACGGTACATCGTCTCTGCGGCGTCACGATAGACGTAATGGAACCATTTCTTCGTGTAATAGACGGCATCAATGTTGACGTTAATCATGAGCTTGCTGTCGAGGTACTTCTTTAATTCCATGAACCCAGGAAGGATTGGCGATTCCCAAGAGCACGTATCAAAGAGGACTTGCGCATTGTTCGCTTTTAAGAACCGCGCGTTCTCAACCATCGCATCGAACGAGTTATACGGGAAGGTATAGCCACGGAAGTTCGTGGAGTAAGTCCAGGCAAAGAGATAAGAAGCGCAAGCGCTCCAGCCACGGATTTGATCGCAGATGGCTTTGTTGTTCTCGTCATAGAACGAGTAGGTGTATAACGCGTTCGAAGGCGCAATCATGACGCCGACCGTTGGATGGCAACGAACGGACTCATCGATTGGGCTCCAAGTGTCGGTCGCGGCATCGTATTTCGCCGGGGCTTGCATGGTGTCGTGATAAGCAAACATTAAGATGGTGTATTCAAAATCCGTCGGGATCATATTGGTGTTACCCCGGTCAGCATTATGAATGTAGGCTTGCACAACATCATCGACGTCGTTCAAGAATTGAATTTGAACGGCTGAAGTTGTGCCATAGGTGTTGAATTTCTCTTTGCAAGCATCGCAATCGCAATAACGTAACGTATCCATTTGAGAGAACGTAATCGCGTGATTTTCTGGGTGGGCAACCATGATTTTAATGATTTCATTGGCAGCCGCCTGCACCATTTCTGTTCGCGATTCATTGTCACCATGGGCGGTGTAGCAAAGCTGATAAACAATTGCGCCTGTGCCAGGGTCAGAAGCACCGGTGGCATCAAACCATTCAGGATGTTCATCCTTGTATTTACGCATGATGTAGTAAACGTTATGGACCGTCGAATAGTCCGCAGAGCTATAAGACGGATACGGGGCTTCGGTTAAGCCTTCGGCATAACGAAGCGAAGCGTCAGCCCAACCTGGCGCAAGACGTGATTTATAGTCTGGAACTTCCACAATATCGAAGTTATAGAACGGCAATGGATCACCGCTTTCCGCTTTGGCATAGACGTAATGTTGATACATCAAGCAGTCATAACCAATTAAGTCTTCGAGTAAGCGTAAAGCCGCAAGGTTATAGCCATCGGCACTCTTGGAGCCAACAAAGGCGCTGTCGCCAAGACTTTCAATGTAGTAACCGCTGATGCCGATATCCGTCGATGGGGCGGTGAAGCCCGCTTCGGTATAGAGGCTATTGCAACCGAAATAGACGCATTTCATCGTGGCGTCATAGGCATATTCGGATAAGGCAATACGATTCACCGTTACCTTGCAACCTTGTTCGACTTGGCTCGCAAAGAAGTTCGCGGCATCGGTGGCACCCGTGTTTGTGGTATCCATGACGACGGCGTAATAACATTCTTTGCTTGGTTCGCAGAAAATCGTCGAGGATTCTTTGCTATTGAAGAGGTGGGTTGTTCCTTCGACTAGGTGTGGCGAGTCCGTATCGAGGACTTGGCCATCTCCCGTATAAGGAACGAAGGAAGAATCGTCTTCCCCACTCCCGTTATCATCGGAACCAGGTTGGAACGATTGCTCCGAGATCACCGAAGAAGATTCCACTTGGTGATTCGTGCAAGAGGGCAACAATACTGCTGCTCCAAGAAGAATGGCGATCGTGCTATATTTTGATTTTTTCATGGTCATTCCCCCCCCTTATTTCGCCGTTACGGTACGCGTAATGCAGGTCGAGTTACCAAACTCGTCCATCGCAAAGACAAAGAAGTCATAATCCCCAGCAATGCTGGCACGGACGCCTTCTTTGGGTTGAAGTTGAATTTGTCTGCCCGTCGGTAAGATGACACAGGCAAAGATCTTTAAGTCTTCGTCTTTCGTAAGATCATCATGCGCAATGACAGGCGGTAAGTAGATGATGTCACCGACTTTCACGGTGCTTGGCATATTGACGCTTAAGGCTAAGGATGGGGCCGTCGTGTCAATGCACTCAATCGTGTAAGCGGATAAGCTGGAGTTATTCCAAAGCCAGCCATCTTCTTGGGCGGTGAGATTCACGTGATAGATGCCATAAACCGATAAGACAATCGTGTGTTCTTCGCTCGGATCAATATTCTCTAAGCGGACACCATCCACATCGGTGACCACGTTGTCGTTTGGATCTAAGACAGTCATCGTAATCGAAGAGTTCGGCGCTAAGACGTCATAGGCTTTCGAAGCAGCAATGGTATATTCGCTTCCTAACGAATACATGCCGCCAATCGCGGAGGTGCTATAAACACCAGGGGCAGCCGTATCGTTACGGACGAAGGAAGAAATCGTGTTCCCAGCGACATCCGTGACGAGGTAGCCGTTATCTAAGGCAACGTCATAGGCTGTGACTGAGAGATAAACGAGGTCGCCAGAGAAACCGTTAAAGGCGTTCCCGTTATCGTCTTTCGTGATCGGGAGGTTAGAAGCCTTATCACTATCACGGGATTGATACGAAAGGATGTTGTCGTTTAACGAGACTTGGAAGCCAAACGAAGAATCCCCGATAAAGGAGCCCTCTAAGGTGAAGGACAAGTCCCCAACCGTAATCACGATATCGGTCTTGCCGAAGACAAGCGTCGCACTCACGGCAATCGAAGCGTCATCCGCATCGCGGAACGTGATCTTCATGCCGGCCATTTGACTCTTGCCCGCTTGATTCCCGATGGTCACGGAAGCACTTTGGGCTGGTAAGGTATTCGCAAACGTCCAAGTAATCGTGCTGCCGTCTTCTTTTGCCGTAAACGCAGCACCCGTACGGCCTAAATTCACTTCGTTTTCAGCGCCGACGAAGTAGTTTGCCATTTGAAGAAGGTTGTTTTTCGCGACCACAACGGCAGGGACTTCAATCGCGTCTAACGAGGTCGATCCGGCAAAATAACGTAACGAAATCTTATCGCCGTTATTGGCCACGGCTGGCGTGAATTCAGCGCCAGATTGATAGGTATTCGTGCTGCCATTCATCGTGACTTCAACTTGGCAAGTGGTTTCTTTTCTTGTGCCACTCGAATAGTCATAAGCAACACATTCTGGCAATGTATAGGTAGAACCAACTAAGTAATAAGCAGGTAATGTCGGCACATTTGGAATGACCGGATCCGGATTGGTGCTGACATGTAACGTGTAGCTGCCTTCCGATTCTGCACCTGCAAAGTCTTTGGCGCTACAAATAATGCGGTAATCCCCAGAAACTTCAGGGGTAAATGAGGAAGATGTTAACGGAGTCACAACCCCATTAAATTCATAAGATAAGGAGGTTGTATGCGTGCCACTGCCACCACTCGTGGTGAATGCAGGGATATCATACGATAAGCCAACTTTGGCGTTATCTTCGGTTTGTGCCGGGGTAACGGTTAACGAATCAATCGATCCACCCGCATGGACGTAATAAATCTTTTCAGTCTTATTTCGGAACGAATCGAGCGCCACATAACGAATGCGGTAGATACCAGCGCGGTCCGTTAAGAACGTGCCGTTTTCGACAGCAATGTCTTCGGGATTGCCCGATAAGTAGTTATAGTCGACGTAAATATCGACAGGGCGTTTGCCTGAAACATCATCATGTGCCGTTGCGGTAGGAACCGTATAACGTTTGCCGACGTAAGCTTCTGGCATCGCGTTCGGGTCTAACGTCGTATTGACCGTTAATTCTGGTCCTACGGTGTCATCCACGGTTTCTAAGCTTAAATCCTCCACATCACGGACATAGGTAAGCATAAAATCTGCGGTTTGTGACGAATAGGTATTGGCTTTGATGGAAAGATAAACAGAGGAAGAAGTAAACCCACTCCAGATGTTTTCAAACGCGTCTAAGCTATCCAAATCGGCGCAATAGGATAACGTGTGATAACCAACGCCGTTGTTGTTATTGTTTTGACCGGCATAGCAAGTCTTGGTCGCGTTGTCGTAACCTAAGATAAATTGGAACTTCGAGGCGGGGATTTCAGTACGAACGGTTTGTTCGCCCGTCGTTGGATCTTTGAAGAATTCAATATCGGTGAACGAATGAATGACCGTGGTACCCCAAATGTTGTTCACATGGTAGATGTTCTTCCCACTTTCAAAGCCGGTTAAGGGCTGGCCATTTCCTGCCACCTTCACCGAGGTAATCGTGGTGTAACGGTTCGTATCGGTATGACGAAGCAAGTTAAACGTGATATAACGGCTCGGATCTTCCGTATCCGTTAAGACGACGTCTAACGAGTTAAAGTCAGCGGTTCCAGGGTTCTTTGGCACCACAAAGCCTTGAATAAATTCCGAACCATCGAAGTTGCTTAAGGGGATGGGTTCGGTGAACGTTAAGGTATCGCCTTTCGCTAGGCTCACGAAAAGACCCGTGTTGGGATAACGTTTTAAGTTGCTATAACTGCCTTCTCCTTCTCCATGCTTTGAATAAGTCATGTAGGAGGCACTGCTCTTATCGCTCGTTAACGTATATAACGTGTTTTTGACGGTGATGTCATACATTAACGTGTGGGGAACGCCATCTTTCTTGGCGGTGTATTGCAACGTGTAAATGCCAGGCTGCGTTAACGGGATGCTATCGCCATATTTGGCGGTGCCATCTGGGAAGATTAACGTCGTGCTCGAAAGCGTTGCGCCTTGATAGGTCAAGGTTGGGATGTTGATGGTTTCGCCTAACTTATATTCCAACGAGAAATCCGAAGGAAGCTCACTCCAACCGGTTTCTCCGTCGGCCTTGACAGAGGATGACGAAAAGGAGACGGCCCCTGCCAAACAAAGGGATGCGAAGGCGGCAAGACGAAGCAATTGTTTCATAATAAACCTCCTGGGATTAACCCTTAATACCACCGATATCGATGTTTTGTAATAACCGTTTTTGGAAGACCAAGAAGAGCACAAGGACTGGGACTAACAAAATCACAGCGGCCATGATGACCGATGGCGGATAAGACAAATCCGCATCGCTCATCCGTGACATCATTGCCCAAGTGTTATAAGCCAACGTTGGCTTATCGGGCATATAGATGAACGGCGTCTGATAGTCGTTCCAAAACGTGATGAAGTTGATGAGAAGTACCGTACCGAATTCGCCCATACAAAGGGGCATCGCAATACGGGTCATGACGGCAAAATCGCTCGCCCCGTCGACCACCGCTGCTTCATGGTAAGCTTTCGGCTGCGATAAGAATGCGGCATAGAAGACTAAGAAATACACGCCTAAGTAGTTGGCTTTCATGACCCACTGACCCCAAATGTGGTTATAGAGGTTCAGCTGGTAAGTCAATAACAAGGCAGCTGGGGTAGAACCGACGATCGGGATGGACATGACGACAATCGCGGTCGTGACCAAGATTTTCGATACAGGGTTCCGATATTTTGCACAAGCGTAGGCCGTAACGAACGGAACTAACGTATTGAAGAAGGCGCAACCAAGCGAGTAGAGAATCGAGTTCATGAGCATCGTTCCGATACCGACTTCGGTGCCGTCGGATTTCGTGTAAGTCGAGTGACGTAACACCCGTTGAAGGTTACTGATAAACGCGGGTTGACCTGTGGTGTCATCAATCCAATAACGGGGGAAGCCCGCATAGTTTGGATCTTCGCCCCAGCCAATCCAGTCGTGAATGGATTTGCTGGCCGTCATTAAGCCCCAGAACAGCAATAAGAATAATAAGAACGTGTAGATGATTAAGAAGAGAAGCATGATGACATGCATCGCGGAGAAACCGTGTTTGGCCTTTTTCTTCTTATGGAAGACGACTTGGGTTTGCGTAGTTGCTTGTTCCATGTTTAGTCCTCCTTTGGTCCAATCTTTTGTAACGCCCATTTGACAAGGAACGTTAACGGGATGGCGACAGCGGTCATGAGTAAGCCGAAGGCCGAAAGAATATTCGCTTTCGAGTCATTCACGGCCGAAGTCGTGATGATTTCAGTCGATTCGTGATAAAGGATGTAGCCATAGGTCTGTAATTGAACAGGGGCATCATAGTCATAGAACGACCAAAGGTGAATTTGGTTTAAGAAGATGCTCGAAACACCAGAGACCAAGAAGACCATGACGGTCGGCCAGACCGCTGGAAGCACGATATGCCAGAACTCGCTCCAGCCTCTCGCGCCATCAATCTTCGCGGCATCGAGAACTTCGACGCTCACTTTGCTCATCGCGTTCGAATACATTAAGACGGATGTACCAAAACCAGTGATGATCAATGTGAAGAACATGACCATGAAGTACTGTTGTTGCCAAGTGGCACCATTGCTCTTCGATAGCCAGTCTCCGAAGTTCTGCCATCCTAGCGCTGCCATATAGTCCGGCAACGCATTGATGACAAAGTACTTATACAAGACGACCAAAACAATTTCAGGGATGATGGAAGGTAAGAAGAGAACGACGCGGAAGAATCCGCTGCCTGGCATCTTCTTGCCAATGTAATAAGCAGAGAACAAGCCAAGCGGGATCGTAACCACCACCGTTAACGCATAGGAAAGTAACGACATGGCGCCACCGCGGATAACGTCGTCTAAGTTCGGGTTGTCCGCGCGGTGCGTCAAGACCAATGCAAAGTTGCCAAATCCCCAATGCATGGCACCCGTATCATCGTAAACTTGGAATGCCATGATGATGGATTTCGCGTTAATCCATACGTAGAACACTAAAAACTGGAGGATCGGCCAGATCACAAGGCAAATATAGAAGATCGTGCTTGCCACGCGCGACCGTCCACGTTTTTTGTGCGGGGTGATGGTTTGTGTCATGATTAGTTACCTTTTTTCGCTCGATAGAAAGCGCTGAACCAGTCTTCTGCTGATAAGTTGTTAATGGAACGGAAAGCAGCAGGAGCGTTATAGGTATTTCCAGAGAAACTGGCTTGATAGTATTGAGTGGAGCCAGTTAACGTCTGGAAGTTCGATTGGAAGTAAGTCGTATTCACATATGGGAAGACAACGTTGGCGCCATCCATATAGCGGGCAAGGCTCTTTCCATAAGGAGTCATGGATTTGTAGGCATCTTCTGGAATGTCATACTTCAAATTCCGTTTGACACCGGTATCCTTCGTGAATTCAACGAGTTGATTATCGCTGTAGGCAAAGCGGAGCAAGTCTTTAGCAGCCGCCGCTTTTCCTCCGCTTAACGAAGCTTTCGCAAAGGCAAACGCGCTGATGTTGTCGTATAACGTCGGTTTGGTACCAACCATACCTTGTGTTGGGAAAGGAAGAGGCATCCAAGCAAAGTTCCGTTTTTCTTTGGCTAAATTCGGATCGGATTTTTCCATTTGGTCAAACGTTTCACGAGCTTCGGATTCCCACCAAGGTCCATCGACGAGCATCGCGTAGTTCATGGCTTTGTTGTTTTCTTTTGTCGCATAAGCGGTGTCCGAACGAACGAAGTCCGATTGCGCGTTCAAATGCGAGTAAGTATCGGTGAATGCTTTGGTAGAGAAGTAGTTGTTTCCGCCATACTCGGAGTGGAGCAGACGTTGGATGAATTCGCCGCCATAGTAGTTGCCTAACGTACGATAGGCACCTTCACGAGAGCCTTGTTTGTCTTCGACTTTCACCGATTCAGTGATGACGGAAGCCGCGTGGACTGGACGGCCTTCTTCGTAGGTGATTTCGGCTGGTTCTCCTGCGGCATTTAATTTCACTGCATTGGTAACAGTGCCGTCATAGGTGCTCGATAACATCGTATTGTCGACGCCATCAATATTGGCCGCTAACGCACGATAAAGTTCGGATAAGTGCATCGTGTAATATTGGCCAGTCCAGTGGACGGAATAGATGTTTTGGGCACGGATATAGGTGCAAAGGTCGAAGAATTGATCAAAGGTGGCTGGAAGGCCATCGTCGTCTGTGCCTTTAACGCCATCTGGGCCATTGCCTTTTTCTTTGTTCGTTAACGCGCAGAGATTGCCATCAACATCAATGTAGAAGTTGTTCTTTTGGAACATTTCAACGTTGTAGATAAGGCCATAGAAGCCGCTATAGTGCGGAATGGCATAATAACGGCCATTTTGTTGCAAGAAGCTCTTTTGCGCATCGTTCATCTTGCTTTCGATGGTCTTGCTGTCATACGGCGAGGTTTCGGTGACAACGTCAGTCAAGTCTAAGAAACGGTTGCCGCTTTGGGCTTGGGTATAGCCATCATAGTCAACGTGCTCGGTGAAGAAGACTTCATCTTTGCTGCTATCGAGTTGGGTAACATCCGTTACGGCTTTGTTGGCTTTATCACGGTGAATGTGGATTTGAACGCCAGTTTTGCCACTTTCGTAGGACTTGTCTTTGACGGCTTCTTCAAAAGCAGCCGCGGTTTTGTCTAACCATTCGGCACGATAACCGCCGTTATAGGAATAGACGTTCAACTGCGTCTTGTTGGGGTCTTCCACCTCGGTGCTATCGGTGGGTTTGATGTGACCACAAGCCGCCAATGATGAAGCTACACCTGCCAAGGTGAGTGCCGAGAGAAGCGTAGGGATGAATTTGCTTTTCATTTTCATAGGAATACTTCCTTTCTTTTTGTTTTTATATCAAGCCTTTTGTGGCTAGATTCTGAATGAAGCGGTCGAAAACGGGATTCTCTCCCACAAAACCGGCGATATTGGATAAGGTACTTAAGATGAGTTCCCCTTTGCCGAATCGTTTCAAGGCCACCACCTCTTTCTTTCCGAGGTGATTCTTGTCTGGCATCTCCTGATTGATCGGCATGTAAAGGATGGGGGTCGAATCTTTCCAGAAGTACTTATACCAAGCGGAAATATCTTGATAATCTCTATCTTTATTATAGAGATTTTTGAACTCTTCTAACCCAATTCCTTCACATAATGGGCTTTCGGGGTTGATGTGGAGATAGTTGCTCGCCATGTTGTTGCCAGGATTGGGGCGTTTCCAAAGTGGAACATCATCATCAAACACATGAATCGGGTTTTCAAAGAAGAGCACCACACGTTTTCCTTCTTTGACCATCGTTTCAATTTCTTGGCGATGATTGAAGTAATATTTGTCATCCGTGAAGACAACCTTCGAGTTCGTTTCACCAGAGAAGAGAACTTCTAAGGGCTTCGCCGCATCTCCTAAGATGCGTGGGCGCGTTGGTGTCGGCTTTAATGCCGGGGCAATGGCGTAGTTCACTTCATCGTAGGTTACTTCGTCATGCGGATCGTCTGAGATTAATTGAGCTTTGATGACAAGCTCACCTTCCTCGCTCTTCCAATTGACATCACCAACATAAGTTTCGTTACAAGGATCCGCCATAACGTCTTTCCCAAACGAGGCAACGGCTTTGTCATTTTGATATACGGTCGCCACCAATTTGCCTTTTTTGACCATCGGGCAGTCATTTAAGAGATAAACTTCTACCTTGGCTGCTTCTCCCGCATAGAGGGAGTAACGATCACGTCGTAGTGAGACACGGAACGGAATATTCGCTTCTTGGAAGGCGTAATAGGCAGGCTTAGGAATGCGGTCCACGTCCACTAACGCTTTCGTCCAGCCCATCGGCCAGGCATCAATCAACAAGTGAACAGCTGTTGATTCAATGCGGTCCGTTCTCCGACGGAGCATGTGCACATATTGCTTAATCGCGTCCTTTTGATACGCGCGAGAGACACGAATCCAGTCTAAGATGTGTTCTTGTTCCATCACAAAGCCCGGGAGCAAATTGAAGCACTGCCCTTTCGCAATGACATTGGGATACCATTCATCGTTAATATTTTTGGGTAGCCAATCTTTCGGGGCGTATTTCTTCATGATTTCGTAAGAATCTAAGCCATCCACCCCATATTCACCGCAGCTGGTGTACCATTTCGCATTTACGCCAGGTAAATACCCTTTGTTCATGCGGCCAGCATCCATGGCGTGGGCGATATACCATAACGTATAACAATGGAAATCCGACACGCCCCAAGTATTCGGTAACGGGGCATAGTCGCCTTCGTTTAACTTCAATACTCGGTCAGGATTCTCTAAATGAATGATCTTTTGAGCGGCTTCGAAGAAGTCTTCCGCTTGATAACGATTGATGGAATATTGTTTCCGGCCCGTTTCTTGCGCATCGAAGAACTCATTGCATAACGTTTCAACGACCACGCAAGGATGGCTGCGGGTTAGCCGTTCCATCTCTACGACTTGTTTATAGGCTTCAGGCAAACAACGATAGGTGATGCTGCCAAAGAAGGGGAAATCCCCCTGCATCAACATGCCCATCATATCGAAGTACGTATAAATTTTTTCAAAGACGGGGCGTTGCGTTAAACGATAGAAATTCAAATGGGCAACCTTGGCAGTTAAGATATCATCGATGATGTGTTCATCGTGATGTTCCATGACGGCCCGTGGGAAGTGGCCCATTTCATTCGCGCCACGGAGAATAATCCGTTCATGGTTCAAATAGAAAGCGCCTTTGTAAGGCTTGCTATTCTCATCCATGGAGAATTGACGCATGCCAATGTGTTGGTGAGCGGTATCGACAAGATTTCCGTTCTCGTCATATAAGTCAATGGTCAATTCATAAAGATAAGGTTCATTTTGCGTCCAAAGACGGAAATTCGGGATGGAGAAGGTACTTTCAATCCAGTTCTCATCAATCTCGAGACGTTCCAATTTCTGTTTTTTATCGGTGAAAACCGTCTCTTTGAAGTTCCGGCCTTCTAACGTTAACCCAAGCGAGAAGACTTTTTCTTTCTCCGAAGTATTGGTTCCGTTGATGATTTCCGTACGAACATAAACCTCACCTTTGTCGATATCGGGACGAACATAGATGTCTTCAATCCGATATAACGGGCGTTCTTCAAAAGTAACTTTGCCGACAATCCCAGCGCCAGGCGGACAATGATGCCAGCCATCATAGGGATCGTTATAGCCAAATGAGGTGGCAGCATAGATCTTTGGTCCAACGTTCGTTAATCCGTTCACGATTGAACCTTGAGTCACGTAATCGTCGTGCACTTGCACCACTAAGGTGTTATCACCTTCGTGAAGATAATCCGTGACATCGATATAGAACGGAGCAAAGAAACCTTCGTGTTCTTTCACCATGCGGCCATTGAGATAGATGGTGGCCACATAGTCCACTGCTTCAAAACGAAGAAGATAACGACGATCTTTCCGAATCTCTTGGACCGTTAATGTCGTGTAGTAATAGGCATTCCAACGTCCAGCTGGGCCAACATAATGAGGTAATTTCACTGCTTCCCATTTTCCGTGGTGACCTAAGACATTCGCAAAATCAGCGCGGTCTTCTGCCGTTTCTTTCCGATAGTCGAAGTCCACGAGTTCACGTACGAATCCCGGGGCAACTTTCTTCGTATAGAGTTCTTGCAAGAACGGCTCATAATGGGCACGCAAAGCGGCTTTTTCTTGCAAGAAATGTTGATATTGTTCTTCTTCGCTGGGGTGAGGGACGGCAATATTCGTCAAAGAAGTCTCTGGAACATCAACATGCGTATACGTGCGCGGAGGAAGTTGTGGCAAATCCGGAACCGACTTTAAAACCACGTCTGAAGAGACGGCAATCGCGTGAAACTGATCTTTCTCTTCCATCGGAATTCCTCCCCACCATCGAACACGACAAAACGCATTTGGATGCGTGCAAAAACGATAAAAGGTTCTCGAACGACTTTATTATTTAACCCTGCCAAGAGAAATAAAATTGCAATTACGCGCATAAAAGAATGAAAAAACGCGCTAGTTGGTAAGGGCTTACATTCAGAAGGCTTGATGAAATGGGGCAAAGGGTCAAATTCTGCGCGTTTGCAAACCCGACGCTCTTCTTTCTTTAAAACGGCGTTTGGCGTTAAAATGTGGGCGTTATGGCTGACATCCGCGTAGAGAACCTCTATTTCCGTTATCCCAATCGTTTCCGTCATCCGGGCGAGGTTGCCCTGGATGGGTTTTCCGCCACATTCCTAGACCATAAGTTTAATGTCATCATCGGAGGGTCGGGCGCTGGCAAAACAACATTGTTACGAATATTGCTTGGCTTAGAAGACGATTACGAGGGCGGTGTTGCCTTTGGAAAAACGAACGCCGATGAATTGCCTGCCAAGCAACGAGAAATCGGTTATGTATCGCAAGATATTGCGTTATATCCCCAATATACATTGTTTCAGAATATTGCATTCCCCTTACAAGGCGCCCATGCGCCTGCCGATGAAATTCGGGAGCGGGTTTCTGCCGTTGCTGAATTATTAAAAATTCGCGAATTGTTATCGCGAAAACCCCGTGAATTATCCGTCGGGCAAAATCAACGAGCGGCGATTGCGCGTGCTTTAATCCGTAATCCCCGTTACTGTTTCTTTGATGAGCCATTCTCCAACGTCGACCAAGAAAACGCCAATCAAATTCGAAGCGAGTTAAAGCCACTACTCACCAGTCGCGGCATTACCGTACTATTCGTCACCCACCAAATTCCGGAAGCACTACAGCTCGCGGACCGCTTGTTTGTCATGGAACATGGCAAATTATTGCAAGCGGGCGATCCTCAAACGGTGGTGAATTCCGTGAACCCCGCCGTCCATGACTATTTTGCGGAGCTGAAATGATGAAGTTTTATGACGAGAACACAAAACAAACCATTCTCCGTAAGCTAAAACATAGCCGGATTATTGCCTATACCTGCCTAGGAGTCTTGGTGCTTTGGATGGTGTTGCTTATTGTCTTTGTCAATCGTAGCAATTGGCTGATTCTTTCGATTTTAGGGGCGACTATATCGATTCTTTTACTAGCCGCCTTTGTTTATTTCCTGTTCCGTTCGTTTTATGAAGCCAAATTAAAACGTCATTTGAATCGGGTTTTGGCGGAAGACGAAAAATCCTATCAAGGCGTAGAGATTTCGACCGCCAAACAGCCCATGACCTTAGCCTCAGGCATCAAAGCCTATGAAATTAGTTTTGACACGCAACAACAAACCGTAAATGCTTACTGGCTAGCTGAATATGGCGATAAGCCGATTGGGGGCAAGCGATACGACCTCATCATTGCTGGGTCCATGGTCAAGGAGGCAGAACGGCATGAAAAATAAGTTCCCTTTTGGCCATTATTTGGGCCGCATGTTGGTGGCATTCCTCATCGGCGCAGTACTTGTTGCGTTCACGCTTTACTATTCTTTTGATACGCGACTAAGACCTACCGCGCAAGAAACGATTTCGTTATTTATCGCGGCTTCTTATCAAGAAGGCAAAGCCCATGAAGCCTGGTCGTTATTAAAAGACGATCTTTCTGACAACATCCTGCAATTCCGGCTTTATTCCTATGACACTACAAACGATGGATTTAAGACGGCTTACCAATATCAAGGTCGTTCTTGCGACGTGGTGATTTTGCCAGAATCCCTTTTAAATGATGATCTTTCGTTATTTTGGGACATCCCAAATGAAGATGCCTATCGGAACAAAGGCATCTTGATTCATTCGAAAGATGGCACAACTTCCAGTATGGGCTCTTATTTCACGTATTACGAAGACAACTACTATGCCTTCTTTAATATCTCAAGTTTGCATGTCTCTTCTTTGGACGCCACCAAAGGAGACAATGAGGCGTTCGTCCTCGTCGAAAGCCTACGGAGTCACTAAGATGTTTAAAAGAAGGCATTACGCCAAGACAGATTTCGAATTATCGATGTTGCCTGCTACCAGAGGGCAACAATTTCGCGCTGTCTTAAAGAACGAAAAGCTAACGTTTCTCTACTTAGGGCTGATTTTGCTGGCGTTCGCCCTGCCGATTCTTGCTGTAGACGCTTTGCGTGGCGAGTACGCTTCTGCACTTTATTCCCTCATCGGCGCAGGAGAAGGGCAACTTACCCAAGCACAGGCGGATTACACCTTCTTAATGGAGGATTTCTTCTTTGATTTCTTGATGTTGCTTGCTTTCTTAATCTACGGGATTGGCTTGTCAGGCTGCCTTCAGATTTTCCGGAACCTCGCCTACGATGAAGGCGTTCTCTTTGGCAGCGATTTCAAAGAAGGCATTAAGAAAAATATCGGGCCTGTATTGATTTTAATGGCCATCTTTGCCGTTCTTCGTGCCATCTTGCATACGTTAGAAAACACTTCCCAACTTTTAAAAAATTCCTACTTTTATATTGGGATTTGGTTGGTATTTGGGTTCAATTTGTTACTGGTCGTTCCCCTGCTTTTGGTATGGTTTGGAGAAACTGCGGCTTATTCGAATCGCATCAAAAACAATCTACGGAACCTCTTCCCATTACTCGGCTATGGCTATTTTGGCAGCGTCTTGTTCTCCCTTGGGGTGATGGGTTGTTATTTCATCCCTTTGCTTGGTCATTCGGTTTGGCTTTATCTTGCCTTTGTCTTGTTGTCGTTAGTATCGCCATATTACTTTTATGGTTGGCATCTTTATTCGTTGTCTGTCTTTGATAAAACGTTAAACCAAGACTATCCCGAATATCTTTATCGCGGTTTACATCGATAAAGTGTTCATCTTATAACAGGAATTCTATATAATAAAAATCAAAGAAGGTGGACAAAAATGAGAAAAGCGTCGAACATTTTGTATCTTGTTGGTTTTATTGTGGGGCTTGTTGATGCCGGTTTATTGTTATTGACGGGCATCTTACAACTCGTGAAGGCAATCAATTTGGGTGGCTCAGAAGGCCAAACGGTGCTGACCTACAGCATTACGCTCCTTGTTTATGCCGTTTTATCTTTGATTTCGGCATTCTTGTCGCGAGAAAAACGGAACAAAGGGCTTGCTGGAACAGATAATACCTCTACCCACGCGGGTGGCATTGCTTGCGGCATCGTCATGGGCAACGCTCCGATGGTCGTTGGCGCCATCTTCGGCTTAATTGCCTTAGGCAGAAAGAATCAATAACGGAAGAAAAAGGCCGTTCACCTCGCGGTAACGGTCTTTTTTCATGTTTTGGTTTAGTCGTCGCGATGTGTCACCGGACCCATGTTCGCCATGGAGTCACGATAATCCGCGAGTAACTTAGCACGGGTTGGGTGCCGTAATTTACGGATGGCCTTGGCTTCAATTTGACGGATACGTTCCCGGGTTACCCCGAATTCTTTGCCAACTTCTTCTAATGTCCGTGGGTGTCCATCATCAAGTCCATAACGGAGACGGATGACTTTCTCTTCACGGTCGGTCAGACATTCTTCCATGGCTTGATAAAGCTTTTCCTTTAATAAAGCCTTGGTTGTATAGTCCGCCGGAGATTGTTCGGCATCATCTTTAATGAAGTCGCCGAGTTTCGAATCGTCTTCTTCCCCAATTGGGGTATCTAATGAGACCGGTTCAAGCGCAATTCGTTGAATTTCCCGAATGCGTTCTGGCGTTAATTCGCCATCCATCTTGGCCGAAATCTCTTCCGGCGATGGGTCGCGTCCTAATTCTTGGGTCAACTGCCGTTGCACACGGGTCATTTTGTTGATGGTTTCGACCATATGAACCGGAATACGGATCGTACGGGCTTGATCCGCTAACGCGCGGGTAATGGCCTGACGAATCCACCAAGTGGCATAAGTCGAGAACTTAAAGCCTTTCGTGTAATCGAATTTTTCCACGGCTTTGACTAAGCCAACGTTGCCTTCTTGAATGAGATCCAGGAACGGCATGCCGCGCTGTCCATATTTCTTCGCGATGGAGATCACCAAACGAAGGTTGCAAGTAATGAGTTGGTTACGGCCTTCTTCACCTTCTTCAATTAAGTTGTTGAGGCGTTCCACTTCTGCCGTGTCGCCTTTGGCTTGGGCAGCAGGAAGTAATTTCTTAGCTTCTTCGCCGTCTGCGATGGCTTTCGCGGCCTTCTTTTCTTCTTCGGGTTGCAACAAATGATAGCGGCCGATGTCTTTCAAATACATTTTGACCGAATCATTGACTTTTACATCGCCCGATTGCGCATTCGCGAACTCCGTATCGAGATCTTCGTCTTTGGTGTCGTCGTATTCGCCATCATCAATATCGTCGTCTTCGAAGAGTTCATCATCGTCTTCCGAAGATTTGGCTAAATCCGCTTCGGAAGGATTGGCGGACTCTAAATCATCATCTTCGCCAGAATCAACACGCACGCCTTGATCTTGGAAGAATTGGATTAAATCCGAAACATCATCATCTTCGAGTTGCAAGCGCGCCGCATCGATGGCGTCATAAATATCGTCTTGCGAAATGGTGTTGTTGTTTTTGGCGGCTTTTTCTAAAAGCTCTTTCTTGATGACATCAAGACCTTTGATCTCATCCAAATCGAGTTCCTCTTCTTGTTCGAGGCCTTCCGATTCTTGCTCGGCAAGCGTTGCTTCTTTATGAGAGGATTTGGTAGATGAGGTGGCAGCTTTTTTCGTCGCCTTTTTCGTCGTCTTTTTTGTTTCTTTGGTCATACGCAACAATTATAGCACAAAACGTAAAAAATCTAGTCAACTACGTTGAAGTCTTAAAAACAAAGGAATTTCCTTGTCATTTTCGTAAAAAATAAAGGGATAAAAAACGTAATTATCCCCCGTGTTTCCCGCTTATTTTTATTTTTTTGAATGTTACAAAGGCAAATCGGAATGAGAGTCATGTGACTTCTTGTATCGTTTCTCGCGAACGTACAAGAACGCACTAAAAATAGCAGCTAACGCACCGAAAACTGTCGCGGTAAAGCCAGTAGAGCAAAGGCCTACAAACGCCTCGGAATCACGCGGAATGCCTAAAAAAGAAACAATCAACAAAACAATGCCGGCAATCACAGCAGCTATGCCACACCAAAACCAAACCAAATTCTTAGTGTGATAAATGTAGTCATTGCTGGTTAACGTTTCGGGCTGCGGACGGAACGGATTCCATTTCGCGGCATAGAAACGGTCATCTTCCTGTGTTTCTTTCTTTTCTTCCTTATCCATGTTGCTTGATAGGGCCCCCGAATAACGCTAACTTTTTTAGCCATTGACACATCGCTTCTACATCGAGCTGTGTTGTCCTTTGAGAAGTATAAGGTTCTTTCGAAGAAATGGAAAGATTTTCTCTTTCGTAAGCAGCGGACAGGCGGAAGAAATCACCTAAATCTTCCGCGTGTTCTTGTTCTTCCGCTGTGACTAACGTTTCATATTTCTTTTCACCACGATAAGCACCGATATAACGAATCCCAACATTCGAATGCGTTAAACGAAGGACGGCTTCCGCCAACGTTTGAATGGTACACGCAGGAGCCTTATGAACAAAGAGGTCGCCTTGATTCCCGTGTTCAAACGCATATAAAACCAGATCAACCGCATCCTCTAACGTCATCATAAAACGCGTCATCGTTGGATCCGTGACGGTTAATGGTTTCCCCGCTTGAATCTCTTCCAAGAACAAAGGAATCACCGAACCGCGACTTGCCATCACGTTGCCATAACGGACGAGGCATAACGTTGTATCTCCTGGCAACAGACGTTGAGAACGGGCGATGACGTCTTTCTCCATGAGTGCTTTTGTCATCCCCATCGCACTAGTGGGATATGCCGCTTTGTCTGTTGATAAAAAGACGGCTTTTTTGACTTGGTGCTGAAGGCATGCCGTAATGATGTTATCCGAACCTAAGATGTTAGTCTTTACAGCTTCTAAGGGAAACCGTTCGCAAGAAGGCACCTGTTTTAATGCTGCGGCATGGAAGACATAATCCACATGACGAAATGCTTCATCCAAAGAAGAAAGATCGCGAACGTCACCCAAATAGAATTTTAATTTCGGGCTATCGTATTCTTTCCGCATGTCATCTTGTTTCTTTTCGTCGCGGGAAAGGATACGGATTTCACGAATATCGCTGGATAATAACCGATCCACCACGGCATGGCCAAAGGAGCCAGTGCCTCCTGGAATGAGCAGAATTTTGTCTTTCCATAGTGCGGTATTCATAGTTCGTTTATATTAAAACACCAAGGCAAAAGGAATACAAAAGGGGCTGTTAAGAAATGAAAAATCTTAACGGCCTTTTTCTTTACTTATTTTTTGGCGTTTTTCAAAAGAACAACTACGTTGTTAAGAAATGAATT
>CADAXQ010000027.1 GCA_902791935.1 uncultured Erysipelotrichaceae bacterium | reverse complement strand
TAACAATAGACCTAGGAAATGTAACAACTGGATATCTCCATCAAAATTGATGTCTGAAGCTATCTCTGAGTGTTGCACTTAAGATTACAATTTACCATTCCTTTGAAGCGGGAATAACGGCTTCTTTGAAGAAAGCATTCCTCGCTTTTGCATTTCCCCCTTTATTCTCGGAAAACCAGAGGAAGGATGAAGCGCCTTTCGCTTTTTCCTTTATACTAAATAAAAAATAGGAGTGGCTCTTATGGTGAAATATCGGGATCTGAAAGATGGCTTTGAAATTGAAGATTATCAAGCGGCGAAACGTTTTGCTTCCTTTTTACCTTCTGTCGCGGGAATGGATGGCAAACCGATTTGGTCGTTCTATACCAATTATGCACAAGGCATCACTTCGTTTGGCGTAGAAGGCAAGAACCATCCGATGGTTCCTTTCGAATCTGCCGTGACAGCCTATCAAAGCGTCAAACTCAAAGGATTCCGTACGTTTATCAAAACCAAAGAAGGGCTTGTTCAACCGTTCTTTGACGCGGATATGGCAAAACAAACCATGACCGTCCGTCAGGCCGATTTCTCCTTGCACGAAGAACGGAATGGCTTAGTGACCGATATTACCTATTCCACCATGCCCCATCGTTCCTATGGCGCTTTGATTCGAAAAGTGACGTTACGTAACCTCTCCGAAACGGCCATGGATCTTGAAGTATTAGATGGATTGCCCATTTTCCTCTCTTATGGCATTTCTTATCACGGCTACATGGATATGGCAACCCTGATGGCTTCTTATTGCCGTGTCGAAGGAGTGGAGAAGGCAACGCCTTATTTCAAGTACAGCGCGACTCCCTCTGACAGCGCAGAAGTGAAAGGGGCGACGGCAGGAAACTGGGCGTATGCGTTTGACGAAACGGGTAAACGGCTCAGCCCGATTGTGGACCGTACCTTGATTTTTGGCGGGGATGAGTCTTGGATTTCGCCCCAAGCGTTCCTTCATAAACCCTGGGAAGAACTGCAAAAGGAACCGCAACAAATAGAGAATCAACTGCCTTGCGTTTTCTTTGGCTTCCAAAAGACCTTAAAACCGCAGGAATCCTATACGTTTTACGTCTATTTTGGGATGAGCGAATCCTTGGAAGAATACCAAAACGCCTATGCGGAACTTTGCCCCGAACGTGCCGAAGAAGACATTCAAGCGAACCGCGATTGCATCAAGCAATTATGTTCTCCCGCCTCTTCCCACACAGCTTATCCGCGTTTCGACGAGGCCTATTCCCAAGCTTATTTAGACAACAATCTTCGTGGGGGATTCCCGACGTTACTGAATCCGAAAGGAGAACACCCACAGGTGTATTACGTCTTTGGCCGCAAACACGGCGACATGGAACGCGATTATAACGAATTTGACATTCCTTATCATTATCTATCGGGTGGCCCAGGCAATTTCCGCGATGTGAATCAAAACCGCCGAAACGATCTTTTCTTCGCCCCCTTTGTCAAAGACTATAACATTCACCAATTCTTTGATTTGATTCAAGTCGATGGACAAAATCCGTTACTCGTGAATCCGCCTCGTTGTCATTTTGAAGTCTTGCCACCAGAAGCAGCGTCTCTTCCTGAAACGAAGAAAGCAGAACTCCTTGCGTTAGGAAAAGATTTTGTGCCAGGCGCGTTGCTGACTCTGTTACTTGACGAATGGAAACTCGAAAAAGAAGAAGCCGTGACGCTTTTTAACGCCTTGCTTTCCCAAAGCACCCAAACGGTCTCCGCTGCCTTTGGGGATGGCTATTGGGTGGACCATTGGACCTATAACGTCGACTTGCTAGAAAGTTTCTCCTCCATTTACCCTGAGGAAGAAGAAACGCTCTTCTTTACGAAGAATTACCGTTATTTCTATAGCCCTGTGATGGTCGAACCAAGAAAAGAGAAGTATTGTTTGCTTCCGAACGGCAAAATACGCCAATATGGGGCGATTGACTTAGAGAAAACAAAGAAACGTTGCGAATCACATTCCTTTGACTTAGACAAAACGGCGTGGCTACAAGACGAAAAAGGCCACGTCATCGAAACGGATCTCACCAGCAAGATATTCGCTCTGATTGCCATGAAATTCTCTACGTTAGACAATCGGCAACAGGGCATTGAGATGGAAAGTGACAAACCGGGATGGAACGATGCCACGAATGGCTTGCCTGGACTTTTCGCTTCTGGCATTTCGGAAAGCGTGGAATTGCTTCGCCTCATTCGTTATACCGAGAAGCACCTTTCTCCTTTTGCTGACCATACGGTTTCTTTCTTGCCTGAGCAAGAGAAGCTATGGAACGTCATCGCGGCGAATCTCCCTTTGTGGGAAGAAGGCAAGCTCTCTTCCTTTGATCTTTGGGACCGGATGACCAGTGCGAGAGAAGCGCTTCGTGCCGCTTATATCGACCATGCGGAAGGGCATTTTGTTCCCCATTCTGTCAAAGCGCTTTTGCCGCTTTTGAAGGCGATGGACCGAACGTTACAAAAAGGATTACGCCAAGCCAAAGAGGAGAATGGCGGCATTTTGCCATCTTATCTCGCTTACGAAGTGGATTCCTATGAGAAGATAAACCATGTTAATTTCTTAGGCTACCCAACCGTCAAAGCGTTGTCATTCCGACCCATCCATTTGCCGCAATTCTTAGAAGCGGATGCGCGTGCCTTGAAATTAGCGGATGGCACTTTGGAAGAAAAAGACGTGCAAGCCATCGCCGCAAGCGATCTTCACGATGCTAAACTTGGGCTTTATAAAACCTGTGAATCCTTGGATAACGCTTCTTATGAAATTGGCCGTATCCGTGCCTTCTCCAAAGGATGGCTCGAACGAGAAAGTTGCTTCCTTCACATGGACTACAAGTATCTTCTTGGCTTATTGGAAGCGGGCTATTATCACGATTTCTATCGCGAAATCCGTAGCAATTGGACGTTAAACATGGATCCGAACCGTTATGGCCGTTGGCCCATCGAAGCTTCTTCCTTCGTGATTCCCTCTAACAACCCCAATCCCGCCAAGCACGGGCTTGGTTGTTATGCCCGTTTGACGGGGGCGAATGCGGAATTCCTCAATATGGCGGTGCTGCTTTTTGCCGGCGATGCGATTTATTCTTACGAAAACCGGACGCTTCATTTCCATTTGAAGCCTCTGTTATCGAAGGATTTCTTTGATGCCAATGGCGATTGTGACTTCTTGCTTTTCAATCGTTGCCGCGTTTTCTATCATAACCCGAAACATTTGGATTGCTTTGAAGGCGTGCATTTGACTTATGTGATTGGGAACGAACGGTATGAAGGAGAAGTGGTCGGCGCATTAGCCCAGGCGATTCGTGACGGAAAGATTGCGCGATTGGACGTCTTTATCGATCGATAAGAATCCTTTCTTGTCACCTTTCTTTCTTTGACGTATCATTAATGCCGCTACGGAGAAGTACCCAAGTGGTCGAAGGGGGCAGTCTCGAAAACTGCTAGTGGGTGTATGCCCAGCAAGGGTTCAAATCCCTTCTTCTCCGCCATGATTGAGGAAAAAACGGATGATCAATGTCGATTATCCGTTTTCTTTTTCTCTTAGATTGCAATGATGACCAAAAAGCGGAAGGAATGCCTGGCTATTTTATGCATTTAATGTCGTAGCCAAATTCTTTTTCTTTCTTCTAAAACGTTAGAAAATGTTTCAAATTTAGAAATATGGACACGATAAGATGTCTAGATTGTCAAATATTTCCTATAATGGAAAAGGAAAGAAGACATATTGCCCAAACAATGATTTGGAGAAGGTTTTAAAGTATGGAAGAAGACAAGATTCGCTCTTATTTTGAATTTGATGATGCTGCTCAGGAGGTGGTTTTTCATCGCTATGATATGCCTTCGCCTTGGATGAATTATTTGACGAACGAAACGTTTTATACAATGATGAGCCAAGCGGGCGGTTCCTTGAGTTGGTATAAATCGCCGGCGATTTGGCGAATTGGTCGTTATCCGTTTTTTAATTTGCCTACCGACTGCGGAGGATTGTTCCTTTACATCAAAGATTTAAAAACCGGAACGACTTGGTGCCCGAATGGCTTGCCTTGCCATTGTCAATTGGATTCATTTGAATCTCGACACGGTCTTGGTTATACCAAATTTATTTCTTGCAAAGATGGTGTGAAAGCCGAGCTTCTTTGCTTTGTTGGCGAAAAGAATGCTTTGATTTACCGTTTGAAACTCAGTTGCGCAGAACCGCGAGAGCTAAAACTCTTTTTAGCCAAAGAAATGGGGAACATGGAATACCTTCGCGAAGCGGTTTGGCAATGCTACACCAGGCAAAGCAACGACATTCGTTATCGGAAAAATGTCGATGCGTTGGTCTATGACTATTTCATTGATATGCAGCCTCGCCCCTCGGAGACGCCTTTTGTGTTTTTAACTTCGACTCTCCCTTCATCTTCTTTTACTGGTTCTAGAAAAGATTTCCTAGGCTATTATCGAGATTTCTCCAAT
This sequence comes from uncultured Erysipelotrichaceae bacterium, assembly GCA_902791935.1. Lineage (GTDB taxonomy): Bacteria > Bacillota_I > Bacilli_A > RFN20 > CAG-826 > UBA4951. Next base: position 23,179 of record CADAXQ010000027.1, on the reverse strand, counting down.
CCAAAATCAGTGGAGTTAGGAGTTTGCCCGAATACCGAATTGCAGGGTGGTGAAGGCACGATGGCCTTTAGTTATGATGTGTCCTTAAAGGGTGAAATGACCTGCGGCTTTGCGTTAGGCACCATCGAACAAAATGAAGACCAGGATGCTTGCATTGCCGATTTCAAAAAACTAGATCACTTAGAATCGATGTGGATTCGACTTCGCGAAAAGTGGAAGCAAAAACAAGCGAGATTCCATGTGGAGACACCCGATCCTGATTTAAATCGTATGGCAAATGTCTGGAATCCATACCAAGCTTATGTGAATTTTTTAGTTTGCCGAAATATTTCTTACTATGCGCCCGGGGTGGGAAGAGGGTTTGGCGTAAGAGATACTTCTCAGGATTGTTTAAGTCAGGTATTGCATGACCCGAAAGCAGTGATCGCGCGCATCCAAGAAGTGATGCAAGAACAATATCGATGTGGCAAAACGAATCATACTTATTTCCATGTGGAAAAAGAGAAATCGGTTGTTAGTGACCGTAGTGACGACCATTTATGGATGATTTATACCTTATATGAAGTGGCAGCGGAGACTGGCGACTTATCTTTCTTAGACCAGAAAGTACCGTTCTATGATGGTGGAGAAGCTACCATGTTAGAACACTTAGAAGCCTCATTGTCATTTACGCTTTCTACCATGGGCCAACACCACATCCCATTGATGCTAAATAGCGATTGGAACGATTGCCTGAATACGGTTTGTCGGAAAGGAAAAGGCGAATCGGTCATGGTGGCAGAACAATTTGTTCTTGGTGCGAGAATGGTCGCTGAATTGCGAGAAAGAAAAGGGCTTGACGGAAGTCGATATCGCCAACTTGCCAAGCAACAAGCGGACGTATTAAACCAATCCATGTGGGAAGATGACCACTATATCCGCGCCATCACTGATAGCGGAGTACGAATTGGGGGAAGCAAGGAAGAATGTGCCAGAATCTGGTTGAATTCCAATTCTTGGGCTGTGATTTCCGAAACGGCCGACACGAAACGTGGCAACGAAGCCATGGATCAGGTGATGAAATATTGCAACACGGATATTGGGTTAGTCATGCAATACCCCGCCTTGAAACGGAATTATCCTTCCCCTGAAGAGGAAATCTCGTTTGCTACGCCTGGAATCGGAGAAAACGGCGGGATCTTTTGTCATGCGAATGCTTGGGCCATCATTGCCTATTGCTTATTAGGCCGTGGAGATGATGCCTATCGAGTCTATAGCGAGCTAATGCCTTATCATATCGTGAAAAAATTAGGAGTAGAACGTTATAACGCGGAACCATATATTTATTCTTCGAATGTACGCGCCCCCTATGCCGAGCGCGGAGGAGAAGCAGGGGTTAGTTGGTTAAGCGGTACTGCGACATGGATGAACATTGCTTTGCAACATTACATTTTCGGCTGCCGCCCAAAATTTGATGCGTTGGAGATTCAACCCTGCTTACCGTCTTCGATTCGAAAAGCCAAAATTCAAAGAATCTTCCAAGGCTGTCTCTATGACATCGAAGTTGAGAATTTGGGTAACACCAAAGAACAAGAGATTTATGTGAATGGGAAACGGGCAGATTCTCACCTCATTAAACCAAACGGGAAAAAGCTAAAGATAAAAGTCATTTGTCGTTGAGTCTTAGCGTTAGAACGTATCTCCATTTTGCAAGTAAATTTTTCGTTATTTTTAAAGCAAGAATGAATTCGTGATTTTTAAACAATAACATTACATTAAATATCGATAAACGAATATTTTGAAACATTTTCTACAAACATAATTACATTAAAAAAGCGCTTACATTTTTCCGACGATTATAATAAAAGCAAATCAGGATTCCAAAAATAGCTGGAATTCATAAAAGGAGTTCTATGAAAAAGAAACTTTCGGTTCTAACGTTAAGCGCCTTGCTTCTTTTAACTGCGTGTACGGAAAAAGAAAACCCATCCACGAGTTCTAAGACCAATCCGCCGTCGGGCCAAACCTCCATCTCTTCTGTTTCTCCAACTTCTCGTTCTTCATCTTCGGAAGAATCGACAGGATCTTCTGAAGGAAACAATTCCTCGACTCTCATTGAATATTGCTCCGTCACTTTGCATAACGGAACGGGCTATACCTTATCTGGGCCCGAAAAAGTAGAAAAAGGAGAAGACGTTACCATCACCATTACCTTGGAAGAAGGCTATGTCAAAGGTAGTGGATTCAAATTGTTGGCCAACCAGGTAGAAATCCCCGTTAACGAAAGGGGCGAGTATGTGATTTCTAATGTTCAATCCGATCTGAATGTAATGGTGGAAGGCGTTGAAAAGGAGACCTTTTCCGTCCTTTTCGCCACCAGTGACGTTTATACTTTGAACGGGGAAACAAGCGTCGAATATGGCGCGGATTATACCTTCTCCATTGCTTATGAGCAAGGATATGGCTTAACCAAAGACTCCAAAGTCGTCGTGCGTGAGGGCGAAACAGAAAAAGAAGTCACCCAAGAAGGCGACGTCTACAAAGTGAAAGCCGTGAAGGGCAATCTTCATATCAGCGTGGAAGGTGTTGCCAAAGTCACTTGTTTTATCACTTTTGATGAAGTAGAGGGCGTTGCGTTCCATGGCAAAACAAGCGCGGCGACTGGGAGCGATTACTCCTTCTCATTTACTTTAGAAGAAGGATATACGAAAGGCGATGAATTCAAAGTCACGGCGAATGGGCAAGTCCTTACTGCCAAAGACGATGACACCTATCAAATTGCAGCCATCCATGAGGACGTTGTAATTTCTATTGAAGGCGTTGAAGAAAAGAAAATCGACGTTACTTTCCGTTGCAATATCGACAACGCCATCAAGAACGCTCCAGACCAAATTCTTTATCGTGCGGAAAAATATACTTTCCGTCTTTCTTGGGAAACGGGATATGACCAATCTGAATCCGTTTGCCAAGTCCGTTATCAAACCGCTTCTGGCGTCGAAGACGACGCAAGCAAGAATGAGGACGGCACCTATTCGATTGTGAATCCTCATGAAAATTTTGTGATTTTAGTGACCGGCTGCGTGATTAACACCTATAAAGCCACGTTCAAAGCGGGAGAAAGCGAACTCGCCTCTTATGATGTTGTTTACAACACAAAAGTGAGTGAAGACAATGTGGCGGACGCGGAAGCAAAAGCAAAGGAGGCCGCCCCTGAAGGCAAAGCGTTTGTCTATTGGGATAAGGACTTCGACAAATTAACATCAAACACCATTTACACCGCAGTTTATGCCGATCTCATTACTGAGGAAACGCAGTTGTTCTCCATGGAGGAAAACGGCAAATACGTTTTGGGGAAAGACTTTGATGTCAGTGAGACTCTATATACAAGAGGAAACGGTCGTCACATCTTGGTTTCGGACTTTGCTGGTTATCTTGATGGTGCCGGTCATACGATTTCTTCTGGTTACGAATATTGGGGTGATGATACTCAAGGCGGCGCTTTCCTTTTTACCAATTTCAGCGGCACCATAAAGAATTTGAAAGTCTATGCGCAAACCCAAGGCCAAGACTATGGCGGATGTGCCATGGTTGCCCGCACTTTTGCTGGCCACGTTGAAAATTGTGAGTTCACATTGAATGTGGCCACCGCGATGCTAAATCACGCAGCGGGAGGCGTTCTCGGCGTTTCTGTTCAAGGTGGTTCATTGGAAAACAGCAAGATCCATCTTTGGACGCAACATATGTCTACCGCGACCGACTGCTTCGGTTATTATGGGGGCAGACTGGAAGGCGATTCTTTTACGGCTCAAAATAACCAAGTCATCATTCCTAAGGGAATGGAGGCATCCTTCAACGCATTTGTTACGAATGGTGTTTCTGGGGCAAATTATAGCGATGCAACGATGGTAGAAGAAACGGAAGAATTGAATCTTTCTGCGTTAAATACCAATACCGAAGCCGCAAAACATACTGGCGCCGTTCTTGACTCCACCAAATCCTATTGCGGATTGGAAGTTTATAAACTAGAAGGCACAGAATGGGGCGATCGTTATTTGGACAATACCGTTAATCTTTGGGATGATTCGACGGGAAAAGTGGCAAAGAAAGTGACGTTCTTCCTCTCGATTGACGCCGCTTGGTCCTTCGATGGCGGTGGCGCAAAACAAGTCTGGGCCAATGATTCTAACCTTGATCCTTGGACCAGAATTGAAATCGACCGTATCGATTCGACGCAATGTCGTATCTATGTCTCACAATACCGCGCTAGAACCTATACCTTCACCAAAGACACTTCTTTTGGCAAATATTGTTTGAATGGCGCGTTAAACATCTTTGGTCCAGCTTCTGGGCATACTTTCTATGGTACCAAGATGGCAATTGAATGGATGACGGTTTGATTTGATTTCTTCTAAAGGGGGCGTGTTATGAAATTGACTAAATATCGTGCAAATCCGATTTTTGTTCCGGAAAAAAACAACCCTTGGGAGGCAATGTGCGTTTTAAACCCTGCTGTCGTTTATGTAGAGGAAAAGAAGGAATTCGTTATGCTCTACCGGGCAGCGGGGTTCGATAACGCCCACCGGATTGTGCTAGGTTTAGCCACGAGCAAAGACGGCATTCATTTCACCCGTTGTTTCAAAGAACCAGTCTATGACTTGCACACCGATGAGCCTGACGGGGGTTCGATTGAAGACCCGCGCCTGATTCAAATGGGAAACGCATATTATCTTGTTTATGCGGCCCGTCCTTGGTTTTGCGGTCGTTATTGGTTACCACCTGAGGAACGCTGGGAAGGTGGCACTCGTTATAAAGATCCGCAAGAAGACGCCCCGCTTTATTTACGTAAGAACTATTCCGTTTCTTATTTGGCTTATTCCGAAGATCTTATTCATTGGAAAAGATTAGGCAGGCTGTCTGATCCGCGCTTTGATGACCGTGACAATGTCATTTTTCCCGAGAAGATAAAAGGCAAATATTGGAAATTATCTAGGCCTTATCGCCCGGATACTCCGCAAGGCTATGATCATCCTGGCATTTGGATTGCAAGTGGGGACGACATGATTGTTTATGAGGAACCAAAATTGCTTTATCCCAGCGGATTGAACGATTGGCAAGATAACCGTGTTGGCGTAGGTTGCCCACCGATGAAGACGAAAGACGGCTGGTTAATTCTCTTTCATGGGGTATCCCAAAAAGATAGCTTATATCGTATTGGGTTCATGCTTTTGGACTTAGAGGATCCGACCAAGATTCTTTCCATAAGCAAAGAAGCGGTGATGGAGCCGGATCAAGAATTCGAAAAAAGTCCATTTTATCCAGGCTGTGTCTTCCCGACAGGTTGGGTGAATCGTGATGGGCTCCTCTACATCTATTACGGATGCGGTGATCAATATATTTCCTTAGCCACCGTTAAGTTAGACGACGTATTAAATGCATTAAAGCAGGAGTGAAATCATGAAATCCAAAAGGCTTTGTCTGTTATTCAGTATTTCAGCGCTTGGCTTGTTGTTGCCTGTTGGCGAAAAATTAAATTCTAGTCTCTTTACTCCCGAAAGTATCGCGGCGGACGGAACGGAAGGGATTAAGCCAAATCAGGAAGAACTTTTCCTTAACGGAGAAACAACAACGGCCGACCATGTTTTTCTCTATGAGGAAGGCAAAAGCGGTGGTCAAGCGAATGCTGTCGCTCCCACCTCTTCCAGGCAAGGCCTTGCGCTCTATGGTTTAGAAAGCGGAGCCAAAGCGAGATTTAAAGCGAAGTTAAATGGCGTTTTCGAAGCTGATATGCTGCCATTTTCTAGTGATAAATCGCTAGCGTTAAAAACCTATTCTTTGCTCTTTGAAGACGGGGAAAGCGATGAAACTTTTGCTGTCGTGATTCGAAATTACTCTAACTATGCCGAAGCGGCTATTTGTTACCACGGCGTTATGGTGGCGAATAGTTATTTGACGAATAGCGCCGGTTCGCCAGTACTGACAGGATATTCGACAGAACTCAACCGCTCTGGCTCTTATACCCGTTTTTCTAGCCTAGAAGCCAATATCCGTTTTGATCCTTTTACCAAAAAAGTTCAAGTGAAAAACGGCGACAGTTATTTGACGATTTGGGACTTTTCGCAAGAATACAATGACGGTAGAAGACTCAAAAATCACTTAGATACGTTCCGAAATTATTCTGTCAGCGTGGTTTTCGATCAAGTGGAAAACTATAGTCGCGGATCCTTGTTGCTCTATTCCTTTGGCGGTTATTCCTTAGATCGAGATTTTAACGCCAGTCCAAAAATCTATGCCAACATCGAAACAAAAGCTTTTGTCGGAGAAAAATTCGTGGCACCGAAAGCCGAAGGGACATCTCCCTTATTGGGCGATATTTCTTCGGATCAAATTGCTACGGAAATCTTAGATCAAAATGGCAATTTGCTAAATGCCGGGCATGAAAATTTCTTTACCCCAGTTTCTGTGGGTACCTATTATCTCCGTTATCGTTACCAAGAGAATGCGGTCATCTATCGAATCGAAGCTTTAGAACGTTCTACGTTAGATTATCGTTTCTCCTATTCATCCCCGTTAAAAACAAGCGATTTACTTGGGTTACATGCACCAATCGAAGTGCCCTCATGCATCATTTCTAGTAATGTGCTTAATTTTGGCAAAGACTTCGGTCGTGTGTTTTTAGAAAAGAAAGACGGGACGATGGTTCATGATTTTGGGAAATTAAAAGAAACCACCAAATTTCGTTTGGATGAGACAGGCGAATACAATTTGGTTTATCAACTGTCGCAAGCGAGTGATATCGAAGAAAAACATGCCATTACCGTCAGTGACGAAATCGCTAGCCTAGTAAGCCTAGAATCCCCTTCTAACGCCAGACTAGGCGAACGCATTCAAGTGAAAGACGGGACTGTCTATTATCGAGGTGAAACAAGCAAAGCGACTGCCTCTTTGCTTTCTCCTTCGGGCAAAATTTATTTAAACGGCGAGCATGTTTTAGACGAAAAAGGAATCTATACCCTTCGTTATTCTTATTCCATGGACGGAATCCTTCAAACGCAGGAAAAGAAAATCGGGGTTTATGGAACTTATGAATCGTTATTTAAAGGGGATGGAAGCAAAGCAACCTATGGTCCATTCACGAGTCACGAGGAACAATTTGGCATCACCTTGTCTTTGAGCGATAAGCAACCCCTTGTTTATCAAAAGAAAATCAATCTTAACCAGATTGCCTTTGATGAAAATCTTGCTGATCTCAGTCAAAATGTTCCGTTGATTGAAATGGTTTCTTTGCCACATACCAATGCAGTGAATGATGCAGAAGGACTTTATATCGTTTTGACAGACGCCGAAGACGCGAGCAACGAAATTCAAATTCGAGTGAAATATGTTCCTTATTCACCAGGTTCTTCTGTGGTTCGCACGAAAGCAAAAGGGCAAAGCTGGGTTGGCTATTACTGGAATTTCTGGAACGATATGTCATTAGAAGTGGATTCCGCGCAGACACACGAAGAAGGCGGATTTGCTCTAGGATACAATTTTTCTCACATTTTAAATGGCGCGGAATTTGCCAACAACAAATTATCACTCTATTTCAATGCAGAATCGAATCGCCTTTATGGGCGACCCTGGCAATTAGAAGGCCAGGGCGCTGCTTGTAAGGGGCAAAAAACACCATGGTTAATTCGCGATTATTCCACGAATGATCCAACGCTTTCTGCCTTCGATACGCCTTGGGCTGGCTTTTCCTCTGGAGAAGTCTATATGAGCATTTACGCTTCCGGCGTTAATGGGACTGCTGATTTTGGCGTTCTCAATATCGCAGGAGAAGATCTGACCCAAGAATACGAATATGACGATGACGCTCCAACGCTTGAATTTGCTTTAGAAGACAAAAAGAATCCTCCTTTGGCCGTCGTGGGCAAAAGTTATCGATTACCAGCTTGCACCGCCAAAGATCCAAGTGGGAACCATGTCAAAATCGCGTCTCGCGTCTATTCGGGAAACACCGTGATCCCAATCACAGATGGTGCCTTTACACCGAATTTTTCTGGTTCTTACACCATTGCTTATACGGCAACGGACAGCTATGGCAATCAGACCACAAAATCCTTAGAGATCGAAGCTAAATCGACGGTGAATAAACCAAAGATGACCTTTGATTCTTCCTTCCCGACAACTGGCTATGTTGGAGAAGATATTGCTCTTCCTACGCCCATCATTTCGGATGGTGCTGGCGCAGCTAGGTTTGAAATTAAAGCGTCGATATCTGGCCAAACGCAAATCCTTAACCATCAAATGCTTTCTCTTACGAAAAAAGGCAATTATGTGATTACCTACACCGTCACGGATTATGTGGGCCAATCTTCTAGCAAATCATTCTCTTTGAACGCAGATTATGCCCCGATTCCCTTGGTAGATGAAAATTCGTTACATTTGCCATCCTATTTTTTCGCTGGCGATTCTTATTCTTTAGAAATGTTAAAGGGTTATTTCTATAGCTCCGCAGGCAAAGAAACTTTGGAACCGATCGTTACGGTAACCGATGGCGGCGGTTTGAAGAAAATAGACGCTTCCACGAATTATGTGCCTGAAGCCTCTGCTTCGGTAAATTGTGCCACCATTACCTATACTTATCGTTCTAACAGTGGTGCAAGCAAGACGTTTGAAAAGGTGATCCCGGTGATTTCTCCGGTCAAAGACTGGAACTTTGTCCAAGAATATTTCCCTGGCGAAAATTTGAATGCATCAGCTCAGAAATCTTCGCTAAAATTTTCTGCGAAAGAAAGCAATCAAGCTTATTCCTTCAGCTTTGCGAGAAAGATTCTAGCTTCTGTATTCTCTTTTTCCTTCTTGCCTAAGAATTCAAAATCATTAAATTTCACCTTGCTTGACGCCTCTTCCTTATCTGAAGTCGCTTCTTTGTCTATCCGCCAGTCGAACGGGCAATGGTTCGCTTCGGTGAATGGCGAAAAAGAAAGAAAACTCGTGCTCGGAAATGATGGGGAAATCACCATTCGTTATGATAAAAACAAGCAGGTGATCACAGATCAACGTGGCGTCGCCTTGTCTTCGGATGTTATTTTCCCTAGCGATTATCTTTATATGAATTGCCAAGTGACGGACGGAGAGGAAATCGAAGGCTTGACGCTTTGCAATCAAAATTTGAATTATCTCCGTACCGATTCCACCGCGCCGATTTTGCAAGTCATGGGTAGCGTTTCTGGTCGTTTCGCTCCTGGCTCGACCATTGAGACGCCACTCGCTTATGCTTATGACGTTTTATCCGCGCAAAGTGACATCCGTTTAGAAGTCCGTCGTGACGGTGAACTCATCGAAGAACTGGATGGTTCTGTTACCCACTCTTTGCAATTTGAGACGTTTGGCGAATACGAACTTCGTTATATCGTTGAAGATGGTTCTGGTAACGAAGAAAGCGTCTTGTTGCATTTCACCATTTACGATCCGATTGCGCCGTCTTTGACTTTTACCTCCACCTTACCAACAGAAGCAAAAATCGGTGACGTGGTGCAACTACGGAACTATATCGTTGAAGATAATGAACCTAGTTCGGTAACGGTCTCAATACACGTCATTCATCCGAATGGTTTGATTTCTTCGGTGGAAGGCGATACCTATACTTTCGCGGAAAGCGGCAGTTATGTCATTACCTATTTGTTGAGGGACGGGAATGGCAATTATGGTGTTGTTAACCATAAGATTGTGGTCAAATAAGGAGGATAGATATGAAATCCCATGCGATTCAAAAAATAACGCTTCTTACTTTTGCTACTCTGGCTTTGAATGGGTGCACGCACGACCAGCCTTCTGTCATTCGCTCTTCAGAGAACGAATCTCAATCGTCAACGGAAGAAAAGAGCTCTATCAAAGGAACTGGCGAATTTCTAATTCAGAATCATCATAGCGATTATCAGATCGTCATTCCGGACAATAGTGATTCCAATACTTCTTTTGCCGCGACCGAATTACAAACGTTCTTATTACGGGCGACGGATTGCAAATTGGAAATCGTTTCCGACGTCGGCTTGACTTATGACGAAGGCGCCCATTATCTTGCTTTAGGCAAGACCACCATTTGGGATGGCAGTGGCTTTACGATTCCTGAGAATTTAATGGAAACCGGATATCGGATGGAACGTGCGGGGAAACAAATCCTTCTCAATGCCAAAAATTCTACTGGCGTGATTACGGGCGTTTATGACTTCTTGGAGCAAGAAGTCGGTTTGGAAATTTATTCTTATGATGAAATCGCCATCGACATCGTTGCGGATGTGGAACTTTTAGACTGGTCAGTTTTTAAAAAGCCAGTCTTTGACATGCGCAAGATTCTTTATAACACCTTGCTTAATAATCAACTTTATAAGCGCAGGATGCGTTTATATTCCGATCAAGGAGGCGGTGAATGGGCGGCTTTTACGCATACCACGGTTTCGACGTTCTTGCCTTATGACGTCTATGGAAAAGACCATCCGGATTGGTATGCTTCCGGCGGTTCGCAAGTTTGTTATTCTAACGCTGCGATGCAAGATGAGATGGTCGAACGGATGAAATATTTCATCGAGAAGAATCCTGATGCCTACATGATTCAAATTGGTCACGAAGACAATGTCTCCATGTGTGAATGTGCGGATTGTGTGGCAGCGAGAAAAAGGCTTGGCGGATACTCCGGACAAGAACTAGACTACACCAATCAAGTGGCTGACCGCTTAGATGAATGGTTGGCTTCGGCCCATCCGGAACGTACGATGAAATACGTTTTCTTTGCTTACCAAACTTCGCAAAATCCGCCATTAAAAACGAAAACTTCGTCCGATGGTACTGTGAGTTATGTTACCGATGCAAACGGCAATTACGTTCCTTTTTCCGATGACTTCCGCATTCAAAAAAATGTCATGGTAATGTATTGCCCCATTGATATGGACTTTTCCGTGCCCATGAGTCATCCCTCCAATGCGGCCCAGTATCAGCAAATTAAAGGTTGGTGCAATTTATATCAAAGTGTCGGATTACCAGGGGGAGTTTATGTTTGGGATTACTCGATCGCATCTAGCTCTTTGATGGTCCCGTTAAATAATTTCGGCTCCAGTGAAGTGATTTATGACGAACAAGCCAAACTTGGTGTGACCGCGGTGATGGACCAAGCAGACCATCAAACGGGCACCCCCGCATTTGAATCCTTGAAAATTTATACCGAATCCAAGGCCATGTACGAGAGTGACATCCATTACAACGATCTTTGCGATGGTTTTATTGCTCATTATTACGGGGAGGCCGCCCCTTATCTTTCCGATTACTTCTATTTGCTTCGCAGCTATTATCAAGAAAAAGGGTTCAGCGGGCATATCTTTGATGACTTTTATCAAAAGAGCCTTTGGAGCTTCGATATTCTTCAAAAATTCTCGATGTTGATCGAAAAAGGCATTGAGGCGATTGAACCATTAAAAAACAGCAATCATTCTCGTTATTTAACTCTTTACGACCGCCTTCGTAGAGAAGAATGCTTCCCCATCTTTGTTACCTTGCGTTTGTTCATGGACCAACTTACCACCCAACAGCAAAAGGACGATTGGCAGATCTTGAACGAATACACCAAAAAATACAATATGGCGGCCAGCCGGGAAGGCAGTTTTGATATGGCAAATTTGTTGGAAGCGATGAGGTTAGAGATTTATGGTGAATAAACATCGAAACACGATTCTGTTTTTGGCCATTCCATTACTGGTTTTGGCTGGGTGTCAAACAGGCAAAAAAGGGCAACAAAGTAGCGAAGGTAACTCTTTCTCTTCCGTCCAAGCGGCGCAAAAAATTTCTTTCGCATTTGAAACGTTGCAATTAGAACAGTTCGAAACCAAAGTCGTTCTTGCTTCAGTCACCCCAAGTGAGAGCAAGGTTAGCTATTCTTCTTCCAATACAAACGTGGCCACGATTTCTCCTACTGGGAAGATTTTGGCAAAAAGCGTGGGCAACACCTCCATTAAAGCAAATACCTCTTTTGGTGAGGCTAGCTTTGTGCTCGAAGTGGTAGCGCCAAAAGAAAACAAACCGTTGAATTGCAAAAAGAATGTGTATCTTTCTTTAGATGGAAAGCTGCAAGAAGCGCGTCTAGGACTCGAAGGCACTTATGAATATTCCTTGATGGATGAAGCGGTGGCAAAGATCGATAACACTGGGAAAATTACCCCGGTTGCCAAAGGGGAGACCGATCTCTTAATCAAGGGAGAAGGTGGCATTGCTCTAACGCATATTAAAGTAGCGGATATTGCTTTGACGAACCCGAGCGATTGGTTAGAAATGCTAAATGCACATTCTATCAAGGCCAAAACGAATCCCGAAACGGGTGTGGCATATGATTCAAACGATCCGCGTGGCTATCTTACAAGGCAAGAAATTCTTTCTGCCAAGAAATCCTATATTTTAGCGAAAGACCTCGATTTTACGGGCACCCCTTACTTATATAAATCGGACTTTAGCACGGATTGCAATCGCGGTGCCTTTTGGAGCGATATCGATGGGGCAGGACATACAGTTAAAAATGTGAAATTTGACGCCTCGATGACGCGTCAAGCGCTCTTCCCTGTTTTGCTGAATGCGACAGTGGAAAACCTCGCTTTTGAGAAAATCACTTATAATGGGGCAGATATCAATGGCGGATTGGCCGTGACGATTTTATCCCATCATAATGATCTTCAACCTGACGGAAAAAGTGCTCTTTCAACCTACTCTACTATCGTTAGAAACGTGTCTCTGAATCTGACTTTCTCTAGCCAATATGCCTATGGTTTAGCTCCCTATTATTATGGCGGGCGTTTCTCTAACGTCTTTATTCAGATGAAGCAAAAGGATGATTTGCCTTTCTTAGGGAAAAGCGCCGGGCTTTTTGGCGATGATTGGCTATGGGGATTCCCTGCGAGTGCGAGCAATTGTATCGCTTATGTGAATAACGAAAGCGAATTACCCGATGTGGCGGCGGAAAACTATGGTGGGCAACATTTGCTACGTGACAACGTCGTGTCTTCGACTTCCAAGATGGAATGCCTTTATGCAGCTCAATCCTTTCCAAGCGAATATTGGAGCGTTTCAGGAGACCATTTCCCTTTGTTAAAACAACAAGGATAGGTTTTTGAAAGGAAGGTGATTGCTCACGCCATTAAATTATTTCTTCAGCAAATCCTGTTCGTTTTTGAAAAAAGTGTCATTCCAATGAATGTTTAAACTAACCTGAGGAGGTTTATATGAATTCATCTCATAAAAATGTTCGCCATGTGACCTTATGGGTGGCATTGGCTTTAGTTATGCCAACTTGTTTGGCCGCTTGTAATGGGGCATCCCACGTTCGTCCTGATTCGAATAAAGGTGGCTCTTCTCCAGTCTTACCTGACCAAACGAAGACCCAATTGCACGTGAAATACACCAATGGGGGTTTGCGTCGCGAATGGATTGATCACGTGGTCGCTTCTTTTGAAGAAAAATACAAAGATTATTCCTTTGAAGAGGGCAAGAAAGGCGTTCAAATTGTCGACTCTTTCAATAAAAGAGATATCGTTGCCGCGAATATCCCTCAAGACACCAATCAAGTGTACTTAATGGAATCTAGCGACTATCTTAATTTCAAAGCACAGAATGTTTTGGCCGATATCACCGATGTGGTGACTTCACCAATCCAAGATGGTCCGTCGGCAACGGAAGAGAAGACTATCGCAGATTTACTGACGCCGGAAGGAGAGGCTTTCTATAACTTGGGAACAAAGGAAAACCCGTCCTATTACGGCTTGCCTTTCTTCTCTTCTGCCTGTTCGATAAGTTACAATCAGTCCGTTTTCGAAAAAAATAATTTCTATTTCGCGGAAGGAAAAAGCGGCGATGATGTGACGGACTTAGACGACGCGAGAGAAGTCAGTTCTTTGTTCGTGAGTAAATCTAGCGACGCGAAATCTGCCGGCCCTGACGGCATCAAAGGAACTTCTGACGATGGATTGCCTGCAACATATGCCGATTTCCATGCTTTGCTGACATTCATGAAAGAAGGCGGATCGCAAGTTACTCCCTTTATTTGGAATGGTTATGAAACCGGTTATTTGATTTCCGCGTTGCTTAGCGCTTATTGCACCGCTATCGGCGTGAATCAATCCAAACTCATGATGTCATGGCAAGGCGAAGGCAAAGATCTTTATGAATTAAGCGCGGACGGTGGTTTTGTTAACGACAGCACCGGTGGGCATCATTTGCTTTCTTCTTTAGATATCACTCCCAATAATGCCTATCAATTGCATCAGCATAAAGGATTGTTAGACGCTTTAAAACTGGCGAAATTAATCGTCGGAGATACGAAAAACTATTATTCCAAATCCTTTTCTAGTTCCTTTGATCATCTTACGGCTCAGAAATATTTCATTTGTGGAAAAGAGAAAGGCCTGATCAAAAACGATATCGCCATGAATATTGAAGGCACTTGGTGGAACGCAGAAGCAAACGATAACTACAAAGATGAAAACGATCGGCTAAGCAAGAAATTCGCGCTCTTGCCGATGCCCTTCCCAACCAAGGAACAAATTGGGGGCAAAAACATTCTTGTTTCGGAACGTGATTCTATGATTTTCATCAACAAGAATTGCGATCCTGCCGTTTTGCCAGCCGCGAAAGCTTTTGTGTCTTTCCTTCACAATCAGGAATCGCTGAACACTTTTACTCGCTATACCGATATGGTACGGAATTTAAAGAAATACGATTTGACGGAAGAAACGCTTTCTCACATGTCGACTTATGGCAAATCCGTCTACGATACCTTCTTCTCCGACCATTCTTACGTCTTTGACTTCCGCCCAGCCAATAACGTCACCGCTAAGAATGCGACGCTACTAGGCTACCGTCACTGGCCATTTGGCGTTGGCTCAGTTGATGCCGACAACAATCCGATGTTCTATTTCGCAAAGAACACCAGCGTCACGCCGGAACAGCATTTCTTAAGAATCAATCAATACTTTAAATCCAGCTGGAGCAGCGTCCAAAAATCTTGAGAAGCATTATGGAGCGCGACACTTTAACTTTCAATAAGAAGTCTTTGACTGCGAAATGGAGAAAGCTATCCACCAAAGGTGTTCCGTTTTATTTTGCGATGGCGTTTCTCCCTTTGCTTCAATTTTTCGTCTTTTATATTATCGTTAATTTTAATTCCGTTCTTTTGGCTTTCCGTTCCCTCTATATCACGCAAGAAGGCGGATTGGTAGAAGAGTGGGTTGGCTGGCAAAATTTCAAAACCATTTTTTCGCTCTTTGCGCAAGAAAAGACGATGTTAATTTCCTTAGCTAACAGTGCGATTTTCTTGGCTTTGGATTTGTTCATTATCATTCCTCTTGGCGTGATGTTTGCCTACTACATTTACCTCAAACGTCCCTTTGCTGAACTCTTTAAGACATTGTTATTCATGCCAAGCGTTATCTGCAGCATGGTCTTTGTGATTTTCTTCAAAGATTTTGTCGAAGCCGTCGTCCCCGCTTTAGCGGAGAAATGGTTCAACGAGATTTTAATTCTTGGCGTTTTTAATGATCCAAGCCGTGGACTGGTAGCCTTGATGATTTTCTACGTTTTCATTTCGTTTTCGGGACAAATCCTCTTATATGTGAATGCGATGTCGGCGATTTCGAAACCTAGCGTGGAGGCTGCCAAAATCGATGGGGCAAGCGAATTTTGTATCTTTTTGCATGTGGCATTGCCAAGTTGTTGGGGAACGATTGTTTCTCTTGCTGTGATTTGTATCGCCGCCGTGGTCACCAACCAAGCATATTTGTTCTCTTTCTATGGCAATAGTGCACCGGGAGAAATCTTTACGATTGGCTATTATCAATGGACTTTGCTTACCAAAGGGAAAGGAAGCGAAAACATGATGAATTATCCGATCGCTAGCGCTTTCGGATTATTGTCGACCGTCATCGCAACACCTTTGACTTTTGGCGCCAAATGGTTGCTTCACAAACTGGGGCCGAAGGAGGAGTAAACGATGATGCTCGTTCATAGCAATAAAAAAGATTTCAGCTGGTTTTCCGGTATTTTATTGGCGTTGCTTACGTTGTTCTCTTTTGGTTTGGTCTTTTTGTTACTTTGGGCCTTGATGTCTGCGTTTAAAACGAGCGACGCTTTTGATATGGACGCGCTTGCGTTTCCTGCGCCCGGGCAGTGGACCTTTTCCAATTTCACCGAAATTTGGTATCAAATGGTGATTGAAGTGCAAAATATTTTTGATCCAAATCCCCATTACGTCGGTGTTGATGTGATGTTTCTTTATTCGCTTGTTTATGCGGGTGGGTGCGCCTTCGTGCAAACTTTCACTACGGTGACGATGGCTTATATCAGCGCAAGATACCCTTCACCACTTTCCAAAATCATTGACTCGATTGTCTTAGTTACCTTGATTATGCCCGTCGTCGGTAATACCGCTTCTTTATTACAAGTCATGCATTTCTTACATTTGTACGACAACATTCTCGGTGCTTTTGTGATGAAATGCGCTTTTAATAATGTCTATTATTTCATTTTTCGCGCTGCCTTCTCTCGAGTGCCGCGCGACTATGCGGAAAGCGCCTCCATTGATGGAGCAGGGCACTTCCACGTTTACACTTCGATTTATCTTCCGATTATTGCTCCGTTATTTTGGACCATATTCTTGCTATTATTTATTTCCTATTGGAACGATTATCAAGTTCCTTATCTATTCTTCCCAGACCAACCGACTTTGGCACTTGGTTTATTCGCTTTAGCCAATTACCCGATCCAAAATGGTGGGAAATTGCCGACGATTCAAATCGCCAGCGGCATTGCGGTTTTCATCCCGATTTTTATTCTCTTTATGGCTTTCCGCAAGAAAATTATGAGCAACATCGATGAAGGTGGGGTAAAGGGTTAATGATGAGAACGATGAGAAGTACGAACGAGGCGGAGCAGATTTATTTTGATACGAGCAACCCTCTTTTAAAGCTGGGTGGAGATTTAAATTCGATTAACTTCTTGTTTCATATCAATACTTTTGATTATCCAGTGGAGCATTCTCATGTTGACTTTTATGAATTCACGATGATGGTTGACGGCGAGGTTGCTAACTTCATCAATTCTCAAAAAATCATTGCGGCAAAAGGGGATGTTTTAATCGGCTTGCCTTCGGATTGCCATGCAATCAAAAAACTAGGGAATGGGAAGCTTCGATATATCAACTTCCTCGTGAGAGCAAAGCATTTTGAAGAAATTTGTGGAAAGACGAAATCGGATTTATTGTCGTGGCTACCTTCTTTTTCCCGGGTTATACACGGGAAAGAAGAATTGCTTCTTCACTTTGAATCGGCGGCGCGAAATGCGGATTTTGTGAGTGAAGAGAAGCGAGCTAAAACTCAGACTTCTTTTGAAAGTTTGTTGTTTCATATCCTTTCAGAACTGCTCGAGATTCAAGCAAATCCAGAAGGCCAAAAGCCAACCTCCAAATTCGAGCGAAGCTTACAAGAAATTCAACGCGAGCATCCTTTATACGGGCTTAAAGTGCAAGATTTATGTGACAAAATGAATTATTCTAGAGCTTCGTTAAATCGCTTGTTCAAAAAACATTATGGATTGTTGCCTTCGGAGTTCTTGTTACGGGAGAAAATGGATCACGCACGTAATTTATTATTGACTACGGATATGTCCATTTTTGATGTCGCCATAGAAAATGGGTATTCAGGCTCTTGCCAGTTTACCGTGGTGTTCCATGATTATTTTGGGATGACGCCGACGCAATTCCGCCGGCAATTGCAAGGACAAAAGAACTAAGATGCTGCCACCGAAAATCGCAAAGCATATTCAAGATGCCAAAAGGCGTTATGAGGCCTTCGATCCAAAAAAAGAGGCTTTTACTTTCTTTTTTATTACTGACGTTCATACTGGTGGGAACAAAAACTATCAACAATATGATTTTCTGTTTGATGCTGCAAAGACTCTTCCCGCTCATTTGCTGGTCAATGGAGGAGACCTTGGCTTAGATTGCGGACAAAACCTCGCCCAAGAGACATTTGTTTTAAACAAAACAAAAGAAGGCATGCAACAATTCTTGGAACCATTTGTTTGGCTTAAAGGCAACCATGACTATGGACAAAACGCGTTTTCAAATCACGCGCTCAATCATTTCTTCAACGATGATTTTTTAACGAAGTCACGCGGAAAAGGCACCATTGTTTTTGATGAGGAATGCGGCGGTGGATATGGCAAATATGAAGACCAAGATAAAGACATCACCTTGTTTTTTCTGAATACCACCGAGGGTAACCGAAAAGATTTCTTTGTGAGTTATCGTCAACTGCATTGGCTGGCGACGTCTTTAAAAAATGTCGCCACGCATCACGTGATTTTCCTTTCCCATCGCGACATTGATCCAAGCGGAAATTGGTTGGGATCGAAAGATGAGGAAAATGATCATCGTGACCACATTGATTTATTGCGCTTAGTGGTAGAAGGTTTTAGCCAAAAAAGAATCGTTGAAGTGGAACAGCAAACGTACGATTTCTCGTCTACTTTATCATGTAAAACACTGCTTTATCTATGCGGGGATTCTCACTTCTTTCAAGATGTCACAACGCATGGCGTGCGTTATATCTCTAGACAAGGCTATGGGGGAGTAGACCAAACAAGCATGCCTTTAGGAGCAAGCAAAAACCAATATGATTTTCAAAAACGGCATTGCTTCTTCCAAAGAGAATCGGACTTCGATTATGTTGCGATTTTGCCAAACGGCACAGGCAAAATATTCCATATTGGGCCGGACGAAGAAAAACGGGACATTATATTTTGATTTCTTTTGAAACGGCCAATCTAAGAAGGCATTTCCTTTGACTAAGAATGCTTTTTTCGTCATTAAGGCCAAAGGCTTATCCGTTAAGGAATCGCTATAAAATTCATCGATGATCGCATTGGGATAACGTTCTAAGAAGTGTCTTTTTTTGGCAGAGCCGCTTTGGCTTAAAGCGATGATTGAGCGTGTCGGGTTTCTACCTTTCCGCGGCCATCGTCGACCTCCGGCTATGAGCAACTGAGTTTGTTCTGATCAAGCAAAAAGAAAAGCAGGGGGTCATACCTCCCTGCGGTGTCCAATCTTGACGATGAGAATGACGATCTCGTTGTCTCTGATCTCGGCGATCATTCTATAGTCGCCGATGCGGTATCTCTAAAGGCCAGCCAGATTAGCGTTCAATGGCTTGCCTGTGGCCTTGGGTCTTCGCAGTTCTTGAGGTGCTTGTCGATCCAGGAGGCGATGATCCGCTTCATGTACCGATCAAACTTCGAGAACTGCTTCTCGGCCTCGGGCGACATGCTGACGCTCTAACTCATAGGTCGAGGTCTTTCTTCACCCGTTCCCAAGGGATTGTCACAGGGTCGGCCTCGAATTTCTTTATCGCTTCCTCAGCCTCGGCAATGTCGAATTCGTCCTCGATGTCCTCAAGGATGGCGCGCCGAAGCGCGTCGAAAATCGAGCGACCGTGGACGGCGCAGTAGCTTTTGACGAGACGCTCTTCCTCTGGAGTGAATCTCACGGAATAAGGCATAGTGTTTCCTCCTTGTGAATCCATTGTATCTAAAATTCTTACGAAAGAAGAGCAGGTAAATTCGCCAAAGAACAAAAAACGGGTAATCGACGTTTTACCCGTTTTATACGTATCCAGTTACCCTTCAAGCCACTCGATTTTGTCAATGATGTCTTTTAACGCTTCACCGTCGAACAATGGTTCATTCATTAGTTTGTTATAAGCGTCGTCATCAGAAACACCCACAACCTCAACCCACTCTTTGATTCGATATTCTTTCGTTTCAAAAAGACCAATAACGTATTTTTTATTATAAGCCTCTATATGGTATCTTTGGCCTTTGTAAGAAATTGGCTCTGTTTTACATGTCTACTGATAGAACGCCCTTTTGAGGTAGAATAGTCCCGCCAAACCAAATCAAGGGATCGCGGGCCATTCGAACGAAGACGGCGAGACAATGAACGAGGTCAACGGGCTCATGTCGGAATTCGAGACATGGCTCGCGAGGTTCCGGGGCGTCTCATCGAAGCCGAAAGCAATGCCCTTCGACGTCAAGGAAGCATATGGGAAATGGCATTGCGGGGTCTTCGGGGACAAGTAACTTATCAGTAGACATGTAAAACAGAGCCCAATTTTCATAAATTTACGAAAAACATTGCGTTAATCGCGTATCTTTGGACTATTTTTGGTTTTCGGTCTCGTTGATTTGCTTCATCCCAAGTCTCTGCCTCTTCACGTATTCCCGCGGGGATACCCCATATGTTTTCTTGAAGAGGTGGTTGAAGTAGGACTCGCTAGAGAAACCTAAAGAGTTGGATAACTCAAGCAAAGAGATGTTTTCCGTCAAAAGCCTTTCGGCTGCATTGGCCATTTTAATGTCATTCATGTAGGCAATTAGAGTTTTGCCTGTGTATTTCTTGAAGGTGCGCAAAACATATTGATAACTGTAGGGGAATTTCTTCGCGATATCCGAAGGAAAAGAAGATAGGTTTTTCGGCTGGTTGGCCTCATAAATTAAGTCATTCAACCATGACGGGTAACGATTCTCTTTTGCGTCATAGGAAGAGAGTACGATGCCAAGGGTGAACGCCATGAGCCGCTTGGCCAGATATTCCTTCCGGTCAGGCTTCCCAAGCGATGAGAGAAAAAGCACGCAGAGCCGAGAAAACTCTTCAAGTTGGCTGCCATTCATAGAGGCATCGATTTCTGGTTCAGAGATCAGTTTTTCGTAGAGAGATTGATTTAAAAAATCGCAATAAGTTCGGAGAAACTCTGAATTGAGTGCAAAAGTGATATGACTCCCGTTCTCTTTTGCGGTGGAGGTGAAGCTGTGACGGTCGCTAGGTCGAACCAAAACGAAGTCGCCTGGTTCCATCAGACGTTTATTTCCGTTAAGAATTTGAAAACACGTCCCCTCTCTTTGAATCCAGAACTCCCAAAAGTCATGGGTATGGGCATGAGGATCGAGATCGTTTGCCATACGAACGGCTGCTAAGCCAGCCAAAATCCGATAGGATTCGCTGCCAAGAAAATCCACTTTGGGAAAACGTTTATCAATCATGTCATAATTTTATTATTTAGTTTAAAAAAAGACAAATTCATATCCTGTCAGCGCAAGCGCTTACATTCTTTCCATGAGACAATAAAGTTGCATGGGATACCTTCTTTCTACAAAGCAGCCCATCCATATCTATGTGAAGGAGCAGGGCTTCCTGGATGTCGCTCTGGCAGTCCAGGATCTATCCTCCGATTTGGAGTTACTCGGCTTTTCTGTCTTTAGGGTCCAACATCCTGAAGCGGCTGACATTCAAATCGGGCTTGGCCTTTTCCTATTTACGCATCCTGAAGAATATGTTTACCGCATTACTTCTCAAGGCATCATGCTTTCTGGTTCGGATGATCTTGGTCTCATGTGGGCCATCTATTCTTTTTCTGAGCAAGAACTTGGTATTTCCCCTTTCAAAGAATTCAATGGCTTTAATCCTCAAAAAGTAGAAACGCTTTCTCTTCAAGACAAACTCGTTAGAGAGCACCCTGCCTCGAAGTATCGTGGTTGGTTCCTCAACGACGAGGACTTGCTCGAAAATTTCTCTCACAAAGGCACGCGACCGATCCAATATCGTTTTTACCAAAAGGTGATTTCACCTGAATTATTAGATAAGGTCTTAGAAACCGCCCTTCGAAATAAAATCAATCTCATCATTCCCTCTTCGCTTCTTAATATTGAGAATCCCGATGAGAAAGCGCTATTAGATCTTGCCTCTTCCCGTGGTTTCTACCTATCGCAGCATCACATTGAACCTTTGGGACTTTCTAAGAACTCCTTCGAGGCTTATGCGAAAAAACACGGGATTTCCCCTGAGTTCTCTTATTTAAAGAACAAGGAAGGGTTGTTATCCGCGTGGGATGATTACGCCAAGAAATGGTCCGTTTACCCACGGGTTATCTCGCAACTGGGTCTACGGGGAGGAACGGATCAGCCAGTTTGGAAAGAAGACGAAGGTCGGCATTACAGCATTGAGCAGTGGGGCGAAATCATCTCGGAAGCCATGAAAGAACAATACGCCATCTTGTCGAAATATCGTGAAAACCCCCTCACATCCCTCACGCTTTGGATGGAAGGTGCCTCTCTTTTGGAAAAAGGGGCATTGCTTCCCCCTTCAAACGACACGATTTTGGTCTACGCCGACATTGGCATCAGTCAAATGTTTGGGAGTGATTTCTTTTTGAAAAAGAGTTTGCCCAACCCCGCTGGAGCCTATCTTCATCTTGCTTATTGGAACACGGGAAACCATCTTTTAGAAGGAACTGATCCTCAAAAGGCCGAATATTGTCACACCCTCTCTCTTCAGAAAGGACGAGGGGAATATCTCATTTGGAACGTGGCTAATGTCAAAGAATTCTCTTTTTCAGCCATGCTTACAGCAAAGATGGCTTTCCAAGGGAGCGCTTTTGACCGAGAACAAGAAGAAAAAGAGTATGCGGCCTCTCTCTTTGCCGGGGCTTCCGAGCAAAAAGACTTCTTAGATGCTTTATCCTATTACTATCGTTCCTTCGGGCCAATCGATGATGGCTATTACCAAAAATATTGTGAAAGCAATGACTTCTCTTATTATGCTTATACGAAAGAAAAACTTTCCTTCCCAGTTTGTGCCTTAAGCGATGGGTTCCTTTGCTGGTATCTGCGTCGCCCATTCTTAGACAAATTAAACGATGTTGCTGCCTGGGATTGGTTTGGGAAATCCATTCAAGCGAGTCTCAAAAACGCAAAGAAAGCACGGATGGGTTTTCAAGTATTAAAGCAATACTCGGTCGCTCCCGCTGCTTTTCAACAAAAATGGGTCTATGCCGCCTTTTATTGGGAGAATTTGCTACAGGCGTCCGACGAAGTTTATCAAGCTTCTTTGGAGGTGAGCCATCAAGAATTAGGAGGACTTCTAGAACATTTCGAAAAAGCCGCCCAATGTCTTAGAGACATCCTGGACTTCCGAAAGGAATGCTACCAAGGAGAATGGGCCAAATGGATTGCCGGTGACAAAAAACTCGACATCCCTGTGCACTAGTCAAGAAAAAGTGGACACAAGCGGAACGCCTTTTAGCCACACCCCTTATTTGTTCTGCACAATGGCCGGAAGCCTTGGCCTCCAGTACCT
>CADAXQ010000026.1 GCA_902791935.1 uncultured Erysipelotrichaceae bacterium | reverse complement strand
AAAAGGCTCTTTCAATAAAATTGCGCCACAGTTTAGTGTGGCGCCGATATTATACCAATCCTGATGCTGATTTATCCCTCACGTGCACTATAGAGTTTTACAAATTTTTGACAAAGTTTTCTCATTCCTTTGGTCGTTAACAAAATTTCGACATGGTTGAATGGAAAACGTAAAAAGGAAAAAGAAAACATGAAAACGAAAAACCTTCGGAAACTTCTTCCGAGCTTGCTCCTCATGGGTGCCCTCGTCGGTTGCACGGAACAAGCCTCCTTTGATCACGCCCAAGCCATTCAGGCTTACACTCGTGATACCACCTCAGGAACCCGCGATGGCTTTATGACCAAAATCGGCATTGAAAAAGCCAAAAATGATGACAGCCTCTTCAAAGCCAAAGTCCAAACCGTTTCCTCAAACGGCGATATGATTGGCAAAATTGCCGCGGACGAATATGGCATTGGCTATTTCTCCTTTTCTTCTGTACCGGATGCTGAAAAACAAGGCGTCAAAGTCTTGAACTTTGAAGGAGTTAAAGCCACAGAAGATGCCATTTTAGATGGCAGCTACAAACTGAGCCGTAACTTCAATTACTGCACGCAAAAACAAGAAGATGAAGATGCCACTAAATGGACCATCATCTCGGCCTTCATTGCCTTTATGACCACTTCTGAAGGTATTGCCGATATCGTTGGTGCCGATGGCATTGTGAAAGTTCCTAGCGACGTGAAAAAGTGGAATGACATCAAAGGAAATTATCCCGGAATTGAAGACGATCATTCGAAAATCACCATTCGATTCGGCGGATCAACCTCTTGCGAAAAAGTGGCCAAAGCGTTAAGTGCTGATTTTAGCAAGAGAGCGGGCAACTTTGTCGCCGAACATAACCACAAAGGCTCTGGCGATGCCTATAAAGGCACGCAAGGCGCCAACCGCGATTTCGATGTCGCCTATGCCAGTCGCGAATTCTCTTCGAGTGAACCGTTAGCCGAAGGAACCTTTGGAAAAGTTTGCACCGATGGCATTGTTGTCGGCGTGAACCAGAAAAATGATTTGGCGAATATCACCGCCGATCAAGCAAAGAATATCTATAGCAAGGATGGCACCATCACCACTTGGGCTGACATCAAATAATCTTCTTTTTTGGAAAGGAAAGTAGGGCAGGCCCTAACGGGGCCTGCTTTCCCCGTCATGAAGACCATATCGGAGAACATAGTCAAAACCATGGAGCAAAACGCTTCTCATCACGCGGATCAAAAGAAACGGATCGATCGATTTTCCCGCTGGGTTTTTCTTTTTTTAACCGTTCTTTGCGCCTCGGTTATCGTGGTTGCTTTAGGTTTTATCATCGTGCGCGGATTAAAGCCATTCTTTCATTCTTATCGCGAAACCTTAGCGGACGGAAGTTTAGCGGAAGGGACAGCCAGTTTTTCTTATTTTTGGAGTGGGATTCGTTACAACAACAGATTCGATTTTGAAACGCATCATTATCTTTATGGCATCGGCCACTTAATCGTAAATTCTTTGATTCTCAATCTTTATACGATTATCTTAGCCGTTCCTACTAGCGTCTTAACGGCATTGTTTATCTCAAAAATTGCGCCTAAACCTTTGGCATTGATTTTAAAAAGCGGCGTCGATTTGCTTTCCGCGATCCCATCAGTTATCTTCGGTGTTTTCGGGATGGGCGTCATCGTTCCTTTGATCCGCGCCTGGGCGAGAGCTTGGGGAGCAAAATCCGCCAGCGGCGTTTCTTTGCTTTCTGGGGCTATTGTTTTGACTTTAATGGTGATCCCGACTGTGATCTCCGTTTCTGTGACGGCTTTAGATGGCGTGCATAAAGAACAAATGGAAGGCTCTTTGGCTTTGGGCGCCAGTCGCACGCAAACGAATTTTAAAATTTGTCTTCGTGCTGCAAAATC
Source organism: uncultured Erysipelotrichaceae bacterium (assembly GCA_902791935.1). Taxonomy (GTDB): domain Bacteria; phylum Bacillota_I; class Bacilli_A; order RFN20; family CAG-826; genus UBA4951. Next base: position 26,224 of record CADAXQ010000026.1, on the reverse strand, counting down.
CGGCATTTTTGCCGGCATTATTTTAGGCGTTGGCCGTGCTTTAGGCGAAGCAACCGCCATCTCTATGGTTTGTGGTTCGCCGATCCAAGGAATCACTTGGAATCCTTTTGCTCCTACAGTGACTTTAACTTCCGAAATGTTACTTGCCATCGGGGAGGCCGTTCCCGGTTCCATGAACTATGACATTCGTTTCTCTGCCGGAATGGTATTAATGTTGTTAATTTTAATGACCAATGTCATTTTGAACGATGTCAAAAATCACCTTTCTGAAGTGAATCCTCCGCCTTTCTTTATAGCGCGGATCGGAAAAGTGATGAAAAAAAGAACGTTGGCTGCGATTTCTTCATTCCGCAAAAGCTGGCAAAAACATAAGGCAAAAAAGGAGAAAAAGCAATGAACGAAAACCTTTCCTTGTTCGATGCTAAAGAGAGCAAAAAGATCGAACGAAAGCGGCGTATGAAAGACTTTTTGGCTGACGGTTCGACTTATCTTTTTTCGAGTTTTTCTTTGCTTGCCTTAATCGCCATTTTGGTGTTTGTCTTTTCCAAAGGCTGGAATACTTTATCGGCAGCTTTTATCGTTGGCGACTATAATGCCACATTAACAAGCGTCACCACGAATCAAGTCATTACCGAAACCACCAATACCTTTACCTATCAAGCGAAAGATGGCGAATATTTCGCAGAAAACTGGGGTCTAGCTTTTACGGATTCGGCCACAACAGAAGGAAATCCGATTGTCCGCCTTAGTTATGTCGATCCTTATAGCAATACCACGTCTTGGATCGATAGCAACACCGGGGAAGTTTTTCGTCCCAAAGTCGGAGAGATGATTACGGTCGTCACTTTATGCGATTCTCCTGCCGAAAACGAAATCAAAATTGTCTCTGGGAATAAAGGCGCAGAAAATATGGCGGCGAATTTTCGAAAATATAACTTCGTCAAGAATATGACTGTGAATGTGGGCGGTGGGGGAATCCGCGGTTCCTTAATTTCGACCTTGTGGATGATTCTTTTCACTTTGTTATTTGCTTTGCCTCTTGGCATTGGTGGCGCCATTTATCTAGGGGTTTATGCAAAAAACAATGCAATTACTCGCACTTTGAGAAATGCGATAGACATGATTTCCGGCATTCCTTCGATTATCTTTGGCTTAGTGGGTGGCATCGTTTTCTTGCCTATCGCCGCCGGAAGTGGCAGCAGTGGGAACTTGATTACCGGATCTTTAACCATGGCCTGTATGATTCTTCCAATCATCATCAAGTCGACAGAAGAATCCATTCGGGCGATTCCTTTAAGACAATCGCAAGCGTCTTTGGCTTTGGGTGCCAGCCAAACTCAGACGGTATTTAAGATTATTTTGCCAAATGCCTTGCCAGGGATTTTGACTTCTGCCTTGCTTGGCGTAGGGCGCGTGATTGGAGAAAGCGCCGCTTTGGTCTATACCTCCGGAACTGCGATAAAAGACGTCATTATTCCAACGCAAGGCTCAGCTACATTGGCCGTTCATATCTGGACATTAATGAGCGGAGAGACCATGAATTATGGTGCCAGTTGCGCGGTTAGTATTTTGATTTTGTTTGTCATTTTGCTTCTTTCTTTGACCGTCAAATTATTATCGCTTTCCGTGCAAAAGAAGCAGAAAGGAAAATAACGATGGATTCCTTAAAATCGGAACAAAATGAATTGATGCAGACAATTTTTGCCATTCGTCATCTGAATCTTTATTATGGCAAGAAGCAAGCGCTTCACGACATCAATGTGGATTTGTATGAACATTGTGTTACGGCGTTGATTGGGCCGTCGGGTTGTGGCAAGTCTACTTTCTTGCGTTGCTTAAATCGAATGAACGATTTGATCGATGACTGCAAAATTGACGGCCAGATCCTTTATCACGGCACCGATATCCAATCGGTGAATCCCATTCTTTTAAGGACAAAAGTCGGCATGGTCTTTCAACAGCCTAACCCATTTCCAATGAGCATTTACGATAACATTTGCTATGGCCCACGTTGTCAAGGCATCCATAATCGGACCCATTTGAACGAATTGGTAGAACGTTCTTTGCGTGAGGCCGCGCTTTGGGACGAAGTGAAAGATCGTTTGAAAACCAATGGGATGGCGCTTTCTGGTGGCCAACAACAGCGGCTTTGCATCGCTAGAGCCCTAGCCATGTCGCCAGAAGTCTTACTCATGGACGAACCCACATCCGCCTTAGATCCTATTTCTACGAAGAAAATCGAAGAATTGGTGATGAGTTTGAAAGAACGTTACACCATCGTCATTGTGACCCATAACTTACAACAAGTGGCCCGTATTGCGGACTATACTTCTTTCTTCTTGTTGGGCGACTTGGTGGAAACGAACAAAACCGAGACGTTATTCTCTCGTCCCTCGAACGAAAAGACCGAGCGTTATATCACAGGGCGTTTCGGTTAGCGTTTTCTCGTTCGTTCTCTTTGGAACGAAGGAAGAGATGTGATAAGATAAAACACGGCATTTTGCCGTGTGTTTTTCTATGATTGGTTTCTTCAGGATACAAACGATTACGGATGGGAGCTGGAGCGATATTTTGCCCTACTTCATTTTGTTATTGGCACTTGTCACCATCGTCATCCTGATTGTGACCTATATTCTATCGCGAGTTAATGATGAGCATTTCCGTCATGAAGTGGCCTATCGGGCGAGCGGTGCCCGTGTTTTCCGGATCGATGCCCAAAAAGACAGCGTGATGTTTTTTGATTTGGAACGCATTGCCACAAAGCGGAATTGCAAGTTAGAAGACTTTTATACCGGCTTTGCGCCAGAAGACCAAGTCAAAGTTCGAAACTGGGTGGACAATATCCTTTCAGGCAAACAAACGACGGATTTCTTACAAGCGAACGTGATGGTGCGCCGTTCGAAAAAACCTTGTCCTTCTTATTTAAAGTTAACGAAAGCAGACCCGACGCACGGCATGGTTCACTTAGAAAGCTACCTGTTACAAGAAGGGCCAAAGAAAGTGACGTTAATCGAACATCCGTACGTGAATGAGAAAGATTTCGCGACTGCGCTCAAAGAAAATGGTTCGGAAAATGGCACGACGTTCTGCTTTGCGTTACGTCGGAAGAAAGCCGAAGGTTACGACAACTCCGTTCCCCGTTCCGTTTGCTTTAAGTTCCGTTCGGCACTCGATCATTATCTGTCGGGCAATACCAAACTCTTAAAAGTGGCCGATAACGAATACATCGTTTCTAACCTCGACATGAATGACAATGAAGAAGCTACTGCCTACGCCTTACGTGCCGTCAATGGGATTACCACGTTATTAACCTCAAAAAACAAAGGCATTGATCCAAAAAACTATATCATCAAAGCCGGCATTGTCTCGAATCGCGACGCCTATGGCGACCCGGATGCCATTATCGAATCTTCAAAACGCACTGTTTTGAATGCCTATGATACCTCAGCCGCCTTGTCGTTCTATAAACGCGGATTTGATGATTATTCCGCGTTCGACACCAGCAAGTATCGGAGTGAAGTCGATAAGATCATCAATGATAAACGCATTGAATTCTTCTTCCGTCCAATTTATGGCGTTTCCCGTCATTCCGTGCTTGGCTATATGGCAAAAGCGGTGCCCGATGCCGATAAGACCTCGTTTGGCTCAATTGAAGAATTAAAGAACTACGCGATTCGCGCCAAAGACCAACGGAACCTGTATGGCTATTTGGCCAAAGTCATTGTTTCGCGGTTCTCAAGCGAACGCCAATTAAAGTCTCAACGACTGATTTACCCGATATTGTTAAGCGAATGCAGCACCATTCCTGCCATCTTCGGAAACTTAAGAGGTGCCAAAGACGCGAATATCGTCTTCTTAATCGATGAGGACAACTTGATCGCCGGCGTCCGTTCCATGGGCGCGGATAACACGATTGCCTTATTAAAAGAAGTGCACGAAGCTGGCTTTAGCTTAGGGCTATGCGTCAAGGGAAAATCGTTAAATAGCGATGATATCTTGCTGAAAAACATGGATATGTTCTTCGTGGATTTTGGAAACGGCGATACGAACGCGAAACGGATGGACGCCGCCATCCGTTCGCAACTCCATGCTTTGGTGGAACGGCTATTAAAGTATAAAAAGATCATCGTGGGGATTAACTTAGAGGACTGGAATGCCATAGAATTGGTCGTTGGCTCTGGCATCGAGTATGTCGCCTCCGATGTCTTTGGGCCTTATGCACCGGGCTTTGTGCCGCTAAAAGAGAAAGATGAATTGCGGTTAAAAGAAATGAAAGGAAACCGAATTTGATATGGACAAGAAAAATGATGCGATTACTTCGCGTGATGTTGACTTTGCGAAATGGTACACCGATGTGTGCCGCAAAGCTGATTTGATGGATTACTATTCCGTCAAAGGCTTTATCGATTATTTGCCCTATAGCTATGCCATCTGGGAAGAAATCCAGGCGTATTTGAACCGTCGTTTCAAAGAAAACGGTGCGGAGAACGTCTATCTTCCGATGGTCATTCCTCAATCGTTGATGGCCAAAGAGAAGGAGCACGTCGAGGGCTTTGCTCCCGAATGCTTAGTGGCCACGATTGGTGGCGGACAAACGTTAGCGGATCCGTTAATCATCCGTCCCACTTCGGAAATCGTCTTCTCTGAGCTCTTTAAGAAACGGATTTCTTCGTACCGCGATTTGCCGATTCGTTACAACCAGTGGTGCTCTGTTGTCCGTTGGGAAAAGACGACTCGTCCGTTCTTACGCGGTTCGGAATTCCTTTGGCAAGAAGGGCACTGCTTATTCGAAACGGAAGAAGAAGCGAGAGAGAATGCCTTAGCCATGCAACAGGTCTATAACGAATGTGGCCGTGATTTGCTCGCCATTCCGTTCTTAACGGGCGAAAAGACCGAACACGAAAAGTTTGCCGGTGCTGTAGCCACCTATTCTTTGGAAGCTTTGATGCACGATGGAAAAGCGTTGCAATCGGGCACTTCCCATTATTTAGGGCAAGGCTTTGCCAAAGCGTATGGCATTCAATTCTTGGGCCGCAATAACGCCTTAGAGACGCCGCATCAAACTTCTTGGGGCGTTTCGACGCGCTTACTTGGCGCCATCATCATGGTTCATGGGGATGACAACGGCTTGGTTTTGCCGCCCTATGTTGCCCCGATTCAAGTCGTCATCGTTCCGATTCGGCAAGATGCCGAAGGCGTGCTTGATGCCTGCAAGAAACTAAATGAAGAGCTGAAAGCCAAAGGCATTCGGGTCAAACTCGATGCCGATGACAACCATACGCCGGGCTGGAAGTTCGCCCAATATGAGATGAAAGGCGTGCCACTTCGGATTGAAATCGGTCCACGTGACTTAGCGAAAGGCCAAGCGATGTTAACGGAACGGGTCAATGGTGAAAAGACGTTAGTGCCGTTAGAAGGATTAGCCGAGAAGATTCCGGGCTTACTCCATGACATTCATATTTCGATGTATCAAAAGGCGAAAGAAAACCTTGAAAACCACATCACCGATGTGAGTTCCATTGAAGAAATGAACCGCGTCTTGAACGAAAAAGGCGGATTCTGCCGCATGGCCTATTGTGGCGAAGCGGAATGTGAGCTTGCGATCAAGGCCGCGACAAATGGTGCGACTGCCCGTTGCATTGCCTCTCGCTTGAATGAAGACACAACACTTCGTTGCCCAATCTGTGGCAAACCAGCAAAGATTGTCGCCTACTTCGCCCGCGCTTATTGATTCCGATTTTCCAAAAGCCGCATGGATTCTTCCTGGCGGCTTTTTTGTTTCAAAAACCAGTCGTTTCTTCCTTAAGGAAGGGACGATTTTTGCTATAATGAACCCATGGCTCAAATCAAAAGCGGTGTCGCGCTTACCCTCGATGCAGGGAAACTTGTCAATTATGTGAATTATCAGGCGGAGTTGCTTAAAAAAGAAGCAACCCATTCATTAGAAAGCAACTCGTTTTCATTTCTTCGTTCCGTGACGATTCAAAACTTTACGGATCAGGATTTGCATGACGTGACGTTACATTTTTCGTGTGTGCCCGATTCGTTAACTATTGCTGATATTCATTTGGGCGTGGTGGAACATGGTTCAAGGGCTACGTTCGTGAATCGATTCTCGATTTTCTTAGATCCGAAGGCACTTTATGCGATTTCTGATTCTATGGCAGGTTCGATTCGGGCAACCTTAACGTCCTCCAAGGGCAAAATGCTTGCCGTCAACGCCGTGAATTTTCGCTTGTGTCCCATTGAAGAAAGTGCTTCCCAAGACCGTGTTGAAGAGATTTTGGCCTCGTATGTAACGCCAAACGATCCTTTCGTACAAGAAGTCGTGAAGAAAGCGGCCGACATCCGAAAACAAAAATACGGCGATCCTTCGTTTAGCGGTTATCTTTCCCATGATCCCAACCGCGTGTTAGAAGACATGGATGCCGTCTTTGAAGCCGTGAAAGAAGTGCGAATCCGTTATGCGATTATGGGTTCGTCTTATGAGAAATTCTTCCAACGGATTCGTCTGCCCCGTTCCGTCATTCAAGACCGCATGGGTAATTGCTTGGACTTAAGCTTGTTATTCGCCTCGATTTATGAAGCCATCGGACTCCATCCCGTCATTTTGATGTTAAAGACGCATGCGATGGCGGGGGCTTGGTTAAAAGACGATAATTTAGCCTCGCCGTTAGAAGAGAATAGCCAAGTCTTCTTAAATGCCGCAAGCAAAGGCTATGACAGTTTTGCCCCAGTAGAAACCACGTTAGCAGTCGATGGGCAAGACACGAATTTCATGACCGCAAAAAACCAAGCCTATCAAACGTTAGAAGACGGCAAGAGCTTTGTTTATGGGCTCGATATTGCTGCTTGTCGCGCGAACTGGATCCGCCCGATTCCTTCGCCCCGTCTAGAAAAAGACGGCAGCATCACGTTCACGATGCCAAGCGTTGAATCGAGCGGTCCCGAACTCCAGAAAGTCAATCCCGAAGACCATCGTTTCTTGCCAGAGAACTATACGGGAAACAAAACCCGTTACGACTATTGGGAAGATAAATTATTAGATTTAAGTTTGGGCAATCGCTTAATTAACCTGAAATTCCGCGCGAATACCGTTCAAGTGATGGTCGATGATCCCGAAACGTATTTCGCTTTCCTTGCCAAACGCGAGAAAGTGAACTTTGCTGAATATTCTTCTGAAGAGCTTCATCCCGAAGCGTTAGGCGTGGTTCCGTCTTTCGTGCATTCTCCGCAAAGTTTACAAATCCAAAACGGCTATGCCCAGAATACCTTATTTGGTTATGTGAAAGCAGGGCCAAAGATCGATGCCTTAAAATCCTTATCCCGGAAAAGCAACACGGCCCTCGAAGAAAGCGGTTGTAACCCTTTGTTCTTAACGCTTGGTTTAATCCGTTGGTTTGATACCGAAGCGAGCGCCACCAGGGGTACGGGTGCCTTATATTGCCCAGTACTTTTGTTGCCCGTCACCATGCCACGCCGCAAAGTTGGCTCGTCCTATCCTTTAACCTATGATTGGGATTCCTTAACGTTAAACCGAACGGCATTCGAGTATTTTAGGCAGACATTCCATCTCGACTTCAATCGGTTAATCGAACTACCAAAAACGCAAGAAGGTCAGGTGGATTTGCGGCTTATCTATAATGAAATCCGTCAAATCATCGCCCCCATGAAGAATTGGGCGTTACTTGAAGATCCATCGGTTTTGTCGTTATTTAGCTTCTCTCACTTCGTGATGTGGAGCGATTTAAAGAACAATAAGGATGCCATCTTGAAGCATCCCATTGTCCAAAGTTTTGTGAGTGGGGAGGAGATTCCTTCTCTGAAAGAAACGAATCTTTCGCTAGACGATAGACTCAATCCCGCGGATTGCGCGCTTCCTTTGCCAGCTGACTCTTCTCAGATTCGGGCTGTTTTAGATGCCGAAGCAGGGCAATCTTTCATTTTGGATGGGCCACCAGGCACAGGGAAGTCCCAAACGATTGCGAATATGATCGTGAACTTCCTTGCGCACGGAAAGAAAGTCCTTTTCGTCGCGGAAAAAGAAGTGGCCTTAGATGTCGTGAAACGAAGACTAGACGCCTTATCTTTAGGTCAATTCGCGTTAGAATTCGCGAATTTACAAGAACCAAAGTCCAAGATTTTAGAGACGTATGCTTCATTACTCCGACGTGGCCCCACCGACAGCGATGAACGTTACGAGGAAGTTTCGAAGAACATTCAAGAACGGCGTAAATCGTTAAATCAAACGTTAGGGGAACTTCATGGCCGGAAAGAATTCTTCCGTTCGCCTTATGAAGCCATCTTGCTTTCGTTATCCACCCCTGAAGTGGTGCCGTCTTATTCGTTCTCTTATGACTTCTTAATCGGATTAGATGAGAATAAGAACCAAACGATTGAAGAAGCGCTTCATGACGTCGCCGAAAGTGCCGCCTCTTTTGGCGGTTACCGCGCTTCTCCGTTTGTCGGTTTCGAGTCCCGTGATTATTCCATGGCGTACCGTTCGGCGGTAAAGGATGAACTAGACCATTTATTGCCCTTGGTAAAACAACTGGAACTCGATGGTTATAACTTATGTCACAAGAAAGGGGAACTACCAGAAAGCAAAGCGAATCTTTCTGCCTACGCGACCGCGTTAACGTTACTTCGAGAAGGCACGCCGTTATGGAATGAATGCTTAGAAGATCCGTCTTTCTTAAGCCATGAAAAAGAAATCCGTGCGGCTTTTGCAGCGGAAAAAGAGATTTTAGAGACCAAAGAAAAGCTGTTGCTTTCTTATCAAGATGGAATCCTTTCTCTCTCGGGCGAATCATTAAAATCCGAATGGGAAAAAGCGGAAGCCATGTCTTTCTTCGCCCGTCATAAAGCAAAAAAAGCCCTGCAAAACCGCCTTAAACCATACGCGAAAACCAAAGATGCGTACCGCAAAGACGGCTTAACGACCACGATTGATTTGCTTTGCCTCTATGAAGCGAAACTCCAAGAGCGGAGTCGGTTAGATCCTTATGCGGTGTTTGTGTTACGTCGTCATCCGTTCAATCGTTTTGCCGATGCCGAAGAATGGAGCGCTTCGTTTGAAGCTACGCTTGGCCTTGCCAAAGCCATCGCTTCCATGACGTTCTATCCGGAGAAGCAGAAGAGCTTTGTTGCCTCCTTGCTTGACTTTGACCAAGGAAGTTTATTCGCTAATCTGCCTTCGAAATTCTTGTCGGATTGGGAACAATACCAAAAAGCAAAAGAAAGCCTCGAAAAACTTTACACGTTCCGTTTAGACGAATATCCGGATGATCCGTCTTACTTTGCGTTATTAGGGGGCAAACTCCGTGATGCCTTAGGCGCGATCGGCCGCTTAGCCGAGTGGAGCAGTCTTTTGGCTAAGCTCGATACCTTAAGCTCCTTATTGCCATTGGAATTCTTGGCCCCTTATCTCCAAGGCAAAGTCAAAGAAAAGGATCTCGGGTCTTACTATGAGCATTCCGTGGCGTCTTCTATTTTATCTTATAGCCTAGCCAAGAATGGCCTTGGCCGTTTAAGCCACAACGATGTCGAAAAAGAAGTGGCTTTATATCAAAAAGATATCGCGGAATATACGGGATTAGTCTTAGAAGAAACAGCGGCAAAAGTCTCTTCGGCTATCCCCCAAGGCGCCGAAAACTTCGCCCCCTCAACCGCTGCCCATGAGTTAGCCAAACTGGCCAAAAATGGCGGACGTGGCGTTTCGTTACGGACGATTTTCCAAAACTATGCCCCGTTAATTCAGAATTTGACGCCGTGCTTTATGATGTCTCCGTTAACCGTGGCGCAATATCTTGACTATGGTACGTATCACTTCGATGTCGTGATTTTCGATGAAGCTTCTCAAATCCCCACTTCCGAAGCCGTCGGCGCGATTGCTCGCGCCAAGAGCGTCATCATTGCGGGCGATGAAGAACAGATGCCGCCAACTTCGTTCTTTACGAGCAGCATTGGGGCGAATGACGATGACGGTTTTGCTTCGTTTGCCTCGTTACAAGAAGATTTGGAATCGTTATTAGACGACGCCATTGTTTTAGGGTTACCGCGTAGACATCTACTTTGGCATTATCGTTCTCGTCACGAATCCTTGATCGCATTCTCGAATAACCGATTCTATGAGAATTCTTTGCTAACGTTCCCCTCGCCGAAAGACGAAAAACATTCCGTGACGTTCCGTAACGTCAAGGGCACCTATGAACGCGGGAGAGGAACGAACCGCCAAGAAGCGAAAGAAGTCGTCAAAGAAATCTTAAAACGATTACAAAGCAAAGATCTTCGTTCTCGTTCGATTGGAGTGGTGACGTTCAATGAAGCGCAACAGAACTTAATCGAAGACATGTTAGACAAAGAATTGGCTCAACATCCCGATCTTCCGTTAGAACCCGGGGGAGAGAAAATCTTTGTGAAGAACCTTGAAAACGTCCAAGGCGATGAACGGGATGTCATCTTGTTCTCCGTGACGTATGGTCCAGACAAAAACGGGACGTTCTCTTTGAATTTCGGTCCGTTGTCGTTGCAAAAAGGGGAAAGACGATTAAATGTCGCCGTTTCTCGTTCCCGTGAAGAAATGGTGGTTTTTGCTTCGATTGAGCCCGAAGAAATCCGAGCCGAACGGGCCAAAAACGAAGGGGCCGCTATGTTACGGGACTTCTTGACCTATGCCAAATATGGCATTGATCGCTTGACCAAGAACGCTTTCCATGAAACGGCTGATGCCGACCGTGGTGTAGGGCCTTATCTCGCGGAAGACTTAAGACATCTTGGCTATATCGTGCAAGAATCGTTAGGAGAATCCACGTTCAAAATCGACGTGGCAGTGGCGTTACCTGAAGACCCCGACCATTATGTTTTAGGCATCCTTTGCGACAATGCTTCTTTTGCGTCTACGCCTTGCGTGGACCGTCACGTGAACGAACCGCGTGTGCTCGAACGTTTAGGCTGGCGTCTATTCCGTTTATACTCCGTTGAATATTTAGACCACAAAGAAGAGTTACTCAAAGAAATTGTGCAGGCGATTAACGAAAGCAAGCAAAACCCCGAGGCAACTTCTTCGCTTATTCATCAGCCCACGCCGTTATTTGTGAAGAAGACATTAGTCGTTGCCAAGAATTCGCTGCCTTATACCAAAGGAGAATACCAAGCGCCGAAAGATGGTAGTGAGGATGACTTGCGGGTTTTTCTCTACGACGTGATTTTGCATGAACAGCCGATTTCTCGGGATTTATTGAATTTACGTTTACGCGAAGCTAAACAACTTACCCGCATCGGCTCCAAGGTCAAAGACTCCATGGACCGCGCGTTAGGACAACTGATTCCGAATCAAATCAAAACATTCTTACAAGGAACCACGACGTTCTATGCGACGAATCATTGGGATGAGCAATCCTACCGGAACTACCGTTTAGATGAGACCAATAGCAGCGGTCGTTTAATGACGGATATTCCGTTTGCCGAAATCTCAAACTGTGCGGCTGATATCTTAGAAGAACAAGGCAGTATGAGTCTAGATGATTTAGCGAAGCAAGTCTCGTTACGTTTTGGCTATATGACATTGAACGCAACGAGAAAGGCTTATCTTTTGAAAGCGATTCGCGCCAGCGACTGCAAACGGAACCGCATCTATTTTAACGGGGACATGGTATCGTTATCGCATTGATGGTGGTAGGGATAAGACGAAACGAATAGAATAGGTGACGTTCTCTTATGGAAACGTTTTTAGAGTTTTTAAAAAGCATCGTCTTTGGCCTCGTGGAAGGCATCACGGAATGGTTACCAATCTCTTCGACGGGCCATATGATTATCCTCGAAAGCTTTTGGGGATTTTCCGAAACCCAAGGCAAAGACTTCTTTAACTTCTATTTGGTCATTATCCAGCTCGGTGCCATTTTGGCTGTGGTGATTACGTTCTTCCGCGAACTTTGGCCCTTCGGAGTGTCCAAAAGCAAAGAAGAAAAGAAAGAAATCTGGAAGACATGGCTAAAAATCTTGATTGCTTCCATACCGGCTGGCATTGTCGGCGGGGTGTTTGGAGATTGGCTTGACGAGCATCTTTATGGCTATCTTACCGTTGCGATTACGTTAATCGTCTATGGCATTTTCTTTATTGTGCTGGAATATGCGTTGAAACGGAAAGCCACGAAGTTAGAAGCAGAAGAAGACCCGACGAAGCGTGACTTATTCCGCGTACACGAGGTTAAGGCGGTGACGTACCGCATGGCCATCTGGATCGGTTTAGCTCAGATGTTAGCTTTAATTCCCGGCACTTCAAGAAGCGGTATTACGATCTGTGCTGCCTTGTTGTTGTCGATGGACCGCGAAACCTCGGCAAAGTTCTCATTCTATCTTTCAATTCCTGCTATGCTTGGTGGTTCCCTCATCAAAGGCATTCAATATGGCGTTCATGTCCATCAAGGAACAGCCGTAGGGTTAACGGGCCTACAAGTCGGTTTAATCGTGGTAGGCATGGCTGTCGCGTTTGCGATTTCCATGGTGGTGGTTCGTTTCTTCTTAAAACTATTAAAGAAGCACACCTTCACGGGATTTGGTTATTATCGAATTGGATTAGGAACTTTGTTGTTAATTCTTTTCTTCTCCATTCCTTCGTTACAGGTTGCGTTCTTTCATTGAGGATTCTTAGGGTACTCGTCCTATTTCCGATAATATTTCGTTTGAATACCGCTGCCGAGTTTCACAATCTTGCCGTCTTTTACCATTTGCGTGAGCACCGCTTCGATGGTGGTGACGGAAATATCAGGTAATATCTGGCATATTTCTTTCTTAGAAATGGGCACTAACGAATTAAGAACGGTAGCTTCGATTCGACTCGTTTTGTTGATTTTTTTGGAATTTACCGTCGCAAATCTTTTGTCTAACTCTTGATAGCAAGAAAGCAAGGTCACTAAGAAATTGCCAACAAAATAGAAGTAATCGTTTTTATTGTCTTCCCAACGCAAAGACGATTTTCTTAACGCTTCATAATAGAAGCCTTTATTTTTGTTGATTTGCTCTTCAAAGGAAATATATTTCCCGGCGTCGAAGCCTGCCTTATATAAAAGGAGCAGGGAAAGTAATCGCGACATTCTACCATTGCCGTCGCTGAACGGGTGGATACATAAAAAGTCCAAGATCACACAGGGAATCAAGAGAAGTAAATTAACGCTAGCTTCGTCTCTGGCGTCTACATATGCCAATAATAGTTGTTCCATCGCTGCTTTTGTTTCGCTGGCGGGTGTTGGCCGAAAGCGAATGTGTCTTGTTCCATCATTTCTAATTTCCATAATGACGTTATCTTCCGTTTTATAACGTCCAGCAACTTGAGGTTTGGCAGTTTGAAGCATGATTTTATGTAACAACAATATCGTTTCTTCGTTCACATTTAAGCTCTGATAAGAAGCATGAACGATATTTAGAGCATCGCGGTATCCGGCGATTTCTTGTTCATTATGGTTTAAAGGTGCGCTATTTTGATTCACGATCGCATTAATTCTCTCGTCCGTCGTAACGATACCTTCGATGGCGTTACTTCCTTTAATAGATTGTACTTTCGCAATTTTCTCTAGTTCCGTATAAACCGTCATAAAATGAGACTTTCTGATTGCGTCGGATGTTTTTAAAGAATAAATACCAGCAAGCAGGTTAGCTAAATCTGCTGGAATGTAGCCGTTTTTAAGGAAAGAATAATCGAATTTTCTCATCTGCCTCGTCTCCTATATTACTGCATATATTTTACAATATTTTATGCATTAAGAAAAATGAAATATGCATAATTTTTGTTAATTTATATGCAGATAATCTGAATGAACTATGCAACATATGGCACTGATAAACATGGCGCATTCGTGGTAAAACGCTTATATAAACATGGCGTATTCGTGGTAAAACGCTTATATAAACATGGCGCATTTGTGGTAAAACACGGTTTTTAAGTATGCGCATTCGTGGTAAAATCATAAAAAATTGATGGAAGTTTCGTGACGAATGACCCTGCTATCGCTTATGACTTCCGTGGAGGATGAGGCTTATGGAAAGGAAAGACGAGTACGAAATTGCACTTGAGTACGGTCATTACATCGAAAGAGACGTATATTCCAAATTATTGAAGTGGAAGAAAGAAGATGCTCGCGATCACAAGTGCCTGTTTCTGCAAGGAGCGAGACGTGTCGGTAAATCTGCCCTCGCCTTAGAATTTGCGCACAAAGAATATAAGTCCTTTCTTAAAATTTCCTTTGACAGCGCGAGCGAAGAGACAAAAGACCTTTTCCGAAATTCATTAGAAGATCTTGATGGCTTCTATGATCAACTCTCTATCCGTTACAACAAAAAGCTCTACGAAGGAGAGTCGCTGATTATCCTTGATGAAATTCAATTGTTTAAACCGGCTCGTCAGGCCATTAAGACTTTACTTCTCGACGGACGATACGATATTTTGGAAACCGGCTCTTTGGCTTCCATCGTTAAGAAAGAAGAAAACGATGAAGAATATCTTCTTCCCAGCGAAGAAGTAAGAATAGAAGTGAACCCCATCACTTTTAAAGAATATCTTCAAGCCGCAGGCAGGCAAGATGTATCCGACTATATTGCCAAATGCATCGCTGCAAAAAAGAGTTTTGGTGCCGCTTATCAAACAATTTATCGCCTATTTCGTGAATATTTATTGGTGGGCGGCATGCCAAAGGCCGTTTCTACTTTTTTGAAAACAGGTAGTTTTGCTAAGGCTGAAAAAGAGAAAGACGGCATCCTTGCCCTATATGCAGACGATTTCAAAAGACAGAAGAACGTCAACCCCGGCTATTTGACTTCTATCTATAATCTGATACCGAGTGAATTATCCAATCACGATAAACGTTTTAAACTCGCCCATATCAACAAAAATGCACGCGCTAGAGAATATGGATCTGCTTTTGATTGGCTTATCAATGCCGACATCGTTAACCCTTGTTACAACACGTCCGACCCTTCTCCTCTTCCAAATCTGACGAAAAGCGGTGAGGACCTAAAAGCCTATTTTATCGATACTGGATTGCTTTACTCCCTTTCGTTCATGAGGCCAGAAGAGGATGAGCAATTCTTAAAATCAGTGGTTTACGACAAATTGCACGTCAACGAAGGAATGTTCATGGAGAATTACGTGGCACAGGTTTTGCGCACAAAAGGATATACGGATCTGTTTTTCTACGAGAAAAGGGATAAAAACACTCGTAAGACGGTCATGGAGATTGATTTCTTAATGATTCGAAATCGGAAAATCACTCCTATTGAAGTGAAATCAAGCCTAGCTTTGCATTTCGGCTCTTTGAAGAAGTTCAAAGCGACATTTCAAGCGAGAATTGGGGAGGGGATTGTCGTATACGAAGGTGATGTGAAAAAAGATGATGATTTCCTTTGCGTGCCAATTTTTGCCTTGGATTGGTACTTGTGATTTCTCTTTAAAAAAAGTATTTTTTCACTTTGAAATATGTCTATATCCAGCGCTGAAACGAAAAAATGATGCTTCAGCGCTGAGTATACAAAAAAATGTAATTTCACTTTTTGCTATTTTATAGTTTGTCATTTTATATTTGAAAATATTGATAAACACTTAATTTTCTAAATTTAATTATGATTGAATAATCGTTTTAATAATGATGAATTATCTTATATCCAGCGTCGAAACATAAAAATATCGTTTCAGCGCTGAAAATAATTTATCCTTTGATATAATATGGTTAAGGAGAGAAATGCATGATCGGAAGAAAAAGAGAACAAGAAATCCTGTGGGACCTTTATGACAGAGGCAACCTTCAATTGGTGGCCATCTATGGCAGAAGAAGAGTTGGAAAGACTTATTTGGTGAACGAGACATTCCGCGGAAAAATCTCTTTTTCCCATTCCGGTATTTCTCCTCTAGAAATCGAACAAGGGGACAAGCAAGATGACAAGTCCTTGCTTCCCGCTCAATTGGAAGCGTTCTATCGTTCTTTGGTGAAGGAAGGTTTTCAAGGGAATAAACCAAAAGATTGGTGGGAGGCTTTTGACGATATGGAAAAGGTCCTCGATCAGAAAACAGAGAAACGGCTCCTGGTGTTTTTGGATGAAATTCAGTGGATGGATACACCAAAATCTTCCTTCCTCGCTGCCTTTGACTCTTTCTATAACCTCTATGGGAATAAAAAAGGGAACCTCATGGTCATTCTCTGTGGTTCCTCCACCTCGTGGATGATGAATAAGATTGTCAACAATCATGGCGGGCTCTATGATCGCGTAACGAGACAGATTCCGCTTGCCCCCTTCTCTTTGGAAGAATGCAAAGAATACGCTTTGTCCCTCGGGATCGATTGGTCGGATTATGATTTGGCTTGTTGCTATATGGCGTTAGGAGGCATCCCTTATTATTGGAATTATCTCAGTTCGAAATTGTCGCTTTCTCAGAATCTGGATGAAATGTTTTTCTCCAAGCAAGCCCCGCTAGCGGGAGAATTCTCACGTTTGTTCTCTTCTCTCTTTTCCCAACCGGAAGAGATGGAACAATTGGTTCGCACCTTGGCGAAGAAAAGACGCGGATTGACACAAGAAGAAATTTGCAAAGCGCTGCATTGGAACAAAGGCGGAACCCTCACCAACCGTTTAAAAGCTTTGGAGGCTGGGGATTTTATTCTTCGTTATGTCTCTTTTGGAGAAGCGAAGCGGGAACCGCTTTATAAACTCATCGACCCTTTTTGCCTTTTCTATTTAACTTTCGTGGATACAAGAACAACCGTCGGTGATGGCGCATGGCTGAAAATCTCTTCTTCTCCCAAAGGATATGCCTGGCGTGGGCTGGCCTTCGAAAACGTTTGTTTTCATCACATCCAGCAAATCAAATCCGCTTTAGGTATATCGGGCGTTAGCACATCGGCTTCGTTATGGGCAAAGAAAGGGAATGATGAAGACCGCGGTAGCCAGATTGATTTGCTTCTCGAGAGAGCGGACAACGTCTGTGATGCCTGTGAGATCAAATTTGTCGAAGGAGAATTCGAAGTGGACAAAGACTATCATTTGGTTTTAGCAGATCGGAAAAACGCCCTTCGCTCCGTCCTTCCTTCGAAAAGAAGCCTTCAATTCGTATTGATTTGCACTTATGGGTTGAAGAAAAATCCTTATAGCTCTGATTTCCCATATGTGATTACGTTAGAGGATTTATTTCGGGCCTAACGCGCAAAAAACGTAAATTCAGCGTTCAAACGATGATTAGCAGAAGTGGTTTTATAGCCATCCTTCCCTAAAAACAAATCCTATTTTTTGCACGGAAAAAGCCATTGGGTACAGTGACAGAAAGACGGATCTCGCGATAAAAAACGATGCAAGAGGACTTTTGCAACTCAGACAATAGCTTGTTTTGATGAATCAAAACATCTCCTGAATTTTTTAAATTTTATGAAAATTCAGGAGGAAAATGATGAATCCATTTTGTGTGTTTACCGTTACTTAATGCTCGTTAATTCTTTTGTTTTCTTCGGATATACGGCACGAATACAAGGAATAACCATCGTTAAAGAAGCAAGAAGCCAGGCACCAGGGTCTCCGGCATAGGCACCTAATAACGCCCACACTGAACTGTCCGTCGATACGGCTCCTCCATTAATAAAAGAAGGCAAGAATAAACAGATTAGCACACGCGCGATAAGCTCGGCGATGCCAGCTAAGAACGGGAACAATGGTTTTTCTAATCCCTGTAGTTCGTTACGGAACAAGAAGAGCCACATCAAGATCATCGAGGTGGGCAATGCCAAATAAAGATAGGCATTCCCCGCTTCGATGGATTTCGATGTGATGGCTTCAACGTTCAAGAAAAGGTATTGATAGGCGCCATGGATGCAAAGCAAGAGGCCGACGACATTGATGCCGACGGTCAATAAGAAGCCAAAGAAAAAGCTAAAACGGAATCCTTCTTGAATCCGTTTCCGGTTCCCCGCCCCCAGGTTTTCTGCCATATAAGACATCATGGCTAGGCCTAAGGATTGTTGTAGCCCCGTAAAAAGGTTAAATAGCTTACAAGCCACCCCATAACCAATTTGCACAGGCATTTGGGGATCCATCGTGCCGTCAGGCCGGCGGTCAAAGGCGATAATTGATCCCGACATCACGATGATACCAATCGAAAGAATTGAGAAATTAAACGCTAACGGAAGCCCATCTCTTAAGTGTTCATAACAATCTTTCCAACGAATCTTCCAGTCTTCTTTATGAAAACGGAGCACGGGGTTATGCACGAAGAAATAAATCCAAGAAGCAATGCCAGCTAACGCTTGGGCAATCACCGTGGCCCAGGCAGCACCGGCAACGCCCCAATGGAACACCATTAAGAATAAGCAGTCTAATCCGACATTCAAGGCCGTCGACAACAGCAAGAACAAAAAGGGTGTAAACGAATCGCCATAGGCCCGTAAACAAGAAACGGCTAAGTTATAGACCAATTGAGAAAATAAGCCACCCACAATGATGGTGAGATACGTTAACGCGGCCTGGTACTCAGCCGCCATCGCTGGATCGGTATCGCTTGGGTGGATCCCAATCGCTTGCAAAAGTAGTGGCAAGGCAAATACGCCCCCGACCGATAAAATCAAAATGATAATCGCGGTGAGAAACCATTGGGTCGCAATGCTTTTCCGCACGCCTGCCATATCTTTTTCGCCCATGCGTTTCGAAAGGACCACGGAGAAACCAGAACTACAACCAAACGCGAATTGGAAGAACAAAAACACGATGGTGGTGGTGTTTGTAACCGCGGCAATCGAGGGTTCATCGAGCGTTTGGCCACAGACAATCGTATCCACCAACGTGTAGATGCTTTGGAAGAATGTCGATAGGAAGATGGGCAAACTGAAGCGGAGAATGTCTTTTTTGGAATTTCCGACCGTTAAGTCAATCGGATCGAAGAACTGTTTGAAACGGGACCAAAAACGCGTCATGGCATTATTGTAACCACTTTTAAAAGTGGTTTCTTTGGTAAGCGCATCCATTCTGAAATAGGAAAAGCAAGCAAATGTAGATATAATCATTTTTGTGATTGCATAAGGGGAATAAAACCTCATGGATGAATTCAAAGATAACCCATTCCGTTATGCGGAAGCCAAACGTCAGTTGTTTCATTGGATCGATACGTCGTTAATTTCAGAAGCGTATGCGCCAGTTTGCCTACTTCATGTGAGTTACCATCGGACGAAAGAGCCAGTTCCTTTCGCGAAACGCAAAGGATTATTCCCTCATACTCTGAAAAAAGGGGAGAAATGGTCCAAAGGGGAATTCCCCTGCGCCTGGTTCCATCTGACGGGCAAAGTCCCTTCCGGAACAGATTTAGAACATCTTTATCTTAGCTTTGTCATGGGAGGCGAAGCGCTTCTTTATGACAAGGAAGGGCATCCTTTAAAAGGATTCTCCAATGGCAGCCTTGGTTTTTCTGGCCCCTTAAATTTCCGATTAAAACGGCATTATCCGTTAAAAGACTTAGTGGAAGATGGCAAAGTTGATCTTTGGCTAGATGGCGGCGACAATAGCGCCTATCAATACGAGGAATGCCCAGGCATTCTTCGTGATGCCTCGTTGGTGCTACAAAATCCCGAAACTTGCGAAGTGCTATCCCAAGTCGAAGTCTTGATGGATTATTTCGTGAATGCTCCGATGGATGCGGAGCATTATGACGATATCTATCAGGGCCTTTGCCAAGTCCGTGACCTTTATCTTTATCATTGGCCCGATCGTTATGAAAAAGCCATGGATATTCTTCGGCCGCTACTTCGCCAAACTTCCACTTCGAAATTCCAGATTTACGCCGTTGGGCATTCCCATCTCGATTTAGGCTGGTTGTGGCCGATTCGCGAAACGAAACGGAAAGCTGTCCGCACCATTTCGAACGCATTATATCTTTTAGACCGCGATCCGACGTTCACGTATTCGATTTCGCAAGCCCAGCAAGTGGCCTGGATTGAAGAAGAAGCGCCAGAACTCTTTGCCAAATTACAAGCCTATGTCCAAGCAGGTCGGATTGAAATCTTAGGTGGTGGCTGGGTCGAACATGACTTAAATAACATCGGGGAAGAAGCCTTGATGCGCCAAATGCTTTATGGCCAAAAATATTGGCTAGAACATTTTGGCCACTATACCGAAGTTGGCTGGTTACCCGATGATTTTGGCTTTATTCCCGCCTTGCCCGAAGTCTTAAAAGCCACGAATCAATCTTATTTCTTCACTTCCAAAATCCATTGGTGTCATGACACGATCTTCCCGTATCAGTTCTTCCATTGGAAAGGACTAGATGGCTCCGAAGTCGTCACGCAGTGCTTAATCGCACAAAACGATTATGTGGGACGTACGCTTCCAAGCGATTTGGAGTACATCGAAAAGCATAATCCTGCTGTCGGTTATAGCCTATTCGTCTATGGTGCTGGCGATGGTGGCGGCGGACCAAGCGAACTGGATGTCTCGCGCCTTCCTTACTTGGAACACACCTTAGACTTGCCAGTCTTCAAGAACACGCACGTCATTGATTTCTTCCGTGACCTTTCGAAAGAAAAGGGCCTCCCGACTTATGTGGGCGAACTTTACTTAGAGAATCACCAAGGAACTTATACCTCTCAGTCGGAAGCCAAACAAAAGAATCGGCAGATGGAAGAGAAGTTACGAGTCGTAGAAATCTATTTGGCCGAAAAAGGCATTACGACATTCGATAAACAATTGGATGCCATCTGGAAAGAAGTGTTGCTTTATCAATTCCATGATATTTTGCCTGGTTCTTCCATCCAACGAATCTATGATGAAGCGTTGGCCCGTTATACGGTGCTTGACAAAGAGCTTGACAATATTCTCTTCGAAGCTTCGGAAGAATCGTATGACCCACACTATAAACGTGGCGACTATATTCGAAATTTCACTCCTTTGGCCACAAAACATTACGAAAAAGTGGGGAACCAATATTACGCGTTTGACTTACCGGCAAACGGCGAAACGAACGAAGCCACTCATTATAAGGGCCGTAAGTTCCTATCGCTCATGGAATTTGCGACCAAACGGTTTACCATCCGTTTTGCTGCCGATGGGTCATTCAAAAGCATCATCGACCGCGAAAATGGCCAGGATATCCTCGATGGATATGGCAACCGCATCCGTGTGTACCGTGATGGCTTAGACTTAGATTACGCGAACTGGAACATCGATGAAAATTACCGCAATCAACCGGAAGTCTATATGGATTTACGGGCACGCCATGCGAAACGTTATGGCCCCATCACCGAGATTGTCAGCGAGTACGCCTTCCAACACTCTCATTTGACGGAAACGGTCACAATTGATGATGATTCCCGCATCATCCGTTTCCATCACGACATGGATTGGAAAGACGACAACTATATGGTCAAAGCCTGCTTTGCCTTACGAAATATGCCACCCGTCGTCCGTTGCGATACCCCATTTGGTTATCAAGAACGCTCGACCTTAAACGATACGGCTCACCATCGTGCTCAATTTGAAATTTCGGCCTATAAATGGTTTGACTTATCCAATGAGAATAGCGGTGTTGCCTTCTTTAACCATACGAAAGGCGGTTTCTATGCGAAAGAAGGAAAAGTGGAGCTTACGTTACTTCGGAGCGCCAATTATCCTTGCCCTCACATGGATCAACATCCAACCTCCTACGATTATGCGCTATACGTTCACGCGAAGCCATTTGAGGATTCCCAAGTGGATGAAGAAGCGAACTTATTCCAGATGCCGTTCCTTTGCTTCCGCCATGCGGAGTCGCCGAAGAATACCATTCTGGTCTCGAATCCTGCCATTAAGGTTTCTTGCTTCAAGAATGCTTATAACGGCACCGGTTTGATTGTTCGTCTTTATGAACGTTATGGCAAACCGGCTGATTGCCGGCTAAGTATTCCTGCCTCTTATGCTTCTGCCACCTTGGTAACCGGCCTAGAAGATCCGATTGACGTGGTGGATCCGAATAACCTTCATTTTGGGCCTTTTGAGATCAAAACCATCTGGATTCACTAGGAAAATAACGATAGAGGCGCCTTTATTTCATCGGAAACACAACTTTTCCGAAAAACTAATGCGCCTGATTTCGTTTTAGTGTATATTTATCCATGCACGGAGGTGTACCCAAGAGGCCGAAGGGGGCAGGTTGCTAACCTGTTAGTAGGGGCATATCCCCTAGCCCGAGTTCAAATCTCGGCGCCTCCGCCACGCGATAAATTGGTTTGATCATGCATCAAACCTTTTTTGTTTGAGCCGATGTAAAGCATCGAGCGAGTGAAAACTCCCCTGGTTGTGTCCGGCGGTTTTTGTTTCTTGAGCCAGAGTAAGTTGTTCTTTTTGATTGACTACATTGTAAGCTAAAACTACAATGTGGTCAGGAGGAAACCTCAATGCCCGTAACATCCGTGAGAACCAACGATGAAGAGACCGAACTTTTCAAAAGCTACGCGAAAATCCATGGAATATCCCTATCCGAAGCTTATAAACAGGCGCTGCTCGAGAAAATCGAAGACGAATTCGACCTCGCCGACATAGACGAAGCAGTGAAAAGATTCGAGGAAAACCCCAAAACCCATACGCTTGAGGAGCTTCGAAAAACCTACGATCTATGAGTGGGAAGAAATATGCCATTTTCTTTTCGGACGAAGCTTTCAAAGAGTTCGGAAAATTAGATAAATATACCCAAAAACTTATCAATGCATGGATTAGCAAGCATTTGGAGTCTGCCGATGACCCCAGGTCTTTGGGCAAGCCCTTGACGGCCAATCGTGCCGGGCAATGGCGATATCGAATTGGAGATTATCGCCTTTTATGTCTCATCAAAGATAACGAATTGATTATCCTGGTCATCAAAGTCGGCCATAGGAGAGATGTTTATAAGAAATGAAATTCAAATCTGAATTGATGGATTCGCCAAATTAGTCGACAGGATAACAAAGGTCACCTTAATGAATGGGACGTGTGGATATTATCCTTGATGACAAACGAAATGTAGACAAGGGTTTGAATGGGAATAGACGATCAAGAGATCATTTTTTCCGATACCCAACCATTTGGAAGGGGGGTGTAGCGTAAGACGTATTGTCCTTCATAAAGTAAAGAAATCTTTGCTTAATAAAGGAAAGCAACATGATAGAAATAGCAAATGGTGATCGATTCAAAATAAATTTCCATTTTCTTGCCACGAAACGCGCAAAAACGTTGATTGCTTTGACAGAGTCTTTGATGGCGGTTCATTCCTCCTCCCTTGGATGAGCGAAGAAGCCGCGAAGAAAGAGTTTCTTATCAGAATCCTTGCTCAACGGGAGCAGGTTTTTGCGTCCACCTTTTTATCGGGAAGCAAGTTAATCGGTGCGCTTTTGGTAGACATTTCGTAATTGTTTTTCCTTACGTCATTTCTTTGCAATCACGATGATTTGGACACATCTTCACTGTCGATGGGAAACAAATCCAAAAAGAGAAGAAAAACAATAATTGTCCCCCTCTAAGTGTTACAATGAACCTAAGGTTTCAGAAAAGAAAAATATAGATATGGTCAAACGCTAAAAGATCAATGGTGAAAAACAAAGGGAAGAACGTTTGATTCTCCCTGTACCAATAAGGAGACAAACGATGGGTCTAACAGATTCAACGAATTCTAAACGGTCTAAAAATAATCAAGTCCCTGAATACGAAGATTTTTTCGGTGAACTCTCTTCCAATAACAAAAAACCACGCAAAGGTGGTGTGGTGCGTCGCGTGGTGAAACACGATTTTTGGCGAATCCTGTTGATTGTGATTCTTTACACCATTAAGGCTAGCCCTCTTTGGGTTTTGCCCGTTGTGACTTCGGATGTAATCGATGTCACCACAACAAGACCTGAAGGATATGTAAACCGATTGATTATTGACGGCATCATCTTCTTTGTGTTTCTAGCGCAAAACGTCCCGATGCATTATTGGGAGGCGCATGTGCAAGATAACATGCTTCGAAGCACCATCGCGAACTTAAGAAAATCAGCCGTTCGCAAGTTGCAACGTCTTTCTATCACGTATCACCGCGAAATCGAAGGTGGAAAGATTCAATCGAAATTCTTGCGCGACATCGATGGGATCGATACTTATTTTCGGACGATAGTGCAGGTTTTGCTGCCCAACATCATCGGACTTTTGGTGTCTGTCGGAATCTCATTATGGAAAAGCCCCATAGTAACGTTGTTTTTTGTGGCAATCGTTCCCTTAAACGTTTTGAATGTTTGGCTGTTCCGAAAAAAGTTTCAAAGCGCATACCGCCAATTTCGGTTTGAAAACGAAGGCATGTCTTCCGCTTTCACAACAATGCTTCAAATGATGACTTTAACCAAGTCACACGGGCTTGAAAACGTGGAATCCATCCGTCTTCAAAAACAAATCGATAAGGTTACCGATTCTGGGCTCAAGGTCGACCGCTTCAACGCCTTTTTCGGCTCCTTAAGCTGGGTGATCTCCCAATTGTTAGCAGGAGCGTGTCTTTTTTTCTGCGTCTTTCTTTGCTTGAAAGGCAAATTAACCATCGGCGAGGTGGTCCTCTTTCAGTCCTTATTTGCATCGATTAACGGCGCCGTTCTTTCCTTGGTGAACTGCTATCCCCAACTGATGGCAGGTCGCGAAGCGGTAAATTCTGTTTCAGAGCTTATGACAGCCGATGATATGGAATACGCTGGCGGCACCACGTATCTTCCTGCCATTCAAGGGAAAGTGGATTTCGATCATGTGTTTTATCGCTATCCCGACGGGCAAGAGGACGTAATCAAAGATTTTGATTTGCATGTCAAACCAGGAGAATGCATCGCTTTAGTGGGGTCTTCCGGTTCAGGCAAATCGACCATCATGAACCTTTTGATTGGCTTGCTTTCACCGACGGAAGGCGAAATCAAAATCGATGATGTGCCGATGAAAGACATCTCGATGGAACGTTATCGCCACTTTTTGTCCGTGGTGCCGCAAAACTCAATTTTGTTTGATGGGACGATGCGGGAAAACATCACTTATGGGTTAGATAACGTGAGTGAGGAAGAATTAAATCAGGCTGTCCATGATGCGGCCGTCGATGAGTTCTTGCCAGAATTTCCAAAGGGATTAGATACCAAAGTAGGAGAAGGCGGTGACAAATTATCAGGAGGTCAAAAGCAACGCATTTGCATTGCCCGCGCATTGATTCGCCAACCGCGGATTTTGATTCTTGATGAGGCGACTAGCGCATTAGACAACGTATCCGAATATCACATCCAACAAGCCATCAATCGCCTGGTTTCTTCGCGAACTACCTTTGTTGTCGCCCACCGCCTTTCCACGATTCGTAATGCCAATCGAATTTTGGTCATGGAAAACGGAGCGGTCGTAGAAGAAGGAAATTATGATGATTTAATGCAGAAAAACGGAAAATTCGCCGAACTGGTTCGACTTTCACAAATTTCGCAAAAAGGCTTAGAAAATGGCGATTTCTCTGTTTCTCTTTCGACGGATTCCGCAAAAGGAGAATGATGTTCTTTTAACCATATCACGCTTTTCTCTTTCTTCCATCGTTTTATGAGACCTGCCACGAAAGCAAATGTTCGCCTACGAAATTAGAGAAATCACGCCAAGACGATCTTTGCGAAAACCAGAAAAATTCTAGATATACCAGCAAATGTTGGATGCGAAATGCCCAAATAGCGAGAGTTTTTAGAAAAGCGACTCGGACAATCCGCTCTTCTTCGTTCCGCAAACCCTCGCGAACAAGTATTCGATGGTGGCTTTCAAACCGTGCTTTCTGACGTGCGACCAGCGGTACATGAAGAAATTCGCGTAGGCCTCCAATTTAGAGAACTTGATGCCCGCGTGGGACTCGAAGGCGTGCCTAAGGTAGTTGCAGCAATTGCTCATCAGCTTCATCTTGCCCTCGTATTCCTTGTCGCCCGGGATGAATTTGCACCAATCGTCCTCCAAGCCGAGCTCCTTGACCAGCAGGTTGTGCGAATGCGCGCCGTCGTGCGTCAACTTCGACCCCTTTGCGATTTTGACAGCTATGCGAGACTTAGGATACGCTGGGAAACCATGCAGGTTCGAGTCCTGTTGCCCGCACCAGAAATAATGGCCTCTGGCTCTCCTAAAAAGGATCGTCGGAGGCTTTTTCTATACTTAGATCAGGATATTTCTATCTGGATCCATACCATGAGGAACACCCTAGGGTGTTCGCGACTAACATTCGTTATAGAATGATGTCACT
>CADAXQ010000025.1 GCA_902791935.1 uncultured Erysipelotrichaceae bacterium | reverse complement strand
CTGCGGGACGCCGAAAAGCGACCTTTCGTCCAACCTGTTCTGAAAAAGCGCGATGGCAGGTTGATTCCGTATCCTTTATTTGCTGGTATATCTAGTTTTCTTTTGCTTCGTCCCCAAATGAATTCCTTCTTTGTGCTAAGATTCTCTTATGCAACGTCTTCCTGAATTTGATACTTTAGCAAAACTTTATCGCGACCACGGCTTTTCTTTATACGTGGTCGGTGGCAGCGTTCGTGATTGGTTACTCGGCCGCCCTTTCTCAGACTTGGATTTTGTGACGGATGCTTTGCCAGAAGACATGTTGCCTTATTTATCGGAAGCAAGAGATACGTTCCGTCGTTTTGGCTCCATCCAAGTCAAAGTGTTAGGCCATTGGATTGATGTCACGACTTTACGAGAAGAAGGGGAATATCGTGATCATCGTCATCCTTCTTATGTTCGCTTCGTCAAAGACCCCAAACTCGATTATCCGCGTCGTGACTTCACGATTAACGCCTTATATTTAGATGAGAACTATCGTTTGCTCGATTATTGTGGCGGCAAAAAAGATTTAGAAAACCACCTCATTCGTTTTATCGGGGATCCGGATAAACGGATTCAAGAAGATCCATTACGGATTTGCCGGGCCGAACGGTTCGCGCGCGAGCTGTCTTTCTCATTAGAACCCGAGACCAAAGCCGCCATCAAACGTAATTATTCGTTGCTCAAAACATTAAACCCCGCGAAATGCGAAGAAGAGAAAAAGAAAGGATGGGTACCCCTATGGTTCGAAACGCAATGCTGAATGCCGTAAGCTTTCAATACCTGTTATTGGATTCTTATGCAAGACTTGGTTTGTCGGAAGATGAATTAGCCGTCTCTTTGATGTTGGATCACTTATTAGAACAAGGCAATACGTTTATTACCGCGGACATGCTTTCTTTGAAAATGACGTTCTCCTCTAGCAAGATTGACGGCATCATGTCTTCTTTGATGAAGAAGGGCTTTTTGGTCTACGAAACGGGCAAAGACAAGAAAATGACGACTTCCTTAGGCCCCCTCAAAGAACGGTGCCGTCAAGAATTCTCGGACGCCTTAACCCGAGAAGGGTATGACCAAGATAACCCGAAAAAACAAGAACAAGCTCAAGCGCTTATCAGTCTTTTTGAAGAGAAGTGGTCTCGCACGTTGTCTCCGATTGAGAACCAATATATTTCGGAATGGCTCGATTCTGGCTTTTCAGAAGAAGAAATCCGTAATGCGTTGCTGGATACTTTAACCACGAGAAAAAAGACCATTAAAGCTGTGGACCGCGCTTTAGTCAATCGTCGGAAACAGAGCGATATTGAGTTAGAAGGCGCTTCTGGCGTCTCTGATCACTGGGACAAAAGTGTCCAAGAAACGGTAGAAGCCGCCCGTTCTTTATGGGATAAAGGTTCAAAATGAAAGAAAAAGATTCGTTCATCGCCTCTTATTTTGAAACGGAATTTGCTTCGGCAACAACGAGCCTGGATTTTCAAAATCCTTTTGAATGCCTATGCGCCATTTTGCTTTCGGCGCAAACTACCGATGCTTCCGTAAACCGCGTTACGCCTCGTCTTTTCAAGGATTATCCTACCCCCGAAGCCATGGCTAACGCCCCATTAGAGGACTTAAAAAATCATCTTCATTCGCTTGGCTTATATCAAAATAAAGCAAAGAATCTATCGATGTTATCGAAGATTTTGGTTGAAAAGTATCATGGCCAAGTACCGAGTACGAAAGAAGAACTCGTTACCTTGCCGGGCGTGGGAAATAAAACAGCGGGCGTCTTTCTATTAGAACAAGGGCTTGCCCCTTACTTTCCAGTAGATACCCATGTGCATCGGGTGGCAGAGCGGTTAGGATACGCCACGAAAAATATGGATCCAGCCCTTGTCGAAAAGAAACTTGAGCGGACTTTCCCTAAGGAAAAATGGATTTTTATGCACCATGCTTGGATTGCCTTTGGGAGACAAATTTGCCATGCCAGAAATCCCGAATGCCAACGTTGTGGCTTAAAGGATGATTGCCGTTATTGGAAGAAGTATTCGTCTAAGATCGGTAAATAATCCAAACGTGGGTTGTATTTCTCTAAAACGCGATAACCATGTGTGAGAATTTCCGATAACGGAATAGAACCGCGCGGTTTTTGTTCATAGAAGTCACAAATATAAGTAGCAGGCACCAAATAGACTTCATTCGTTTTCACGATATCAATCAAAAAGAAGGCAATCGCACCTAGCTTTAGAACGGCTCGAAGATGTTTCACCTGTTGGGGAGCAATGTTACTCAAAGGAAAAGAAGTCGCGGAATGGGTGGACTTTGCTTCAAAATCGATATACTTCCCTCGGTAAATGCCGTTATAGTCCGTGGTGGATGGCTCTTGGAAATAGGCTTCCGTGATTTTTGCCCCTTTTTGATAGTCGACTTTTACGATTCGAATGGGGGTAGGCTTCTTATGAATCACCGCCACGCCTTTTTCTAAATAATAGGTATTGGTGTCGTTGATGGCGGCTTCAAACGCCATGCCACGATTGCCGGCGGCGATCTTCGGATGAATCCGTCTTTTCTTTTTCGAGGTAATCTCTGCTGAATTCGTGGGGGCCTTTACCCCAGCGGGATAGTGGATCTTCATGCAAAATAATCCTCAATCCAGCGTTGCCATTCTTCCGCGGAGACGTCTTCTCCATGAGAAAGCTTTTCAATCATCTGCGCCACAGGCTTCCCGATTTTCTTGGAAGCCATGCTTTGCAACACCTTTGGATAACGTTCCCGTAAAATTTCTGGATGATCTCTTACAGCCATCAACAAGTACATCAGGTTTTTCGCGTCATCCGCGGCATCATGTTCATGCCCATCGAAATCCAAGGAGAACACCTCTAAATCTCTTTCTAAAGAAAGAGGATTCCCATTATCGTCTTGGATATAACGTCCGATAAAGCGTTGGAAATTGTAGTTCTTGCGTTGCATTTGCCGGACATATGAGATTTCACAATCTTCATGCAGATAAGCAGTCGTTTGGAGAATTTTTAAATCATAATCGCCAAACGTAACGAAACGGGCGTCATCCCAATAACGGCCGACGTATTTCCGGAAATCCGATAAGACTTCGCCGAAAGGGCGCCCTTCTTTTCTTAAAAGTTCCTCATTAATCCCCGTGAGTTTTTTCACGACAAAGCCAATTTCGTGCTTTGCGGTCACATAACGTTTGAACGTCGTTGGTAATGGCACATAGGCCTGGTCTTTGTTCAAAACCGCGATTGCCGCACCAAATTCAATCATCTCTGCCGTATAAGCCGTCGCTTCAAAATCAAGAAAGACCAAGGCCTTCGGGGTGTTCAGTTCGCGATCTAAAATCTGCATGGGACAATTGTAGCACCCTTAGAAAGCAACAAGGAAGGGCAGTGAGGATGGGCTTGGCACAAACGATATGTCATTCTTTCTTGAAAGCATGCATATTTTCTTTTATTCTGAATTCGTCATCAAACAATTTATCGTTTCTCCTCATTGTTTTCAGTTTCGTTTCGGGGATTGAAACAAATGCTCTCATCATCCCATGATTGTTATTTTGCGGATTACGTATCTGCCGAAACGGAAGGAGCATCGATGAAGAAATTTATACCTTTGCTGGCCATGGTTTCCCTCTTGGCGGGCTGTGGTTCCTCCGCCCCGAAAGAAAGAACGATTTACGATGACATTGCGGACGATTTCTACGCAAAAGAAGTTGTCGCGAAAGATATGAAAAACAATGACGGCGAAACACCTAAACGTGAAGAAGCAGCTGCTTATAAATGCTATGGCAACTACGATGACACCTACGTGATCGCCTTTATGGTGACCAAAATGAGTGGCTGGGGTGGCGCATGGCTCGCCATCATCGAAGTAACTGTCGACGGCTACACCATGACTTTCCTTGCTCTCAGAGAACCATTATGTCGGAAAGATCATGCCTTTTACACATTGAGCGAAGCTTATCTTGCCAACTTATTGAGTCGCGATGGCCTGGCCGCCATTAATGAATCTAGCCGTGAGCAGCGAAGAGATTCCGAACCGCTGACCTCGTTAACTTATTAATCGAATCAGCTTAGCTTTGTTTCGAAATGACCTGGGATTGGAAGCCTATGGCTTCCTTTTCCAGGGTCTTTTTCTTATAATAAGAACACCATGGCGGAAACAAAGACTTTGACGGCAAAAGAAATTCTAGACAAGAAATTTACCAAGGACGTCAAAGGCTATGACGCATTGGAAGTGGATGATTTCCTAGACCGCGTGATCAAAGATTATCAAACGTTCCAAAACGAAATTGCCCGCCGTGATGCTGCTATCGCTGAAGAAAAGAAGCAGATGCTTGCGCTTCAAGCACAAAACAACACTTCCGCGTTAGAAACAGCCAAGCAAAGAATTCACGAATTAGAACTGGAGAATGCCTCTTACAAGAACAAGTTAGCAGGCATTGCTTCCGCCGATCCGAATCTCAATGCCCAAAACATCAATTACATCAAGCGGATTCAAGCGCTTGAATCGTTTGTTTGGCAACTGGGATACGATCCCCGCACACTCAAGAAACGGAATTCTTGAACCTCATCCTTAGAAACTCTCCGGTCCAGGCGATTGCTGGGCAACCAGAGGAAAGTCCATGCTCGCACGGTCTGTGATGGCCGTAGTGATTGCGCTAGGCGAAGCCATAAGCCTAGGCACGCAGGAGTGCGTGACGGCGGCGAATCGACTCTCGTAGCCGAGGAACCATAAAGTGCCACAGAGACGAGCTTGTTAGCGATAACAAGATGAAACGTTGGTAAACCCCACAAGCGAGAAACCCAAATTTGGTAGGGGAAGAAGAGAAAGCAAACCGAAGCTGACTCTTCCAGGGTAACCTGAGATTAATTATCGCCCTCGACAGAACATGGCTTATCGGACCGGATACTCACAAAGAAAGGCAACTATGAATTTACCGACAAAGATTACCACGGCACGCATTGTATTGGTGGTGGCCTTACTCGTCTATTGGCTCACGATGGATATCTTGACGGAATATGGTGGCTATGTGCCTTATTCCTTCGGACCCAGTAACTCCATCAATTTGGTCTATTTGATTTCGTGCGTTGTGTTTATTGTCGCGAGCGCCACCGATGCTTTGGATGGCTACTTGGCGAGAAGCCGGAATGAGGTCACGGACTTAGGCAAATTCCTTGACCCCGTGGCTGATAAACTCTTAGTGGATTCGGCTTTGATTTATCTCTCCTTGCCACGTTGGGGCAATCTTGCGATTCCGCTTTATTGCACGATTCCGATGATTGCGCGAGATTTGGTCATCGATGCCTTGCGGTTCATTGCCGCTGGCAAAGGCAAAGTCTTGGCCGCCAATGTCTTTGGCAAACTAAAAACCATCTCTCAAATGATTGCTATCCCGCTCGTGTTCTTGAATGGTTGGCCGTTTTCCTACTTTGACCTTAATTGGAACACGCATGGCCGTATTGCCATCATCTTGTGCGACATCGCTTTGTTCTTCTCGTTATTCTCAGGGATTGTTTATCTCGTTCAGAATCGGTCGGTGTTTCAGGAGGAAAAGAAATCATGATTGACCTTCAAAAAGCAGCCCGCGTCATTAAGGCACTAAAAAGCAAGAATCTTACGTTAGGTTCCGTGGAATCATTAACTGGCGGCATGTTTGCGAGCACGATTTGCTCCGTTGCCGGGGCTAGTGCCGTCTTCCGTGGGGCATTAGTGACTTATGCGACGGATTTGAAAACAAAGTTAGATCATGTTGACTGCGATACCATCCGTGAATTCGGGGTCGTCTCCAAAGAAGTGGCCGACAGTATGGCCATTCATGGCCGTGACGTATTAGGAGCCGATGTTGTGGTCTCTTTTACTGGCAATGCAGGGCCGACGAAAGAAGCTGGTGCCGCTCCGGTAGGACGTGTGGATATGGCAATCGCCACGAAATACGGTGTCGTCGAAATGGAGCAAGACTTCACGTTATCGCGTAACGAAATCCGTGAAGCCTCGGTTGATTTGATGCTCGACCGTCTCATTGCGATTTTTGAAAATTAAGCTGAATTTTTGTCCCGTTCGGGGAAAATCCGCTTACTAAATATTGAGGAGTGCGTTTTATGGCAAAAAAAGAAGCAGAAAACACGAACAACAATAAAGAAAAAGATGCCGCTCTAGCGGAAGCCCTGAAAGCCATTGAAAAAGCTTACGGCAAGGGATCGGTCATGCGAATGGGTGACAAACCCCATGTCGATGTCGACGTGATCCCCACGGGATCCTTATTACTCGATCAAGCCATCGGTGTCGGTGGTTATCCCCGTGGCCGTATCGTCGAAATCTTCGGCCCAGAATCTTCTGGTAAAACGACGTTGGCGCTTCATGCGGTTGCAGAAGCCCAAAAGAAAGGTGGCCGTGCGGCTTATATCGATGCCGAACATGCGATTGACCCCGAATATGCGGCTCATTTAGGCGTTGACATCAACGAATTGATTCTTTCTCAACCGGATTCTGGCGAACAAGCGTTAGAAATCGTAGACTTATTGGCCCAATCGGGTTCGATTGACATCATCATCGTCGACTCCGTTGCCGCCTTGGTCCCCCAACAAGAACTTGACGGCGTGATGTCCGATAACTCCGTTGGCTTACAAGCCCGTTTGATGTCGAAAGCCATGCGTAAACTCGCCGGTATCTTAGCCAAGAGCAATTGTTTGGTCATCTTTATTAACCAGTTACGGGAAAAAGTCGGTGTCATGTATGGGAACCCCGAAACGACCACGGGTGGTCGTGCCTTAAAGTTCTATGCTTCCGTGCGGTTAGACATCCGTCGGCAAGACGTGATTAAATTAGGCACAAACATTATCGGGAATACCGTCCGTGTGAAAGTGGTAAAGAACAAGGTCGCGCCGCCTTTCAAGAGCTGCACATTAGACCTTATCTATGGACAAGGGATTTCGCGGGAAGGCGAAACGCTCGACCTCGGTTTGCAATTCGGTTTCGTGCAAAAGACCGGCAACTGGTATGACATCAATGGCGAGAAAATTGGAAACGGCCGGGAAGCCGCCAAAGAATTCTTCCGCAATCACCCAGAACGCGAAGAAGAAATTAATGCGAAGATTCGCGAAGCCTTCCAGAAGCAAAACACCGAAGGCCAACCGAGTGAAGAGACGGCAACCGTCGACGAAAACGGAGAAGTCACGAACAACTAAGCAAAGGCGCATAAGCGCCTTTTCTTTTTCACCAAATTTTCTCTTTTTATCACGTTAACCTGATTTGCCTCTTCTTTATTTTTCGGAACTCTTTATAATTAAAACGTACGTTATAAAGGTACACCAACCTGTCGATTTCTTGGGTTCTTATTCGAGGAGACTCTCCTCGCCATATAAATTCAAAATTCGTTGATTCCTTATCTAGCGTAGGGTTGGCATGCCTTTTACTAAGAAGAAAAAAGGAGAAAATCATGAACGATTGGTGGATTTACTTAGTCGTAGGCGTCATGGCATTTTTGCTTGGTGGCGGCGTCGTGATGTTAGTGAACAAATTCTTGTCTCATCACAAGGCAACCCAAGCGGATCGGGAGGCAAAACAACTGGTCCACGATGCGGAAGTGAAGGCAGAACGCATCACTAAAAACGCCCAATTGGACGCAAAACAAGCCGCTTTTGAATTAAAACAACAAGCGCAAGCCGAAGCACGGCAATTGAAGCAAGAAGCGCAAAGCCAACTCGCGAAACTCGACGCTCGGGAAAGTGCGATTGACGCTCGTGACAATGCTTTGACGGCCAAAGAAACAGCACTGGATCAAAAGAACGAAGTGCTCTCGAAGAAAATCGAAGATAACGACCGCAAGAGCAAAGAATTAGACGCGAAAATCGATTCGATTTTAGCCGAGCTTGAGAAAGTCGCCGGCATGTCGGTCAAAGAAGCGCACGATGAAATCATGGCACGCGTCGAAAGCAAGATGTCGATGGAAATCGCGCAGTACATCAAAAACGAAGAAGATAAAGCGCATGCCGAAGCAGAAGCAAAAGCCAAAGACCTGCTCTCGCTTGCCTGTGACAAATATGCGCAAGACGTAGTCACAGAACGGAGCGTTGCCGTCATTGCCCTACCAAACGATGACTTAAAAGGCCGTATCATCGGCCGTGAAGGCCGTAACATCCGGGTATTGGAACAAACGCTTGGCGTTGATCTCGTCATTGACGACACCCCCGAAGTCATTACGGTCAGCTGCTTTAACCCGATTCGCCGGGAAATCGCGAAACGGACGCTTGAAGCCCTTGTCAAAGATGGCCGGATTCAACCTGGCCGTATCGAAGAATTGGCAGAAAAATTCAAGAACGATGTCGACAATGACTGCATGCGCGCCGGTAACGACGCCTGCAATCGGCTAGGCATTGTGCATATGAACCGCGAACTCGTCGCGATTTTAGGTAAACTCAAATACCGTACCTCTTATGGTCAAAACGTTTTAGACCACTCGGTCGAAGTCGGTTACTTATGCGGCATTATGGCAGCGGAACTTGGCTTAGACCAAAACTTAGCACGCCGGGCTGGCTTGCTCCACGATATCGGCAAAGCCGTGGACTACGAACAAGAAGGATCCCACGCTGTGTTAGGGGGACAATTGGCTCGGAAATACAACGAACCTGATGTTGTGGTGAATTCGATTGAATCGCACCATGGCGATGTTCCTGCCACCAGCGTTATCGCCCACTTAGTCCAAGCGGCCGATACGTTAAGCGCCGCTCGTCCTGGCGCCCGTTCCGAAACGCTCGAAACCTATACGAAACGGATTACCCAACTTGAAGATTTGGCCAATTCGTTTGACGGCGTGGAAAAAGCCTATGCCATGCAGGCGGGCCGTGAAATCCGTGTCATGGTGATTCCTGACAAGGTTTCGGATGCCGATGCCATCAAGATGGCCCAAGAACTTCGTGAGAAGATTGAGCAAACCATGACCTATCCAGGTCAAATCAAAGTCAACATCATTCGCGAATACCGCGCGACGGAGACCGCGAAATAATGCGGATTCTCTTTTACGGAGATATTGTGGGAAAGGTGGGCCGCGATGCGGTCCATCTTTCTTTGCCTTCTTTGGTGGAGAAATACGCGATTGATTTTGTCGTTGCCAATGGCGAAAACATTGCTCGTGGCAAAGGCATCACCGAGAGCGATTATCGTTTCTTACTCGATAGCGGTGTTGATGTCGTCACGTTGGGCAATCATTGGCATAGCAAGAAACAAATCGATGATTTCTTACCTGATGCCGAGAACTTAATTCGTCCTTTGAATTTAAAGGGGGATGTGCCAGGAAACGGCAGTGCCGTCTTCTCCGTGCATGGCGTGCCTCTTCGGATCACGAATTTGTTAGGGCAAGCCTTCATGAAAGAAGAAGTGGACGATCCCATCGACGCCTTAGCTTCTTTACCTTCAGAACCAATTTTGCATTTGGTGGACTTCCATGCCGATTCAACCTCGGAAAAAGCCATTTTTGCCCATTATTACGATGGGATGGTATCTGCCGTCATCGGCACCCACACCCATGTGCAAACGAACGACGCCACGATTCTATCGAACGGGACGGCATTCCTAAGCGATGTCGGCATGTGCGGGGATCCCGATGGTATCATTGGATGGGAGGCGGATTCGGTCATTCGCCATATCGTGAAGGGAGAGAATACCCCGTTCTCCTTAAACGACAACGCCAAACACATGATTTGTGCCTGCATCTTAGATTTAGATGAAGCCACAGGAAAAGCAAAGTCCATTGTCCCACTACGAAAGATATTAGAGAGGTAAGGCCATGAAAAAAGTGATTTATGAATCGGTCGCGAACCAAAAAGAGGCGGCCAAACGTCCGGATGTCACCCGTTATGAAGACCATGCCGCCATTCCCGAAAATCTAAAAACATTCGCGAAAGGCCGGCGTTTCTTCATTCGTACTTATGGTTGTCAAGCGAACGTCCGCGATGAAGAAGTCATGGCAGGTTATTTGACCGAAGCTGGTTTTACTCGTACGTTTGATCCGAATGAGGCGGATTTAGCCATCATCAACACCTGTGCCGTTCGGGAAAATGCCGAAGACAAGATTTATGGCGAAATCGGTTCCTTCAAGGCCAACTATGAAAGAGATCATTCGTTCTTGCTCGTGTTAGCAGGATGTGTCATGGGCGAAAACGGCGTTGCCGAATCGTTTTTAAAGAGCTATCCCTGGGTGGCTTTGGTCATTGGAACGCACGATGTTTCGCGGTTAAATCCGCTTTTAGGCGAAGTGCTAGCCAAGAAAGCCACGATTGTGAATGTCCGTTCGTTCTCTAGCGAAGTCGTGGAGAATTTGCCTTCTGTTCGTTTGAATGCCTATGAAGCATTCGTCAATATCTCCTATGGATGCGATAAATTCTGCACGTATTGCATTGTTCCCTATACCCGGGGAAGAGAACGTTCAAGGCGGCTAGAAGACGTCTTAAAAGAATGCCAAGACTTAGTGAATCATGGTTATAAACAAATCACGTTATTAGGTCAGAATGTGAATTCTTATGGCTTAGATTTCAAAGATGGGACGACATTTGCCGAACTCTTAGAAAAAGTCGCCAAGACGGGCATTCCTCATTTACGATTCTTAACGTCTTATCCTTCGCAGTTTACCGATGCGATGCTAGATGTGATGTCTCGTTATTCTAACATTGATCCTTGGTTGCATTTCCCGGTGCAATCGGGTTCTACCTCTTGTTTAAAGCGGATGGGCCGTCGTTATACGAGAGAAGAATATCTTGCGTTGGTTCATAAAATCCGAAAAGCGGTGCCGAACATCGCTTTAACCACTGACTTAATCGTGGGTTTTCCTGGCGAAACCGAAGAAGAATTCCAAGATACCTTATCGTTATGTGAGGAAGTCCGTTATTCAAGCGCCTACACATTTATTTATTCGCCAAG
The DNA here is from genome assembly GCA_902791935.1 of uncultured Erysipelotrichaceae bacterium. GTDB lineage: Bacteria > Bacillota_I > Bacilli_A > RFN20 > CAG-826 > UBA4951. The sequence continues at coordinate 18,603 of CADAXQ010000025.1, read as the reverse complement.
ACCCGGAACTCCAGCCGCCAAGATGGAACAAGTTCCTCCCGAGGTGTCGCATGAACGGTTCAATCGGTTAAAGAAACTCATTGATGATTTAACCACGGAATCAAGTAACGAATGCATCGGAAAGACGTATACGGTTCTCGTACAAGGGCCTTCCAAGAAAGATTCAAATATTTTAACGAGCTACGCCCCGAATGGAAAACTCATCCATTTTGAAGGACCGGCTTATTTAACGGGTGCGTTTGCTCCTGTGAAAGTCACTTCATCCCATGTGTATTCCTTGCATGGTGAACTTTTGGAAGATCCCTTAATCGTCAAAGCAAAGGACGTTGCTTTCACGTTACATGCCGATCCGGTGGTACGCGAATACTTAAAACTCGATGAAGAAGTGCGGAACAATCCAGAAATTCATGCGTTAGGGGAAGCGCTAGTCAACGCGAAAAAAGCACTTGCGTTAGCGCAAGGCGATGATCAAAAGTACCCCGCAGCCAAAGCCCAATACGAAGCGGTGGTCAAGCAAATCCATGAACATCCTTTATTAACAAATCGCGATGCGTTACGAGACGCAGTCGAAGATACGTTAAAAGAACTGCAAGAGGACTTACGATGATTCTCGTCTTGACGGGGCCTACTGGCGTTGGAAAAAGTGAGGTTGCCCTCACCTTAGCCAAAGCCTTAAATGGTGAGATTGTGAATGGAGATGCCTTCCAAGTCTATGAAGGGCTTCATATTGCGACGGCCGTTCCGACCAAAGCCATGCAACAAACCGTGCCCCATCATCTTTATTCGTTTGTTTCATTAAACGAAAGTTATAACATTGCCCGTTATCAAAACGATGCGCGTGCGGTGATGCAAGACATCATTTCTCGTGGCAAAACGCCGATTTTTGTCGGGGGAAGTGGCTTATATTTACGGGCAGCTTTATATGATTATGACTTGTCGCTTGACACTTCTAAGGTCGATATGAGCCCTTATGAAGGCAAAACGAATGAAGAACTCCATACCATATTAGAAAAAATGGATCCCGCGGAAGCTAAGAAAATCCCCGTGCAGAATCGAAGAAGACTATTACGCGACATTGCGCTTTGTCTTGCGGCAGGCGAAAGCAAGAGCTCCTTGCTTGCCAAGCAAAAACACGAACCGCTTTATCCAACGAAATTCTTTGTGTTAACCGAGGATCGGGCCACGTTGTACCCAAAGTTAGATCGTCGCGTCGAAAAGATGTTCCAAGAAGGTCTCTTAGAAGAGACGTTGCCCTTAATCGAACGTTATGGCCGTCATGTTCCCGCTTTCCAAGCCATCGGCGTCAAAGAGCTCTTCCCCTATTTGGACCATGAAATCTCCTTAGAAGACGCCATCAAACAAATTGAAATCGATACCCGCCATTATGTGAAGCGACAAGAAACCTTCTTCCGTCATCAATTCATGGCAACGCCGGTGAAGAACGCGGAAGAAATTCTTTCTTCTTTCTTTCCTAAGACGAAGAACGTATAGTTAAGGCGATATCATTCGCCATAGATCGGAGGGAAAATCCATGCCTCTTTTGAAAATCAATGAAATTGCCGCCAAGGCTTCGATTCCAGAACAATATGTGGAACCTTATGGCTTTTATAAGGCCAAAATCGATTCGGCCTATGCGGAAACATTAAAAAATCGTCCGGATGGGAAGCTCGTTTTAGTCACGGCCATTACGCCGACAAAAGCCGGAGAAGGAAAAACCACGACCTCCATTGCCTTACAAGAAGGGTTTGGCAAACTTCATGTTCCTTCGATGCTTTGCCTTCGGGAACCTGCCTTAGGGCCAGTATTTGGCATCAAGGGTGGTGCTACCGGTGGGGGTAAAGCTTCCATCGGTCCTTCAGAAGACATCAACCTTCATTTCACGGGGGATATGCACGCGTTAACGAGTTCGATTAACCTCATTTCTGCTGTGCTTGATAATTCGTTATTCCATGGTAATCCTTTAAATATCGATCCGAACCATGTCGTCTGGAAACGGGCTATGGATATGAACGACCGTTCGTTACGGGAAATCACAATTGGGCAAGGTGGCAAGAACGGCGTTGAACGGAAAGATGGCTTTGTGATTACGGTTGCCTCTGAAATGATGGCCATTCTTTGCTTAGCAACGGATGCCGAAGACTTTTTAGCAAGACTTTCTCGGATCATTGTGGCTTATACCTTCGAGGGAAAACCAGTCACCGTCAAAGATTTACGGTGCACCCACGCCGTCATGAAACTCATGAAAGAGGCGCTAAAACCAAACTTAGTGCAGACCTTAGAGAACGAACCTTGCCTTGTGCATGGCGGACCATTCGCGAATATCGCGCATGGCTGTAACTCTTTAATGGCCACCAAGTTAGCGCTGAAAATGGCGCCGATCGTGATCACAGAAGCTGGCTTTGCCGCGGATTTAGGAGCTGAGAAATTCTTAGATATCGTATGCCCTGAAGGGGGATTACACTGCGATGCCGTCGTGATGGTCGCAACCATCCGTGCCTTAAAGATGCATGGAGGCGTTGCTTTCGAATCGTTAAGCGAAGAGAACGTTCCCGCCTTGAAAGAAGGTATGGCCAACTTAGAAACCCACTTAGAAAACATGAAGAAATATGGCTTGCCTGTGGTAGTGGCCATCAATCACTTTGCGTCCGATACAGAAGCAGAGACACGTTTCGTGGAAGATTGGTGTGATGCGCATGGCTACGTCTATAGCTTTGTGGATGGCTTTGAAAAAGGTGGAGAAGGGGCAACGGACTTAGCCAAGAAAGTCCAAATGGTTCTCCATACCACCCCATCGCATTATCATCCGTTATATGACCGTCATATGGCGCTTCAAGCGAAAATCGAAACCATCTGCCACGAAATCTATCGGGCAGGAGAAGTGATTTACGCCCCCCAAGCGGAAGCACAGCTCAAGCAATACGCCTCGATGGGTTATGAAGATGCCTATATTTGTATGGCCAAGACCCCGAACTCTTTAACGGACAATCCAAAGATTTATGGGGCGCCACGGAACTTCCCAATTACGATTCGGGAAGTGAATCTTTCCGCGGGAGCAAACTTTGTCATCCCGTTAACCGGTCAAATCATGACGATGCCGGGCTTACCAACCATTCCGGCTGCCATTAAGATGGAAGACGAACCATGGTAACTCCACCAAATTACGTGCTTTATGACGAAGTGGAGATGAAGAAAGCCCATCCGTGTTTTCATCATTCGAAGCGGTTTCAAATCCTTCGTCTTGGTGCCGACGTCAAAATCCGTTGCCTTGGTTGTGGCGCCGTGCTTCTGATGGACCGCGATCATTTCAATCATTCCGTGAAAAAAGTGGTGGCCCATCACGAAAAACCATTGACGGATGCCCCACAAGAATAGAATGTCACTTCGGTGACATTTTTCTTTGTCCGAACCTTCGTTTTTCCTCCTATAGATAACTGAGAGGAGAAATGATGTATCGCGTTGAAGGTCTAGGCAAAAAATATACAGGTAAGAACGGGATTAAGTGGGCGTTAAAAGACGTGTCTTTTGTCTTGCCTGCGACTGGCCTTTACGGAATTGAAGGGAGGTCTGGATCAGGAAAATCCACCTTATTGAATCTTCTTTCCGGTATGGAAAGTCCAAGCGAAGGGAAAATCTTTTTTCATGGGCAAGACATCACAAAGTGGAAAGAGAAAGAAAAAGAGGATTATCGAAACTTTGTCTGTGTCTTTGTGTTTCAGCATTTTCATCTCGAAGAAGAGGAGACGGCGTTACGGAATGTGATGCTACCGCTCGAAATTCGTGGAGATGAGACGGCTGAAAAGCAAGCAAAAGCCTTATTTGACCAATATCATTTGTCCTACTTAGAATCGAAGCTTGTTAAAGTTTTATCGGGTGGCGAAAAGCAACGCGTTGCCTTGCTTCGGGCTTTGATAGGAAATCCCCATGTTCTCTTTGCCGACGAACCCACCGGTGCCTTGGATCATCAAAACGAAGCACTGGTCATGAATGCCTTAAAAGAATTATCGAAAACGAAACTTGTTCTTCTGGTATCGCATAATCAACGGTTATTAGAGACGTATGCTGATGGCGTTTTGACGTTAGAAGCAGGAAAAGTGGCAGCATCCACTTTGCCAAAAGAAGAACGAAAAGAAAGGACATTAGTCGCCAAGCCAGAACGAAAGAAGAAAAGCGCTTGGAAATGGCGCATTGTGAAGCGAAACGCAAAACGGAATTGGACGAAAAACACCTTAGCCTTCTTGAGTGGCTTATTTGGTTATGCCGCCTTGCTTTGCTCGTTTGGATTCTATCATGGCAGTCAGACCACATTAGAGACAGAAAAGACGAATTCATTCGGTTACCTCTGTGCTTCGTTTAGTAAACAAGAAGAATTCACGTTAGAACATTCCCCGATGAAACTTGTTCGTAGCACTTGCCCAAGCATCGAAGAAAGCGAGGCCGCCTTAGCTGGAGTTCCTGGCATTCGTATCGCGAACGACTATTCGTATTTTTTACCTAATTACACTGCCTACTCTTTAAACGGCTATCCCAAGGAACCCACCAATTTTGTTCCGGTTTGGGATCTTTCCGGAAACGATCGTGGCCGTTCTTTCCTAAAAGAAGGCGTCATGCCGAAAGGCATGACTTTCGAAGCATGCCTCGTCAATGAGGAATACGTGAAGCAATGCGATGCCTCCCCGCTTGGGAAACGCATTCACTTCGAACGAGAGGTGACATTAAGCGAAGGAGAAGCCACGCAAGAACTCTTGTTTTCTTACGATTGGACCATCGTTGGAATCGTCAAAGAATTCTCATTTTTAGCAAGTCCTAAGATCTATTATTCTTACCAAGCGTTAGAAACTGTGATGAAAGAAACGGAATTGCCTTCCTTTGGAGAAGGCGTCACGGTTTCTTCTTATGTGAAACACGGGGCAGCCGACTCGCCTTACACCTCCTATGCCCGATGGTTATTCGGAGAAGACGAAAAAGCGATGGAAGCGTTGTTTCGTTGGGGTGATGCGGCCGAAACAAGCAACTCCTCTTATGTGGTCCAATCTTCTGCCCATATGGTGAATACTTCATTTGCGTCTTTAACGCATGCATTCGCCTTATCGTTGTTGCCGTTTCTTGGCATTACGGTGCTAGGGGTTGCTTTTACGGAAGGTGCTATCGCTTACCATTCGTTTTTACAACGGCGAAAAGAAGCTGCCATTCTTTCCGCCTTAGGCGCAAGAAAAGCCGACCTCGAATGGATTTATGAAGCCGAACCTTTAGGGGTGAATCTGCTTTCGGCTTTAGGGGCGTTACTAATCTCCTATCCTTTATCCTGGTTTTTATCCCATCTTTTTGCCAAGAAACTTGGTTTGTCTTCCTTGGTGTCTATTCCCTATCTTTCTGCGTTTGGCATTCCGTTTCTTCCGATTGTCACGTTATTTTTATTCGCTTTATGTCTGACGTTCTTTGGCGTGGCATTGCCTCTTCATATCGCCAACCGCAAGAACTTATGTGAGGAGTTACGAGAAGAATGAAAGCCATTGTTACGAAGAATCTCACAAAAGTCATCGATGGTCGCACGATTTTTGACCACGTCGACATTGCCTTCCCACACCAAGGCTTAATTGCCATTGAGGGAGAATCTGGGTGTGGCAAGTCAACGTTATTAGACGTCATTGCTGGCATTGATACTTCTTATGAAGGGGACGTTTATGCCGAGGGGCATTGTTGGAAGAAAAGCAAGGAAGAAGAACGTTCTTCTTTCCGTCTTCTAACGTTTGGCATCATTCGTCAATCTTATGACTTATTGGAACTTGATTCGGTGCTTGCCAACGTCATGCTCCCTTTAGAAGGCATGGGCGTTTCAAAACGTCTTGCGAAACGAAAAGCCAAAGAAATGTTGCATTATGTTGGATTAGAAGACAAAGCAAGGCAAACGGCAGACACATTATCGGGTGGTGAAAAACAGCGCGTCGCCTTAGCGAGAGCGCTCGTCGGCGATCCGCCGATTGTGCTAGCCGATGAACCAACCGGTGCTTTAGATCCGAAAAACGCCATCCGTATCATGGATATCTTGTCGTCTTATGCCAAAAAACATTTGGTGATCCTCGTTTCTCACGACCATGCTCTATGTGAGGAATACGCCATGAAAATATGGCGCTTAGACGAAGGGAAATTGCAGATTATCAAAGAAAATGACACCAAAGAAGAAGTCGAATCTTTTTTAACGTTTGTTCCTTTGAAAAGCCCGAAAGTATCGTTTCCGTTATCAGCCTGGATTGCTCATGCATTTCATGCTTTGCAAGAGAAAAAGGCGCGCACCACTTTATCGCTTAGTATTCTTGGCTTTGCCTTACTTTCGCTAGGAACCTCCTTCTACGTCAAACGGGATTTAGAAGGGCAATTAAACGATGCTTTTTCTTCGCTAAGCGGCGTCGAAGGCATCGTGATGGAAAATGCCATTCCGAACGAAGCGACGTTTGGCCGCGTGATTGCCGCTAGTGAAGGCACCATTCAATCCTTGGAAGAACGGAATCCAACACTCATTCGCGACCACGGTTTAATTTATTCTGGTGCGTTTGAGCAATTCTTTGCCGATCAAAATGAATTGAATTACGACGCCTTCGGGCAAAAGAAAGTTCTTCCCGGATTCGGCGTTCGTTCGTTCAATGAATATCGTTGGCTCGAAGACACAACAAATCCCATTTATCCCGAACGACCGGAGGTCATGGAAGAAGACCAAGTGATTCTAGGGTTACCTTATGCCACGATGACCCAACTTGCGCTTAACTTACAAGTGAAACGAGACTATTCCTCTTTGGGCGTTGCCTTAAAAGAAGCACCCCTATCTTTATTTCTAGAACTGGCAAACGAAGAATATGGGTATGCCGACACGCAGTTCTTATCGGCCATTGGAGTGGTGGAAGACGTGGTGCCAACGCTTTATCACACGAGTCACACCTGGAATGAAACCCTATTTGAAGACCATATGGGTTTTCCTACAGCGGATGAGCCAAATCCTTCGATGCCATGGCTTCTTCAAAAAACGTATTATGTACTACCCAAAGACGATAAAGAAACCTTCTTTGCAAAAGCGGCAGAAACCGGATTACTAGACGATTTCGTCTTTGAACGAAACTCTTATGATTACGACCATTCCCACGAAAGCAAGAACAAAGCGACGGAAAGTCTTCGTCTTTATGTTTATCAAGCGGATAAACGGGCATTATCTTATGCCGATATTGCCGCCATTCGGGAACGATATTCGTTTTCTTCTTATGCTGTCTTAGGGGAATCGTCTTATTATTCGTTTCCTGCCTCTTTAACACATGGCTTTGCTTCTCCTTTCTTTTTAAGTGATGACAAAACGGCTTTAGAATCCGTCACGGATGCTTGTAGCCGTTTGCCAGCCGCTTTGCCGTTTCCTGAAGTGGAGCGACCCCCTAACGTTTTGATGGGTCATTACCGCAAAAGACGGCAAGATGGCTTAACATTTTCTAGCGATATCCCCTCACTCCAACAAGGAGAGAAGCCAGCGCGCATGAACGAAATCTGTGTGTCTTCTTCTTTGTTTGAAAAGCTAAACCACGCCAACGTCCTTTACGCTGGCGGTCTCATTGCTTCCGAAACGCAAGGAGACGAACTGCTTCAAACCTATCGTACCGGGAAGCTCATCGTTACCGGGGTTGTTCCCGAATCTTGCGACGTTATCTATGGCTTACCTCGTTGGTGCATTGATTATTGGCGTGATAGCTTTGGGATGAGCTCGTTTCTCCTGGAACCTAAGAAAGTCATCTTTTATGGTGATAAGCAAAAACGCAATCAAGTGATAAAAGAACTAGAAAAGCATTACCCCTCTTATCGGTTTACCGATCCTTCAAGTCTTGCTGAAGAGTCCATTGCCAGCGTGCTTCTCTATGTGAATACCGCCTTAGAATGGGCAGCCATCCTTGCACTAGGTACCGCAGGATTCTTGTTACTTGTCACCACTATCCTTTTTGCCTTTGAACATAAGAAGCAAGGCAAAATGCTTTATGAGCTAGGGGTAAGCCGTGCTGCTATCACGGATTTCTACGGGGCAAGTTTGCTTCTTTTAACTTTGCTTTCGGCGGGTGGCGCAGCAGGATCGTTAATCCTGGTTGAACTCATGGTTCACCAAACAATTCAATCTAACTTTGGCGCAGTAGGGGTAGGCTTTTCTTTGGATTATTTTCCGTTCTTGCTTTTGATCTTGGCAGCCGTTTTAAGCCTTATAGTCGCCTTATTTTTTGTCTGGCGATGGGTGGAAAGGCGAAATTTTTCGCGAGAAGGAAAAACAAATGGATAAGATTCATTTTCTTTACGTAAAGCGCAAAAATCGCACAGCATCTCATATTCAAAAATTGACCATCAAGTCATTTCATCAAACGTTTAATTTTTTCATTCACTTTTCATGTTTCTTTTTTCGTGAAGGGTGCTATTATCGTTGTTAGTCTGTACAAACACAGACGGGAAGGTTAGGTTTGTATGAAAGGAACAGTCAAAAAATTCTTTAAGGATAAAGGCTATGGCTTTATCCATGGAGAAGATGGACGCGATTACTTCTTCCATTACAGCGCGATTCTTATGGACAACTATAAGACTGCGGAACCTGGGGAGAACGTTGAATTCGATCCAGAAGAATCCGATCGTGGACTTCGCGCCAATAACGTCAAGAAAGTAGACTAAGTTCGTCGTATCAACAAGGAAGGCTCTGGGCTTCAGGGCCTTTTTCTTGTTCTTTCGTTCCTTTTCCTGAGCCTAAGAGATATAATCTCTTCGTATTTTTGAGGCAAGTAGCGGAATATGTCATTAAAAGCAGGAATTGTCGGACTTCCTAACGTAGGGAAATCCACGCTCTTCAACGCCATCACCAACTCGCATGTTTTGGCGGAAAATTATCCTTTTGCAACGATTGAGCCAAATAACGGCGTCGTTGTCGTTCCCGATGAACGATTGGATTATCTTTGTGAGAAATATCAGCCAAAACGGAAAGTGAATGCCACGTTTGATTTCTACGACATTGCCGGTCTCGTTAAAGGCGCTTCGCAAGGCGAAGGCTTAGGCAACCAATTCTTAGCGGCCATTCGGGAATGCGATGCCATCGTAGAAGTGGTGCGGTGCTTTGAAAACGCGAACGTCGTGCGTTATCACGATGACCCCGTGAACCCGAAAGCCGATATCGATGTGATTTCATTAGAGCTTTGTATGTCAGACTTAGCCAGCATCACAAACCGCATTGGCAAGCAAGACATCCGTGCCCGTATTGCCAAAGACAAAGTCGCGCAATATGAAATGCCTATCTTAACGGCATTCCGTGATGCATTAACGAATGGTATCCCCGCTCGTTTGGTCAAAGGCTTAAGCCAAGAACAAATGGATTATGCCCGGAAGAATTTCTTCTTATTGACCTTGAAACCGATTCTTTATGTCGCGAATGTGGGAGAAGATGACTATAGCGACTTAGAGCATTGCGCTTACTATCAGCAAGTCAAAGCGATTGCGGAACAAGAAAACGCTGTCTGCATCCCGCTTTCTTGCGAGATTGAATATGAAATTTCACAACTCGGCAGCGCAGCCGAAAAGAAAGAATTCTTAGAAACGTTAGGCGTGGAAGAAAGCGGTTTGGACCGTTTGGTGAAAGCGTCTTATAAACTTTTGAACCTCTCCACGTTCTTAACTTGCGGGACGGATGAATGCCGCGCTTGGACATTCCGAAACGGCATGCTTGCCCCGCAATGTGCTGGCATCATTCACACCGATTTTGAAAAAGGATTCATCAAAGCGGAAGTCTATCCGTTTGAAGAATTCCATCGTGTCGGAGAAGAAATGGGAAACGATGCCGTCGGCAATACTTCGTTAGGCCAACGCATCGAACAAAAGATTCGCGAAGAAGGCAAAGTCCGTTCTGAAGGTAAAGACTATGTCATGAAAGATGGCGATGTTGTCTACTTCCGTTTCAACGTGACAAAGAAATAAAGAACATGATGAATTGTCGTTGGCGAATTGGATATGGCGAAGACATCCATGCGTTAAAAGCAGGACGTGCTTTAATTCTTGGTGGCGTGAAAATCGCTTATCCCTGTGGCTTAGATGCCCATAGCGATGGTGACGTTGTCTATCACGCCTTAGCGGATGCTTTGCTAGGAAGCGTTGCGGCTGGTGATATCGGGAAATGGTTCCCGCCATCCGACCAAAGCATCACTGGCATCGATTCTTCGAAAATTGTCTCGTTTGCCTTTGAAAAAGTGCAAGAAAAAGGCTACCAGATTGGCAATGTGGATATCGCGATTGCTTGTGAAAAGCCCCATTTGGCCTCTTACTTGCCACTCATGCAGCAAAACATTGCTTCGTTACTTCATATAGAACCCGAAGCCATCTCTCTAAAAGCCATGACGAACGAAGGCTTTGATGCCGTTGGGCAAGGCAAAGCCATCCGTGCCGTCGCGCTTGTCCTAGTTTGTCCTCAGGAGGAAAACGAAAAATGACGAATGAAAATCTCTTACAAAACGCCTTGGCGGAAGCCGCCAAAGCCATTGGGTTAGAAGTAGCCCCTTCGGATATCACGATCGAAACTTCAAAAGACCCTGCCCATGGTGACTATGCGACGAATTTGGCCATGAAAAGCGCCTCTCGTCTTCATAAGGCCCCGAAAGTCATCGCGCAAGAATTACTCGATCATCTTTCTTGCGACGTCATTGACCATGCCGAAATCGCCAGCCCTGGTTTTATGAATTTCTTCTTGAAGAAAGAATCGATGAATTCCATCGTAAGCCGCATCTTAAACGAAGGCGACCATTATGGTGATGGAGCGGACAAACACTTCAAAATCGATGTGGAATTCGTTTCGGCGAACCCAACGGGTGATTTACATCTCGGCCACACCCGTGGTGCTGCCTTAGGCGACGCGATTGCCAACCTTTATCAAAAAGCCGGTTATGACGTCACGCGGGAATATTACGTGAATGACTGCGGCAACCAAGTTGAACACCTTGGCCACTCCATTCGGGAACGATATCACGAACTCTATGGCGAAACCCCAAATCTCGGCCCCGATGATTACCATGGCGTCGATTTGATCGCGATTGCGAAATCCATCCAAGCCGAATATGGCGATAAATATTTGACCGATACTAAAGAATCCCATGATTTCTTCATTCGTTATGGCATCGATAAGGAGCTTGGCAAAATCAAGAAAGACATGGCCGATTTCGGCGTGCATTTCGATCGCTTCTCCTATGAATCCGATATTCGGAAAGGCACGACCATCCAAGACACCATCCAATTCTTGAGAGATAAAGGATATGTCTATGAAAAAGACGGCGCCACTTATTTAAAAACCACGGCGTTCTTAGATGATAAAGATCGGCCCATCATTAAAAAAGACGGCCTATATACTTACTTTATGCCCGACATCTGTTATCACTACGACAAGATGGCAAGGGGATATCAGCTCTTGGTCGATTGCTTAGGTGCCGATCACTTCGGTTATCTCAACCGGATGCGGAGCGCTTTGATGATGAAAGGTTATTCCCCGGACTGCATCCAATTCGAAATCTATCAAATCGTGAAAGTCTATAAAGACGGTGAAGAAGTGAAGATGTCGAAACGGACGGGCAAAGGCATCACCCATCGTGAGTTAGTAGAAGAAGTTGGCAAAGATGCCGTTCGTTATTTCTTCTGCGAAAGAAGCAGTGACGCTCACTTGGATTTCAACATGAATCTCGCGACATCCAAGAGCAAAGACAACCCGGTTTATTATGCTCAATACGCTTACGCGAGATGCGCAAGTTTGCTTGAAATGGGCAAGGATATTGCCTTAGATCCTTCTGCAAAAACATTACATACCGAGAAAGAAGCAAAGATTTTAAAGCAACTGGCTGATTTTTCGAGTATGATAGAGAACGCGGCCGAGGCCCGTGCCCCTTACAAGGTGGCCGGATATGTCCAAACGCTGGCGCGTATGATTCATGAATACTACGCCGCCACGAAGATCATTGATCGTGAAGACATCCCAGGAACCGCGTCGCGTCTTGCCCTTTGCAAAGCGTGCCAAGTCGTCTTAAAGAACGCCTTAGCGTTGCTCGGTGTCGGCGTGCGTGAAAAAATGTAAAACAAAGAAAAGAGGAAACCCCGATGAAAAACAGCATGATTGATGAAGCGTATGAAGTCATTCGCTCGAGCGGAAAAGTCTATCCGTTCAATGAACTTTATCAACAGGTGACCCAAAACCTTGGCATGAGCGAGGAAGAAAAGATGGCCCATATCGGTCAGTTCTACACTGAACTCACAATGGATGGCCGCTTCTTGAACCTCGGTGACAACAACTGGGATTTACGGGAAAATCACACCTATGCCCGTAGCCACATCGATGTGAACGATGTCTATAGCGAAGTCAATAGCGACGAAGACAGTGACGAAGAAGACAAGCAGGAAGAAAAAGCCTACGACGCCGAAGTCGAAGGCAAAGCCGTCGAAAGCGATGACGATGAGAAAGACGATGACGAAGACGGCAGCGAAGGAAAACTGGCTGACGAAGACGTCAAGAGTCTCTTAGAAAAATAATCCTTTGTTTAGGGTTTGGAAAGGAGCCTTTGGGCTCCTTTTCTTTTTCGCCGTGAAACCTCTATAATGTTGCATATGAAACTCTTGGTATTCGATGTCGATGCAACGTTGGTCTATCATGGGGGTAGCATCTCAGAACGTAACAAATCCGCCATCCAATCTTGCCTCGATCAAGGAGACGTCATGGCAATTGCGTCGGGGAGAGAAAGTCGTGGCATTGGGCAATATCTCCATCAATTCCAGGGGACACGTTACGCGATTGGTGCCGATGGAGCTGCGATTTATGACGCGGATGGCTGTTTATTGTTTCAAGATGGGTTCCCTTTTGCAGAATTTGCCTCGTTTCGGGAACGGCATCGTTCGTTTTTGACGCAAGGCGGCGCGATTTATGCTTATTCCCAAGACGGAACCGTCGTCGCGTTTGAGCCCAGCGATTGGACCAATTTAGAAATTAAATTCAATCACATCACGGTTCGTATCGTAGAGCCATCAACGATACTAGCTGAGCCAAACGTCTTAAAAGTCATGATTACCGGTCCCAAAGAAATCGTCACGCCGTTCCCCATTACGCCCGAGGAAGAAAACCATTATCATTTTGTCCGTTCTGATCCTTGCTTCTTAGAGATGTTGAAACGGGACGTGGATAAAGCCACCGCCGTGGAATGGTTAAGGCAAAAGCTAGGCATTCCAAAAGAACAAGTCTACACGTTTGGCGATGAAGAAAATGACGTGGGCATGATCAAAGCATATCAAGGCATTGCGATGGGAAACGCGATACCGGCAGCAAAAGACGTCGCAAAATTTGTGACAAAAGACGTTCGTGAAGATGGGGTCGCCTATGCGATTACCCATTGGGTGAGCGCCTAAGGAGATAAAAAATGTACGAAGACGTATTAGCAAAAATGAAAGAAGCGGCCTTAACGGCTGAGACTTGGATTCTTTCGGTGTATCACAGCGATTTCCAAGTCGAAATCAAATCGGATGACTCGCCTGTCACTTCGGCCGATAAAGGCGCCGACAAAATCATTCGGGAAACGTTAAGCAAAGCTTTTCCTGAAGCCGCTTTCTTAACCGAAGAAAGCAAAGACACGAAAGAACGGTTGACCAAAGAATATGTTTTTGTCGTCGATCCCGTTGATGGAACGAAAGAATTCGTTTCGCGGAACGGCCAATTCACGACAAATATTGCCCTCGTAAAAGACCATGAAGTTGTGGTAGGATTAATCAACATTCCGATGTTAGATACGATGTTCTTTGCGATTAAAGGTCAGGGAGCATGGAAACAAAAACGCGGAGAAGACCCCGTTGCCATCCACGTTTCTGACCGCGTGGGGAAGAATCTTCGCGCGTTACGTTCCATTTCTTTCTTCACCGGCAAAGAAAAAGAAACCTATGATAAACATCCCGAACTTTATGCTTCGATTACCCCGATGGGCGCGGCACAGAAATTCTGTGCCATTGCCGATGGACAAGCCGAAGTGTTCTATCGTTTTAGCGCGGGCACCAAAGAATGGGATGTGGCTGCCGGTGACTTGATTTTAACGGAAGCCGGCGGGGTGATGATTGTTCCTCCAAAGAACGAAAGACTGCATTACAACCGCGAAGATGTTTATAACCGCGAAGGTTATGTCTTATTGAATAACATCAAGAACTTAGCTCTATAACCATTGGATAGATAAAGGAGACTATTTATGTCCGAAGCTGAAACCACCTCACAGCCCTCCAAAAAGAAACGCCATCATGGCGGTTGGATCGCCCTATTCATCATCGTCCTTGTCCTCGGCATCGGTGTCGGTGGCATCTATTTCTTGTTTTATGACGATTCGAATCCGGCGTTCCCCGAAGCAAGCGCAGACTTTGACCAAACGTCTTTTATTCAACGCAAAGTCGTCGATGCCTTTTCTGATACGAAAGATACAGGCAATTTAACGTTTGCCATCAAAGAAGATGAAACAAATCAACTTCTCTCGAATATTCGAGAGACAAAACTAGACGAATCGGCACAAAAGTATTTCCGTGGCGCTTTAGCGAACTTTACGGACAATTCCGTTTCATTAGACTTCTATATCGATACCCAAGTGCTGGCCTTTAAATCCAAAGCGCGCGCGGTGAGTAAGTTTGCTGAAACATCTGACGCATTCACGTTAGACGTTACCGATCTTCAAATCGGTCCAACCACCTGGATGAATGGCCTTGCGAAAGACTTATTACAAAAACACCTTCCTCAAAGCACCGTTGACTCCATTCTTTCTAGCACGGGACTTCAAATGACGTTTGATGTCGCGACCATGCACGGCAGTTATTCAAAATCCGCCATGCGGCAAGACATCAACAAGTTATTGTCGGCAGAAGAATCGCAAGATGCCCGTTATGCCCCGGTAGTAAAAGCCATGTTAGGGCACGATTCCATACATCTCACAGAAGACAAAGATTCCTTGGGTCTTCGTTTATCCTTAGAAAATGTCCATACGAATGCGAATTTTGTGACACCCGAAAAAGAAACGGCAGCCGTAGAACCGAACTTTATCGCGGATGCCACGAAAGTCCAAACCTTATTGACGAATGGGGTCGTGGATAATAACACGTTACATGCCAGTTATGCCTATCAATTATTCGGTGTCGGCTATGACGCCTTAGTCGAGGAAGCCAAAAGCTATGTGGATACGTTAGACCTTTCTTCCATCGGCATCTCCGATCCCAAAACGGTCACGGGTTATCGTTACGCTTCCTCTTATGATTTAGCCACGAATATGACGGATTCTTTAACCTCGTTATTCACCGGTTCAACCTTCACCGTCTCGGAAGATGATCTTTCTAGTGTCATGCAGTCTTCTAGTTTATTAGGTTATGGCTTACTGATTCCTGCCAAACAAGAAGATGGCAGTTGGAAAACGGCATGGGCTGGCATCAATGCTGCTTATGTGAATATCTTCGATAACCGTATGGTGATTAACGTGGGACTCGATATTGCCGGCTACGAATGTTACTTCATCATTGATAGCTTGGTGAATGAAGAGAAGTCTGCCACATTGCCCTATGGGGTCATCTTAGATCCGCAAGCGGTTTATGCCGGAACGGAAGCAGCGGATGCCGAAGTGGCACAAGGTCTCTATACCTTAATTGACAGTGCCTTAGAAAGTAAAAACCTCACCTGGCTTGCCATGAATCCTGCAAGCGGTGAAATCACGATGGATCTTTCCAAAGCGGTCCCTGCTTTATCGAGTAGCGGCGTCTCGGGCTTAAACATTGCTTTCAAAGGCGATGATTTGGCTACGAATGGCAAGATGGAAATCACGCGTGCTTAATCTTCTAAGAACAAAATAGGCCCCGCCAAACTTGGCAGGGCCTATTGTTTACGGGTTATTTGTTCGGAGCGGCGGCGTCTTTATTTTGATTTGCCGTCTCTTCTTGTTCTTTTAATTCTTTTTCTTTGCGTTCCAAGTAGGTGTTCATGACATCATTCGGCACATCCATCGAAGCATCGACTTTAATGACGCCGGGAACTTCTTCCATCAATATGATTTCGACACCTTCTGAAATATCGGCATCGACGTACATGCAACCTTGGCACGCACCGACCATACGGACATAAACGATCCCGTCTTTAAACCCAATATATTCAATGTCGCCGCCTTCTCTTTGTAGGAAGGGACGTACTTTGTCTAATACCGTTTCAATTTGTTTTTCAATTGCTGCATCATCCATAACGCGAAACATTCTAGTGAGATTTCCCTTTTTCCGCAAGAAAAGTGATAATAATGACGAAAGAAAGAGGATTTTAACGATGTTAAAAGATAACGAAATCGGAACGTTTGAATCTTGGCCCTATCACGTTCCGACATTTGCCGAAGAAAAAAGCAAGTTTGAGGCTTTAACGAAAGCCTTCCAAGAAGCCAAAAGCGGGCCTGAAGCTTTAGCTGTCTATCAAAAGATGACGGAATTGTCGGATCATCTTCAAGATGATGTGACGCATATTCAAGTCTTGTTTAGCTTAGAAACGCAGAATCCGACCTATCAAAAAGACATGGATTCGTTAAACCAAGAACTGCCGTTATTCACGGTGGAGCAACAGAAGTTCATGAAGGCGATGTTGTCTTCTCCTTATCGTTCTTATTTAGAAGAGAAGTTAGGCAAGTTCTTATTTGAAAAATACGAATATTCCTTCCGTTCGTTTGATGATCGTGTCGTGGAAGAGGCGCAAGAAGAAGCGGACTTAGTCACCCAATACGATGCGGCGGTGGCAAAGACAAACGTCTCGTTCCGTGGAAAGACCTATAACTTACCTCAAATGGGGAAGTTCTTGTCTTCTCCCGATTATCCAACGCGTCATGAAGCAGCCGAGGCGTATTACCAAGAGGTCTCAAAACACGTCGACGAATGGGAAGATTACTACGATAAGCTCGTGAAAGTACGGGTCAGGATGGCCAAGAAGCTTGGCTATTCTTCCTACACAGAACTTGCTTATTACCGGATGGAACGTTATGACTATACGCCTGGCATGGTGAAGGAATATCGTGACGCCATTCGGAAAGTCGTTACTCCTTTGGCGGATCGTTTGGTTCATAAGCAACTTGAACGCCTGAACCTAAAGAACCCAGATTTAGTCGATGCCAACTTGTATTTCTCTTCGGGAAACCCATTACCAAAAGGATCGACGGAAGAGAAAGTCCAAGTGGCGATCAAGATGTACGATTCCATGTCACCTGACACATCTTATTTCTTCCGTTTCATGGTGGACCATCATTTGTTATTCTTAGAAGCCAAACCGGGCAAACAAGGCGGTGGCTACATGACAGAATTCCCGGTCCATCGTTGCCCGATTATCTTCTCAAACTTCAACGGAACCTCGGGAGACGTCGATGTCTTAACCCATGAATTTGGCCATAGTTTCCAGTATTTTGAGGCCAGAGACATTGCCGTGCCAGAATACCGCATGCCGACGGCAGAATCTTGTGAAATCGATTCGATGTCGATGGAATTCTTTGCCGAACCCTATATGCATCTCTTCTTCGATGATCCCGATGGGTATCGTTATCTCCATTTGGCTGATGCGATTAAGTTCTTACCTTACGGCGTTACGGTCGATGAATTCCAGCACTGGGTCTATGACCACCCTGAAGCCACGTCGAAAGAACGCGATGAAGAGTGGCAACATCTCGAAGAGACCTATACCCCATGGAAAGTTCGCCTAGAACAAAATATTCCTTATTTAAAAGGTGGTCATCGTTGGTTAACCCAAGCCCACATCTTTGATTTGCCATTCTATTACATCGACTACACGTTAGCTCAAGTCATTGCCTTCGAATTCTTAGAGCGTGATAGAGCGAACCATGAAGCCGCCTGGCATACTTACCTCAAACTTTGTAAGATGGGTGGTCAATATCCATTCTTAACGTTACTCGAGAAGGCAGGGCTAGACTCTCCGTTCCAAGAAGGCGTCTTAGAAAAGACCATCTCACCATTAGAAGCCATCTTGGATTCTTATCATCCAACCAGTCGTTAAAACAGAACGATAGCAGGGGGACGTTTCGAAAAGACGCCCCCTTTTTCTAATGATGAGGGAAGCGCTTTCAGGGTGCGAAAACTTGCTTTCTTTTTCGAAATCACTAGAATTCATAATTCCGCCTTAAGACGGGCAAAAAAGAAAAGGAGGTAATCACCATGAAAAAAGTAGAAGAACAATACGATGAAGATCGTGAAGATTTCTTCCCCGAGGCGCAATCCGAGCTTCCTCAGAAACATGAATCCGAATTTGAAGCAATGATGGATTGCCTTCTCGACGATTACTTGGCGCAAGAAGATCGTTGATCTTCCTACCCAACGTAAACCAGGAACTAGCGGAGTCACATTGTGACTCCGCTTTTTATTACGGTGAATTTACCGTTCAAGTGCAACACTTCTAGGCAAAAATAAAGGCTCATATCAATCCTGGTGTAAGATATAGTTGCGACCCTTATCTACAGGAGGTTCTTTATGAGCTATTCACATTTTACCATAGAAGAAAGGATTAGTATTAAACATCTACTTGCTCAAGATATTTCGATTCGTCAG
>CADAXQ010000024.1 GCA_902791935.1 uncultured Erysipelotrichaceae bacterium | reverse complement strand
AATTCATTTCTTAACAACGTAGTTGTTCTTTTGAAAAACGCCAAAAAATAAGTAAAGAAAAAGGCCGTTAAGATTTTTCATTTCTTAACAGCCCCTTTTCTTACGTTTTGGCTGGGGTGACTGGGATCGGACCAGTGTATCTTGGATTCAGAGTCCAATGCCTTACCACTTGGCTACACCCCAAGGCGCTTCCTTATTTTACACGCATTGCCATCGCTCGCAAGGGAAAAAGGGGCGGAGAGAACTTGGAATCATCAACAAATTTTCTTCCTTTGTCGATTCACGCTCATTTCGTTACGAAATGCGCCTTCATTGGCTTACAATGATGGATAGATGAAAATCATTGATGCACACGCTCATATTGCCCATTGGCCGACGTTGGCGGTAACGGAAGCAGAAATTCTCCGTTCAATGAAAGAAAAAGGCATCGCTTTTTCCTTGATTAGCGACTGCGATTGCAGCGAATATCCTTCCCTAGATTCTTATCCGCCTCACCACGTCAGTACGCTAGAAGGGTTAAAACATTGTCTTACTTTCGCTAAAAAATACCCTAACCGCATCGGGGTTTTGGTATGGATCAATCCCCACCATGAATTATTGACGCCAGAATTAATCCGTTGCATCCATGATAATTCTCGCTACATCTATGGGTTTAAGTTCCATCCGTGGGAAAGCCAGATGCGAATCACCAATCCCCGCCTTGTCCCTTATCTACGTTTTATTACATTAGAGCACAAGCCTTTGTTGGTACATACGGCAAAAGATAAATATTCCTCGATTCGTTACTTGGGCATGGTAGCCACAAGATTCCCCAAGATTCGCTTTGTGGCCGCCCATTTGCAACTTTGCACCGATGATAAAGAAGAAGCAATCCGTACCTTGAAATTGCATTCGAATCTTTATGCCGATACGGCCTGGGTCAAAATGAGTGACGCCAAACGGGTGATGGACGAAGTTGGACCTGACCGCATCATGTTTGGAACGGATAACCCTGTCGACGGAGAACATACGTTAGATAACCCGATATACGAGGAATATTTCGCGAATGTATTAGATTTGTCGGGTAAGGAATGGCGCGCCTTAATGGGCGGGAATGCCGCTAAACTCTATGGCATTCGTTTCCCGGATCGAACAAAGAAACCCCAAAAGAAAACACTTCTTCTGGACAAAAAGAAATAAAAAGTCCTCCGTCAGCGTTTGCTCGGAGGATTTTTCTTGCTTTCGGAAGTTGGGACAACTTCGTTCTTTTGTTTCTTAACAGGCTTTTCTTCACGAATCGCAGGAACGAAACTTCCACCATAACGTTCCGGATTTTCCTTTGTCCAAGCAAGACGCCATAACGAATATAGCGTCATGATGCCTTCGACGCATAACAAAACAATCGAAGCTGTGATTAAGAAATTGTTCCAAGCGATGTTGCCCTGGCTTTTGCCCGCTTCCCCAACCATGGCGGACAATAATAAGAAGGCCGCGCCGATCGTATTGACGAGCCGCACCCAAAACTTCAAATGATTCACGGCACGAATCCGTTTGGGGGAGAAACCATCCCCTTCATCGATAAATGCCATGCATAACGTAATGATGGTAAGAATCAAAGAAATGCCAAAAACAACAGCCGTTATCGTAAGCCATACGAAAGCGTGACTGGGGGACGATCCGTTTTCCACAATAAAGGCAATGCCGCTAAAGATCAGATATCCAACCGAAAAAATGCCTAACAAGATATAGGAAAGCAAATACAACGTCTTAATGGCTTTGTTCTTATAAAACAAGCGCGCTTCTTCTTCCGTGATCATTTTGCTTACGCTCCATCGATGTCGTCTTTATAGGCATCCGAACCCCAGGGCCCACCTTGGGGATCGGTCTCGTGTTCATGTAACATATCAATATCTTCCCCCGTCCGATTCTGGATGCGGTAAGAATGACGAATTTCCTGCTTGGATTGGGGATGATCTTTCTTTTTTGGTGGTACTGGCATAATTAATTCTTAATCCACAAAGTAGCATAGCCCAAAATCAAGGCAAAGAGAACCTGTAAACCCATAATTAAAAAGGCGCGTGGCAGATGCTTCTTGTCTTTGAAGAGATAAATCGGACCTAATCCAGCGTTGGCGCTTAAACCCGCAAGCAAAGCACCAAAAGGAATCATGCTTTGAAGATATAATTCGGAGATTAAGACACTGGAAGCGCAGTTTGGAATTAAGCCAACCAAAACGGCAAATAAGGGGGATAGATAATGGTTTTGGGTCAAGAAATTCGTTAAATTGTCTTCCCCAACTCCCAAAATCAATAAGCCAAACAAGAAGCTGATAACGTAAGAATAAGCGAAAATCTTAAGGGAATGAACCAAGGGGTGGACCAAATGCTCATGCCAAGGATTTTCTCCTTTGGTTTCTTCGATTTGGTGGCCGCAACAACCAACATGGACATCCTCTTCGTCATCGCAATGTTCCATGTGTTCTTGCACGGATTTTCGGTCTTTGGGGAGCAATAAATCAATCAAAATACCGATGAGTGTGGCATAGACGATTTTGATGCCAAGCATCGCAAAACCCATATACCACTTGCCTTGGAAATCACTGAAAATCATCGGGAGTGCTTCATCGGAGCAGGCGATAAAGATGGCGATCAAAGTGCCCATCGTTAAGTGGCCTTTCGTATAAAGATCGGCTCCAACCACGGAGATGCCGCATTGCGGAATCGCACCCGCTAACGCGCCAAAAAATGGTGCAAGACGTTTCTTTCGTTCCAAAAGATGCGCAATTTTGTTTTCAAAGAATGAAAGCAATACGTAAAGAACGAAGGCTAACGCGAGCACTTTCAACGAATCATAGAGAGAATCTAAGGCTAAATCGCCGACGGCAGACCAAGTCATAGGGGCATTTTAACGCGTTTTTCTGATTTTGTCTTTCGATGTTATCAAATGACAAACCGTAGTTGTTTTTCTATAATACCTACGGAGTAGAACTTATGGCAGAAGAAAAAGAAAATTGCACGCATGACTGCTCAACGTGCGGCGTGGAAGGTTGCGAATCCAGAGGAAAAATTGAAAAATTAAAACCTCATGAAGGCACTTCTTTTCAAAAAATCATTGCAGTAATTTCGGGGAAAGGCGGTGTTGGAAAGTCTTTGGTGACTTCTTTGCTTGCCGTTTCCTTGATAAACGCTGGTCATTCCGTGGCCTTATTGGACGCGGATGTGACAGGACCTTCCGCAGCGCGCGCATTCGGGGTTGACGATGTAGGTGCAACGGGAGACGAAAACGGGATTTTTCCGATTGAAACAAAACGGGGAATGCCATTACTTGGCGCGAATAACCTCTTAGAAACCCCCACGACTCCGATTGTTTGGCGCGGGAGCTTGATTTCAAATCTCGTCACTCAAATGTTCACGGATGTTTGCTATGGTGAAAAAGAGGTCTTATTGATCGATATGCCACCAGGAACGGGAGATGTACCGCTTACCGTGTTCCAGTCGCTACCGATTAGCGGCGCCATTGTGGTTGCCACCCCACAAGATTTAGTGAACGAAGTCGTTGCCAAATCCATCAATATGGCAAAGCTCATGAAGGTTAAACTGCTTGGCGTCGTGGAGAACATGGCTTATATCGAATGCCCGCATTGTGGAGAAAAGATTCGCGTCTTTGGTCAAAATAACGGCGACTTAACCAAAGCCACCGGAGTTCCGGTCTTGGATGAACTGCCGATTGATCCAAAACTCACACAGTTAATCGATGCCGGCAATATCGAAGAATACAAAGGCGATTACCTTGCCCATGCGGTAGAGGCAATCTTAAAAGACTAAAATTCATATTTCTCTTTTCGGAGACCGGGTAAAGGTCTCCTTTTTCTTTGATTTTCGACTACAATGTTGCCATGATTGATTATCGCTTTTCTCGTGGCACTACCTTAGACGCATTTGCCGTCCGAAAGAAAGCATTCATGGATGAGCAAGGCTTTTCTTACGATGAAGAACCGTTTGATAAGACGGCATGGTGCCTCGTAATTTATTGGAACAACGCTCCGATTGCAACGGCTTCTTTCTATCCTGAAGATCCCGAAACATTTCATTTAAGACGCGTTTCCGTCTTAGCCGAATTTCGCCATCACAAAATCGGAAGCTACCTTTTGCGTTTTGCCGAAGCGAAAATCAAAGAACTTGGCGGGCGAAAAGTCATCTGTCTCGTGCAAGAAGATAAAGTTAGCTTCTATCAACGAAACGGCTATCTCGTGGCTCATGATGATGAGGTCGTTTACGAAGAGAACGTGCCCCATCTATGGATGGAAAAAGTCATCGTGAAACCACGTTATCCGTATGCTTCGAAGAACTGACCTATCGTAAGTTAATCGAATCAATTGGCTTCTTCCGCGAGATTAAATAACTCGGCAAGAATGAGGCAATGGCGCTGACTAAAATCGAGAGCGCAAGAATCACTAAGACGGTGCGCCAAGAGAAGGTAAAGATCGCTAGCGGAATGTGATATTGGTTCACGATGCTATTGTTGATACCCCAGGCAACGACGCCCGTCACGATAGATGCTACCACAGAGTTGATGAGCGCAATGATTTCACTTTCGTGGAAGAAGATGCCGTACACATCAATGCCACGCGCTCCTACCGCACGAAGGATGCCGATTTCTCGTTTCTTTGCGGCAACGGAATTGGCCACGAAGTTCATCATCAAAAGTGCTGCAAAGACCGCGACTGCTAAGCCGAAATAGAAGAATACAGGACGTAAGCTCTTCGCTGCGCTATTGGCCGTATCAACCATGGAAGTGCATTTATTTCTCAGCCGATAAACAACATCCCCTGCGGCTTGCGCAGTTTGTGTTCCACTATAATCAACAGCTTTCTTCGCTAACGAGCGATTCCCGTGAAGCGGCGCAATCACGCTGATATATGGATTGGCTTGATGCGCGGCGTAAAGCGCATCAAATTGCGCATCGGAAATCACCACTGGCGAAGCGCTGTAATAATTTTCGTCACTATCTTTGTAATAAAATCCACGAGCATGGAACGTAATAGAGCGATTGTCTACCGAATTTCCCATTCTTGTGGTGATGCCGCCATTTATGTCCGTGCTCGAAGCGTCTAAGAAACCTTTTAAGCGTGTTTTCCGAAGTTAAGGAGAAACTCTTGGCAAATTTCTTTCCCGCTCTTTTCTCCGAAGGCGTTTTTCTCATAGCCACCTAGACCAGCGCTTGTCGACCCGTTTGTATAGGAGGTGATATATTTTTCGGCTAAATAGCGGGCATAGAACGTCTTTAAAAGATCTTGTCCATTTTCGGAAGCCACATCAACGTTGCTGGCTAGACCCATGTCTTCCGCCATTTTTGCCATTTGATTTAAGGTATCGGTATCCGTTGACAACCCGTTTTCTTTGACATAAGCGCCGGCTGCATAATAAGGAAGCTGTTCCCCAATGGTATAACGGGATTTAGTGTTACTTGTATCGAGCGTAGAGAATCCAAATAGTTGGGCATTGCTGGCGAGCATTCCATAATTCGGAGCCAACGTATCATCTACCGTAATGTCTTCGTCCAAATCGGAGTAAAAAAGTGAAGCGTATGCGCTCCAAGGAAGCAATATATCGTCTTCCCCTAAAGTTAAGGAATCTAACGATGAACTTGTTATATATTCTTTCCGTTTAACGTAAGAATTCTTAGCAAAATAACTATATTCGTTGCCATATCCTGCGCTAGCGACGAGAGAAATTGAAACTTGGTTTTGGAAGGAGAAAGCGTCCGCGGCATTTTGTTCTTCGATGAACTTCGGAGCGACAAATAACATCCCCGCATAAGAGGAATTCAAGTCACTAGACACCATTTGCTGGGCCATGTATTGCGTAAAATCCGTCGTTTTGAAAATGGGTTCATAGAATGAGAACGGGAATTGCGTGTCGACCACGCCGACGATGGTGAGCTTCGTTTGTGAATAATCTAGGCCCAAATTCAGCGAGAGAACTGGCTTCTTCGTCAAGAAAGAAGCAACGTCTGTCACTTCATTTCCTTGCATGACGAGATTATTACCATCCCCATCTTCTCCCACAAATCCAAAACGTTGAATTTGCGCGAACACATAATCCGAAATCACGGCTTCGTTATTTTGAGAAGGAAGCGATCCCGTTAACGTCAAACCCCATGAAGAAACCGAGTCTTCCGTTAACGGCACATAGCCATAAAAAGAAGAGCTGACACGATAAAGCATGTCGTTTTCGTTAGAAGACATCGCAAACGTATTTAATGCTGATGAATAATCAATGCGGTTCCCATTAGCCGCCGCATAAACCGGAGTTAATGACGCGCCCAATACTTCCGAAAGTTTCGATATATCCTCATCATTCATTGTCTGTTGAGAAAGATAAAATGGTTCTTCATAAACAGCGGAATAATCCGAAGCATAAGAAGTTAGCGCAACCCGTTTTTCAAAACAAAGCGCAGGAACGTCTGACGCCATCATTGAATTGAGATAAATCTGATTCGGCGAATAAGCGTTCATGATATCGGATAGGCCGAATAACGTAAGCGCAGCGCTGGAAAGCAAAATCGTCATGACCAACTTGAATGGCTTTGTCTTCAAAGAAGAAGCGCCCATGCGGAGAGAATTGCGGAACGGAAGACGAGACTTCACAAGATGGAATTCGGATCCGTCGTATTTTTTGGATTGAATATCCTCAGGTTTTGTTGAAGCAAAGACATCTTGCTTGCCATTTTCATCCGTTTTCGTGAATTGACGGAAGCTTTCGTTGGCTTTCGCGTCCATGGAAATCACTGCTCCATCTTTAGAATTCCGAAGATAGTTGTTAATCATGGTCAAATCGCTGGGTTGCAAAGTATAGCCCGGTTTGACTTGGATGGTTTTGCCTCCAATCACCGAAACGCCTTCTGAAATTTGAGAAGGATCGACTTTGTGTTTAGAGATATCACTGATGATCTTGCCATCTTTTAATTCAATGACACGATCACCATAGAGTTCCGCGAAGTCGCGGTCATGAGAGACGACGATCACAAGATGCGTTTTCGCTAACGACTTTAACGTATCGAATACGGCTTTGCCGGTGGAAGAATCTAAAGCGCCCGTTGGTTCGTCCGCCAAAATGACTTCTGGGTTTTTGATTAAAGCACGGGCAATTGCCACCCTTTGTTTCTGACCACCGGATAATTCATTGGGCTTGCGTTTTTCTAAACCAGTCAAGTCTACTTCCGCTAAGATTTTTGCTAGTTCTTCCTTCGTAGCTTTTTTGCCCTGTAATTCAAACGCCAAAGAGATGTTTTGACCCACCGTGAATTCTGGAAGAATGTTATATTCTTGGAAAATGAAGCCTAAATAAGTGTTACGATACGAGTCAAATTCGCTTTGGGTGAAATTTTTACTCGATTTTCCTTGAATCACAATTTCACCGGAATCAATGCGGTCTAATCCACCGATGACGTTCAATAAAGTAGATTTTCCTGACCCCGATTTGCCAAGAATGAACACTAAGCCCTTTTCACCGAAAGAAACACTGACGTCGTCTAAAGCTTGAACGTCTGGTGAACCTTTCACGTGATAGCATTTCGATACGTGAATCAGCTCAATCATAAAAACTCCTGTGAAACGTTTTTTCTATTATACAAGAGATACAAATATGTTTGAACTGCTATAAGAAAAAATACTTTCAAAAATGATGGAAGTCATGAAAAAAAGATGAATTTGATTTATCTAATTCAAAGGTGTAAAGATCGTAATAAAGGTCGATATTTTCAAAAATATTGGTGACATAAAATCCACGATTGTCGCCTTAAGGGAACAAAAAGCGTTTGCCTCATCGTTTTGACCACCGGTGGTTACGGCCATAAAGCTGTAATCGGCACGATATAAGTGCCATCTTGAGTTTGATAAGCAACATTGCCAACACCATAGATACGCATTTCATCTTTGGCTTTTTCTCAACGGAAGCGCACACCCTTTCAAGATTGGCAGCGCCCGCTAGCGCCTGATCAATTCCCAATTTGATTTCAAAAGCGCACCAATTACCTTCATCAGGTTCGATTACCGCATCAATTTCACCATCGTTGTAATCCTGATAGTGATATAGTTTTCCGCCGATGGCTTCGGGGCGGAAAACCGGTTAGAATGATTTGGCCTTTTTCTCCTTTATGGTCGATGTAGCTCCGCGTTGTATCCCATAGCAACGGCGCTTCTTGCCATTCATCTATCAATCTCGGTGTCGCGCCTTCTAAAACAAACTCAGGATCAGCTTTGGCCAAAGCACGATTGGAAAAAATGTTTGCTGAATCAGCGACTAAAAACTTACTCTTTGCATGGTGGAAGGACGTCCAGCTTTTTCCGTACCATTTTGGGCTTCGATGCGGAGACGTCAAAACCTCTAATTATTTCGTGATAATCGGATTGATCAATCGATTAATGTATTTTTTCTCATCGACGATTTTATCCATAAAATCCCTTTGCAATGGTTATTATGTAACAAAATTAGTCCAGTTTTGCCTATAAAATCAGTCCAAATTTTCCAATATAATTAGACCATATTTTTAATACATTAGAAAAACGCTGGCATTGAGCGCAATTTTCCGTCAGAAACTTTTTGTTCCATATCGTGACCCAAGGTAAGGGTGTTGATCTTTGCCTTCTTTGTTTTTTACCCGTTGGTTTTTCTCCTTTAGCCCTTTTCGATTGGCGGAGGGTCGATGAGCCTTTGACGCTGTTACATCTAGACTTTTCGTTGACTTTCGCCACGAATTGCCACATTATAACTCGGGTGGTTGAGTTTAAAGAGGCTAAAGACCCCACGGCTAACCACTTTTTCTATTGACGCTCTCCGCTTAATGGGAGAATATTACATAGGCGACGCAGTTCAAGAGGCTGATGACCCCACGGCTGGCCGCCTTTTTTATTGCTTGCTGATCAATCGGTTGAAAACTTTCTCGTTTCTTTCGTTACTATCCATTTCTTCATTTTCATCAAATCTTTTCGATTCTTTGCTTTCTTTTACTGCATTTGCGAAGCGACTGTTGTGATTTGGTTTCCGAAGCTCATGACTGGCTTTCGCTGCTGCCTATCTCAGGCGGCCATTTTTATTTCTATTTTGTTTCTAAAGTTGTCATCGGCAACGACGGGAGGATAGAAATCATCTTCCACGTCTTGGATCCCAATGAAAGAAAACGCGTCACTGTCTTCCGGTGATGCGTTTAGAGACTTATGGTGACCTGTACGGGATTCGAACCCATGAATGTATCCTTGAAAGGGATATGAGTTAAGCCGCTTCTCCAACAGGCCATTTAAAATGGCGCTCACTATAGGGCTCGAACCTACAACAAATCGGTTAACAGCCGATTGCTCTGCCATTGAGCTAAGTGAGCGTCAGCTTTGCACGCTTTTAGCGCGCATGCAATATCATAACCACTCAAAAACCTTTTTGCAAGAAAAGTTAGAAAGTTTTCTTATTTCCGCGTTTCTCTTAATCCTTAGAAAGGAAAAGCCCCGAAAATTCGGGGCTACACTTCATATTTTTGAAGTTATTTGGCGTTTAGCTTTTGCTCAATGGCATGGAATAAATCGCCAACGGTTTTCAGCGAAGATAATTCGTCTGCGGTGAATTGGAATCCGTAACGATCTTCTAAATCCAAGCAAAGACCGACCACATCGAGGCTATCGAGGCCAAGATCTTTCAATGCTTTATCATCGCTCACGGAGTCCACGTGAATTTTCTCACAGAACGCTTTACGAATTTCTTCAATTTGGTTCGCACTCATATTTCTACCTTCTCTCAACAAAAGAGATTATAGAAAATTGAAACCACAAGAGCAAGTTATGCGCCAAAATCGATTTGCAAAGCGGCTGCTTTCGTCTCCGTGACGCTGCCGTTGCTATCCACTTCAACGTTTTTGGCGACCGAGTTGGCACTGTTTTTGAAGGCAGGGATCAACACCGCTGCAATGGCACCAAAGGCCGCCAAAGTCAAAACCATGGCCAGCAATTGTCCTTTTAATTCGCTCATATATTCCTCCTTTCTAGCCTCGATATCCCAAGACCACTGTGCGATTGACGGCTAATCTCTTGCTTTCCCCGTCGAAGGCAAGTGGCCGATAGGTTTTCCAAATTTGAAACGAAAAGTTGCTATATTCCGCAAAGGTG
Source organism: uncultured Erysipelotrichaceae bacterium (assembly GCA_902791935.1). Classification (GTDB taxonomy): domain Bacteria; phylum Bacillota_I; class Bacilli_A; order RFN20; family CAG-826; genus UBA4951. Next base: position 21,521 of record CADAXQ010000024.1, on the reverse strand, counting down.
GCATCAGACGCGTTGCAGTCCACGATATGCGCGTCATAAGATTCCACAAAGGAAATGATGGCTGAATCAATCTGCCAACGTCTTGAAATCATCTTTCCAGCGGTCACGGCGACTTCATCCATTTCCGCATATAACGTCTGCATCCGGCATAAATCACCGGCATATCCCATCATCACGATGACATAGATGAGAGATAACATGAATCCTAAACTAGATGACATGGTTAAATTGCTCCATCAAAATCACAATGGCGACGGCAATGATGCCCATGGATAAAGCCGAAGCCATCGTGGGTAAAAAGTTAAAGTTGCTGTAACGTTTTTGTTCTTGCTCCATCCGTTCTTGCCGTTTTCCTTCGGCCAAACTTTCAAAGATGGTTTCGAATTGCCGTAAATAAGCTTCCCCTTCTCCTTCGATCGACATTTTATAAACGCTGATCATCACTTGTTGGATCTCCAGAGAAGAGAAGCTTTCTGCAAAGGCAAGGTAAGGCTTCACGCTTTTGTCTTCATCGATGGAAGTAAGCAATGTTTGAAGTTTGCTTGCCATGCCGCTCGAGGCATAACGTATCGTGTCTTCTAACGCGGAATAAACCGGTTCGCCATTCCGCACATAAATCGCGAAGTAAGAAAAGAGATGCACAAATTCGTTTTCGTCTTCTGCTTTCCTTCTTTCTAAAATCCGTTTTGGCTTGCCAAGCAACCAATAATCGATAGCGGCACCCGCCAATAAAGGGGACCATAATGCCATTTGGTTATGACTGACGGAATAAAGGAAGAATGCTAATGCCATTAAGACCACATCGATAAAAATCAACTGGAATATCTCTCTTTTTGGCGATAGCGACGCCGCTATGCAACGTTTCGTCCAGCCAGATGGCTCTTTATGCTTCTTCTTTTTGCATTTTGCCATGTGCTTTTTCTCCTTTCACAAACGCTTTTTCACCCGTGATGCCACGGACAAACAAGAACAACGATGCCATTGCAAGAAGTCCATAGGTGGCACACATCGTCAAATACGCTAAGTTGCCTTGTAAGAGGTCAAAGAAAGAGCTCATACCAAAGCGAAGGATAATCATGACAAGGCCGCTCATCATCCATAAAGTCGTGAATTCCAGAATGGCCCGTTTCTGATTTCTTCGGTGTTGCATCCGCTCTTCCTCTTGCCTCGTGCTTTCCCGAAGCAATGGCCCTGCTACATCAAGGATTTCGCCGCCTTGTTCTTCGTAGAGATGGACGACGGAGGAAAAGACGTGATAAATATCGCCCGGAAAGAATCGTCCAAGGTAATCCAGCCGTTCATCCACACTATAGGAAGACGTTTCGGCAAACATCTGCCGTTCTTCACCACTTAAGAGATCGGTCGCATGTTCTATGGCGTCATCAAACGAATGACTCGCAGACAACGTAATAATGAACGAACGAATAAAACCATGTGCTTCTTGCGCTAAACGGTTCTTATTTTCGGCTCGCCGAACCATCGGAACCAAAACGAATATTCCGAACAACAGTTGGCAAAGAAAGATGGTAGTCCCTAAGATCCATTGCCCACTGACCGCATAGCAAACGCCACCAAAAAATATGGCGACTATAATGGAAATAACGATGCTATTCGCCATAATTGCTCCTTTCATATAAGGGAATTAGCTTCCCGCTTTCTTCGTCTAGCTTTGCGATAGACTTCAAATAACGAAGCACCGATCCATCTTCTCCTCGTTCTTTTGCCACATAGACGTAATAGGGAAAATGATGACCCACATCTTCTAAGAGTTCAGAACGCTTGAGCATGGGATTCCCCATCATGGCAAGACGGGCAATCCGTTCGGGCATTGCTGCAACGTCTTTCGCATGAATGGTCGTTAAAATGGGGTGACCTGACATCGCACAAGTTAAGGCATCTAGCATTTCCGCGCCCCTCGCTTCAGCCACAATGATGTAATCCGGGTTATTTCGTAACGCGTTCTTAATCAGCAAGGAAAACGAAGCGCATTTGACATTTTGATCATTCGCAATCCACATCGTTAAATCGATTTTGGGATTCGCGACCAAGTCCAATTCTTCGACATTATCAACGACAATGACCTTCGTGGCTTCTCTAAGGTGCAATAAGCACCACTTTTCTAGTTCCGTTTTGCCAGAACCTGTCAATCCGCCAATGACGATGGATTCTTGTTCCCACAATAGTTTTTCTAGAATCTCCTTACTATCCCTCGCAAAGAACAAGGGATTGTCATCGATTGTGCAATGGGCTTTTTCAATTCTTAAAGAGAACGTATAAGCCTTTTCGTTGTTCCACCTTGCTAACGAACGATTCACAGCATTTAAACGATACGGGCCGAAAGAAACGTCAAGGATGGGTTGAAGATAAGAAAGCTGTCTTTCGCTTTGATTCGCAATCTGGCGCAAAAACTGTTCGATTTCTTCTTCGTTTGGCGCAATTTCGCTTTTGGCGCGGCCATAACGATTGGTCACGTAATAAATTTCCTTGCCGTTATAGGAGATGTCCGTGACATCCGGCAACGTCAATAAAGGCGCTAAAAAGCTTTGCTCTACATAGGTTTTCAAATCGAGTGCCATGACTATTTTCCTCTCACGATTTTGAACGTCTTCGCGTTTTGATAGCGGTAGATGCCTTGAAATCGGCATTCCCAGTGAATCGTGAACGCCTGATAACGACCGGTCATCACGCCTTTAGAGGTTGTGATTTCTTCGTCGTAGCTAAATTCATAAGACGGCGAAACACGGGCTTGAATACGGGCTAACGCAACGACAAAGTATTGCTTTGTGGCGTTTTCTACCGCATCCTTCGGAAAATAAGGCGGCAACACTTCCCCATACGTCGCTTCATCGATCCAATATTGGCTCACAACTTCTTTCTGATAGACCGTATAATCCAAATTCGTGAAGGCGCGGTTGACGGTCCCATAATCAAAGGCGAAAAGAAACATCTTCGTTGAGAAAGAGAAAAGCAACGCCATTAACAACCAGTTCATCATGATGGCATCTCCTCCACAAAATATTGAGAATTCGTATGGTGGCCGAAAAAGTTCTTGCTACGCGTAAAGTAATAATCAATCTGATAGTTAATTTGCTTATGTGGGCCGCAGCCAAACAAATCAAGTCGAAAATGATATTTGACGGCGGCGTTATTCTTTAACGGCGGTAAGATAAAATAATCCGTTTCATCGTAAAGCTGCTTTGAAAAATCAGTAGGCAAGGCACTCTCTCGATAGACTTGAAGCCCGTCTTTTCGCACATAGAAATGCTCTTGAAACAAGAAACGATTCGACCAATTCCTTAAATAATAGTCGTGCTTTAACGGAAATTTATAACAGTTTTGCTTCGTGAAGGCGTCATAATCTGTTTTGCCAAAAGAAAAGTTTTGATGGCCTTCTAAAATATAGAAATATGCCGTGACGCCATTGTTTCTTAAACTATAAGGTCGTTTTTTGTCGTCGTAATAACGGACTTGGAAATCTAAGGGAACCAACGATTGATTTAATGCGCCTCGATCCTTGTTACGATACGAAGCCGCATTGAGATATTCATAATGGCGGATTGCCTCTTCTTCGTAGGTCCATAATCGTCCGCCAAAGTTTTTCACGATACGCGGCATATAGCGACCCCCATTACGGGTAGTAAGGTATTTCTGGCCGCTTTGACCCACATTCTTTAGCCAATATGTCGTAGATTCGTAATAAGGCAATGGGAAAGAAATATGATAAAAACGTCCTTGATAGGCTTTACCATTCGCATCTTTTCCGTCTTCATCGACATAAACCCCTACCGCCATCCACGCATCAGAGAACGAATAGCCTTTGACCAGACTAATGTTCTTTGCTTTTAACATCCCGATCGGAAAGCACATCAACGGATATTCGTTTTCGGGGCGATAGGAAAATCCCCAACGAAATATCTCGACACTTTGAACTTCTTTATGGCTAAGCCAATCTTCTTCTGATCCTAAATAGAGATAGGCGGCAATGCTACAATAGGCCGTTTCTCGCTGAACAAACGTAAGATCAATCTCCCACTCATCTTCTTTTCCTGCTTCGTTACACGGAATATCCATGGTTTTAAAATAGCCATAACGCCGATTCACAAAATCGCGATTCTGATTTGTGACGGGCGTGCGTAGCCATTCCGAAAACTCATGTTCTTTGTTATGTTCTGGTAATGGAATCGTCTCGCGTTTTACCCCTGGCAGCCAAGAACCCAATAATAACCACGGGAAGAACCATCCAACTTTTATCATTTTTTCTCCTCCGATTAACCCCTTCACCATCAAAAAGACTTCTTTTTGGGATTTGGGACAGAAAAAAGAAAAAAATCGCTTCGCTTTTCTCTCTTCGCCGCCATGGGTTATAATCAAGCCATGATTCTATTAATCGGTCCCTCCGCCTCTGGCAAGACGGCAATTTCAAAAGCCCTAAGAAAACGTTATGGCATCATTAAAGCCATCACGCATACGACACGTGCCCCCCGAAAAGGCGAAGCCAATGGGGTGGATTACTATTTCGTGACCGATGAAGAATTCGATGCGTTAAATAAACGGCATATGTTAATCGAAAATACGCTTTATAACGGCCATCGTTATGGCTGCTCGAAAAGTGAAATCGACGATGATAAATGTGTCATTGTAGATCCCAACGGTTATCAAGCCTTTATTGCCTTAAAAGATCCCACGATTGTGACGTTCTTCTTACATGCCTCGGAAGCAACGCGGAAAGAACGAATGAAAGAACGGGGCGATGAGGAGCAAAACATCGTTTCACGGATGGAAAATGACCGCACGTTCTTTGACCCGAAAAAATTAACGAATTTAGATTATGAAATCGAGACGGATCACCGCTCGTTAGATGACATTGCTACGGAAATATACCGCAAGTATATTGCGAAATTGAAAGAACGGGGCATTCCTAACCCCGACGCTTCGATGCCCTTCTAATGGGCATCTTTCTTTTTTAATACCTTAACGTAAGCTTCTTTGACAGTGAAGGCATCGCAACGCAAAACCGTGACTTCGATTTGGTCGGTGCGGAACGAATCACCAACAACAGCAAATCGTCCTAAGTGATCCACAATCCAACCGCTGACAGTCGTATAGTCGTCTGGCAACAACTTATCAGGATCGAGTCCTAAGAAATTATAAAGGTCATCGATATTCTCATCGCCGGTAACGTAATAACAATTCCGCCGGCTTGCTTTCCGAATGTCGTGATGCGGATTGTCTTTTTCGTCCCACATTTCGCCAACGAGTTCTTCAAGGATGTCTTCCATCGTGACGATGCCTTCCATGCCGCCATATTCATCCCGCACAATCGCGATATGATGCTTCGTTTGTTTCATTAACGCCATGGCTGAAGAAATCATCATGGTGCGCGGCACATTCACGATCGGCACCAACACATCTTGATACGATACGTTTTTGCCTTTGACTAACTCACGGAGCAACGTTTTGACGGGGATATAGCCTAAAACATGGTCAAAGTTGCCTTGATAAACGATGATACGCGAATGTTTGAACGCATCTTTTCGTTTTAAGAATTCTGAGAAAGGGCCATCCGTGTCATAACCATACACGTTGACCCGCGGGGTCATGACTTCGTAGCAAGACGTCTCTTTGAAATCAATCGATCGATGCAACAATTCGGATTGGTCTTCATCAATGATGCCTTCTTGCTCAATCGTGTTGACCATGGCTTCTAGCTCTTCATCGCTGGCTAATGGGCTTTCGTTGTTTTTACGACGGGAAGCAATAGGTTTCACCAGCCACACGGCTAACTTATTGGATGGATAGACGAATGGGAAGAAAAGAATGGAGACAACATCTAAAAGAGGAACGAAGAAACGCGTGACGGCAAACGAATGTTCTTTCGCGATTTGCTTCGGAGTAAATTCGCCAAATAACAATAACACCACGAGTAAAATCAACGAAGTGACGGTGCTATAGGCGTCGCCGATATAGGGTTCTAATAAATCACGACCCACCAAGGCACCCAGTGAAGAGAGCAAAACATTCGAAAAGTCGTTGCCAAACAAAATCGTGGCAATGCTCTTGTCATAGTTTTGGGCATATTTTAATGCTTTTTTTGAACGTTTGTCCCCTTCTTTTGCTCTCGCTTCGAGACGAGTTTGGCTGACTGTGCCATAAGCCATATCCATCGCGCTATAGCAAAAGCTAAACACGACGAGGAGAACCATGAGCACGAGATAAACAATATCGATTGTTTTCATGCGTGTTTCTCCTGTTTCGGCTTGGAAGAAACCTCATCGCTCTCGTCTAAGGAACCAACGAGTTCCTCTAGAACGTCTTCCATCGTGACCATGCCGACTAAGGTTTCGCCTTTATACACCAAAGCCAGCTCTGCTTTTCGACTTTGAAAACCATCGACTAACCGGTCCAACGTAACATTCATGGAAACCAAATAGGGTTTTTCAATGGAGTCTTCAAGTTTTGTCTTAGTGACTTTGTCATCCAAATAGTCCGTTAAGAACTTCTTCACAATCAAAATCCCGACGACATGATTCGGATTATCATAGTAAACAGGAATGCGGGAATAGTTCGTTTCACAAACGATTTCCACAAGTTTTTCCGTGGATAGTCCCTTTAAATTGATCATGAACATCTTATCGACCGGAGTCAGAATCTCTTTGACTTTCGTATCGGAAAAATCAAACGAATTTTGAATGAGCTCTGACTCATTTTGCTCAATTAAGCCATGGCCTTCGTTTTTGTCTAAGACGGCATTGAAGTCTTCTTCCGTGATTTCAGGTTCGGGTTTCGCCGGGAAAATCTTCCGGACCAATTTCGAAATCAAACGCATCAAAAACGTTAAGGGGAAGAAAAGAATAATAAAAACAGTCAAGGGATAAACGGCCCAGGTGACCACAGTGTTTGGAATTTTACGTCCCACTTGCTTCGGAATCGTTTCTCCGAAGAAATAAAGCACGATGGTTAAGATTAATGAACCAATAAAAGAAGACCACGAATAAGAGAGGACATTCGCAAAAAGATTGTCGACAAACAAAATCGTCGTCAAAAACGAAAGGACAACCGAGGCGGCATTCGTCCCGATTAATATTGTCATCAAAGTGGAATCAAAATGGCGGTCAACCCAAAGGACCAATTTCGCATTCCGGGAACCATTATTGGCTTTGACTTCGAATTTAAAGCGGTTGAAACAAGAGAAGGCGGTTTCGCTGAGGGCAAAATAGGCGGCTAATATGATTAACAATACGGTGGCAATCAAATCGTAAATCCACGAAGCCAAAGCAAATCACCTCTCCTTTCGTAACTGCTTCATTTTATCACGGTGCAAAACGAAGAAAAAGCATCGGGAAACCCGATGCCTTTGCTTTTCCACAAAGAATTATTCTTCGTCGTCTTCTTCGTCTTGGTCGTCATCCTCTGTGCCAGCGACTTTGTAGCTTTGTAATTGAGCAACATAGTTCACTGGAACAATGGTGGCTTTCTCTAAGCCGTCTTTCGTGCAGACGTCCGCGATTAATTGTTTGGCACGTTTGACGGAGAGTCCGCTCTTGACCTTAAACACCAAGGGAATGTCTTTGTAGAGATTCTTGACTCCAGCGTTCTTCACCGGGATCGGAGAATTCGCATAGTCATCCGGGTTCAAGGCAAAGTAGAGTTTTAAGCCTTTCCCTGCCACGATGATCTTGAGGTAGGTCTTCGTATGGAGACGGAATGTATCGCCAGAAACAGAGAGGCGGCTCTTTAATCCATAGGAGAGGGCTTCGGCCTTTAATTCGTTATAGTTGGCTTGTAATTCCTTGTCGCCTGCTAAGACGCGAGTGGCAAACGGAACACGCGGAGCACGCACTTTGACACTGGCCACGGCGGGATCCGGAGTCACTGAGACTTCGGCTTCCGGCTCTGGAGCAGGTTCCGGGGCTGGTTCTGGAGCTGGCTCAGGTGCTGGTTCCACAACAACCGGTTCTGGTTTTGCTTCTGCTTCTGGAGCGGGCGCCGGCTCTGGTGCCGGAACGGGTTCAGGAGCAGGTTGTGCTGCCGGCATTTGTGCCATCTTCTTGTCTAACTCTTGACTAATCACCGTACGGATTTGTTCCATGGTGAGTTGTTGAGCGCGTAATGCCCCAACTTCTGCTTGGTTCCGTTGATTCGAAGCGTTGAGATTATATTGCAGATTGTCAGCTTGTTCTTTCGCCGCGGCGATTTGCTTATCTTGTGCTTCTTCCGTGTCTTTTAAGCCGGCAAGTTCTTCTTTCACGATGGAACGAACATCATCAGCCTTTAAGCCATTATCCACAGGGGCCGAAGCAGGTTGTTTCGCGAGTTCTTCACTTACGACCTTACGGATATCGTCTTCGTTTAAAGCCGGAGCTTGTTCTGGAGCGGGGGCAGGTTCTTCTTCCTTTGCTGGTTCATCCGCTTTGGCTTCGCGAAGCGCATTGGCCACTTCTTCCTTGATCATCTTTCCAAGGTCTTCGGCGGTCATATAGTCTTCATCATCTTCTTCTGCTTCGGGAGCAGGAGCTGGTGCCGGAGCAGGTTCTGGTGCGGGGGCCGGAGCAGGAGCTACTTCTTCTTTCGCTGGCTCTTCTGGTTTTGTGCCAGCATAGTAGTCGTCTAATTCTTCACGGATTAATTGACGGCATTGCTCATCGGTTAACGGCATTAAATCTTCAGGATGATCGTGATCACGAAGTTCATCTTGAATGATGTTCCGTAATTCTTTCGCGGTTAATGGACGTTCCACCGTGGCAACCGGTTTTGCTTCTTGCGTAGGAGTGACAGGTTGTTGCTTCGGTTGCGTTTGTAACATGACTTCCGTCACAATGCGGCGGACATCATCTTCGGATAACCCCGGTTTTTCTTCAGGACGTGGAGCATAGTATGGCGCCGGCATCGGCATACCATAAGAGAAGTTTTGCACGACATAAGATGATTCTTGCCCATCGCCTTGATGCAAGGCATTATGCATTTCTTGACGTTGCGCATCACGCATGGCATCGACTTTGTTGACATTATCTTGTGAAGCGGCAGCGGCAACGGGGGCGTTATTTGCATTCGCCACCGCAGCTTTTTTCCGCCGCGAAACACGAATGTCGTGTAGGGACGTCCACATGCCAATAAAGAAGAGAAGGCTCGAAAGTGAAACCAAAATAAACGGCAACAAGATTTCTAAGCCGAGCATGGCATGTTTCGTGAACGTTTTAGCGATCAGGCCAAAACCATCCGAGATGCCATTCGCGTTGAACATTAAGCCTTCTTGATAGTCGTTATAAGGCGTGTATGCCATGTAGGCATAGAAGGCGCAAAGGTTGCAAGCGCCGAAAATGAGCCAGAATAAGTTGAAGACAAGGCTTCCAGGACGGCGTTTCGCGCAAAGTAAGATAAAATGCCAAATCCAGAAAACCGCCCAGGCAACGGTCAAGACAATCAAGATGATGTCATAGACCATATATGGCCCTTTAAGCGTGAATGTCGTTTGTAAAGCTGGCCAGATGTTGTTAACAAAGCGGTCAACCCAAGCGCGAGAGCCCGTTAACACTTCTCCGTTATTCCAAGTGGGGGCAAATTCTAGCCCGCCAAAGGCCATCTTCGGCAAAAACACGAAGAGAACCCCTGCGACTAGGGTGATTAGGAGGGAGATGATCGATAGTACAAGCGGTGATTTTTTCATAAAACAGCCTCTTTTCTCCCATATCATAAAGTCTCGTTTTCAATTTGTTAAGAAAAAACGGGGTTTTACGATGGATTTTTTCAAAATTTGCTATGTTTTTGCATGGGTTTTCGGAATTTTGAAAGCAAAAAGCGCCTGGATTGCAGGCGCTTTCATGCGGATTCCTTAGTGTTTTGCCTTGTTGGCGCGAATCGAAGCCGCTACAAATTCACGGAAGAGCGGGTTCGGTTTTAAAGGACGTGATGTGAATTCCGGGTGGAATTGCGAGGCAATGAAGAAGTCATTCTGCGGCAATTCAATGATTTCGCAGAGATTTTGTTGCGGGTTGATGCCCGAGAAGACCATCCCCGCTTTCTCAAAGGCTTCACGGTAGCAATTGTTGAACTCATAGCGATGGCGATGCCGTTCCCGGATGTCGGAAGCTTGATAGCAACGATACGCTAAGGTATTGGGCGAAATGTGACAATCATATAGGCCTAAACGGAGTGTGCCACCCATTTCAATGCCCGTATATTGGTCATGGAGTAAATCGATAATGGGGTTAGCAGTCTTCGGATCAAACTCAGAGGTGTTGGCGTCCTTCATATTCAAAACGTGACGGGCAAATTCCACGCAGGCGAGTTGCATGCCGAAGCAAATGCCAAGGAACGGAACGTTATTTTCTCGTGCGTAACGGATCGCAGCCATTTTGCCTTCGGATCCCCGTTCGCCAAATCCACCAGGGACTAAGATGCCGTCATAGCCTTTTAACATCTCTTTGGCATTTTCGTCGGTGACGTCCATTGATTTAATCCAACCGATTTGGACTTTGGCACCATGGAAATAGCCGGCGTGTTTTAAAGCACTAGCAACGGATAAATATGCGTCATGAAGTTCGACGTATTTGCCAACCAAGGCGATGTTGACCTTGTCTTTGGCATTCCGAACGGAGTCGCACCACTTCCGCCATTCGGTTAAATCCGCAGCGGGCGCATCAATGCCAAAATGATGCAAGACGTAGTCATCTAAGCCTTGTTCATGTAAAGCAAACGGAAGCTCATAAACGCTTTCTAAGTCGTCCGCTTCAAAAATGCCGTTTTGCGGGACGTTGCAGAACAACGAAATCTTGGCTTTTTGCGATGTCGGGAGCGGCACTTCGCTCCGTAATACCACGGCATCGGGCTGAATGCCAAGGCCAAGTAACTCTTTAACGGAGTGTTGCGTTGGTTTTGTTTTTGTTTCTTGGGCACTCTTTAAATAAGGAACAAGGGTGTTATGTGCAAAGAACGTATTCTCGTATCCATGTTCCAAGCGGAATTGCCGAAGCGCTTCTAAGAATGGCGTGGATTCAATATCGCCAACTGTGCCACCGATTTCCGCGATGACGACATCGGCGCCCGAAGTTTGGGCTGCCGCGAGCAAGCGTGCTTTAATTTCATTCGTCACGTGAGGAATGACTTGAATGCAAGCGCCGAGATAATCGCCGCGACGTTCTTTTTCAATGACGGAAGAATAAATCTTGCCAGAAGTCACTGAGCTTTCTTTGGAAAGATGCAAATCAGTCCAGCGTTCATAGTGCCCTAAATCAAGGTCGGTTTCTGCCCCGTCATCCGTAACATAGACTTCCCCGTGTTGATACGGGCTCATGGTGCCAGGATCAACATTTAAATAAGGATCAAACTTCATCATGAAGACTTTGACCCCGCGGCTCTTTAATAAGAGCGCGAGCGAAGAGGAAAAGATGCCTTTTCCTAACGAAGAGACGACGCCTCCCGTAACAAAGACGAACTTAGTTGCCATATAGGTTACCTCACACGAACAAACAACCAAACCATTATAGGACATTCCTTGCTGGGCCGCTATGGAATTCCTACGAAAAAAGAGGGCAAACCCTCTTCTTCGTTTTAATTTTGTTTCGGCTCAATCGGATGAGGGCCGTCGTCATAAAAGAGAATGCCGACGGTGTTCGGACCGCAATAAACCGAGATGGTGGCCGAAGCCGTGGTTTGCTCAATTCTCTGGAAGCCACGTTCCACCAACATTTGCCGCATCATATCCGCCACTTCTTGCGGTAAGACCGGGGTCGTAATGAAAGCAATGCTTAAGTCAGGATTCGGATGGGCTTCTAATTGGTCCTTGACGTAAGAACGGTTCACTTTCATTAATGGGCCGCGATAAATATGGTCTTTGGTCATGGAGCCATCTTCTTGCACGATGATCTGCGGTTTTAAGTGGAGCAAATTCGCGCCTAACATCGAAAGGGCGTTGCAACGTCCGCCTTTGTATAAATAGTCTAACGTTTCGATCGTGAAGGACGCTTTCGCGTGGGGACGACGCGCTAAGACTTTCGTTTCGATTTCATCTAACGAATAACCGGCATTCGCTAATTCGCGAGCGTAGATGGCTTGCAAAGCGATAGCGCTCGATAACGTCAAAGAATCAATGACTTTTACTTTGCCACCGAACTCTTCTGCGGCCGCGGAAGCGTTTTGATAAGCGCTAGAAATCGCGCTGCTTAACGAGAAATGAAGCACATAATCATAGGATTCCAACATCTTTTTGAATAATTCTTCATATTGGAATTGATTCACGGCTGCTGTATGTGGCAACTTCTTTGTTTGCTTTACGTAAGCATATAACGCATCGGATCCCACTTCTCCATCGAGATAAGATTTCTCTCCCATGGTGACCGTAAAAGGAACGGTGTGGATATCGAATTCCTGAAGCATGCGCTCAGGCAAATCAATCGTCGATTCGGCGGTAATGGCTAATTTCATAAAACTCCTTCAAATCATTGAACGCTATATTTCTACACCAAGAACGGCATTATTTCACGGAAATAAATTTAAGATGCGGCATCCGTAGGAAACCATCTTCATATTGAACGGTCTCTGTTTCTTTGACTAACGGGGCTAAATAATCAATGAATTCCGGCGCCATTTCGTGGTTGGAAAGAATCCAAGAAGTGGGTAAGGCACGGACGGCATCGGCGACTTCATCTAAGTCGACGAGCACGCATTCGGCATGATAAGGTTTGGAAGAAACTCGTTTTAAAGCAACCATCTTGCCCGAAACACCTTGGCACAAGGCGCGAACGGCAAATTGACCGACTGCTATCGCTTCTTGACGGTCGACCTTCGTGATGGAGAAGGCGTCGCTCCGTTGCAAGGACGTATCCGAAATGACACGAGAATGTAATCCTAACTTAGCTGCTACTAAATCCGCTGCTGTGCCCGAAACCCCTTCTAAAGAAGCATGACCGAATGAATCCACAGCTTCGTGATTGCGTTTTTCTAAAGGAACCCCTTCGCTTAACACAATCACCGCCGAACGTTTCTTGGCATAAATCGCTTGGATATTCTTTAAAAATTCATCGGTATCCCACTTCTGCTCTGGCAAATAGAACGCATCAGGACGAATGGATTTGGGAAGCAAAGCAACCGACGCCGTTAACCAACCGGTATTGCGGCCCATCGTTTCCATAAAGATGACTTTGCCATTCCGGAATGAGACCACATCTAATAAAGCCATCATCGCAGCATCCATAATGTGACGGGCCGCAGAGGGATAGCCAACCGAATGGTCTGTTAAAGCTAAATCATTATCGATGGTCTTCGGAATACCGATGACTTTAACGTCCATCCCGCGTCTAACAAAGAACGCGTGTAGGCGCGCACACGTATTCATGGAATCGTTGCCGCCGTTGGTCAAAATGTAACCAATATGATGTTTTTCAATCGTTTTTACAATCGCACCAAAGGCTGGATCATCAAAGTCAGGAAGTTTTTGGCGGGAAGAGCCAATCACCTGCCCTGGCGTTTGCAAGAGATAACGCATTTCTTCAGGGTCTTCTTGCCCAAAATCATAGAGGTCATCCCGAATCAAACCTTCTACGCCGTAATGTGACACATAGAATGCCGAGAAGACATCAGGATGTGCCATGACTTCTTGATAGACACCGTAAAGAGACGAGTTAATGACCGCCGTCGGGCCACCGCTTTGAAAATAAACGATTGCTTTGGAATTCATGCTTTGATTGTAGCGAGAAACGAAAGAAAACGCACGAAGAAAGGGTTTCTTATTCATCAAACAAAGGTTTTTATCATTTTCTTCCGCTTAAGAAGGTAAGAAACGCTATAATACGTTTGCGAGAAATCGCAGGAGAAAAACCAAAATGTTAGTCAACGCTACGCAAATGTTAAAAGATGCTAAAGCTGGCCACTATGCTGTCGGTCACTTCAACATCAACAATCTTGAATGGACAAAAGCCATTCTTACCACCGCTCAAAAATTGAATTCCCCCGTTATTCTTGGGGTTTCCATGGGTGCCGCCAAATATATGTGCGGCTATGACGTCGTTGTCGCTATGGTCCGCGCGATGGACAAAGATTTAGGCATCACCGTTCCGGTTGCTCTTCATTTGGATCACGGTAACTTCGAAGCTGCCAAAGCTTGCATCGAAGCGGGATTCACTTCCGTTATGTTTGATGGTTCGTCGCTTCCGTTTGAAGAAAACATTGAAAAAACGAAAGAATTAGTTGCTTTGGCTCATAGCAAAGGCATTTCCGTCGAAGCCGAAGTCGGCGCGATCGGAGGAACAGAAGACGGCGTGACGGCCGATGGCGAAGTCGCCGATCCCGAAGAATGCAAAAAAATTGTCGCCCTTGGGATTGATTTCTTAGCCGCAGGCATTGGGAATATCCATGGCATCTATCCCAAAAACTGGAAAGGACTTCATATTGATGTTCTTCGAAAGATCAATGAAGCCACTGGCAATATCCCATTAGTCCTTCATGGCGGAACTGGTATTCCTGATGATCAAATTGTTGCCGCCATTCACGAAGGCGTTTCCAAGATCAACGTGAACACCGATTGCCAACTTGTCTTTGCCCAAGCCACCATTGATTACTGCGCTGCAGGCAAAGCCAACCCCACCGCCGATAATTTAGAAAAAGGCTATGATCCCCGCAAGCTCTTAAAACCGGGTTATCTCGCCATTCAAGCCAAGGTCGAAGAGAAAATGAAACTCTTCGGTTCGGTTGGAAAAGCCGTTAAATAAGAGCCTTAATTTCTACCCTCCGTATAAGCGCTAACCTTAACGGAGGGTTTTCTTTTTTTGCCGAATTTGATAAAAAGAGGAGGCCTATATATGGTTTTTTAAAAAATAAGGCGGAAATCAATCCGTCTTCTTTTCGTTTTGCCGCTTTTTTTCTTCCTTCTTCTTTTCGTGCCGATAATCGCGAATCAGTCGTTTGGCTGTGCGGGAAGAGGCACCGCAATGAGGGCAAGAAGTCGCATTCGCTTTTCGTTGTTTCTTTTGCTTCTTAATCCAAGGATAAACCCGTTGATAAAAAATGACGGAAAGCAATAACAAGATGACAATCACTAAGGTCAACGCATCTACCCAATTCATAATCCCATCACTCCGACAAAACCATTGAGCCCCCATCCAACAATCCCAAAGACGGAGGATATGAGATAGGCCCAGGCTAATTCCATTCCCATGGCAAAGCATAATTTTTTGATGGAACCGAGTTCCCTTCGCATGGCAGAAACGGCGGAAACGCAAGGAATAGAGAACAAATTAAAAGCCAAAAATGAGAAAGCAATCCATGGTGCTCCTGCACTTCCGTCTGCCAAGAAGCCAAAAGGTCCGTTTAATGCCAAGACATTATCTCCAGCAATAACAGCTAACGAAGAGACGACCTGCTCTTTGGCAATAAGCCCTTGTAAGGCCGAAACCGTAAGACCCCAGGAATAATGGCCACCCCAGGCAGGAATGAAAAGATATGCCAGTACTTTGCCTACACTTGCTAGCATGCTGGAACCAATATCTGCCGTACTCATATCGGTATAATCGCTAGGACCAACATATTGCCAAGTCCAGGTAAAGCGGGTAAAAAGCCAGACTAAGAAAGTGCATAAAAAGATGGTTGTGCCTGCCCGTTCTAAGAAATCTAAGGTTTTATCTTCTACGTCACGGAACGCATAATAGGCGCTTGGCATCTTATAGCTCGGAAGTTCGGAAATAAAAGAATCGTTATTGCCTTTGAAAAAGACTTTCTTAAGCAATAGGGAAGTCAACAAGATGATGGCAATGGCCATCAAATAACAAACAAAAGAAATCACCCAACCATAATTCGGGAAAATCACGCTGGCTAACAAGGACATGACCGGCAATTTGGCATTGCACGGAATAAAGGGGGTCAACATGATGGTCATTTCTTTTTCTTTCGGGTCTTCTACCGTTCTAGCCGTCATAACGCCTGGCACTGAACAACCCGTTCCTACAATAAAAGGAATGATGCTTTTGCCAGAAAGGCCAAAGCGTTTAAAAAGTTTGTCTAAAAAGAAAGCAATGCGTGACATATAGCCACTGCCTTCAAGTAACGAAAGGCACAAAAACAACATGACCAATTGGGGAATAAAAGAAAGCACAGTCGAAATGCCGCCGATGATGCCGTTTGACACCATATCCGCCGTCCACATAGAGCCTCCAGCATTCAAAATGGCATCCCCAATGAGGGGCCCTAATCCTTTGATGGCAAAAGGGACTTCATGAAAAAAGACTTCAATGGAATCTGAACCGTTAAATAAAGCGGAAATGAAATCGCTTGTCAACGAACCGACTACACCGACCGAAATAAAATACATCAATGCCATCACCAGCAAGAAAATTGGGAAACAAAGCCACTTATTCAAAACGATGCGATCGATTTTATCGGTTAACGATTCAGGCATCACTTTGCGACTTTCGCAAGCACTCGTTAGCCGAGTCACGAAACGATAACGTTGATCGGCGATGATTTGCTCGGCGTCCATGCCGTATTTGTCCTCTAATGCTTTGACTTCATTTTTGGTGGATGTGTTGCTTAAGGCAACATAATAAGGGTCCGATTGGAATACATTGACGGCACCAAAAATCGCATTGGGACTTTCTTCTAATTCCTTTCTTAAATCGGAAGCAATGTGATCGATTTCTTTTTGAATATCATCCGGATAAATCTTTAGATGCGGATTTTTTCGATAGGTTTTCTTTTGAATGGCGTCCACCAAAGAAGGGATGCCTTGCCCAGTTTTTGCTGAGATACGAATCACGGTTAAGCCCAGCATTTCTTCTAATTTTTTCTCGGTTAAAGTAATGCCGTTCTTTTCCAAAATGTCAGCCATATTGAGGGCGACAATCACATCGCAGTCAAGTTCTGCTAACTGGGTGGTCAAATACAAAGAACGTTCTAACGCCGTCGCATCAACAATATTGATGATAAGATCGGGATGTTGCTCCAAACAAAATTGCCGTGTCACTTTCTCTTCCGCGGTATAAGGAGAAAGCGAATAGACCCCAGGGGTATCGACCAATAAAAGATCTTTGTTCCCTTTGATATAGCCTTCTTTGCGTTCAATGGTTACCCCAGGCCAATTCCCAATGGTGGCATTCATGCCTGTTAACGCATTAAACAGGGTTGTTTTTCCTGCGTTTTGATTGCCAATTAGACCAATTTTCATACGTGTTTCGTTTTTGCTTCGTTTTCTGGCAGAACCTGGATGTCGATCCCCTTCATTTCTTCAACTCGCATCGCTAATTCGTATCCTCTTAGTGAAATATCGACCGGATCGCCAAAAGGAGCGATTTTCTTGACCTCAATCACCACTCCTTTCGTGATGCCCATGTCCAACAAGTGGCGGCGCAACGCCGCATTGTTGTTATGGAAATCCAAAACGATGGCGCGTTGGCCTTTCTTTAAATCGGAGAGATGACCATAGTCTCCTGGTTTTAGATTTTGTCGGTGCTTGGTTTCGTCTGGTTCTGACATACGGTTCTTTTTTCCTTAGGAAGTCATTACTAACTATTCTATAGTGTAAAAGTTTCTTACTGCTATCGTTAATGAAAGCGTTTTATTGAGAAAGAAAAGCAAAAAGAAGCAGGTAAAAAAGAACAAACGTTAGTTTTTGTAACCATTATTTAAGAACAACGGACTCCCGTTGTTTCCAAAGCAAAACGCCTTGATGGAGTCGCTTTAATCCGTCTTCGAGGCGGCTTCTAGGACAGGCGACGTTAATACGAACAAATCCTTCGCCATCTTCTCCATATTCAGATCCTGGCGTAATCCATAGGCCCGTTTTTTCGCGTAAGAAAGAACAAAAAGACGCAGAATTTTTGGCAATGTTAGAAATGTCTACCCATAACAAATAAGTGGCCTTCCCTGGGACTAAAGTCAATTCAGGGAGATAAGATGAGAGATAAGTTTCTACGGATTTCCGATTACGAAAGACATATTCTCGCATCGCGTCTAACCATTCTTCTCCGTCTCTCCAGGCCGAAATGGCAAGAGGAATGGAAAAGACATTTGGTTCCCCACATTCGTCGGTATTTAATTGGGTTGCTAACCGTTCTCTTAACATGGGTTTAGGAACGATGGCAATCGAGCCTGGAATTCCGGCCACATTAAACGCTTTGGTGACGGCTGTGGCCATAATGCCAACTTCCCTTGCCTCGGGAGAAACGGAAAGAAAAGGAACATAAGAGGCATCAGGAGAAACGATTTCGCCATGCACTTCATCGGCAAAGACCAAAACCGAATATCGTTTCGCCAAAGTAGCAATTCGTATTAACTCTTCTTTTGCCCAAATGCGGCTGATGGGATTGGCTGGGTTACATAGCAAGAAAAGTTTGGCTTTCGGCGAGGCAAAAGCTTTTTCTAACGCAGCAAAATCTATGGAATAGTCCTTATGTTCATAAATCATCGGGACATTAACCTGGATACGATGATTGTTCGTAATGGAATGGAAGAAAACCGGATAAACCGGGGTCAACGTCACCACTTCATCACCAACCTCGCTAAACGCGCGCACGCTAGAAGACATCGAGGGGATCACACCGGTCGAAAAAATAGACCAATCCAAAGAAAAATCCACTTGATGGCGGCGCATCATAAAATCATGGAAAGCCATTTTCCAAGCTTCATTTGGCTCCGTATACCCAAAAATCGGATGAGCAATCCGATTCTGCAATGTTTTTTGCAAGCACGGGGCGATAGCAAAATCCATATCTGCCACCCACATCGGCAATTCATTCGGACCGCAATCCCATTTGATGCTGCCGCTATGTCGACGATCTATCACTTGGTCAAAATAATCGGCGTTAATCATGTTCGGTAAAGATAAAATTCGTTTTTGAAGGATCGATTGCGGGATCATCGCGAATCAAAGTGCCTACCGCAGGAAGGCGAATGGTCCCAGATATGGGGTTTTTGATTGAAAGGACAGGTGTAATGATATCGGCATCAATGTCAGTGCAATACTCAAAAGACAAATCCGTGTCGATGACTTTGGTGCGGATCAGTTTGATTCCCTTCATATAGCAAAAACCTTGATGGGAATGAATCTCACAATCAATCAAAGTAACATCTTCGCTATTCCAGCCGAAATATTCCCCTTCGACAACGCAATGATCAAGAACGACGTGGTGGCAATTCCAGAAGGCGTCTTTGGTATGCAAAACGCAATCTTTGAAATAGAGTTCCGAGGCGCCGTCAAAGGCATAATTGCCGTCTAAAACCAATTGACGCATGACCACGCGTTTTGATCCCATGCCAAAATAATTGCCCTTGGCCTTGAGATTCTCTCCATAAACGTCTTCGTTCCACCACAAAGTCTCTTCCGCATTCGGAAGGTCACAATTCTCTAATCGTAACCGATGGCATTTTCGAAAATTTTTAGGCGCGTCAATTTGGCAATGCATAAAAGAAGCGTCGTCGGTGTACCACACTCCCGCTCTCGCCATTTCTAGCCAATGAGAGTTAGTGACATAAAAGCGTTTGCCATACCATAACGGATATTTCCATCCAAAGGTGCAATGATCAAGAGTTAAGTCTTGGCTTTCTTTTAGCGGAGATTCGCCATTGTCAAACAATACGTTCTCCAAAGTGGCGTCTTTGGTTTGAAATAAAGCGCGTTCTCCTTCATAATGGCCGTTTTCAAAATGATGGCCGTTGTCCTCTGAATTCAAAGAGAACACATGGTTAAGCGCTTGAGCTAAAGGAAGAGCGATAGCTTCGGCGCCTAAGTCACTTGGATGCAAGCCGTCGAATGTATAATATGTCGCTTCTGATGGATAAGGATCCGTATCTTTTTTAGGATCATACGAATGCAAAGAATAAAGCGGGAAAGGAAGTCTTTCTCCGTTGATTTGCATGAAATGCACACAATTGGTCGGCAAAATACCCGAACGGCGATGGATATCC
This sequence comes from uncultured Erysipelotrichaceae bacterium, assembly GCA_902791935.1. Classification (GTDB taxonomy): domain Bacteria; phylum Bacillota_I; class Bacilli_A; order RFN20; family CAG-826; genus UBA4951. Next base: position 1,634 of record CADAXQ010000024.1, on the reverse strand, counting down.
ACCACTTGAATTTTATCGCCATGCGCGCTTTCCACAATGGCATTCGCAAAATCTTCTAACAGCCCGTATTTTCGAGGATGCAAAGAATCAGGGGCGTTGTTCGTGTGGTCTAAGCGATAAACGAAAGGCGCTCGTTCCACCGGATTTAACACGAATATCCATGCATCCGGATTTACCTGACGAATGTGTTGGATCAAAAGAGCAATATGGCCAACGTAAGTAGAAAGATTAGTGGCATCGAAATCTTCCCGCGTTCCTGCTGGATATAAAGCGCAATGCCAGTCATTCGTTCCTAACAAAATGCTATAAAAATCTCCATAAGGGATGGTGAGATCAAAGAAATTGCCGGTGACTCCGCCATCAATGCCGAAGTGGATCAGATGAACTGGGAATTTCAATTTTTCGAGGGTGTGCCCAAGATAACCTTTTTGGAATCCGCCCAGGGCAGTTGCCGGATTGCCGTCTAAAAATGTGAATGAGTCACCAATTGCGACCCATGTCTTAACTTCTTGCTTCATATGTCTTTATTATTTCACACGAGTAAGAAAAGTGTTAGCCATACGCTTTGAATGTTAGATACCTAGAAAAAATCCTCTTTAACGTCACAAAAATCGCAGATGACACTTTGTTATAGACACAATGATATCATCAGGCCAATTATTTTCGTTTTGCCCGTTGTGCTCAGGCGTCCTCGGACGGGATGAACTTGTGCATTATGCCGTTCTCGAGGCAGAACCTCTCCAGAAGCTGGTCTGAAGTGCTATCAATAAAGTAGACATGGACAGGACACCTATTCGCACTTGCTTCCTAGCGAAAAGGACGTCATCAAGGATTTCATCGATGAAATGAATTCAACAGATCAAAGCCAAACAACTCTCGATGTGTGATTCAAAAAATTTATGCGTAGTCCATGCGGACGTCCCATGCCAGGGAATAAATCCAAGCTATCCAGCATCTAATCGTTCCGGCTCTTCTTCGAAGCGTCGCCGAATCTTCAACGGAGTACCCGTTCTCTTTTAACATTACGATTGCGTCAGCGTGGGTACAAATCATTTCCCGGCACGCACAGTCTGTAAAAAAACGCCTAAACACAGGATGAATGAGTATCAATTTTGCAAAACATAAATATTTTTGTTTATAAGGCAATGAGCTGATAGTGATGGCGTACTCAGTAGGTTCGTAAGTTGCCTTGCCGGTTTTCCTAACCAAAAACAAATATTCAAGCGCATCAAGATAATAATCAGCCTGTCTTCGGCTAAACCCTTCATGCATCGCAATTTCATTGACGGTAACTGGTTGGTCGTCCATAAAACCGAGAATCTCTACGACTCTATTAAAATCATTGGCTTGAGGCAGAATTGCACGCGATTCGGAAACCAGTCCGGGTTCGTTAATAAGGGCATTGATTTCCTTTCGTGTTATGCCTTCGTCCAATGGGAGACGATTCTCGGCAGTCGTTTTCATGCTTGGTCCACCTCGTAATTCGTGATAATAAATTCATCGATGGCGCCACGTTGATCGGCCTTAGAATTAACAAAGTGTTAGTTGTCAGCTGATGTGAAACATTTTAGCAATCTCGGGCATCTGACCTCGCCCGTATTCTCCATAATCCGTTTCAGGCTGTCAAGTTCCGC
>CADAXQ010000023.1 GCA_902791935.1 uncultured Erysipelotrichaceae bacterium | reverse complement strand
ATAGGATGAAAGGAAAGGAGGAATTGTTCAAAGAGGATTAGCCGACATTGGTGAAGGATATTTTCCCTAAAATGGTAAAAAATATATTTACTTTATCATTGATGAACTTTGCGACCGTCGAATAGTCGACGAAGGTCAGCTCCATCAGGGCGACGTAGCGGAGGTCGTACATGCAGGCGTCCGCGAGATCCCTGACGGTGTACCTGTCGAAGGCGAAGCCGTACAGGATGGCCGCGAACAGCCGGTAGTAGTTGCAGTTGGGGCGGCCGCCGGAGGGGGTGCCGTTCCGGACGTATCTCGCGACGACGTCGCCGACTCCGGAATCGTCCAGAAAAAGCAGGAAGCGGTCGATTTTCCGCCTCTCCTTCTCCTCCAGGTCGAAGGAGGGTACCAGAAAGACCTTGCCGATGCTAAAATGACCCATAGAAATATCTCCTGAACAAAGATATTTTAAAGGAAGCGGCGGGTTTTTCAGAAACATGCCGCTTTTTTGCGCCGAAAAAGGGGCCGTTGAATCCCCTAACAATCAATTAGGTTTTTCAACAGCCCCTTTTTTCATGTAAGGGTCGCTAAAGCGCCGATAATGGTTATCGCAGCAAATGGCAGCAGTTTTCCAGCCGATTGTTTTTATAAAATTCATAAATCCATGCGAAATCCCCAGGATTTGAGAAAAGGATGGCCTTTTGCATACGAAATTTGATTTAAACAAAAAGCCCGCACATATTGTGCGAGCCTTAAAAAGGAAAAGAGACTCGGGGAGAATGCCAAGTCTCTTTTAGGGGGTGAAGATTAAGCAGCAAGTGTACCGTAGATACCAGTTATACGCATTGGAATCTCACCGGAATCATCCGTGTTGCCGCTAGTGATGGAGAAGTCAAGCCAGCTAACTTTAGTCCCGTCTGCCGCGTTAAGTTCTTTGAGAACGTTAGCGTTATCCAACGGAATCTTGTGCCATCCTTTTCCGGTAACAGTATAGGTGTCATAAATCTTTGTCCACCCGTTGCCTGAATTACGGTATTGGAGCGATCCCGTTAAGGTGTCGACGCTCGAATAGAAATAGAAATAGGCAGAAGTAAGCGTTCCGTCCACCATCTTCTTCAAGGCACCTTTGGCTGCAGAGGTGTTCGGACCATCAACGCCAACACGGCCAATGCTAATTAAATTGTTCCCTTTTCCTTCAAATACATTCGTATCGAAGAGCGGGTTGTAATATGAGGATGCGCCAACAACATTGGAAGCACCAACATTAGAATACGCATAGCAAGCGTTGTTGTAGTTTTGTGTCGCATCGTTGGCCAATGGGAAGGCCTGAACGTCACTGCCGTAGTAATTGGACTTTTTGATGGTGTAAAGCGGAGAAACATAGAAATCATTTGTGCCCAAATCAATGTTGTTTGTTATGAAATTAGTGAATTTAGCGTTGTTTAAGTCACTAATCATTGCACTGTCGGTAAAATAGACTGCATACCAGCCGTCAGCAATGTAGTCAATAGCACTAGAATTATATGTATTGCTGCCGCCCAGTCTGAATCTACCATAACCTTCTTTAGAAGTGATCTGTTTGTTGATGGGAGCGTTGATGCTTGCATCAGCAACGCCTTTGATAAAGATCACAACGCCTTTCGCGTTTTCAGAAATTTTAGATTGTACATCAACGTGGAAAGTAGCGTAAATTGGCAGGGTTTGCCCGTCCTTTACAGTTAGATGACGGACGGTACCAGCAGTCTTGTCTTTGTAAGTTTCTCCTTTTTTATCAAGATACTTGCCATCCCAGCCAGAGCTCCATTTATCCATTGCATTCGCAACTTCATAGGCATTGCCCCAAGCAGTGTACATGGCATCGACATCTTTGCCGTATTTAGTCTTAGCAGCATCACTATAGAGATCGTAAGACGCCTTTGCGGTGCTTAAGAATTCGCCATCATAAGGCATTGCGCCTTCGTGACCGCTATACATCGCATTCAATTCATCAAAGGATGGAATGGTAACGTTATTCGTATCGTTGTTGATGAAGGAAGTCTTTTCTTCATCGGTTAAGGTAATGGTCGAATAGGTTGCATTTTCCGGAGCAGTGAAGGAAACTTCGCCCGTGCCAGACTTCAAATAGAATTCTTTGAAGCCGCGTGCACTTTGCGTTGGATCGATTGCTGCAACATGGACCCAAGAAATGGTTGGGGCCACAGTGATTTCTTTTTTGCCTTCGGCATCCGAGAACATTTTGCCGCAACGATCGCACTTGTAGTAATCAGAGTTACCGGCTGCGCTAATGCTGGCATCTTTGGCCGTGACCAACGTTAAGTTGTGGCCGAGCGCAGGAAGCACCACTTCTTTGGTGGAACTATATTCAGTGCCATTGAATGTGGCTTTTGCCGTATAGACTTTCTTGCCGGTTTCTTCGCAAGTAGCTTCGTCATTCGTCGTTAAGGTAACCGTCGCATCGGCAGTGGTCTTGTGTGTTGCATCACGTTTGCAAGTTGCCGTTACTTTGGCGGCAGTGTAGCCATCTTTGTCGTTTCCGGTCCATTCCCAAACGGCATGGCTGTAATCGAAATCATGGCCAAGTGCCGCTAAGGTATCGGTCTGCGTAGCGGTGTAGGCTTTATTTTGTTCGTCTTTGATGGTTGCGGTATAAGTCACTGAGCCATCTTTTTCGCAAGTCGCGGGAATACGATTCGTTTCTGCCACTTCGGCAGGGACTTCTTTCGTATCATCACCTTTGGAGCAAGGAACTTCTGCAACAACAGTGTATCCTTCACCGTCCTTCACTTTCGTCCACTTGAATTCGGCTTTTGAATAGTCATAGGAGTGGCCGGTCTTTTCGATTGGATCCGTCTTCGTATCGGTTAAGGTTTGATTGTTATATGTGCCTGTTGCCGTATAGACGATGGAACCATCTTTGGTGCAAGTGGGTTCGGTTCTTTCCGGAGTGACAACAATGTCAGTAATCACGACTTCATCATCGCCACGTTTGCACGGAATCTTGGCACTGACATCATAGCCACTGCCATCGGCTTTCTTTTTCCAATCCCATTCGATGTCTGCCACATCATATTCGTGGCCTAAGGCATCGATGGTAACGGTCTTCTTGTTTTGGTATTCATTCCCTTCGAATTGAATCTTAGCCGTGTAGACAATCGAACCTGCAACAGTGCAAGTGGGATCGGTCTTTTCCGAAGTCACAGTTGCGTCAACTACCTTGTTGGGTAATCCGTTCGTGCAAGGGATTGTTGCCTTTGCCGTGTAGCCAGATGCAGTTTTCGTCCATTCCCAAGTGATTTTTGTCACGTCGTATTGCGGAGCAACGACGCTTGATTCACTGGAAGTAGGGTTCGGAACAACAGAACTAGAACTGCTTACATCAGGATTGGTGCAGCCTGCTAACGATAGCAAGGCAGCAACGCTGAGTAGCAATCCTCCTTTTTTCAGTTTGGTCATATAGACCTCCTTTCAAATGCCTAAAAAGGCATAGTATGTAACCGCTTACAACTAAACTAACACTGATTTCTAAGGAAAAACAATAAACGAGTACTGATTTTGCTATAAAACGCAAAGTGCAATAGTGCCTCCTGCAAACCACGGGGCAGGCGCAACGTTTTATCCGAAGCATGAGGAGCAAATCCTGCGATTCTATTTTCTCAGGCCATAAACCGAAAATTTCTAGTTTAGATATGGTAAAATGGCGGCAGTCCTTTTTAGGAGGATGTCTCGATGAGCAAGAAGTTTTACATTACGACCCCGATTTATTACCCCTCGGCATCGCCACACCTTGGCCATGCTTATTGCACCACGATGGCGGATATCATCGCCCGTGGAAAACGTCTCCGGGGGTTTGATACCTATTTCTTAACCGGTTTGGATGAACACGGCGAAAAGATTGAAGACAACGCGAAAGCAGCAGGGGTGACCCCGCAACAATTCGTGGACAATGTTGCCACGAAGTTCCTTTCGTTATGGGACACGATGAAGATTTCTTATGATGACTTTATTCGTACCACCCAACCACGCCATGTACAAACCGTGCAGAAGATTTTCTCCCGTTTTGTAGAGAATAATGACGTATATCTTTCTTCTTATAAAGGATGGTACTGCGTGCACGAGGAATCGTATTGGACGGATACCCAGGTCGTCGGGGAAAATCATTTATGCCCAGAATGTGGACGCCCTTGCGAAGAAAAAGAAGAGCCGGCCTATTTCTTCCGTTGCAACAAGTATGTGGATGGTTTGCTTAAGTTCTATGACGAACATCCAAACTTTATCACCCCGGTTGGTCGGAAGACGGAGATGGTGAATAACTTCATTAAACCTGGTTTAAATGATTTGTGTGTTACCCGGACTTCCTTTGATTGGGGCATCCCCGTCAAAGAAGCACCCGGTCACGTCATCTATGTTTGGTTAGATGCTTTAACGAACTACATCACTGCTTTAGGCTATCTCCAAGATGATGATTCCCGTTTCCAAAATTACTGGATGGATCCCGATTGTGAGATTGTTCACCTAATCGGTGCCGATATCACCCGGTTCCATACGATTTACTGGCCGATGTTCTTACGGGCCTTAGGGCTTCGTGAACCATCCCGCGTCTTTGTGCATGGCCTCATGATGATGAAAGACGGAAAGATGTCGAAATCCAAAGGGAACGTCATTCCTGTTCCTCCGTTAGTAGAACGTTTCGGCGTTGACGCCGTTCGTTACTACTTATGCCGCGAGATTCCTTTCGGGCAAGATGGCCAATTCACCCCGGAACAATTCGTCGATCGTTTAAATACGGATTTGGCCAATAACTTCGGGAACTTGGTGAATCGTACGATTTCGATGATTATCAAGTACTTTGATGGGGTCATCCCTGCTTACCAAGGTGAACTTAATGCCTTAGATGCCGCCTTAAAAGAAACGGCCGAGAAGACCATCCGTTCTTATGAAGTCTTAAATGACGACTTAAAAGTGACGGATGCATATGCCGCCGTGATGGAACTCGTGAATGCCGCGAATAAGTACATCGAAGATTCTGCGCCTTGGGCTTTGGCAAAAGATCCAACTAAGAAAGAAGAGCTTGCCTCTTGCATGTCCCATCTTGCGAACGTCATCTTCTTATCGGGCACGTTATTATCGCCAATCTTAGTCACTAAGATCCCCGAGATGTATGACCAGCTTGGTGTTCCTGTAGAAATGCGGAACTATGAAGCCGCTACCCATTTTGGAAGCTTAGGTGGTGTTACTGTCAAGAAAGGGAATCCGTTATTCCCCCGTCTTGATGTCAAAACAGAAGTGCAGTTCATTGTCGATTTAATGAACGCACCAAAAGAGAAGGCTGCCGCGTAAACAAAAAAGTGCCCCAAATCTTAGACCTTAGGAAAAGGGTACTTTTTCTTATTCGTCCCAAACGTCCGCGTAGGTTCTTATGACGATGTCTTCGACGTGTAACGGAGTAGAAGAACGGATGGTGACGGTCTTCTTTTCTCCCGGTGCCATATCAAAGTCGTTATCTGAAGCATCAACGTGGATGCCATCTTTTGCCATGATATCCACCACACGGGCATAAGATTTTGTCATTAGATGTAAGGTAACTTGATAGATACCATTTTGAAGGGATTCTTCTTTTTGAACTGTTAAGTCGCTGACCCAGGAGAATCCTTTCCATAGACGCGGGAAGAACGACATTTCTTGCTTGGCAAAAGAAAGAAACAAGACATCCTTCGTCTTTGCTTCTTCAGACAAGATGATTTCTTGCCGGGAGAAGGGAGCTAAATGATATTCCTGTTCTAGCAACGGTTCTTTGGCTCCGTTAGGTAACGCATAGGCGCTTATTTTTAATGTGCCTTGCCAGGTTTCTCGAGAGTCGTTGATCAACTCAGCAACGATCTTGTCTTGTTTTTGAAGCAAGAATGCCGTTTTGGGTGCACCAAATCGTTTTAAGGCGTAGTAAGCAGGTTTTCTTTCGCCGTACACATCAATCAAAGACCAAGTTCCTGTTCCCCAGATATCGTTAAACATCCAGTTGAGGAAGCCACCACAACCAGTGTACGCACGCGCATAACAAAGGTCACTGGCTAAGATTTCAGCCTGCAAAACCATTGTCTTTTTTAAATAATCGCGGATATCCTTCGGCTCTCCTAGTAATGACGTGACGGCGTTCTTTTGAATGGTTGTTAAAGAAGGAACCCGTAAGAACGAATTCACGGCATTTCGGTATAACCACATCGGGTTTTCCAAGGGCCACCGGTCTTGTTCTGGCATGAATTTCTTTAACGAACGATAACGGCAACCACCCATGCTGGAAGATTCGCTGATGAACATGCAGGTGTTCTCTTCACCAAAACGACGGAACGCCGTCCAGTTATCGTTTAATTCACTGCAATCCATGTACGAACCGCGATGGCAATCGCCAGAGGTTTTATCGTTCCCGATATCCGTCCAAGCATAAGGGGAATCCCATAAGAATTTACGGTATGGGTCTTCATCCGCAACGATACCAGCAAAGAAGATACGTTGGGTTTCTAACGAGTAGTGGCGGTTTGGTTCGACCGTAAAGGCATCTCCTAATTCATTGCCAGCACTATAGACGGCAAGGCAAGGATGCGCCCGTAAACGTCTGACTTGTTCTTTGACCTCGTGAAGGATTTTGTCTCGTAATCCATCGTTGTCATCGGGCACGAATTGGCAAGCGAACATGAAGTCTTGAAAGACTAAGATACCAAGTTCGTCACAAAGGTCATAGAAGCAGTCTTTTTCGTAAAAGCCGCCACCCCATACCCGTAACATATTCATGCCAGCCTCTTTGGCGTCTTGTAAGCGGTCACGATATAACGATTCTGGAATTGATCCTGTGCAAGGGGATAACGGAACGAAGTTGCTGCCGATGGCAAAGATAGGCATGCCATTCACATAGAAACGGAACTGACGTCTTGTGGTATCAAATGGGGATTCATCTAATACCACTTCCCGAATTCCTAGCCTTCCCTTCTTGACGGCACTCATTTCATGATTGGCATTGAATAACTTAACTTCATAGGCATAAAGCGGTTGTTCTCCATAGCCGTTCGGATACCAAAGACAGGGGTTTTCCACATGAAAATTCAAAATATTCTTCGTTCCTTGGCAAGGAACTTCCAAGGTTAAAGCGTCTTTCCCTAGCCCTGATCCAGGACGAGATTCTAACTGAATTTGTAAGGAATAGGGCAAAGCTTCATCATGTTTTAGATTGAGCTCCACCAAGAAAGAGATACGCCCATCTTTCCAAGTCATGGGATAGACCGAATCAATTTGTTCCCCATGACCTAACGTTAAATAGACGGAGTCGGCAATGCCAGTTCCCGGGAAGTTTGGCGCCCAATCCCAGCCAAAATGGCATTGGGCTTTTCGGATGGTTTCACGGTCATCGCAGAACGTGGCGTGATAATGAGGATCATGGACTTTTCGTAATACATCGCGGATGGAATGTAAAACCACCACCAAATGGTTGTCCCCTTCTTTTAAGATTCCTTTTACCGGAAATGTATAACGTTCAAACATCGAATCGGTTTTGCCGATGACTTGTCCGTTTAAAGAGATGGTGGAGTAAGTATCTACCATCAAGAACGTTAAAGAAGGAGCGGGGGATTCCGCCTGTTCTTTCGATAAGACAAAATGTTTCTCGTAAGTCCAATCTCGTTCATGAATCCAGGCGTATTTCTTTATGTTGTCGTCATAAAAGGGATCTTCAATGAGTCCGTTTCGATAAAGATCGGTTGTAATGTCGCCCGGTACTTGACCCGAATAAGAAACGCCGTCAAAGGAAAATGACCATGCTCCATCCAGAGAAAAAACAGGTGATTTTCCATTTTGAATCTGCATATTCTTTTACTCCGTAATCATCGAAGGGCATTCCGTCGGGGAAAGATGCCATCTTGAGGTATCTAACAAGTTCATGCCCCAATAGGCCGCTTCGGTTAACGAATCCGTGCAATGCAAAGAAGAGGTATCGAGTTCTCTTCCACTAAGATATTCAGCATGCCCGATGGACGTAATACTTCCACAAGCCGAATAGACAATGACGTTTTGTAGGATGCCTTGGTCCCAGTTATAGGCGTTGGTTGCTAGTCCTCTCACGGTGTCATAGGTGACACCATCAAGTGGAGATAACTTTGCCACCACGTTTGTCATGTCATTGCCATAGAATGTGGAAACCAAGCCACCAAAGTTATTTTCGATATGGAGGTCTAAATAGATATTCTCAAAGCGGGAACCGGTGCTGACGGTAGACCATTTCTTGGCCACACTCCAGGCTAAACCACCGGCCTGTTCTGAAGTGTAGGTGACGTTTAAGAAGGCGATATCGTAGATATTGGATGCGATGCATTGTCCAAATAACGATTGCGGGTTGCCATCGTTCGTGAAGGTGATGTTTTTAATCACATGGAAGCAACCGTTAAATTCCGCACTGAAGGCAGCGGCATCGTTTCGGGAAGCATCGGTAAGATATCCTTCATAAACGACCCCTTGGAAATCCAAATCATTCGCAAGATAGGCCCGATAATTCGGTACACCTTGTGCCGTGTATTTCGCTCTTCCTGTCGTTAAGAACGTCGTGAACTCTTGTGGGGTATGGATGGCTTCGTCATAGACGTCGGCCAGCACATTGGCAGTAAGGTTACCAGACTTGATGGTCAGTAAGACACTACCGGTTTTTACGGGAGTTACGATTCCTTGATCGTTGACGGAAGCAATCGTAGGATCCTTGGATTCATAGGTAAAGGAAGCAGTGGCATCTTCTACACCATCCCGAGATAACTTGGGATTTAAGGCAACCGTACCCTTGTTTTTGAGGTCAAGATAGATTTTCGAAGGAACGGAAATCACGGCTTCCCCCTTGGCGGGGATAACATGAACCGTCAGCGATGCAGCGGCGTCTTCTACGGCAGCCCTAATCACCACATCGCCGACTTTCTTAGCCAACAAAACACCGGTTTTAGAAACCACGGCGATGGATTCATCACTCGAAGCAAACATCACTTGCCCAGGACGGTTTGTTTCATAGGGCAACGTCAGTTGGCTTTCTTCTTCGACAGAGATTTCTTGTTTCGTAAAGGAAACGGTCGCCGCTTCGATGATGTTCGTTGAAGAAACGGCATCTAGGGAAGATGAAGTTTCGACGGCGGGTTTTGTGCATGACGCCAAGCAAAATAAGGCAGAACATAGCAATAAAGGAATATTTCTTTTCATGTTAATTGCCCTCTCCAAAGATGGCTTTCCGCCAATTTTCTAGATATTCATCGACGTTGAAGCGGCTTTCCGCCGAGCAAGTCATGTCATATTTCTTTGTATAGGTATTTAAGATATTCCAACCTGCTTCTTTCTCACTTTGCGGCATGGAATCTAAGTAGAAGTAGAAGAGCAAGAATAACGGGAAGCATTCTTCGCGGCGTAAGCGGTCATAAAGCACGGAATAACGGGCGGGATCGCTTTCTTGCAAGGAAGCGATTGCGGTAATGCCTTCTTCGATGATGCCTTGGATGTCATAACAGACGTTTAACGGGAAGAAGTTTTTGTCATACATGGTGGTCATAATGCCGCCACCCATGTTCTTTTCTTCGGTTAAATATTGGTAATAGGCGACCAAGTAATCATGCAGTTTTTGCATGGCATCTCCAGCAGGCCCATAGTAGTGCTGGATATAGTCTGCCGCGGCAGCGTTGTAGTCAAAGTCACGGGAATACATGGCTTTGGCTTGGGTATAGATTTTTAATCCTTCAAAGCAAGGGGTTCCGCATTGATATTGCGCTTGGTCAAAGACGTTGCAACAACCATAATCGGCGAAAGTGCGATACTGGCTCACAAAACTGCCGAAGTTATTTTGTGGAACGAAAGCGGCATAGCAAAGTAACGAATACGTCCACACATAAATGCCGTCTGGTTGATTCGAATAATCGAAGAGATAGCGCCAACCCTGTAATTGTTTTAACTGGGCGGCATTGACTTCGTCAGTCAAGGGTTTCGAAAAGTTCATGTCAATCGGGGCAAACATCACCATAACGTTATCCCGAATTTTTAAATCGGGATCGTATAACGAATATTGCTTCGTTGCCTCGTCATAACGAACCGGTGGTTCTGCCGAAGTTTGGTAGGCAAAGAACACATATTTGATGGTCCGGTCTGGATGGACTTGGGCCAGCCATTCATCCACAATGGTTGCCAAATCATTCGTAAACCGTAGTTCTTGCCCTGAATATAAGCCACCATATTTCTGCCTTTCTGCCACACAGGCATCGCACATACACATGTCGTGGTTATCTTCATGGCCAATCTGGATATAGACGGCTTCGGGATTGCTTTCGATGCATTGTTCCACCCGTCTTGCCATTTCTTGAAGCACTTCCGGGTTGGAATAACAAACCTGGCTCTTATTGGCCGCATACCAATCGGGATGGTCGGCATAATACGTTGCTAACGGCAAGAATTGCGAGATGGTCGTATGGGCAAAAGCGCCCCATTTCCGCGGCGCATAGTAGAACTTCATTCGCCGGGTATAAGTGCTGTCATTACTTAATGACTTATAAAGCAATTCCCGCACATCGATCATCGGGATGTAGGCGATATCAAAATCGGGTAAGGCAATATTGGTTTTCTTGTCGTAGTCGTATTCATCGACGTTATAAATCTCAAGATTCACCAAGTATTTCAATAAGTCGTATACACCGGAAACCAATCCTTTGTCATCTTTTGAAGCAATGACGACTTGCCGTCCAAACCGCTTTAGGTAGTAGCCAGTAAGCCGCATCTCATCGGTGAATGTCAACTTCGTTCCTTCGAAGATGCTGGTTTTTCCTAATGAGAAGTAGGGCTTATCTTCATCAAACGACAAATTCGTATCGGAAAGAATCGGCAAAGTAATCCCGGTGGCGTCGGCAAAGAATGTTTGTAATTCACTAGCGGCAAAGGTTACGTCTCCGCTGGCATCTTCCGGGATCACAATGGAGTAATCGCTTTTTCCATCGGCAGCAATCGCGTAAGCCGTGACTGGGAGCGACGAGGAAGAAGACCAATCTTCGGTCGTAGAAGAGGAAGACGCAACGGGATCCTTATGGCATCCTGCTAGGATGGGAAGAAGCAATAAGGCACTTCCTCCGAGACGAATGAGCTTATGATTCATGGTCTTTTCCTCCTTAATGAACGGTGACGGAATAGGTCAGCACGGCATTGCCGCCATTCTCATCTTGTAAGAAATATGAGAAGCGATAGACGCCACGTTCTTCAAACGTGAACGTGTCACCACTCACGGCTTCTAAATCGCCGTTTGGTTTCTTCACATAAAGCTTGAGAATGACTTTGCTGACATCGCCATTATCTTCGATGGTGTAGGAAGGTAATGTGATGGTGTCGCCTACCTTCACATCACTTGGGAATGGATTTTCGCTTGTGAAATGCAATGTCGGCTTCACGTCATCAACGACTTCTAAGTATTGGACGCTACGGGCGTAGTTTCCTTGGCTGTCCATGACGCTATAAAGCACTTCATAGGTGCCGTAATCATTCGGGGTAAACGTTTGTTCTTGAGAAGCTGACACTTCTGCTAAGACGGTTTCCCCATTCCGAGAGACCGATACTTTCACTTCACCGATATCGTTTAAGACATCGTAGGCGGTAGCGGTCGGAATCGTAATGGTCTGCCCTTTTTGATAACGGCCTGCGCAATTGCCGTGCACCGTTAAAACGGGAGAGGCCGTATCGTTACGGATGTTATTTAACGTTTGGTTGGCAATGCTAAGGAACGTGAATGAAGAATTCTCGCTCTTACGGTCTACTTCAATAGAGAAATAGAGAGAACCGCTGGAGAAGCCCTTAAACGTTTCTCCGTTGTCATAGGTTTCTAAAGCACCCATCGTGACATCACGGATGTCCATGACCCGATAAGACGAAAGATAACGGAAGACGTATTGGCCGTCTTGTTCATTCATGATGTAAGTTGTTCCGTTCGGTCCCGTGAATAAGAGTTGTCCTGCTTTTTTCCGGAACGATAACGTGACTTTTTCATTCGCTTCCTGGCTATCTTGCAATACTAAACGGAACGTATCGATGTTTTCAAAAGAGAAACGAATCGGTAAGTTCTGGGCATCTAAACGATGTAAGAACGAAGCACCAAACGTATCTCCGCCGGTTGCTGTCAAGGAGACGCCTTCGTCTTTTGCCGTGACATTGGTGCCCTCATTCCCATAGAAATAGTTGGCCATAAAGCCAGAACTACGTTTGATGGAACGAATCGGGATGACTTTGGTGATTTCCGTGAACGCTCCCTCTAATCCATCAAAGCGGAAACGCAGCGTTGCTTCTGAAACTGTAGAAGACGTCTTTGGCACATAGACCAAGTCTGAACCTAAGGTACGCGTGCCATCTCCATCGGTAACTTCCACGGAGGCAGGAATGGACCTAGGCGCATCCTCTCCTTTGACAAATAAGGAGGCCGTATACGTTTTTAAGGAATAGCTTTGCCCGGCGATAAAGGCGGAAGGCAAGAACAAATCGTCTTCTTCAAAACGTGGTTCATTCGAATATGTAACATTCGGTAAGGTAATGGTTTTGCTTGCGGTCTCACCATTCCAGTCCGTGACTTCGTAGACAATCGCGTAATCGCCCTCATAGATGGCTTGGAAACGTTGATTTTGTATTTCAATCTCGTGACCGCCGACTTGGGCTTTGATACGGATTTGAGAATAGCCATCGCCTCCGGTCACGCTGGCAGTAGGCACCGTCACATAGTCCCCCACATTGACGTTGGTTGGGAGTTCTCCGGTTAAGGTAATATCTTGGGCATCAAAAGCTGATTTCACGGGAATTAGGAATTCTTGCTTCGTTTCATTTCCAAACGCATCGACAGCAAGATAAACCAAGCGGACGGTTCCTTCTTCGCTTGCGATAAACGAGGAACCACAATAGAGTTCGGTTTCATCTCCCTTGAGGTTTCTTAAATAAGCCCGAACGGCAAAGGAAGCGACACTCGAATCATCATCCTGCACTTTATAGGAATAGACGTGGTAGGGCTTGCCTTTTAAGGCAGCTGGTAACGTTCCTTCCCTGGTTTTAGGAGTATCGATCACAAGCGTAGGACCGTTTTGATCTTGATAATAAGGATCGCTTTGATCGGAACCGTCTACCGAACGAAGGAAGACATCCGCTTTGGAAGTGACGCCCTTCGCATAAATGGAAAGGTAAGCTTTGCCACTCTTAAAGCCAGACCAAGGAGCGTCTCCTGCTGATAAGGTTGGGTCTACGCTCGCAAAATCACGGACTAACCAAGAAGGGGTGATGCTGGTATCTTTCCCACCGGCATTATGGCCATATAAGCCTGCTGCATCGGGTTTGGCATAAAGACAACGTTTGTCATTATTCCAATAAAGCATTAAAGAATTGTCTTCGTAGGTGTCATCTTCCCCATCGTTATTTTGCGTGAAAGTTAAGCCGCTTCCGGCACCGCCATCTTCGTGGGCTTGAGAATCGACAACCGTAATCGCACCGGTCCAGAAATCCTTGGCATATCCCACCCAAATTTGATTTTTGGCCTTGGCACGGAGAATCGCATGCGTGGTCCAATCGACATTCCGCATCCGGACTTCCACGGTGTTATTCGGATCTTCGACATCGGTTAAAACCACATATAGTGCCGTCATGTCTGACGTGCCGTTGCTTTGTGGGGATAACGTTAACGCTAAGAAAGGAGTGCTGGCCTCCTTCTCGGCAAGAGAGGCATTGTCTTGGAAGTTGTATTTCCGGAAATCAATCACCTTTTGATAGGCGGCACTTACCCCGTTTTGTAGCGTTAACTTCGTGCCATGATACGAAAGGTTTTCTTTTGGTGCGTCATACACCGCAGGAACACCGCTCCATAATGAGGCATTGGTCTTGTGGGCGCCAAAACGATAGGACTTGCTTTCGGTTTTGCCATTGATTTCGTAGGAATATACCAAGCTATAATTGCCTAATTCAGTGAGATACGCCTTCTGAGAAGTCACAACCCTTCCAGAAGGGAAGACGAGCTTTTTGGTGGCATTTAAGCTTTCCCCACCCACAAAGACGGTGACGTCAGGAAGATCAAACTCACTGCCAAGTAGGTACGAGCTAGACAAGGAATCCGCCAACTTCCATGTCGCGATATCTTCACGTACTTGGACGAAATAAGATTCATGAAGAGAAGGCAAGGATGGATGGGAATAAATCACTTCATAAGCACCGGCTTCTACGAATTCATAAGAGAAGCCACC
This sequence comes from uncultured Erysipelotrichaceae bacterium, assembly GCA_902791935.1. Taxonomy (GTDB): domain Bacteria; phylum Bacillota_I; class Bacilli_A; order RFN20; family CAG-826; genus UBA4951. The sequence goes on along the minus strand of CADAXQ010000023.1, from coordinate 20,190 downwards.
CGTTACCTTTTGATATCCTTCGATCGGAGTGCCATCTTTTTGAATCGTTAATAACGCTTCGACTTTTTTGCCACTTAAGAACGCTTCACCGCTTAAGTAAGCACGAGGCAAATAAAGGTTTTCATGCACCCCTAAATCGGTGGAAGGAGGTAAGGTGTTTTCGTAAGAGAAGGCTGCCGTTAATTCTTCTTTGGCTTCGATGCGGTAATAGGCATGTGCTTGATAAGTGCCATCGTCATACGCGTAATAAAGGTAATAATAGCCCGCCTTGCTTGGCGTAAAGGATAAAGTAGTGCCATCTTGAATGACGTCACCTTCTTGATTCCGAATGGTTAAAGTGGCTTTTGAAGCGTCTAGTTCTCCTGCTATGGCGGAGACAATCCGTGGCGTTGGGGCAAGATAAGGTTCTCCTACCTTTGCGTTTTCTCGAATATCCGCGGTTAAAATGGTGCCGCCTTCGTCTAGGCTTTGCGATAAGTCAAAGCCTCCGAACGAATAGAGGAGTAACGATGCCGCCGAATATGGTTTCACCGTGCCATAGGTTAAAGTGACGGTGTATTCTCCAAACGTCGTCAAATCGTGGGCTAAATATTGTCCGTCGTTATATTCTTTGGCAAAATCCCACACCGTCTTCATGGTGCCGGCATCAGATTTCATCTGCACTTGCATGGTGCTGGGATTAAACGATAGGGTCACTTCTTTCGAAGCAACGCGGCTATATTCGCCTTTTTGGTTGTAATAGGCGCTGCGGCCCAACAAACGTTCTTCTTTGTTCCAGTCGATTTCGTAGGTATGAATGTCGACTTTTTCGCCTTGATAGGCGACATAGACATCGCTATAGGTGGGATAAAGATTTACACCAACGGAGAAGGATTTGCTGGTGGCCTGATCAGAAAACGTCAGGGTATACCCCTCTAACGTATCATCCATCGATAAGATGTTGGCAGTGAACTCATCTTGCAAGGGCGCCTTTAAGGCAGCGGTTGCGCCGCTGTCATAACCATAAAGCAATGTGCCTTTGCGACTACTTCCTGGCGCGGAACGAAGCACTTTTTCTTTCAGCCCATTTTTCGTAAAGAGAGAAGCGCTAGAAGCTTGTTCCGCTTGTAAGAAGGCGGCATTGCTTCCAGGTTCTAAGGCGAGTAAGCAGGGTGTCGCGAGAACAAGTAGACTGAGGACTGATTTTTTCATCCTTTAATTCCTCCTTCGTTAAGGTCTTGCATAATGCGGTTGCGGAAGATGAGAAACACGATAAAGATGGGGATAAAGACGCAGATGCCTGCAGCTACTTTCATCGGCGGATTGGCAAAGGCAGGATCGGTGGACTGCAAGAAGTAGTACAAACCCAAGGCGGCCGTTGGTTTATCAGGCAAGAATAACAACGGGGTTTGATAATCGTTCCAATATCCGATGAAGAGAAGTAAGAATACTGTCCAGAATAACGAAGACACCATCGGGAAGGAGATACGGGTATAGAGCTGTAAGAGATTGGCTCCATCAATCCGGGCTGATTCACGATAGTCTTTCGGAATCTTAGAGAAAGCGGCATAGAAGATCAGGTAATAGATGTTGTTGAAGCCGATTTTCATGATATAGATGCCGTAAAAATGGTCATAGAGATGTAAATCGGTCATGATTTGTAAGAAAGAAGCGGTGTTCCCGACAATGGGAAGAATCAAAGTAATGATGACGATGGTATGTAAGATACGGCTAAACCAATTCTTGTAAGTGGAAGTCATATAGGCCATCGTCGCAGTGGTTAATGTTTGAATGAAGGCCGCTCCTCCGGCATAAAGCAATGAATAGAGGAACATTTGATCTAAGTAGACCCAATGACGGCCACCATCATTCCCACTCACTTGGACCCGCATCTTCATAAAGACATCGCCGAAGTTTGTCCAAGCCCAGGAACGGGTCCACCCTAACGGATCGCGGTCAAAGTTATCGGTTGTTTTTAAAGCGGTTGAAAGAGCCCATAAGAAGAGCAACATCATGCCGATCACATAGACGGTAAGAACGATGCCGATGATGACGCCGAAAGTAGAGACTGGCGTCTTCTTGGAACGATATAACGCATGACGGGAGAATGGTTTCATTGGTTTAATCCTCCCGTGGCCCGAAACGAAGTAATAAGTGACGGGTCAATAACGTAATCGGCGCAACAATGGCGGTGAACAATAAGCCGAAAGCGGAGGCAATCGGGTAATTCACGGGGGAATCCGCGCCATAACGGGCCACCAAGAAGAATTGGTAATAGCCCAATGTTTGAGACCAGCTTGGCGCAAAGATGCCATAGATGGAGAATAGGTTAGCCTGGTTGGCTACAAAATCGGCCATGGCCAAGATAATTAACGAAACCAAAGTCGGCCAAATTGCCGGAATCACGATACGCCAGAATGTACGGAATTCGCCTGCCCCATCGATTTGAGCTGCCTCAATCTGCGACTTGGGAATATTCGACATCGCATTGAGATAAAGAAGGATAGAGCCGGAAAACAAGAACCAAACATAGAAGATCATCAAAGCCACCGGCCCCTTGCTTTCGGAAGACAAAATGGCGTACCAGCCATCGTCATGGAACCAACGTTCGGCAAGTTCTGGGATGGCCGTCTCTACGAATTCTTTGAAGAAGATGACAAGAACCATTGAGCAGATGACAGCGGGCAAGAACAGCATGACTTTGAAGAACCCTGCAGCGGGATATCCACGGTAGATGTAGTAGGCAAATAACATTGACAAGGGAATTACGACGCAAAGGTTAAACACAAGGTAAAGCAAGGAATTCTTCGTTGCGATCCACAAAATATTTTCGGAACGGAAGATTTGGAAAATCCGTTCAAAATTGCCCCAGCCAATCCAGTTTTCAATGACCACGCCGGTGGAGTTGTCATAGCTTTTGAAGGCCAGCAAAATAGAATTGAAGTTGACCACGATGTAAAAGATGACAAACTGCACGACTGGAATGGCGACCATGCAGACGTAAAAGAGCGTACGCATGGCCTTGCTTTTCTTTTTGGCGTTTGATGTGACGCGCAAGGAGAGAGTTTGGTTCATGACGATATCCTGTTATTTCGTCAAAAGATAGGACCAGTTCGAATGGTAATATTGATTGACGTTATTGAAGTAATCTTCAGGCGTGACGCTCATATGCGCCGCAAAATAGGTATAAGGATTAATATCGGTCGAAGAGCAGCTATAGCCCCAGGTACGATAAGAAAGCAACGAAGCGTTCTTTTTCGCTAAATCTGTCATCGGTACCCAGTTGACGTGCTTGGTGTTCTCACTCTTTGAGAAAGCAACGACCGAACGGCCATAAGGTGACATGCCTTTTAACGTTTCATCGGTTATCTCGTACTTCATCAACCGCATCATATCGGTGTAACGAGAGAACGTATTCATGGCGACATCGCTATTGAGATACTGCACAAAGGCTTTGGCCACTGGGATGGTCTTTTCCGCGATGGTGCTCCGCACAAAAATCATGGATTGTCGGTCCGAAACCATGACGTTTGGCTCTCCGACTTGAGCACGGGTTGGGTGAGGAACGGGCATGATGCCCATCCGGCGCGAAAGCCGATCGGAATCCGATTGATAATAGGCATTGGCTTCGGAATTCCACCAACAACCATCGACTAAGATACCAATTGGTTGCTCCACGACGCCGCTGCTATAGCCATTTAAGAAGTAACGTTGTGCCGTTAAATGGTCGAAGGATTGCGACATCGAGTTCTTGTAATAGTTCTTGTCTTTACCGTCATTGGACAACATTAACTTGGCTAATTTCAAGGAATCGAGCAAGCCTTGGGATTGATGGAAGAGGTAGCCATTCTCGGAATTGACGGCAGTGGTATCTAAATGTTTCGGGGTGACCCCATCTTCATCATAGACAATGGAACCGTTATTCCATTCCACTAAATCAGAGAGGTTCCCTTCCAAAGAAAGGCAAGCTTCTAATGTTTCAGCACCTGAGGATCCGCCCCATGCGGTTAGGCCAAAGGAGCTTAAATCATCGGGGTAGTTTCCTTTCCAGATAAACGGCGTGATGCTAGAACGCTTCATGAATGTGATTAACGCGTGGAAGTCGGCATAGGTTGCTGGCAAGCCATCGTCAAACGTTCCCGCAACACCATCAGGCCCAGTTGAGCGTTCTTCATCGGCGGAGGTGACGAATAAATCATCGACCGCACTGCTATTGAGTTGGCTATCGCTCATGCCATCCGCCGTCTTGCCTTTGGCGAAATACAGGCATTTTTGATCGAATAAATCAATGTTGTAGTTCAAGAAGCAGCTGTTTTCGTATGCGGGGATGGCGTAGTAATGATCTTTGCCTGCGCTATCCTTCATCGCGAAATACTGCTTGGAACTATCCGTGAACTTGTCGAGAATCGTCTGGTCTTCTTTTTGCTCTGGACCAACGGCTACTTTTTCGTTTAACCAATCGGTGATGTCATAAAGCTGACCGGTAGAAACGCAGGTGGAGTAGTCGGTATCCTCGGCCCAGAAAACATCATTGGGATTATTTTTGATGCTGCTGGCCGCGGCATTCGATTTGATGAATTCAGGCACGATGGTAACGCCAACCTTGCCTTCTTCGAACGAATGGTTCTTGTAAAGCTCGCAGAATTCGTTACAGACTTTTGTAATCCATTCATCACGAAGGCCACCATTCAGGTATTTCACCCGCAAAACGGATTTGGTTCCTCCTCCGTCGTCAACGCTGATGCCACCGTCTGGATCATCGCGATGGCAACCCGCTAATGCTCCTACGGTAAGCAAGGTGATGGCAACATACGGCAACGTCTTAAACGATTTTCTTGTTTTCATGTTGACGTATCCTCCCTATCGATAAAGATTAAGCTGCTTTTTTCACGGCAATCCACGGACTGAAGTAGATGTTTCCGATCCAATTCGATGATGATCCATTGCCCATACGAAGTGTGATTTGTAATGACGCTTTACCAGTGTTGATGTCGTCAGAAATGGCTTGATATTGATTCGCCGTACGGGCACCTTCTCCATCTCCGGGGACCAGCTTGCCGTCTTTGACGGTCATATGAACTTTCGCGTTGGCGGTCTTTTGTTGCCAATAAATGTCGTCATTGTTGTCGGTTGAATCACCTAAGAAGAGATTCGTACCCCAGCAATTAGCATCAAAGGCAATCGTTAACGTCGTTTCTGTGTATGCACTGAAATTCATCTTCGGGAACGTGATGACATAGCCACCAAAGGGGCTATAGTTAATATTCAATTCTAATGGATATTCGTCCGCTGAATAGGCAGCAGCGCTCCCGTCGTTTGTGATCAATTTGGCAACGCGTTTGTCAGAAAGCGTGCTTCCGCTATAGTGGCCATCCACGCCAGTTCCGTGCATGGTTAACGTTGGGAAATGATCGTAACGATAGCCAAAGACTGAGACTTCGCCACCATAGAGCGCTTGTTCCACGGTTGCGGCATTGCCTTGGTGAGCGAAATGCGCCTTTTCATAAGGCGTGAAGTTTTCGGTGACGTATTCAGCATATTTGAGTAATGCCGACTTGGCGTTGCTGTCAGAGCTATCGGAAGGAATGGCGGCTAATAGATTCGCGGCTTCTGCTCGATAATCGGTCGTTACAGATTTGTAAGTGGTCTTGAAAGCGCCGATGCCATAGTAGAACGTCCAACCATTGTCACTACCACCAGCGGCAATGATTTGTAAGCTTTCCTGACCGGTATAGACGGCAGGTGACAAACGATGATAAGTGGTGTTGCTTCCATAGGTGCCAATCAAGTAACCATCTTTAACGGTAAGGGTACCTTGCTGATTGGCATTGCCGTTGTTGAACAAAGTTCCAAAGAGACTATTAATGCTATCAATGGAATCGATGTAATAGGTCGTGCCCCAGCTTTGGCCACCTAACGTAAATGTGGTTTCAGGGTAGGCAGAGAAATTGAATTTTGGCAGGGTGATTATGTGGTTTTTATTTTTGCAAGCGTTGTCAACGTGAAGGGTAACGGCATAGCTGGCATCGTCATTTGTGCCAGGAGCAGCAGCGGGTTTGACTGCGGGAGCGCCTGATTCGTTATAATCAGCACCTGTGGTGGCTAATAAAGCGTTGCGGCCTAAGATTTCGTGGGCTTCACTTTGAGCGGTCATGATGCCTTTCTTCCAATAAGCCGTTAACGTCATATCGGATTCAATGGCGGTTATGGTTTCGTTAGAAGCGTTAACCCAATGATCGAAGATATAGCCTTCTAAGGTTGGGGTGACTGGCATTTCGCCATGGAGAACGGTAGCCGTAACCGAAGTTCCTTCCGCGTTCACGTTCTCTTCGGTGACGGTGTATTGGTTAATATCCATGTGGATGGCTAACGTAGAAGAAGAGGCAACCGCAAGGGAATAACGATGGGTGGTTTCATCTAACGTGGTAATCGTTAATCCTTCGGCAGTCACCGAAAGATTACGATATTGGCTATAACCAGTCTTGGCTTGAATTTGGAAGATAAAGGTAGAAACGTCTTCTCCTTCGATGGTGATGGTGGAACCCATCGTTAAGGCTTGTCCATCCTTATCTAATAAGGTATAGGCATCGTTTTCGACGGGTAATAACAAGCCAACCTTTGCCGTATATTGAGCCGTGATTTCGAAATTATCTCCCTCGTTTCCGGTGAAAGTGTAGGTCGTTATTTTGTTCCCTTGCGGGTCGACATAGCCTGAAAATACATAGGTTTTTCCGTTTTTCTGATAATCGTTCGGGCGAGGAAGTTCAACTTGATCGCCTTTATGTGCCGTCCGGGTTTCCGTGTGTTCTCCCGATTCGTCAGATGTCACAATCGTGATGGTGTATTCATTTAAATCACAGGTAACGTGGAGCGTAAGGTCTTCCTGGATTTCGTCGATCGTATAAACTCCGTCGACGGCGGCAAGGGACTTTGCGTTAACAGTCACTGCCAGATTCTGTTCTTGGCTATATTCGCCAGTTCCTTGAATTTGGAACGAAAGAGAATCCCCATAAAGAACGGATTCGGGTAACGTTCCCTCTGCCACCGGAACAAACGTTAAATCTTTATTGTCGTCGTGGTTGTAAGTTACGGAGTATTGATTCTTATCGACAGCGATCGTTAAAGCAATGTTTGTTTGAATATTGGAGATGGTATAAACAGAATCTGCTTCTTCTAAGGCGGTTCCGTTCGCTTGCACCACTAAGTTCCGTTTTTGAGAGTAAGCAGTCGTAAAGGCAAGCGAGAAAGAGACATTGCTTCCTTCTTTCACCTTCGCGAAGTCAACGTTTCCAACTGGGGTTAACGAGAAGATATCGTTTTGTGCCTCATAGGTGATGGCAAAAGTCCTGGCGATCGATGAACTGGTGGGTGAGTCGGAAGACGTGGTGGTGTCTTTCGAGGAAGTCACAGACGATCCTTGCGAAGAAGAAGTCGTAGTGTCGGGGCCGCAAGAAACAAGCAATGCGGACGCGCTGATGAGGAGAAGCAATGACTTTTTTACTTTCATAATACGGGACAACCCATCCTCCTTTGGGAAAATATGTTTGCCTCGGTGCGATACGGACGATACGCAGCTTATGAGGCGGTTCTTGATTCTAGTTTGCACGTTTTGTGGTGTAAGCGCTTCCGATTTTTCTATTGAAAGTTACTCTTTTTAACCATCATCATGAAAAAATGTGGTATAAAATGCATATACAGATATCAATTTTTAACGATTTCACAAAAATATGAGAACTGAAACCATTCCGATTGGCGCCATTGAAAATGGTGGGGATCAACTTCCCGATCCCCATGTTACTTATCACTTTATTTTCCGCGATTACCCGTATACGCATGTGCATACCTATTGGGAAATCCCAATTGTCATTCAAGGGGCGTATCGGAACGTGTTAAACGGCAAAAGCAGGGTGATGCAGACGCATGACGCCGTATTAATTCACCCCAATGACGTCCATGAACTTTATGACGAGCAAAAGCCTGCTTGTCACTTAAATCTCATGGTGAATATTGACTACCTTCATCATTTATGCGATGCCATGTCGCCACATTTATTCGAAGAACTAGAAAAACGGCAAGATCTTTATTTTGCCGTCCCTGATTGGGAGTTAAGTGAGGTGTGGCGTTATTGTGCCTTGCTTCGTCCTGGCGTAGCAGGCAAAGGTGACGATGTGGAGTTGGTGGATTCTTTGTTGCTTACCACTTTGCTTCGTTTGTTAATCACGCAAAAAGGCATGTTACAAACTAGTCATCCTGCTTGGATGACGGATTTGATTACGCAGATTAACGACCCTAAGAATGCCGCGTGGCGTGTGAAAGACGTCGTCAAGAACGCACCATATTCTCATACGCAGCTATCACGCCTATTCAAAGAATATACTGGCAAATCTTTGATGGACTATCTCACGGAAGAGAAGATGCTATCTGCCGCCAATTACCTCGTTCACAGCGATATGGCCATTGTCGATATTGCCACCGCGTTAGGTTATTCGTCCTTGCCACATTTCAATAACCTATTTAAAAAACGATTCTCCACGTCCCCTTCGCAATATCGCAAAGCTCACCGCGCCCCGCATACGGGCTCCCAGTCTTAAGCCGTTTTTTCACTTTCAGAATCCAATTTCTTATGGAAATCGAAAGAACCTAAAATTCCGTCTTGTTTTTCTCTTTCGTTGCTCTATCATTATTCCCGCTTGAAAACTTGGCCTATGCAATCGACTCCTGTTCCCATCGATGTTCCTGTCTTAGACAGAACCCCCATGACCTATGTTCTATCCCCCGATTTTTTCGCGGGGCTTTTTCTTTGCTAAAAGGATACTTTCATGGCACACAAAATTCTTGAACTTCGTAACATTCGTAAAGCCTATGGCGACAACGTCATCTTGGATCATTTCAACCTTTCGGTGAATGAAAATGAGTTTGTCACGTTCTTAGGGCCTTCGGGATGTGGTAAGACCACGATCCTTCGTATTATTGGTGGCTTTGAAACCATGCAAGAAGGCAAATTATTGCTCGATGGGGTCGAGATGCAAAACCTTCCTGCCCACAAACGTCCGATTAATACGGTGTTCCAACGTTATGCGTTGTTCCCGAACATGAATATCTATGACAACATCGCGTTTGGGTTACGGAATAACATTTATTCGAATGTTTATGACATCGGCACGATGAACTTAATGGCGGAACATGGCTTCGAAGAAGAAGACATCGACGCCTTAGCAAAGATTCTTTCTCGTATTGAAAAGTCAAAAGACGTCAAAGCATACGTCTTAAACAAATTTGAAACGGAATCCGCCTATGCGAAAGCCGAGAAGCGCTTGAAAGAATTAAGACATCATGACGGCTTTAAGAAGTATCGAGACTTCAAATCTGAGATTGCCGACTTGTTCCAGAGTCTGTCTTTGCCTCTTCCGGATGCTTTCCAACCAGATGATTCTTTCAAAACGGTAGAAAAGACCATTTTGGCTGCCTTGGCGCAAACGGATGTCTATTACCAGATGATGAGCAAGATCAAAGGCAGACACTTCACGGAAGACGTTATCCATGGCGAAGTGCTAAAAGCCTTGAAGCTAGTGAACCTGGAAGGTTATGAAGATCGTGACATCACTTCTTTATCCGGTGGGCAGATGCAGCGTGTCGCCATTGCCCGCGCTATTGTCAATAAACCCCGTATCTTATTATTAGACGAACCCTTATCCGCGTTGGACTTAAAGTTACGGAAATCGATGCGGCTTGAATTACGAGAAATGCAACGTCGTTTGGGCATCACCTTTATTTTTGTTACGCATGACCAAGAAGAAGCGATGGTGATGTCCGATACTGTCGTGGTCATGAATGGTGGCAAGATTCAACAGATGGGCCGCCCGGAAGACATCTATAACACTCCGGTGAACCGTTTTGTCGCGACATTTATCGGCGAAGCGAACTTATTCCGTGGTGTTTATTCCGCCCCACGTCGGTTACAAGCAATGGGTCATGAATTTAAAATCTCCGCCACCGACTATCGTCCTGGCGAAGAAGTGAACGTCATCGTGGAAAAATCCTGCTTCGATATTGGTTTGCCTGAGCTATCCCGTTTACAAGGGACGGTCAAAGCCGTGCACTTTAATGAAAACAAATACGAGCTTGAAGTGGAGGTCGATGGAACCACGATTGCCGTCGAAAGCGATGACAAATATCAAGTGGGCGCCGTGATTGGTTTATCGATTGCCCCTGGCAACATCTATTGCGAGTCGAAGCAAGAAGACAAAGCAAAACTACTCGCCAACTATGAAGGGGCCAACATCTTAGCCGGGACATACCTCGGAAATCAAAAGATTTTGCTTTTGGGCAAAGTATTCAAAACTTACTTAACGACCTTTATTCCTGGCGAAGTGGTGGATGCTGTCATTCGTCCCGAAGACTTTGACTTAGTATTTGATGAACCCGAGAAAGCCTTCTTACACGGTGTGGTTACGAAGAGCGTCTTTAGTGGCGTATCTTTCCATCTTTGGGTGAATGTCGACGGCAACATTTTACAAGTCGAAGACTATCAGAATGCTGAAGTCGGTCAAGAAATCGGTTTAAAGATTGATTCCTACGAAATTCATCTTATGAAGGTTGGGGATGAAGAACAGCCGCCCGAGATTCGGAAGGTTCGGGAAGAAGGCCGCAAGATGGAGCAAGAAGAGATCCATGAAGCGCTTTAAAGGCTTAGCCGTCCCTTACTTTGTTTGGTTGATTCTTTTGGTGGTGGTACCCACCATTACCATGATCGTTTTGACGTTCCTTCAATCGAACGGAACAAACTTGGATGGGGCTTATTGGTCACTAGATTCTTATCGCCGTCTGGCCGATCCTTCGATTCTCAAGGCGTTATGGAACTCCTTGGTCATCGCGTTTTGGACGGTGTTATTCTGTTTCTTACTTGGCTATCCTGTCGCTTATTTCTTGTCGTTTAGCACTCATATTAAGAATAAGCAGTTGTTCTTGTTGCTTTTGATTTTGCCGATGTGGTGCAACTCGATGTTACGAATTGTTTCGTGGTTACGTTTCTTTTCAACGGATTGGTTATCGCCGCTAAACTTGGTCGGCACGAATGGTGCCGTCATCTTTGTGACGGTGACAACTTATCTTCCGTTTATGGTGTTCCCCATTTTCACGGTGCTCGAAAAAATGGACCGTTCTTTGATTGAGGCCTCTTCGGATTTAGGGGTACCAGCATGGAAGACCTTCTTAAAGATTACGTTCCCCTTGTCACTAGAAGGCGTCTCTAGCGGCGTCATTATGGTATTTTTGCCAGCTGCAACTGGCTTTGCCATCTCCGAAACCATCGGACAAGGCAAAGTCCGTTTGATGGGGAACTTGATTCAAGCCGTGTTCGAAAAGAACAACTATAACTTTGGTTCCTTATTGTCCTTGTTAACTTCTATCGTCATCTTGTTGCTGGTCGGCGCCGTGGCAGGCATCCGTGAAATGCATAAACGGAGAAAGGTTCACCATGTTAACGCGTAATCATGTGAAAGAGGGGATACTCACCACGTTGCGGTTCCTTTTTGGCGCGATCGTGTTCTCTTTAATGTATGTCCCTGTGGTGATTATCATCTACCAATCGTTTAATGCTGGGGCCAATTCGATTTCTCCGTTATCGTGGGGTGGCTTTACGTGGGAGAACTATGCGGCGATGTTTACGAACCGGCAACTTTATACCTCCATTTTGGATTCCTTGTTGGTCTCGTTATGGGCGACCGCCATATCAACAGTCTTTGGCTTATTTGCTTCGATTGGCATTCACGCGTTAAACAAAAAAGCGCGAAAAGCCATGGATTTCCTCAATGAAATCCCGATGTTGAACTCGGAAATCGTTACGGGCATCTCCATTATGTTGGTTTGTTCGTTATTGAAGCCACTTTTCCCGAACATTTTTGGATTTTGGTCCATGTTATTGGCCCATATCTTCTTCTGCGTTCCTTATGTGATTTTGATGGTTTTGCCCAAATTAGAGCAAACCGATGAATCGCTATTTGAGGCAGCGCAGGACTTAGGCTGCTCTCCTTGGAAGTCGTTAATGAAGGTCATTATTCCTTCTTTGACTACGGCCATTTTAACGGGTGCCCTAGTTGCCTTTACCTTGTCTATCGATGACTTCGTGATTTCGTTCTATACCCAAGGCAACGGATTCTCGAACTTCTCGAACTACGTCTATTCTTCTTATACCAAAAAGAATTTTTCGGCAGGGGCATATGCGTTTAATGCCTTGTTGACGTTTGTCACGTTAGGATTGGTCTTGACGATTTCGTTGATGTCTAGCCATAAGAAAACAAAGAAGGCAAAAGTATGAAAAAGGTTATTATCAGTGCAGCTTTGTTAATTGCCTTCACGATTTTTGCGACGATTACCTTATCCACCCCGAATACCGTGCTTTATTTGCTAAACTGGGGCGAATATATCGACGATTCCTTGGTGCAACAATTCGAAGAAGAGAAACATTGTCAGGTGGTTTTAGAAACCGTGACTTCCTCCGAAGCCATGTATCAAAAGATTATTTCGGGCACCACGCCATACGATGTGGCCATTCCAGGCGACTATATGGTCCGTAAGCTTTATGCGGAAGGCTATCTTCGTGAATTGGATGTGAAAAACACGAACTATACCGCCCTTTCTCAATATGACAACATCTATACGGATTCTTTAACCAAGTTAATGCAGGAATATCTATTAGATCCAGTGACTGGCAAAGAGTTTAACGCTTACTTTGCCCCTTATTTCTGTGGCGCCTATTCCCTGATTTATTCCACGCAGAATAGCGAGGTGGATTCCGTTGTCAAAGAGAATGGTTTCCGCGCCTTATTTGACCGTTCTTTATATGCCTCCCCCATCAAAATCGGGATGTATGACACCGCGCGGTGGATGGTTGCCGCATATTTGATGTCGCAAGGGAAGAACCCAAACATGACGCATCTCGACGGAAGCACCGATGGTGATATTGAACCCGCTTTACAAGACGAGATTATCAAAGCATTAAAAGATGCTCACTTTGATGAATTCGGGAACGATGCCTTGAAACGGAACGTCGCCAGCGGCTCATTAGACCTTTGCTTCACCCAACTTGGGGATTTCTTCGATGCATTGTATCTTGCCTATTCCGAAGGGCAAAGCAACATTGCGTTCAATGTTTCCATTCCTTCCGTCTCTTCGGCATTCTTCGACGCGATGGTCGTTCCGACCACTTGCCAAAACTATGAATTGGCCAACGCTTTCGTCGATTTCATGTTACAAGAAGACCATGCCTTTCAAAACGCGCAAGCCATTGGTTATTCGCCTTGTTTGAAGTCTGTTTGCGATCGTTATCACCAAGAAGCAGAAGCAGGGGCGTACTACTACGGCGATGAAAATACGGTGAACGCATTGAGTTTAAAGGATTTCTTAACCCGATATCCGATGTATTTGGATCCGTTTGGATCGGTGAGCGAGCTTTATATGTTTGAACCAAAATCAAACGATTACCTCACCACTTGTGAAGCCATCTTTAATTCGTTAGCGTAATCCCAAGATTTCTACAGAATGCGTTATAATCAAGCCGAAGAAAGAAGCACGTTTTTCTATGCCCAAATTCTCTTCTCGATCCCTAGAAATCTTCCACGGCACTTGCCGTTCTTTATCCTATCTTGGCTTAGGCGAAGTTCCCTACGGGGATAAGCTTGTTTATGTGCCTGATTTTTATCCTGGAGAAGCAGGAGAGATATCGATTGATTACAAACGGAACGGACAGTTTTTTGGCTCGGTGCGTTCGTTAGAAAAGCCTTCCTCTAATCGGATTCCTTCTCTTTGCCCTTATTTTGGGACATGCGGTGGCTGCTTATTCCAGGATTATTCATATGCGGCTGAGCTTCAGCATAAGCAGCGCCTGATTCAAAACCAGCTCCATCGATTAGCTGGCGTCGATGTTGATGTCTTACCAACCTTAGGCATGGAGGAACCCCTTCATTATCGTAATAAGATTCAAACTCATTTTGGCTTATCCTCCACGATGAAACCAACGTTAGGTTTCTATCGACAAGGCAGCCACGAGGTCATCTCTATCTCCGATTGCCGAATTCAAGATCAACGCGCGAAACCTATTTTAGAAACGGTTTTGCAACTTGTTTCCGAGCTTCGTATTCCCGTTTATCGCGAAGAAAAGAAGCAAGGTTATTTGCGGCATTTCTTGATTCGCACCTCTTGGAAGAAAGAGGAAATCTTAGCCGTATTGGTAACGAAGCAAAAAGACTTCCCTTATAAAACGGAGTTCGTATCGCGTTTTCGTGCGGCATTACCCCAGGTGACCACCTTAGTTCAATCCATCCGAAAACAAGACGACAATGTCATCCTGGGAGACCAAGAAGAAATTTTGTATGGGCCAGGCTACATTGAGGACGAATTATGCGGCTTAACGTTCCGGATTTCCGCTAAGTCGTTTTATCAGACAAATCCTCTGATGACAGAGGTTTTGTACCAAACCGCCATCTCATTTGCTGACTTAACGGGAGAAGAAGTGGTATTGGATGCTTATTCAGGGATTGGGACGATTGGCTTACTCGCTGCAAAACACGCGAAGAAAGTGTTGTCCGTGGAATCCGTTCCAGAAGCCGTGAAAGATGCGAAAGAGAATGCCGAACGGAATGGGATTCACCATTTTGAAGAAGTGGTAGACGATGCGACGCATTATCTCCAACAAATGGCAGCGCGTAAGGCATTGTTAGACGTGTTATTCATGGATCCCCCGAGAAAAGGATCCACTCCGGAATTCCTTGAAGCGGCAAAACAACTACGCCCCAAACGGATTATCTATGTCTCTTGTGGTCCGTCTTCTTTGGCGCGTGATATCAAATTATTATTAGACATCTATCAAATTGAGATGGTACAACCAGTTGATTTGTTTCCCAGAACCGAGCACGTGGAAACAGTTGTTCTCTTGCAATTAAAGGTCTAAAAACATATAAAAAGTGGCAAAAAATGACTGTATTTAACAAGTTTTTCGGTCGCAGTTTATTTGCGGACTTGCCCGCTATTAGATGTAATGGTGGGGGTTAAAGCAACAAAAACCTCGAAACTTGGGAACATAAAAAGCAAGAAAGTGCTGACGACAATTAAAAAGCGCGGCAGTATAATATCAGAAAGAAGGTACGATTTAAATGAGTACAAAAGAACCAAGAATTAAAATCTCCCAAGACAGGACAAGAATTTGCAAGTATTGTATAGGAGATAGAGTGATTGTCAGTTTCCGTAAATACGGAGTCAAAAAGTTTGAGGCAGAAGTCACTGAAGTATGTGAGAATATGCACGGACTTGAAGGAGTGTGGATTAGTGTGTTGCCACTTAAAGCACTTGACCCAACTGACCAAACGGCACAAATGTATGTTGACCAAAAGATTGGCATAATGGTGCCACTCAAGGATGTTAGAGACTTATTAAATTAGGAGATGAGAAATCATCTCTTTTCTTTTAGAATGTATATATGACTGAAAATGGAAAACAATTGCTTGATTATATTCAAAAAACAATAGGCATTAAAAAATCATCAATGCCTAATTATTATCATTCTTTGCCTATTTGTATTTTGGATGATATTTATTCTCTACAATCAAAATATGAAACGATTACATTTCCAACAGTTAAAAGATTCGCCGACCATTTTTTAGGTGGTGATTTGTATACTGATGACTATAGTACTGATGATTTTATCAGAGACTTGGATACTGAAGGATTGCATAATGTAATGATGCTTGTTTTAAACAATAGACAATGTGTTGGGGGAAGAAGAAAAATTGATGTTTGCTATGATGTAGCCAAGAAACTTCAAAAACTCAATATTCAAACGTTTGATGACTTTAATAATTACAACGATAAAGAATATTTATCCTTTAACTTGAGGCAAATAAAAGGCGTTGGAGATGCTGCTATTGATTATTTATTTATGATGGTAGGTGATGATAATAGGGTTAAGCCTGATGTTCATATACATCACTGCATTAAAGATGCTATTGGGCACGATGTTTCCAATGAAGAATGTCAAAATTTATTTAGGGAAGTTTCACTTGCAATTATAGATGAGATGCCATTTGCTACACCTAGATTTTTAGATGGCTTAGTTTGGACATATTACTCAAAAGCAAAATTCTAGTTCCTTAATAAATTCACAACGCATAACAATTATGCTAATGTTATTGGTACATAGGAGGGACGATTTAAATGAGTCCATATGATTATAATGATGACGCCTTTTGGCGTGAACGAGAAAAAGAGACTATTGTGACCGATGTTAGGCACAATTTTGCTTTTGTCTTCCAACAAGTGGTTATGATCCACAAATTTTATTACACCGATTCCAACCTTTCTACCAAGGCAGAAGAAGTGATGGAAGCTGCTAAGAAGATGTTCGAGAAAGAACAACTAAGTGAATACCTATATGAGAATCTTCTTTCTGCTTACAAACAATATCCGACAATGCTAATTGGAAATCTCAAAGATGAGGAGAAAAGAATAGGTAGAGAAAAACAATTTGAAAGATTAAAGAAACTCAAAGAGTTTTTAACCATTCTAATTGGAGATTTATCTGAAGAATTACACGAACTAGTTGAAGAACAAAACGATACGGAAAAAAGGGCATTTATTAGAGAATACTTCAATTAATATGAGGAAAGACAATTATATTGGAAAAAAATATGGAAAGTTGACAGTCATTTCAAGAGTAGATGACTACATTTCTCCATCAGGTGCAAAAGCGGCTCGATATCTTTGTAAATGTGATTGTGGCAATGATTACATCACAAGAGGTGGATGGCTTTCTTGTGGAAAAAGTACTTGCTGTAGCGATTGTTCTAAAAAAGAAAAAGCTAACAAAATAACAAGAGACTTGAGTGGACAAAGATTTGGCAGATGGACCGTAATAGATAGAGCTACTATTAAGAAACAAGGCGTCTTTTGGAATTGTGTATGTGATTGTGGAAATAAAGGTGTTATTAGGGGAACATCTTTGACAAGTGGTAATTCCACTTCTTGTGGTTGCTTTGCTTTGGAGAAATTAAGAGAAGATCATATTCTTAATCTTGTTGGTCAAAAGTTTGGTAGATTAACGGTATTAAAACAAGTCGATGATTTTGTAAGCCCAACAAACAAGAAAAGAAGAAGCAGATGGCAATGTCAATGCGACTGCGGAAAAATAGTCGAGGTTAATGGAACCGATTTAATGTCAGGGAATACTCTTTCTTGTGGGTGTTATAAAAGAGATATAACTAGCGAAACGCACTTTGAAGATTTAACTGGGCAGAGATTTGGAATGTTAACTATAGTTAAAAGAGTTGCTGATTATGTTTCTCCTGATAGTGGTAGACCTAGACCTCAATTCCTTTGTAAGTGTGACTGTGGTAATGAAAAAATAATCACTAAAGATAGTTTGATGAACGGAACAATATCCTGTGGGTGCATTAACTCGAGAGGCGAGAGAGAAATATCAGAATATCTTCAATCTCACGGAATTAAGTATGAAATACAATACAGCTTTGATGATTTAATTGGAGATGGAAATGTTCCACTTAAGTTCGATTTCGCTATTTTTGATTCCTTATGTAACATTAAGGCACTTATTGAGTTTCAAGGTGAACAACATTATGAACCAATAAAATTCTTTGGTGGAGAAGAGAAATATCAAAAGCAAAAACGGTACGATGCTTTGAAGCGTGAATACTGTAAGAAACATGACTTTGTTTTGATTGAAATATCATATAAAGATTCAGTTGAAGAGAGATTGAAATCCTTGCTATAGTATTCACAAGCAGTCTGAGTTTGGTACCTTGGGCTCGTTAAAAGGAAGAGTACAGTAAGTGTTGCAACTATATGGCAACCAAGTCATCGCTCCCTGACTAATATGGGAGCTTTTTCTTACTATTAAATAGATAAGAATCGTTTGATATGTTATGATAAAAAACGATACGGAGGCAAATATGGGAAAGTTGAAAGTAATTAGTTTATTTAGTGGCTGTGGCGGACTTGATTTAGGCTTTGAAAGAGCTGGATTTGATATTCCTGTTGCAAATGAATTTGATCCCAAGATTTGCCCAACATTTAAGATAAATCACCCAAAAACAAAATTAATTGAAGGTGATATAAGAAAAATTAAAGAAGAGGATTTTCCAAATGAAGTAGATGGAATTATTGGAGGACCGCCGTGCCAATCTTGGTCTGAAGCTGGATCAAAAAAAGGTATCGAAGATGAAAGAGGGCAACTCTTCTTTGATTACATAAGAATTTTAAAATCAAAGCAGCCAAAATTCTTTTTAGCAGAAAACGTTAGTGGAATGCTAGCTGATAGAAACTCCGAAGCTGTTCAAAACATTTTAAAAATGTTTGATGAAGCTGGATACGATGTATCCTTAACTCTAGTTAACTCTAAGGATTATGGTGTTGCTCAATTAAGAGAAAGAGTCTTTTATATTGGATTCCGAAAAGATTTAAAAATTAAGTTTGAATTCCCTGAAGGTTCAACTAAAGATGACTCCAAGAAAATCACTTTACGAGACATTATTTGGGATTTACAGGAAACAGCAGTTCCTGCTCTTCCAAAAAACAAGAGGAATCCTGAAGCAATTAATAATAATGAATATTTTATTGGCGATTTTTCAACTATTTTTATGAGTAGAAATCGTGTTAAGTCATGGGATGAACAAGCTTTTACTGTTCAGGCGTCAGGAAGACAATGCCAACTTCATCCATCCGCTCCAAAAATGGAAAGAATTGGTAAGGACAAGTGCAGATTTGTTCCTGGATCAGAGCATCTATATAGAAGAATGACAATTAGAGAGATTGCTAGAATACAAGGTTTCCCTGATGATTTTAAATTCCTTTATGAAGAAGTTGATATGGGTTACAAAATGATTGGCAATGCAGTTCCTGTTAATTTGGCATATGAAATTGCGTTAGGCATTAAAAAAGCACTTAAAGGTGGCGAAGAAAATGAGTAGTTCAAGTAATGACCAAGGCAGAGCTTATGAATTTGCTTGGATTAACGCTTTATGCGAAAGATTAAGTCAAATTAGAAACGTTAATATTGTAGATAACTCTAGTTATCACGCAAACGAGAGATCCTGGAATTTAATGCCTGAAGAAACACAACAATTATTCGTTCGTTCAGCATATGCTGCTGTTGATACCATCCTTGAACTCGAACCTATTATGGTTGAAATAAACGATGATGAAGTGTTGTTGGAATTCCAAAGGGATGGTGCAGGAATTGAAGGCGACGTCCGTGATATTGTCATCAAAAGGAATAGCATAGATTGGGAAGTTGGTTTAAGTGTTAAACATAACCACGAAGCAGTCAAGCATAGCAGACTAAGTCATAGATTAGACTTTGGAATGGAATGGTTTGGAATGCCTTGTAGTCAACAGTATTGGAACGATATTGAACCGATTTTTCAAATGCTTTCCCAAGAAAAAAGAAACGGAACAGCATGGTCTGAATTGCCAAATAAAGAAAACGATGTGTATATCCCATTACTAGAAGCATTTATAAATGAAGTTTTGAGATCATATCATTTAAACCCGAATTTGCCACAAAGAATGGTGGAATACCTAATTGGCGTTTGCGATTATTACAAAGTTGTAAGCGTGGATAGTAGAAGAATGACATTAGTCCATTCGTTTAATTTACATGGAACATTAAATCATCCAAGCACACAAAGAGTGTCAGCTTTTGAAGTTCCTGTTGTTGATTTACCTACTGAACTTATTAGCATTAGATTCAAACCTAATAGCACTAATACTGTTGAAATGTATTTAAATAATGGATGGGAATTAAGTTTTAGAATCCATAACGCTAGTACATTAGTAGAGCCAAGCTTAAAATTTGATATTCAATTTATTGGAATGCCACTTTCGATTTTAAATATTGAATGTAGATGGTATTAGCCACTTTTTCGATACCCCCCCGCATAAGTTTTATCCGCAGCTACAAGATAACGTGGAGCAGAACCTCTAAAATGCGTGGGGCTATTTTTTTAAATTCGATTTATTTGACCGCAATATGTTCATCTAAAAAAAGATGGCATTGCTATTAATTGGTTTTGATTCAATATGTTTCCAACAAAACTTTATTTTTTAAAAAACTCTATAGTGCACGTGAGGGATAAATCAGCATCAGGATTGGTATAATATCGGCGCCACACTAAACTGTGGCGCAATTTTATTGAAAGAGCCTTT
>CADAXQ010000022.1 GCA_902791935.1 uncultured Erysipelotrichaceae bacterium | reverse complement strand
AAACAAAATGGATGCCTCCGGCCAAATTTAGGGAAGCATCCATATCGACCTTATGATATAGTTCAATTAACCTGTCCAGGATTTGGGGTACACATCATTCCGACGTTTTCTTTTTGCGACGTTATTTTTCTTCCACTAAGTCTTTGACGGCTTTTCCAAAATCGTCCATTGACTGGGTGGGTTCGTAGCGGGCAACGACATTGCCTTTGCGGTCCACTAAGAATTTCGTGAAATTCCAATGGATATCATCGGGATTGTCGGTGACTTTGCCTTTCGATTTATAGGCAAAAGACACCATTCTGGCTTTGAATCCTTTGCCTAAGCCTTTGAACTTCTGCTGTTCTTTTAGATAACCATATAACGGTAATGCGTTAACTCCGTTAACATCAGACTTTTTCCGTTGTGGGAATGTCGTGTGGTAATGGAGCGTGCAGTAAGAATGAATTTCTTCATCGGTGCCCGGTGCTTGCCCGGCAAATTGGTTGCAAGGGATATCAAGAATCTCAAGGCCTTTGTCGTGATATGCCTCATAGAGTTTTTCTAAGTTCTCATATTGTGGCGTAAAACCACAACCCGTAGCCGTATTGACGATGATCACGACTTTGCCTTCGTATTCTTTTAAGGCAAAATCGCTGCCATCGGGATTTTTGACGGTGAAATCATAAATGGATGCCATAAGTAATCCTTCTTTCTAGCCATAGAATAGACGGAAAGAGACAAGATATCACCAAATATGCTTAGTCTTTTCTAACAAAGGATTGATGGGCCTTGATGTCATCATCACTTTCCCAAAGATCTTTTTTCAAAAATACGGAGTCTTTTTCCGTGATGGGGCGAATAACCCGCGCTGGATTTCCCGCCGCAAGGCTATGGGGCGGAATGTCCCGGGTCACGACAGAACCTGCTCCAATGACGGAACCATGCCCAATCCGAACGCCGCCGCAGATCACGACATTCGAGGCAATCCAGCAGTCATGTTCAATCACGATAGGCTTGCCATATTCTAAATCGGTGGCGTAACCTGCTGGGGATATATAGGGCGCCCGTTCTTCGGGAAGATAGGGATGCATGGGAGTAACGATAGAAACGTTCGGTCCCATGTAGACACGGTCGCCGATATGAACGGGGCAGACATCGAGCACCGTTAAGTTGAAATTCGCGTAACAGTCCTTCCCAAAATGGGTATTGATGCCGTAATCAAAGAAAATCGGGCCAGTTAACGTTAAGTTCTCGGCATCGGGGAACAATTCTTGAAGAATCTCTTGCCGTTTGGGGTCGTCTTCCTCGATACATTGGTTATAAAGGCGGCAAAGCCGATGGGCTTTGGTGCGTAAGGCAAGTAATTTTGGTTCATTGGCATCGTAAATCATGCCCTGTAACATACGTTCTTTTTCTGTCATAGGTTTTATTACCTTCACGATTATGCCTATCTTAGCATAGTTTTCGAAAGGTGATGAGACGTACACTAACCTTGCTGGTCTAATACCAATTCCTTCGCGTATTCCCGTTGTTTTTCGGTGATTTTCCCGCCGGAAATCAAATACGCGACTTGTTCAATCTTCTCGTCTAACGTCAATTCTTTGATCTGCGAATACGTCCGATTGCCCCGCACTTCTTTCCGAATCAAGATCGCATGGTCGGATAAGGCAGCCACTTGGGGAAGATGTGTAATGGCAATCACTTGCGTCGTCAAAGAAATTTCTTTGATCTTCTTCGCCACCGCTTCGGCACTTCTTCCCGAAATGCCCGTATCGATTTCGTCAAAGACCACCGTGGGAATGCGGTTCGCCTGTAAGAAGATTGCCTTAAAGGCCAACATGATACGTGATGCTTCGCCGCCTGAGACGACTTTAGAAAGGCTCTTCATGCCTTCGCCGACGTTTGTTTCGATGAGGAAGTCCACCACATCAATCCCATCTTCATGCAGTGCCGTTTCGTTCTCTTCCGTAAGGAAGAAAACAACCGCGAAATGCGCTTCTAGCAATAAATCCTTTAAAGAACGGGTCACTTCTTTTTCAATTGTCTTGGCTACCCGTTCCCGCACTTGACTAAGTTCTTTTCCTTTGTCGTAAACCGCGTGGAACGCTTCTTCTACCGCTTGTTTCTTCTCTTGTAACGTGTCGTCTAACGAAGATTTCTCTCCTAAAAGGCCATCTAATTCTTTTTGATAAGCGATTAATTCAGGGATGGTGCGGTGATATTTCCGTTTTAAGGCGGATAAATCTGAATCACGTTGCTCTAATTCGTCAAGTTGGCCGGGATCGTAATCGAAATTCCGGAATTTGTCTTTTAAGGTTTCACACAAGTCTTCAATCTCGTAATACTTGTTATCGAGTTGGTCATGTAATTCTTGGTATTGTGGTTGGAATTGGGACAACTTGGCTAAATCTTCGTTCAATTGATAATACTGATCTAAGAAATTACCATGAAGGATGCCGTCCGCTTCTTGGGTTAACGCAAAAATCTTGTCGCGATTCCGTAACAACGACAATTGTTCTTGGATGGATTCTTCTTCGCCCTCTTCTAAATGGGCTGCTTTTAATTCTTGGTACTGATATTCGTAGAAATCACGAGATTCTTCGAGTTTCTTTTTCTTCGCCAACCAGGTTTCGTAGTCCGCTTTCTTGTCCCGATAATCTTTTAATAACGCCGTATAGGCCTCACGATAGGGCTTAATTAGGGAATAAGAATAGCCGTCAATCATGGCAAGATAGTTCTCGGGATTCAGAATCTTTGTGAAATCAAATTGACTATGGATATCGGCTAAATAAGGGGCGATTTGGTTTAAATCCGTTAAGGAAATAGGAATTCCATTGGCCTTAATGCTGCTTTTTGTTTTGCTTAAAACCCGTTCAATCGTTAACAAACGGTCCTCAAACGGAATTTCTTTTTCTCGTAAGAACGCCTCTAACCGTGGATTCGTAATATCAAAGGTGCCTTTAATAAAGGCTTTGTCTTCGCCTTGGCGGATTAGTTCATTCGAAGCTCTGGCACCCAAAAGCAAAGACAACGAATCGATAATCAAGCTTTTCCCCGCGCCGGTTTCCCCCGTTAATACGGTGAATCCGCTTTGGAAACTCATATCAATATTTTCGAGAATCGCAAGGTTATTCACCTGCAAGCGTTTTAACATGAAATCATTATACAGGATTTCCTCCATTCCCTAAGTGAAATTAGACCGAATTCAAAACGGCATATTTCTTGTTTTTCTCTCATGAAAACTCGTTATAATAAAGGCATGAAGAAAGCCAACACGAGAAATAAACCCCTTATTTTTGGTTTTTCCCTTTCTTAATGACGGAGGCTTTGTCCTCCTTTCTTTTTATTGCATAAAGGAGATATATCATGCGTCGTAATGTCACAAGCTATCATCCCGGTCACCCGAATCCGATGTTTTATCGTCCTGACTATCAGGTCTTGAATGGGAAATGGGATTTGATTTTTGATGATGCCATTGAAGGATTCGAAAAGAATTATCAAAACGTCGAACCGCAAGAGAACATCAAAACGATTGAAGTTCCGTTTAGTTATGAAACGCCAGCTTCGAAAGTCAAAGACAAGAAACCACATAAAGTGCTTTGGTATTACAAACATTTTGATGCCCCACACGCTCCCGAATTAGTACTTCTTCACTTCGAACGCGTAGACTATGTCTCCGATGTCTATCTGAATGGCCATTATTTAGGCCGCCACGTCGGAGGATATGATGCCTTTGCGTTTGAAGTCAGTGCGTTCTTGCAATCCAAAGACAATCTCTTGGTCGTCCGTGTTTATGAAGACAACCAAGATTTAACCCGATTGCTCGGCAAACAAAGTTGGGAAGCAAAGCCGAACGGCATTTTCTATCCTCCTACCACAGGAATTTATGGGGATGTCTGGCTTGAAAACGTGCCATGCGTCCGTTTGAAAGGTTATGACGCCCGCGGCTATTACGATGCAAAATCCATCTATTTCCGGATGCTATTCACCCATAAAGCCATCGGAGGTCAAGTCGATTTAACCATCCGTTATCATGGTGCTTTCGTAAAACAGGTCTCGTTCCCGATCACAGGAACCTATCTCGAATCCGCTGTCCAAATCCCCGACGCCCACTTCCACGCCTGGTTCCCAGGAAATCCTTGCTTATATGACGTGGAATTCGTCGTCAGCAAAGATGGCGTCATTCATGACCGCGTTCTTTCTTATTGCGGCATCAATCAAGTGAAAATCAAAGACGGATATCTGACATTTAATGGCAAGAAACGTTATCCCCGTTTTACGTTATATCAAGGATATGACCCCAAAACAGGCTTAACCATCACCCCAGAAGAAGCATTACGAGACATTAAGCTCAACAAACAAATGGGATTTAATGGCTTCCGCATCCATCAAAAAGTCGAAAGCGAGGTCTTCTACTATCTTTGCGACAGAGAAGGACTTTATACCGATGTCGAAATGCCATCGGCACAAGCCTATAGCAAAGGCGGCATCAAAGAAGCCTTAGATAACTGGGGCATTTTGGTGCGTGACCATGTGGGCCACCCAAGTCTTTGTGCCTACGTGCCGTTTAATGAAAGCTGGGGCATACCAGACATCCATCATGACGAAGAACAAATCGACGCGATGAATGAAGCCTATGCGATGGCCAAACGAATTGATGACACGTTGCCCGTCATTTCTAACGATGGCTGGGAAATGACAAAGACCGATATGGTTGCCATTCATAATTACGAATCCGATGTCAAAGTCTTAAAGCCATTCTTAGAAGATCAATCTGAAAGTCTAGAACGAGGTGAGCCATCTCACCCCTATCCCGACGCTCCGACGTATGTCTTTGCCGAGGGATACCGCTTTTCGGGGCAACCCAAAATCATCTCTGAATTCTTTGGTCTTAGCTTAGCCAAAACGAAAACGGGCAAAGGTTGGGGCTACGTCGAAGCAAAGTCTGTACGTGCTTATCTCAAAACATACCGTGCCCTCTTAAAAGCCTATAAAGCCGAAGGATTTGCCGGTTATTGCGTCACGCAATTTGCCGATACGTACCAAGAACAAAATGGATTCGTGACGGCCGATCGAAAGCCAAAGGCTAGCGTCGAAGCGATACGCCGCGCAAACAAAGCATTCTAAAACATATTATTTTCGCGCTTCCAAAATTGCTAAAAAGAGTACACTATCTCCGAACAGGAGGGAAACATTATGAGCGTTACTCGTCGTAACATGAATTCCTGGTGGTATGCGATTTTCTCCATTGTCATTGGCATCCTTCTCGTTGTGGGAGGAACGGGAGCAGCCGCGAACATCAGTCAAATCATGGTCACGATCATGGGCGTGATCTTGCTGGCATTTGGCATCGTGAACCTTTGCTTCGGCGCCATCTTCTATGGCGTGGGAGAGCTGGTGTTAGGCATATTGATGATATGCTTCGCGTGGCAATTCGTCTGGGCCGCCTACTTGATATTGGCCATTATGATGCTGGTAAATGGCGTTTCGGGGTTGGTGGATCATCACACTTCCGTCATCGTCAATATCCTTGATATCATCGTTGGATTGGCTTTGTTCATCACCGCGATTGGCATACGGACAAATTGGGCCAATGAAGTGACGAACATCTTCTTCTACGTCACCGGTGCCTTGATGATTGTCGACGGCATTCTTGTCTTAGTCCGTCGTCATTAAGGAACAAAACAAACGAAAAAATCGCTTCGATGAAGGAGCGATTTTTCTTTTTGCCTGGCTTATTTCTTTTCGCCTTTTAATTCGTAACCAGCGTCTGCCACGGCTTTTTGTAGGCTTTCGAGCGTCACTTGGTCATTCGCGGTCACCTTGGCTTCCTTATGTTCTAAGGAGACTTCGACAGCCGTAACACCAGCAACACCTTCGAGCGCTTTCGTCACGTGTTTCACACAGTTTTGGCACATCATGCCTTCGACGGCATAAGTTTTGGTGGTCATAGGATTTCCTCCTTTCTTGTTTTCTTTGACTTCGACAGGGCAAGTCGAGAAGGATGAGAATACCGAATCCGGTAACTCTTTCTTCTTATGATGCCGGTCTTTCTTCGCGTTATATAAAGGATAGAGATTGATACGTAAGGCATTAAGGCAGACCGTCACCGAGCTTAACGCCATAGCGGCCGCGCCATACCATGGTTTTAACGAGGTCAAGCCTACGCCGGTAAGAGCGCCTGCGGCAATCGGGATCATGATGAGGTTATAGAAGAACGCCCAGAATAAGTTTTCTTTGATGTTTAAGAACGTATGACGCGAGAGACGAATCGCGGCAGTCGCATCGCGTAACGAGGATTTCATCAAGACGATGTCGGCCGAGTCAATCGCAACATCGGTTCCCCCGCCGATCGCAATCCCGACATCGGCTTTCGTTAAGGCAGGGGCGTCATTGATGCCATCACCAATCATTGCGACTTTGCCATATTCTTGTAGTTTCGCGATGACTTCAAGCTTGCCACCTGGCAAGACATCCGAGACGTAACGTTCAATGCCGACTTCTTTCGCCATGGCTTTCGCAGTTCTGGCGTTGTCGCCTGTCAACATCACCGGGATGATGCCCATTTCTTTGAATTCTTGAATGGCTTGTTTCGAATCGTCTTTCAAGACATCGCTGACAGCAATTAAGCCTAAATAGTGCCCGTCTTCTTCAAAATAGAGCGGGGTTTGGCCTTGATCGGCTAACGATTCCCCTAATGTTTTTGCCTCCGCGGGTAACCAGCCATTTGTTTCGAAGTAACGCGCATTACCACCAACAGCTTTTTTGCCATTGATGGTGCCCTCAATGCCAGCACCAGGAAGCGCTTGCAATGCTTCGGCTTCTAAGAGGGTGACATTCTTTTGTTTGGCCGCTTCCCGAATGGCTTTCGCTAACGGATGCTCGGATTTCGCTTCCAAAGAGGCAGCCACTTGCCATAATTTGTCCTCGTCTTCTTTCAAGGCAGGATAACTGCCACGAACACTCGGTGTCCCTTTGGTGATGGTGCCGGTTTTGTCTAACACCACAAAGTCAACGCTGCCGGCATCTTCTAGGACAGAAGCTTTCTTAAAGAGAATGCCGTTTTTCGCCCCTTTGCCTTCCCCGACCATGATGGCCACAGGAGTGGCAAGTCCTAAGGCGCAAGGGCAGGCGATGACTAACACGGAAATCATGCGACTTAACGCATAAGAGAAACGGGTATCATAAGGCAAGGTGGCTACTACACCACCGCCGAAAATTAACCAACAGACAAAGACAATCAAAGCAATACCAAGCACAACTGGAACAAAGATGCCTGAGATGCGGTCAGCTAAGGCCGATGCTTTGGTTTTCGTGCCTGAGGCTTGTTGCACCATGGCGATAATTTGTTGCAAGGCCGTTTCGTTACCAACATGGGTGGCCTCGCAAGTTAACGCGCCATTTTGGTTAATGGTGGCAGCGGACACTTTCGATCCTTTCGTTTTATCAACGGGCATGGCTTCGCCCGTTAAAGCGGATTCATTCACGCTTGATACGCCCTCTAAAACAATCCCGTCAACGGGGAACGCTTCGCCAGGATAGACCACAAACGTGTCTTTGGTTTGCACGTCTTCTGCGGGGATGGTCACTTCTTTGCCATCCCGAATGACGTGCGCTGTTTTCGGGGCCAAGTTCATCAAGGAACGGATGGCGTTAGTGGTACGGCCTTTCGAGAAAGACTCTAACGTCTTTCCTACCGTAATTAACGTAGGCACCATACCTGCCGTTTCAAAAGTCAAGGACATCGAAAGATGCATAAGCTCATCCCAATCGGTACCACTCGACTGCACTTTCGTTGTCATGGCGATAAAGACACCTGTCGCGTAAACAAAGGCGACACCGCTGCCTAACGCGACCAAGGTATCCATGTTCGCACCGCCATGGATCAGGGAACGGAAACCTGAAACAAAGAAGTCTTTGTTCACGATAAGAATCGTCAAAGAAATCAAGAATTCGACTAAGGCTAATAACAACGGTTCACTTCGAAGCACGCCGATGTTCCAGTTCATCATGTAGCCCATCGAGAGATAGAAGAGAGGAACTAATAACACCAAAGAGATGACTAAACGACGAAGTAAGCGCGGTGTTTCTTTGTCTTTATAATCATCGGTCTTAGGAGCAGTTTTCACGCTAGTTGGATTGGCTAAAGAAGCGCCATATCCAGCATTTTTAACGGCATCGATGATGGTGTCTGGAGTCGCTGGCGCATCATAAGACACCAACATGGAGTTCGTAATCAGATTGACGTTGACTTCTTTGACGCCTGGCACTTTCGACACTGCTTTTTCGACATGGGCCGAGCAAGAAGCACAAGTCATGCCGCTCACGGCATATTTTTCATTTTCTACGGCATTCATACTTTTAACTTCTTCATTAAGGAAAGCACTTCATCTACGCTTTCTTCTTTACCCGCCTTGATGTCATCGCACATGCAGGTTTTCATGTGGGTTTGTAACAATTGATAACCGAGCGACTGCAAGGCATTCTCCGCGGCGGCCACTTGGGTAAGAATATCGCCGCAATAACGATTCTCGTTCAGCATTTTCTGAATGCCGTTTAATTGACCGATGATCCGATTGAGACGGCAATTCAGGTCTTTTAACTCACTTGGATCACGTGGGGTAGCACGGGAACGGCATTGCTCACAGTTTTCGTCCATAACGTCCTCCTAAGATACCCTGGTGGGGTATCATTACGTGCACTAATATATACCCCCATAGGGTATGTTGCAAGAGGAATACATTGCTTCTTACAGTGCCCAAAAATGTCATTTTTGTTTATAATGGACGCGTATGTTAGATTCAGCACGCGAAGAAAAGATCTTAGCCATCCTGAAAGAAAGACACGATTGCACCATCTATGGCTTAGCCCAAGCGCTTTACGTATCGGAATCCACGATGCGCCGCGATTTGACGAAGATGGAACAAAAGGGGTTAGTTACTCGAACGTTTGGTGGGGTGGTCATCAATAGCGATCCTTCCAATCAAGAGACCTCGATTTTCCTACGCGAGAAACAAAACTTAAAAGAAAAACGCATGCTTGCGCATGCGGCGGCCTCTTATCTTCATGATCAAGCAGTGGTTTTCTTAGATAGTTCCACCACTTCGTTACAGATTGTTTCGATGTTGACGGCCTTTAAAGGACTAGTCATCATCACGAACGGTGTCTTAATCGCGAATGATTTGGCCTTAAAAACGAAACATCATATCACCTTGGTGGGTGGGACCATTCTTCCCAGCACGAAGTCAACATTAGGTTCGTTTGCCGAAGAAATGTTACGGAACTACCATGCCGACTTTGCCATTATGTCCACGGCTGCCGTCGATAAGAACTTCGGTTTCTCCGAACAAGTCGAGGATCAATCGCGTATCAAACAAATCATGATCGCGAATGCCGATCGCTCCATCGTGATGGTTGACCATAGCAAGTTTGATAAGATTTCGTTATACCGCACTTGCGGATTAGATGATGTAGATGTCGTTTTGTATAATGGCAATCTTGATCCTAGTTACGCAAAGGCGGCGCCGAATACGACATTCCGGAGCGTTGATTCAGTTCATTAATCACCCTGGCACTGGTCAGGGTTTTTCTTTGAATAAACGAAAAGTGGACGGGAAATCCCGCCCACTTCTTTGGCTTACGAATTAAAGCGATTCGTGCGCATTCCGCGCGATGACGTCGAGCTGTTGCTCTTTCGTTAAGTCAATGAACTTGACGGCATAGCCAGAAACACGGATGGTGAAGTTCGCATATTCTGGTTTTTCGGGGTGTGCCATGGCATCCTTGAGTTTTTCAATGCCGAAGACATTGACGTTCAAGTGATGGGCGCCTTTTAAGAAGTAGCCATCTAAGACGTTGACTAAGGTCTTCACCCGTTCACCTTCGGTATGCCCTAACGTATTCGGGGCAATCGTTTGGGTGTTCGAGATGCCGTCTAACGCATATTCGTATGGCAACTTAGCAACGGAATTAAGTGAAGCGAGTAAGCCATTCTTCTCGGCTCCATAGGCTGGATTGGCGCCAGGAGATAACGGTTCTCCCGCTTTACGGCCATCAGGCATGGAGCCGGTGGCTTTGCCATAAACGACATTCGAAGTGATCGTTAAGATCGATGTCGTCGGTTCCGAGTTACGATAGGTATGATGTTTCTTCACTTTGTTGATGAAGGTACGGAGCAATTCAACCGCGATATCATCGGCACGATCATCATCGTTGCCATAACGGGGGAAGTCACCTTCGATTTGGTAATCGACGACTAAGCCCGTTTCATCACGGATCGTTTTGACTTTCGCGTATTTGATGGCGCTTAAGCTATCGACAACGTGTGAGAAACCAGCAATGCCAGTCGCGAACGTGCGGCGGACATTCGTATCAATGAGCGCCATTTCAGCCGCTTCATAGTAATACTTATCGTGCATGTAATGGATGAGATTGAGAACGTTCACATAGACTTCGGCTAACCAATCCATCATCTTGTCATACTTGGCAACGACTTCGTCATAGTTGAGGTATTCCGAAGTGATGGGGGTATAAGCTGGGCCAATTTGTTGGTGCAACCGTTCATCAACACCACCATTGATGGCATAGAGTAAGCACTTGGCTAAGTTCGCACGAGCGCCGAAGAATTGCATCTCTTTACCGGTTTGCGTCGCAGAAACGCAGCAGCAAATCGAGTAATCATCGCCCCAGATCGGACGCATCACGTCGTCGTTTTCGTATTGGATCGAGGAGGTATCCACCGAAATCTTGGCGGCATATTGGCGGAAGGGAAGTGGCAAGCGTTTGCAGTACAGCACCGTTAAGTTCGGTTCTGGTGCTGGGCCCATGTTCTCTAGGGTGTGCAAGAAACGGAAATCGTTCTTCGTTACCATCGAGCGGCCATCTTGTCCCATACCGGCAACTTCCAAGGTTGCCCAAACTGGGTCACCAGAGAAGAGTTGGTTATAGGAAGGAATACGGGCGAATTTGACCATCCGGAGTTTCATGACAAAGTGGTCGACGAGCTCTTGGGCGGCTTCTTCGGTTAATGTGCCGTTTTCTAAATCACGTTCAATATAGATGTCTAAGAACGTGGAGACACGGCCAACCGACATCGCGGCACCGTTTTGTGTCTTAATGGCAGCCAAATATCCGAAGTAGAGCCATTGCACCGCTTCTTGGGCATTCTTAGCTGGTTTTGAGATGTCATAGCCATAGGATTGGGCCATGACTTTCATTTGTTGTAATGCCCGGATTTGATCGGTGATTTCTTCGCGTAAACGAATGACGTCATCGGTCATCGTTTCATCGCCGCAGTTGGCAAAGTCTTCTTTTTTGCCTTCAATCAAACGGTCAATGCCATAAAGAGCAACACGACGATAGTCGCCAACAATACGGCCACGGCCATAGGTATCGGGTAAACCCGTCAAAATCTTGGCGTGACGGCAACGTAACATTTCTGGCGTATAGGCATCGAATACCCCTTGGTTATGGGTTTTGTGATATTCGGTGAAAATCTTGTGCAATTCTGGATCTGGCTGATAACCGTAGGTCGTGCAAGCTTCTTCGGCCATCTTGATGCCGCCATATGGCATAAAGGCACGTTTCAATGGTTTATCCGTTTGAAGGCCGACGATTTTCTCTTCCCCTTTGGTCGCATCATCGATATAAGCGGCACCATAGGCCGTAATCGAAGAAACGACTTTCGTCTCCATATCGAGCACGCCGCCTTTGGCGCGTTCTTCTTTTTGTAATGCTTGTACTTTGTTCCAAAGTTCCGTCGTTGCTGCCGTCGGTCCTTTTAAGAACGAAGCATCCCCATCATAAGGGGTGTAATTGTTTTGAATGAAGTCACGGACGTCAATTTCTTTGGTCCAATGACCGTCATGGAAACCGTTCCACTCGTCTAACATGATCAAATGTCCTCCTCGCTTTATGCGCGTTAATAAATGTAGAGATTCAGAAGGGGAATAACCTTGATTGAAATCAAATTTATTGCTGTGGCCCGGCTTTCAAGATACGAATCGCATTTTGTACCCGTTCTTGGGTCGGCGATTTCGTGTCCCAAAGTTTGTAGTCGTAGCCAAGTTCCTTCCACTTGAATTCTCCCATTTTGTGAAACGGAAGAACATCAATATGCTTCACGTTATGTAAAGTATCGATAAACGCGCGGGTTTGCCTAAGATACTCATCATTATCGGTGTAGCCAGGCAACAAGACGTGCCGAATCCAAATTGGCTTATGGATTTCGTCCAAATAACGGAACATCGCAATGATGTTATCGTTAGGATGGCTGGTTAACTTACGATGCATGTCTGGATTGATGTGTTTGATATCCATCAATAACAAATCCGTGACTTTCATGAGTTCTTGGAAACGGTCAAACCAGGGGCCACTCGAACGGAATGGTTGCCCAGCCGTATCGATACAGGTAGAAATGCCATGGGCTTTGGCTTTTTGAAAAAGCTCTAATAAGAAATCAATTTGAAGCAAGGGTTCTCCACCACTTACGGTGATGCCGCCTTCATCTCCCCAATAAGGCCGATAACGGAGTGCTTGTTCAATTAAACTATCGGGACTTCGCTTTGTTCCACCTTCTAATTTCCAAGTATCGGGGTTATGGCAAAATAAGCAACGCATCGCGCAGCCTTGCACAAAAATCACGAAACGAATGCCTGGCCCGTCTAATGAACCGAATGTTTCAATGGAATGAATGTTGCCGTCCATGGATAATCCTCCTTGCCGCAGCACATGATTATCCTAAGATAGCAAAGAAATAACTTTGCGCAAAATCAAATTTTAACGATGGGCGATATCTTCTAATGCATTGAAGTCCAAGATCTCAAAAGTGGATTGCCCTTCTTTGCGTAAAACGCCTTCGTCGCATAATTCACCTAATTTCCGGGATACCGTCTCGGGACGAAGCGAAACATGAGCGGCGATGTCTTCTAATTTCATGGTCACGCGATTGCCGCCGCTATGATTGATGCGATAAAGGAAAAGTCTAGCGACCTTCGCTTGTGGATCGCTGGCAGAAAGAATCAAAATCCGTTCATTCGCGTCATGGAGCTTTTTGCTTAATAAGCCGACAATCTTCAAAGCGGTATGGGTGTCTTGGATGGTTGCTTCAAAATCTTGCCGTAAGATTTGACAGACAATGACGTCATTTAAGCAAATGGCACTATAAGGATAAGCAGTTTCTTTCTTGCCTAAGAACATCGAAACCCAAATGGTTTCTCCTTCGGAGAAGATAGCAATGATCTGTTCCCTGCCTTCGGAATCGTAGGTGCAAAGCTTTACGCTCCCTTGCCGAATGATCCATAACGAATCGGCAGGTGTGCCTTCACGAAAAAGCACTTCGCCTTTTTTCACGTAAAAGCCACGTAACTTTTGATCGATGGCTTCCCGTTCGGGCGCTTCAAGTTCTTCTAAGAAGGAGCCATGCGCTTTGTCACATTTCGCACAATTGCCTTGGCAAAGTGGGATGGGTTTCATAAGAGTTCCTTAGCGCTCGTATAGTACGCTTCAAGAAGACGAACCATAGCGGTCACGTCTTTGATGCCACAGAGTTCATTGGCACTATGCATGGCGAGTTGCGGGATACCGATATCCACCGAGCATAGCGAAACTTGGTTGTTCGAAAGATTGCCTAGCGTCGATCCACCTCGTAAATCGGAGCGATTCGTGAAGGATTGAAGGGGGATATTCGCGTTTTTCGCAATGGTCGTCAAGAAAGCAACGCTTCTTCCGTTTGATGTGTAATGTTGGGCGGCATTATATTTCACGGCAATGCCGCCATTAAGATAAACCGGAGAAGAGGCATCCGAGAATTCAGGGTGATTCGGATGAATGGCGTGCGCATTGTCTACCGATAGTAAGAACGAACGCGCAAGGGTTTCTTCATAGGGAAGCGCTAAGGCTTCACATAACCGGTGTAATGTATCCGTTAAGAAAGTACCATTTGCCCCCTGCATGGTTAACGAACCCACTTCTTCATTGTCGAAAGCGCAATAGACGTTAATATAATGTGGTTTTGCTTGGATGAAGCCTTGTAAGACGCTATAGGTAGAAGCCAAATCATCAAGTCTTGGAGAAGATAAGAATTCCTGATGTATGCCCACAAGACGCGGTTTGTCACGGTTATATAGCGATAAATCAAACGATAAGATGGTTTTGGCATCCTTTGGCAATAAAGAAAGCAAATAATCGGAGAAGGAGAAATCCTTGCCTAAACCCGCTAAAGGAATCATATCCACCGCCGGATTATAGGCATAACCGGAGTTGACGTTACGGTTAAAGTGAATGCAAAGATTCGGGATATAAAGCACATCTTCTTGAGGCGCCACCAAAGTCATTTTGGTATCGCCATTCTTATCTTCGTAATAAACACGACCGCCAAACGATAAGGGACGGTCTAACCAAGTTGCGTCAATCATGCCGCCATAAGGTTCGACATTCCACGAAATCATGTTGTTTTTGCACAAAGTCGGATTCGGTTTGATCACGAAAGTTGGGGAATCCGTATGGGCAGCGGCAAAACGGAATGCAGTTCCGGGATTCATGGTTTCAGGAAGTGAAAACGCGAGTAGCGAAGAGTCATTGCGGGTGACGTAATAACGGCCGCCCAGTACCAACGGATAGGGTTCTTTTTCGTTTAACGCAGTATATCCCGCCTCTTTTAATCGTTCCGTGATATTTTTCACCACGTGAAACGGGCTATACGAATGGCCTAAATCTTCTAATACCGCATCTACTTCTGCCATAAAAAATCTCCTCGGAAATCCGAAGAGATTATAAAGCAGCACAAACGAATTGTCTCATTTCTTTCCCGCAAGGAAGGCAGACCGTAATGTTTCTTCCGAGAACTCTTCGTCCATCGTCTGTTTTTCTTGCACGTTCCCCGTGGCTAAATCGAGTTCTTCTTGCACCAAGCAACGCAAGACTTCGATGGCTAAGTTTTCTACGCCGTCATTGTTAATGATTAAGTCAGCATATTCACTGGAAGGCTTCACGATTTCATCGTACATCGGCTGCACGGTGGAAAAATACTGGTGAACGATATTTTCAAACGTACGGCCTCGTTCTTGCGAATCCCGGATGATTCGTCTTAAGAAACGACGTTCTGCCCCAGCTTGAATAAAGACCCGTAAGTCCCCTAAGTGCCGGACTTGGCGGTCCACTAACGCCATAATGCCTTCTACCAATACCACTTGATGAGGAACGATGGTTTCCGTACGGCCACTACGGGTTAATTGAACGAAGTCATATATCGGTTTTTCGATTGGTTGACCTTGCTTTAATGCCAGAATCTGTCGCCGCATTAAGGGCCAATCAAACGCTTTCGGGTGGTCATAATTCACTTGATAACGTTCCGCCAGCGGCATATCGGATTGATCGCGATAATAATCGTCCATCGTGATATGTGTAACCTCATCAGGTGAAAAATACTTCATCACGGCTTCTGTGATGTAAGTCTTCCCGGAACTAGAACCACCACCGATTAAGATAATTCTCGACATTGTTGCCTCTTCTTATCCATTATAAAGGATAGTGTGCATTTTTTGTTGTCCAGGAACGAAAAACCTCGTTAGAATAAGCCTATGAAAGTCATTCGAAAACAAAATAACGCCAAAGATTGCATCGTCTGCGGCATCAATAATCCGTATGGCATCCATGCGAATTTCTATGAGATGGAAGATCAAAGCTGCTGTGCTATTTTTGAATATCGTTTTGAACATCAATCGTACCCAGAACGTGTCCATGGCGGCATGATTTGCGCCATGATTGACGAAACCGTCGGCCGGGCGATTTGGTGTTTAGAGCCAAATGTCTATGGCTGCACCCTAAAAATCAGCATCGAGTATCACAAAGGGGTGCCTTATAACCAAAAGCTTCTTTGCATCGGGAAGATTGACAAACGCGATAAAATCACGTTCCACGGCCATGCCGAAATCAAGATGCTAGACGGAACGATGTTAGCACGTGGCGAAGCGCTTTATATGCGACTTCCCGCCAGCATTATCTCACCAGACGCCGTCGCGAACGGAGAAAAAGTCGCCGCGGATGTTTATGTCCCCGACGACGTGAAAGAAATTGATATTCGTTAAACGAACGGGCAACCGTTCGTTTTCCTTATTCCGGCATTTTTTCGACGGGCTCTAATTTCTCGTCGATGGCTTCGGCTTTTTCGATGATGACTGGGCGATAGGGTTTGTCAGCGTGATTCTTATCCACGGCGGCAATCTTATCCACGACATCCATCCCTTCGACGACTTTGCCAAACGCGGCATATTGGCCATCTAAGAACGTATCGTCATGATCGCAGATAAAGAATTGGCTGCCAGCTGAGTTTGGATCTTGGGCGCGCGCCATCGAAATGACGCCACGTTTATGGGAGAGATTATTTTTCACCCCATTTGCCCGGAATTCCCCTTTGATGGCATAACCAGGGCCACCCGTTCCGTTTCCAACCGGGTCCCCGCCCTGAATCATGAATCCTTTGATGACCCGATGGAACGTCAAGCCATCATAAAATCCCTGGGAGACCAAAGTCGCAAAGTTATTGGCCGAAATCGGCGCATTAACGCGGTCTAATTCAATTTTGATATCGCCAAAATCCCGAATGTGAAGAATGATCATAATGTTTTCTCCTGTTTGATGAATTCATTATAAAGGAAATCCATAAAATGGTTCCTTATTTTTTAGGATTCGTTAAATCGCGCCGACTGGCAAAGCATAGACGCCTTTTTCAATGGGATAGACGACATCCGTTAAACAAATAACGGCACTATCGCCAACCGCATATTGAGTGACGTTGGCTAACGTATGGAAAGCCGAGACGGCATCTTTTTGGAAAGAAACGCCGGCTTTGCATTCAACAAAATGAAGCGTTCTTCCCTCTAACATCACCAAATCGATTTCTTTCTGATCGGCATCGCGATAGTAATAAAAGTTCGTCTTTTTGTTGTTGTTCCGATAAGACTTCGTGATTTCGTTGACCATATAAGTCTCCACGAAATGACCCCAAAAGAGGCTATTTTTTAAGGTTTGTGGGTGGTTTAACCTTGCTAAATAAGCCGCCAAACCGGTGTCGGCAAAATAGATTTTTGGTCGTTTCACGGCTCTCTTTAAAACCGAATTCTCGTGATAGGGTTCAAGCAAATACACGATTCCGCCTGCCACCAGAACGCTTAACCACGAAGCAATGGTAATCGAGGACACCCCTATCGCTTTTGCTAAGTTGTTCACCACAAGTTCTTGCCCGGTTAAAGAAGCAACGACTTCCATGAAACGTTGAAATTTCAATTGGTCTTGCAAGTGAATCAGCTGAGCAACATCTCTTTCGACATAAGTGCGAACGTAGTCGGCATAAAATGACTCGCTATCCAATAAAGGATTGTCATATTGCTCTGGATAAAAGCCTTTCACGATTTGCTCCGCTAAAAAGTTCACATCGACGGGGTTGTCTTTTGCTCTTTCCTCGTTTCGAACGGAATCAATGACAAACGGTTCTTCTTTCAGGGCACGGATTTCTCGTAGCGATAGAGGAGACATTTCGATAATGCCTACTCTTCCCGCCAACGATTGGCTTACCCCCTCCAAGAAGTGATAGGCTTGAGAACCGGTTAAGATATACATCCCTTTATTGTCCTCGCCCTTGATTTTCTTTTCGTTTACGATGGTTTCAATAACATCGAATAATTTCGGGGTGTATTGCACTTCATCAATAATCAAAGGAGCATCGTGTAACTGAAGAAATAACTCAGGATCTTGAATGGCTGCTTCTCTTTCGCGAAGATGGTCTAAAGAAACGTAATGATAGTGGTATTCTTTGGCAATTTCGGCGCACAAGGTGGATTTCCCAACCTGCCTAGCGCCGGTAATCAAAACGACAGGTTTCGTATGGATCGCCTGGATGAGTGCCGATTGAATCGTTCTTTGAATCATACAGCCTCCTTTATTTCGTAAATTTTTAACCTGCACTTTAATTTTTACGAAATATAAGGTCATCGTCATGAAAAAGGAAACAAAAAAGCCCTGACTTCACGTCAAGGCATGTTCTTCATTATGGTGCCGTCTATAGGATTCGAACCTACGACCTGATGCTTACAAGGCAACTGCTCTGCCAGCTGAGCTAAGACGGCAAGTAGGTTGGTGGGTGTTATAGGGGTTGGACCTATGACCTCTTCCGTGTGAAGGAAGCGCTCTCCCGCTGAGCTAAACACCCAGAAACAAACAAGCCCCAGAACATTAAGTTCCCGGGGCTTTCTTTCCACATGGTGGGCCTTAATGGACTTGAACCATCGACCTCCCGCTTATCAAGCGGACGCTCTAACCAGCTGAGCTAAAGGCCCGTGGGCGTTTACTAATATACAACTCCTGTTTTTTCCTGACAAGCAAAATCGCATCGAACAAATAGAAAATCATGTTTCGCTGAAAAAGAAACGTATCTTCGAAAAAAATCGCTTCAAAAAACCGCAAAATAGTACTGAATCTATCGACTTTTTATAAAAACAAGTGAAATCTATTTCTAAATCGATATAATGGGGAACGTTAGGCGTGTCTTTTTTTCACGGAAAGGATTTTATGAAACCATCTCACGTTTTGTATGTACTCGCTACGGGCGCACTTCTACTTGCGGCTTGTAACGATCAGAACCCCGTCATTACTTCTTCGAATATTACCCCAGCTTC
The DNA here is from genome assembly GCA_902791935.1 of uncultured Erysipelotrichaceae bacterium. Taxonomy (GTDB): domain Bacteria; phylum Bacillota_I; class Bacilli_A; order RFN20; family CAG-826; genus UBA4951. The sequence goes on along the minus strand of CADAXQ010000022.1, from coordinate 13,457 downwards.
GAGTCAAACTTCGTCCGTCGATGACGCGACATATTACACCGTCTCTTTTGATTTAAACGGCGGCGAAACCATCGATCCAGCCAGTGTGGCTCCCCAAAAAGTCAAAGAAGGACGTTGGGCGAAAGCGCCAAGCATTGATCCCACAAAGAAACATTGCACGTTCTTAGGCTGGTATGCCGTCGGAGACGAGGTCCGTTTCTCCTTTAATCAAGGCATTTATGGCGATATTACGTTAGTTGCCAAATGGAAAGTGAACGAAGACGAGAAAATCACGTTGCACTTCAATCCGAATAACGGCGATGACCCTTTCACCATCGAAACGTTTATCGGCGACCACCCGACCATCAATAACCCCAAGAAAGATCGCATGGTGTTTGTGGGCTGGTACAAAGATGGCGATAGCACTTCCACGCGTTTCACTGGCTATGTGAGCGCAGGGGATGACGCAATTAACTGGGTTGCGGTCTATGAAGAGCAAGCCTTTAACTTCTATTACGTGATTAACGAAGATAACTCCGCCACCATCACGGGCATTATTGATATCAACGCATCGACCGTCGAAATTCCTGAAATGATTGGCACACACCCAGTCACGGGCATTGCCGCGAATGCGTTTGGCTCTCGGATTAACATCACAGAAATCAATATTCCAAAGACTGTCATCGACATTTCTCCAAAGGCATTCATGGGCACTAGAGCGTTGCAAAAGTTCACGGTTGCCAGCGATAACCCGGCTTACCGCACGGACGAAAATGGCATCTTGTTTACCCGCGATGGCACGACTTTGGTCTTCTGCCCACCAAAGGCATTAACGAATAATACGGCCTATACTTGCCCTTCGACCTTAAAGAAGATTGGCGACTATGCCTTCTATGGTCAAGGCGATGCTGGCCTTGCAAGCATTACATTCAATGCCGGCTTAGAAGAAATCGGCGCTTCGGCGTTTGCGCAAAATGAGCGGTTAAACAATGTTGCATTCCCGTCTTCGTTAAAGAAGATCGGTGATCACGCCTTTGCCACTTATAACGCCGCTACCGATCAATTTATCATTGCCTGGTCGGAAGGCTTAGAAGAAATCGGCGATGATGCTTTCATGGGTTGCTACATCAAAGGGAACTTAGACTTACCATCGACCGTTAAAAAGATTGGTAACTATGCGTTCTGCACCCCGGTGAATTCTCATTGTGCCATTACATCGGTCAAACTGCCCGCTTCTTTGGAATTCTTTGGCGACGCTGCCTTCTTCTATGGCTATGGCATCAAGAACCTTTCGTTAGGAACCACCAATAGCAATGCGAACTTCGTGGTTGAGAACAACATGCTCTTCTCCGCGGATAAGAAGATTCTCTATTGGGTGCCAAGCGATACGACTTCGGCCTTAGCATTGGATGAAGCGTTAGTCATTCCAGAAGGCGTCGAAGAAATTGGCCCACACGCATTAAGCGATGTTCGTTTCATTAGCAAAGGCATCACCTTGCCTTCGACGTTAAAGACCATTGATCACAATGCGTTCCATTACAATCTCAACATCACGTCGTTAGAGATTCCAGATAGTGTTACAACCATCGGCGAAGAAGCCTTCATGATGATGGATAAGTTATCCTCCATCAAGATCGGCAAAGGGGTCACTGAGATTCCGTCTGGTTGCTTCTACGAAGACAAAGCTTTATCCAGCGTCACCATTCCTTCGAACGTCAAGAAGATTGACGAACAAGGCTTTGCCGATTGCCGTCTCACTTCGGTCACGTTCGAAGAAGGTGTGGAAGAAATCGGCGAAGAAGCCTTCGTGAAGATGACTGCAGATTCTTCTTACGATGACGATTATGACTACGCCTATGGCTCTTCTAACGGCTTAGTGAACGTCAACTTACCGAACTCTTTGGTCACGTTAGGCGATGCCGCCTTTGCGGGTCAAAGCAATATCACGACCATTAACTTTGGCACGGGCTTAAAGAACTTTGGTAATCAGGTCTTTGGCGCTTATAACAGCAATGAGGCGCCAAAACCAACGAGCTTATATGTCAAGGCAAGTAGCGGCCCGCAGATCGTCAACACCTATAGCGTCCTTTCCAGCGACGGCAAGACATTGTTCTATACCTCGCCAGCCTTAACGGGCAAAATCGAAATCCCATCCACGGTTACGAAGATTGGTAACTATGCGTTTGAACGCGTCAAGGCAACCGACATCAGCTTCAACTCTGCCGTGGAAGAAATCGGTGAAGGCGCCTTCGAATACGCCTTCAACTCTAATTCGAAGGTCACAATCGATCTCCCGGCTTCTTTGAAGACTGTCGATGATGGTGCCTTCTACATGGCCAACATCGAAGGAGTCACCTTCCATGAAGGTTTGACCTCCATCGGCGAAAGCGCCTTCTCTTATTTAAATAACTTAGGCGCTTTAAACTTCCCTTCCACCTTGAAGAACATTGGCGAAGGGGCGTTCTTCGCTTCCGGAGTAACTGGCATTACCTTAAATGAAGGCCTGACCTCCATCGGGGATAACGCCTTCTTAGGGAACGCGCAACTTGCTGGCGTCATCACGATTCCAAGCACTTTAACCAAACTCGGCGAAGGTGCGTTCTTGGGCCGTGTGAATGATTATGTGACCGGCATTACGGATTATGTTGTTGCCGCTGGCAATACGGCATTTACCGCCGAAAATGGCGCGCTTTACAGCGCTGACGGCACTAAGCTTTATGCATATGCCTCGAAACGGAACGCCACCGACTTGACATTAAAGTCCACGGTGAAGACGATTCTGCCTTATGGTTTAGCGGGAGCGGCAAACTTATTGACGCTCACCTTACCCGAAGGCTTAGAACGGATTGGCGAATATGGCTTAGCCTATATCAAAGGCGTGAAGTCCTTAACCATTCCGTCTTCGATCTTGTCGATGGGTTACCGGACGTTCGATGGTTGGACAAAGAGCCAGGCCATCAACATGCCGATGACGGAAGATGACGCAAATCGTCTTTTGGGCACGGATTGGCGCAATAGCTGCAACGCCACCATCAACTATAAAGCGGGGAAATAAACCATGGCAAAATTCCGTTTGCTTCTTGTTCTTTCTGCGTTGACGTTAACGGCCTGTGGCAATCCTAGCTCGTCTTCCACCACAGTCGCGATTGACGCGACGTTCTACTACAATTGTCCTGGACACGAAGGAGAAGTTTATCAAAACGTCTCCTCCGATCCGACAAATCCTTCTTATCCGATGGTTCCTGGCTATCTCTTCCAAGGCTGGTATACAGCCAAAGAAGGAGGAGAAGCGTGGGACTTCACTTCTTCTGAGAAAGTGCCTTCCTCTTTGTATGCCCATTGGTTAGATTGGTCGACCATCTCGACCGATCATGAACGGCTCCGGATTTTCTTGAATACGTTGGTTACGTTATCCGGAACCGTAAACTCCGTCTATGGCGAGAATGATATTACGTATCGTTCTGCTGTTGCTGGCAGCCAAGTGTTCGGCGGCACGAACTGTTTCTTCTCCGATCGTTATGAAAATAACTTCGTCGAAACCCGTTCTTACTCGCCTTACTATGCGGCAAGCGACGTGGAAGTCAAAGAAACCGATTCGGGCAAAACCGCTTCGCAAGTGAATGAGGCGAACTTCTTCTGCTTAGAGCAAGAAAGTTATGAAGACGATGGCCGTATCTATGCCATCCGTCAATATAGCGAAGCCCATGAAGGTTATGACAAAAACAATTATCCCGATGGTTATACCAAATCGGAGGTCATGACAGCAGAAAAGGCTTCGCAACAGCTGGATATTTCCTTTGCTGCCTACTTCCTTGGCTATCCCTCCGTATTACTTGCTTTGATGGACCAAGGGCATACGTTCTACCGCGATAATGGCGATGGCACGGCCCTTCAAGGTGACTTCTACTACTTCAAGAATGTTGATCCTACCCAGATTGACGTCTGGGGCAAAAACGGCACAGACTTTGAGATTGCGTTCTCTTACACCCGTCAAGGTTCTTCGGGCATGTACTACACGATTTACTATAGTGCCGGTGCCGGCGTTGCCTTTAAAGATGGCAAGATTGCCCATTGCACCGTCAACAAGGTTGAATCGAACATCGTCGATAACGAAACGGTGGATATCACCCAAACCCAAAGCTTCTATGACTTCAACCAAGGCGATTATGAGCATCGCCCTTTCACGGGATCGAAGTTCCAACGAGAAGACTTCAAAGAACTTACTGACAGCACGTCCGAGAGTTAATTTCGTGCTTCGCTGAAGCGTCAGGGAAACCTGGCGCTTTTTTCCATAGAAAGCCTTGCCATGTTGAAAGTAACGGGGTGGGAACAAAAAGCTGATTTTTTCTTTTTTCAGAGGAGCGAGAATGCTATATTTTTTATCGAAGAAAACGGTGATTCCCATGGAACCTCAGGAAGAAAAAGATAACGCAGGAGAAGAAACGAACCATCCAATCGTTCCTGCGAATGAAGATAAAATCAGCGACGACACCAACATCGATGTTGCGAATGCCCTGATTTTAGAGCACGAGAAGAAATCTACGCATTGGTATGACCATGTGCGTTATTTCTTTCACCGTCTTTTCTCGATCATGGATGACACCGCCACACATGCCGAAATCAAAGAAAGAATCCTCTCGTGCGCCAAATTCACCGGCACGAACATGGTTATCATGGGCTGCGCGATCATCATCGCTTCGATTGGTCTCAACACCAATTCCATCGCCGTGATTATCGGCGCGATGCTCATCTCCCCTTTGATGAACCGCATACTCATGATGGCTTATGGAACGGCCAGTGCCGATATCCATATCTTCCGGAAAGGAACGGCCGGTTTTATTCTCCAAGTGCTGATTTCTATCATTGTCTCTTGTCTTTATTTCTTAGCTAGCCCGATTAAAGAACCGACCGAACAGATTCTCGCGCGGACCAATCCGACTTGGTACGATGTTCTGATTGCGATCTTCGGCGGGATTGCCGGGATTATCGGACAGACGAGAAAAGGCGAATACAACAACGTCATTCCCGGTGTCGCCATCGCCACGGCCATCATGCCTCCGCTTTGCGTCGTCGGCTATGCCTTAGCAAATAGTCGGTGGGTCATGTTGGGCCAGGCCTTCTATCTTTTCTTTATTAACTTCTACTTCATCTATTTCGCCTCCGTTGTCGTTTTGAATATTCTTGCGGTTCCGAAAGTCAAAGAGATGACGGTGAAAAGTTGGCGCAAAGAAAAGTTTCGGATGGCTCGTAATACCATCATCGCTTTGATCCCTCTCATCATTATTACCACCATGATGATCATCCATCATGGGGATAACAACACAGGGGAAGAAGCGATTGAAGCAAGCAGTGAAGCGCTCGCTTCACTTGGATTAATGTAACGAACCGATAAAAGAGAAGAAATCAACCTCGAAATTTTTATGTATTTACATCTTTTTCTCGATGTTAAAGGTCTAAAGAATTTTCATTTCTTAGGAAATCAAGAAGGCTGATACGTAAGAAGCCTTCCTCGGTGAAGTAGGGTTTCCCCTCCTCTTTCACGACAATCACCTTCCGGAAGGAATCCGGAATATGCCATAGTGACTCGTATTCCTGGTTCTTCTTTTTTTCGCTATCGATGCGATAGGCGACCTGAACGTAGTATTTCTTCGGCCCTTTGTAAGCGACGAAATCGACTTCGGTGTCTTTGAGGATTCGCTTTCCCGACTCCTCTTTGGCGGGGATATTTACGATCCCGACATCGATTTGATACCCCCGATACCGAAGCTCGTTATAGACGACGTTTTCGATGAGGTCCGTCTGATCTACGTCGCGGAAATTCAAAATGGCATTCCGGATGCCGATGTCTTCGAAATAGATTTTATAGGGTGAGCCGATGTAATGTCTTCCTTTGACATCGTAACGCGAGGCACGGGAAAGAAGATAGGCTTCTTCGCACCAGGAGATGTATTGATCGATCGTGTCGTCACTCAAAGAAACGCCGTAGACACTTCGGAACGTGTTCTCGATTTTGCTCGGGTTAATGGGTGTCGAGATCATCGAAGCGATCACGTGTAGCGAGTCTTCTAACTTCCGCATATCGGTCCTTGGATGCCTTGCTTTGATGTCTTTGAGATAGGTTTCCCGATAGATGGAGATCGCCTCTTCCTCTTTTTCCTCGTCGTTCTGCCCAAGCACCACAAGCGGAATTCCGCCATAGCGGAGGTATTCGTTAAGCGCCTCACCAGGAGCTAAAGGAGATTCTTCCAAATACTCGGCAAACGTCAGCGGCAGCAAGTGGATCCTGCTCGCCCTGCCGCCGAATTCCGTGTCGACTTCCGAAGAAAGCAGATGGGAGTTGCTACCCGTGACGTAGACGTCGAAATTCTCATGGGAAGCGAGGCTATTAAGGACGCGGACAAATTCCTCGAGGTTCTGAACCTCATCGAGGAGGAAACAATAAGGACGATCGTCCTTGATCTGGTCTTTGACGTAGGCGAGGAATTTGCGGTCGTTGATGAGCCCCTGCCCGTTTTCCTTCCGCACGGTGGGAATCTCCGGGAGATAAGAGTCCAATCGAATGATATCCTCCTCCGAATCGAACGAGAAACGGATGATATGGTCCTTGTCAAAACCGTGCGTCAGGAGCCACGGGGCAAAAATCTGGTTAAGGAGATAGGATTTCCCACACCGGCGAATGCCAGTGATGACCTTGACCAAATGGTTATTTCTCTTTTGAATCAAGAGATTCAAATACTTCTCGCGCTTAAACATGGGGTCGGTTCTCTTCCTTTTATATATTAACAGGAAAAGAAGGGAAAATGGATATTAACCTCGAAATTTTTATGTATTTACATATTATTTTCGATGATGATGCCAATAAGCCCTAGTCTTGCCTGCAAAACAGAGGATTCAATCCTGACATAAAAGCTGGAAATGCACTCTGTTTCTTCCAAAAATAATGAATTTGTTTCATAAAAGCAAAATCGAAAATACGAAAAACGTCTTATACAATATTTAGGGAAAGCAAAAAACCAGCTTCTTACGAGATTGCGCTGGCAAAGGGAAAAGCAGGGCACTTTTGAAGAAAGGAAAAAGAAAATGACTTTACAGGAATACAAGAAAAAGAAAATGCAGGATCCCGAATTTGCGAAAGCCTATCAAGAAATCCAGCTCGAAATGCAGGCTGTTCGTCCCTCACTAAAACAAGAACGGAAGAAAATTTCATGTAAAAAGAGCTCGCCAAAGAATAGGAATTGACCAGGGCAAAATCGGCAAACTCGAAAATGAGGCTTCCAACCCTTCCATCAAATTTCTTCAAATGACGTGACGATTTATTTATGACATGGAGGACATTATTTAGGACATTATTTAGGACATTTTTATGTCCTTAATATATTAATCGCTTAAAAATCGCTTGATTATATCGATGATTTCTCATTTTTTAACGATTATTATGAAAGCGAAAGACCGGACACGTTTTATTACCGATTTGATCCCGACCATGTCTGATAGAAAAAGAAATACTGCTCGCGCCTCAAAGGCCTTTCCATCGATTTTCAAAAAGGAGTTGGATATTCGTCATTTCCTGTTCCAGAGCCCGCCCTGAAAACTTGAACTTTGAATGTATTTGGCAGCTCAAAAAATGATTTCGCGCGTCCTTTTGTGGGATGTAAGATGGTAAAAGCATGTTTTTGTCCCAGGTAACAAGGTTTGAACCCGTATGAGTCGCTTTAAATGTCTCTAAGAAAAACGCCCTTCCTTTCGGAAAGGCGTTAAGGTAACAGGGATCAATAATCGCCATAATCACCGTAATCGTAGTCGCCACTGCTACTGCGTTCGATCATATAGGAAATATCGCCCGTCGAAGCTGCGGTAACAGTGAAGATCAAATCATAGGATTCGCTGGATTCAAAGCTGTAATTGATTTCCGTGCTGTCGCTACCATTGCAGGTGCCACTTGCAAGAACGGTGGAACGTTCCCCTTTCTTGTAAAGCGCATAGGTGCAAGCCACAGAACCTTTGTAATAAATGGTATTGTTTATTCCACTGATTTGAAGAAGAACCTTGTCGCCTTCGGCATAGCTGTCACCATCATTAAGCGCTACTTTTAAGGTGCTGTTTTTTTCGGTGGATGAGGTGATTTCAACGGTCTTCTTATAGGTTTCCGCTGCTTCCGCGGTTGCCGTAAAGGTCTTGGCCGTCTTATCTAACGTCACGTCATAGGTCGTGGTTCCGACCACCAACTTAATTTTGTTTGCGTCTGAAGCATCGACGGTATAGGTGCCAGCGTCGCCTTTATAGGTTGCAGTACCCGCACCATCTAAGACTAAGGTATCAGTCCCGCTTGTGTAAGTGCCTTGGAGGCCATCTAATTTGCTTTCGTCAATTAGCTTGCCACCGCTATTCTGGAATTTTAAGACGGCGCCATCTTCTTTGGTGAACGACAAAGAACTGCCATCCGTCATTAAGTTCTCTGGCGCGTCTAATGTGCCCCAAATATAGCTTGTGCCATCGTAATAGACGGAGACATAGGACTTATCTTGCGAATAGTTAGAGTTATTTCGTAACGTCGCGAGCATCGAAGTCTTGTCATTATTCCAAAGGACATTGATTTCGCAATGCGATGTGGCACCCGTATCGACTCTCGTAGATAAGAAGTAAATTGAGGAGGATGAATAACGATAGATGGCTGACTTGCCGTCTGGCGAAAGCACAAACCATTCATCTTTGTAACGGGTATAGAACGTGCCGTCGGCGTTGACATTGATGCCATACAAAGTCGGCGTGGAACTCGAATAGGTCGAGAAGCCCGCTTGGAAACCATCGCCTAACGTTAAGTAGCCAAAGCTCGTCGAAGAGCTAAGACTGGCGCCAATGAGTTTGCCCGTCACATAGTTGAACTTCGTATAGGTGTTATCCGAAGCCAACTTGAGATACAGCGTTTCCTCGCTGGTGGTCAAGATCATCAATGAGCCATTTAACGAGTAGTTGGCGTTCGATACGTTGCCATCTTTTGTGATGGTCGCGTTGCCAAATCCATCGACGGCAATTGAGCCATACTCACCGGTATAGGTCTTCTTTTCGCCTTTCGTATAGCCGGCCAATAAGCCATTGTTATTCTGATAATAGGAGGTCGTACCAGCAACCGTCACTTCTAAGACGGCACCGGTATCGCCTAGTTTTGTGGCGCTATTCTTGTAGGTAACCGTGGCTTCAGAGACAGTAACGGTCTTGGAATAAGAACCAGAAATCGATACATAAGCGTACGCATCATGTGTCGCGCCTTTTAAGTGAACCAAAGACTTCGTCGCAGAGGAGTTCGAATTATTGTCGGACAAGATTTCTTTTGTCGTCACTTCTTCTCCGCCCGCCAAATAGAAGTTCACATTGGTGAAGGAGGTCATCGAGAGAGAAGATTCACTGCTATTCGAAGTGCCATAAACCCAAATTAAGCCAGAGTCATAATAAGCACCATGGTAGTAAGAACCGCTGCCATTATCCAATAAGAAGGTCTTATTGGTGGTGTCATAGTTCTTTAATTGCACTTCGTCGACATAGCCGAACTTGCCTTTGCCGATTTCCGACAAAGAGAATGCTTTCGGGTTGCTGTAATTTCCCCCATAGGACGATGAAGAGGCAACAAGACCATCGTGTGTGCCTAATAACGCATCACCTTCATGTAATATGACGGCAGCTTCAGTGACTGCAAACGTTAACGTCGGTTGATCTTTGCTTTTAGGTTTTGCGAAGACGTTCTCGTAATAGCCATCTTCATTCAAAGACAATTCGCGTGTTTGCGTTCCATCCACCATTTCGATGGTATCAACACCATACCCTTCTTCCGCGTTTGCTTTCACATAAACTTGTTGCGTGATGTTAATCCCCTCTGCCGGGGCAGCCACATAGGCACCTTCAGCATTCTTTACATATGCCGAAAGTTGAATGTGCGTAGAATTTTGCATCTCTAAGGCATAAAGCCGTGGCTTCACCACAACTTTCACGGCAACTTCATGAGAAGGCATCGTGAACACGTAGCCATTCTCACCTTTTTCAATTGGTTCATTGTCTACGAGCACTTGATCCACGACGTAGGCGTTATTCTCCGTGACTTCAATGGTGGCTTCGCCTTGATAAACGGCATATTCAGGCACCAGGATGTCTTTTCCGAGCGTCAACTCTTGTTGGCCCGTCAATTCTTCTGTCTTTTCAACGGACGCATTGATTTTGAAGATGGAATTCTTCGTTTGTTGCGAAATCACCACGGGGCGATTTGGCATGACAAAGGAGTAAGAACCATTTTCTAAGGCAGTGACAGGAATGGTCGCTCCTTCTGGTTCTTCGGTGACTTCGGAGACCACCGGAAGACCGACTGCTTCAACACCAGGATTGAGGGTAATCGAGAACGTAACGGTTTCACCACTCGCGGCAGCCGTAGGGCCATCGACTTTCGCGCCATCGCCGGCTTTGTCTTGAATCGAAAGCTTAGCAGAGGCGTTGGTTAAAGTGACACTGACTTTCAAATCTTTGCCAGGTTCTTTGAACGTTCCTTCAAATGTTTTATAGGTGGGGTCACCAACCACCGCCATCGTGACTTCGTCTTCGCCAGCATGAACGACAGGAGACGCTTTATTTGGATCCGAAATTGTCACCCGTACGGTAATGTCTTCCCCTTTCTTCGCCCAAGTCGAAGAGAGCGCAACCGTCGCTCCTTCCGTCTGTTCCACGCTTAAGGCATAACGAATGTCTTCGGTCACTGCTTTCACAGTCACCGCATGAGCTGGCATCACGAACGAATAGTAACCATCGGCATCGGCTTCTAAGACATTCTCTCCGTCCATCGTGACATAAGAAACTTTCTTTTCGGCTTGTAGCGATAAAGTGAAACGAACAGTGTCGCCCTCTTTTGCTTCAGAAGGTAACCCTGCAATGGTTGCTCCTTCATCTATATCTGCCGTAATCGCATAAGCGGTCACTTTTTGACTCGATTCTTGCGATGTCACTGAACTCGTATCGGAAGATGAGGTGGCAGAACTAGAACCCGCAACAGACGGATTCCCGCATGCGGTTAACGTCGCAAGCGTAAGCAACGACAATGCGATTTGTTTTTTCTTCATAATAAATTACCCCTGACAGTCAAGTTATACGGCAACGTGTGAAAACCTCAAGCAATATTTCACGAGTCGTCAAAAAAATGAGATTCTATCAGTGAAAAAATTATTTTTTAGATAACTTTTTGTTCATCCATTCTTCAAAACTACGCCGAGCAAGCGGGAAGAACAGTAACGATGCGACAAATAAAACGCCGAATGTGATGCCAGAGACATATTCTAACGGAGAAGCGGCACGGAACATGACGATGCCTAAGGCGCAGGCCAACAAAGAAACCAAGGCACTAAGCAAAGCGACGAGCATGGATTGATAAGCCCATTTGATTTGTAAGAAAGCAGTAACTAGGCCAAGAATCAGTAAAACGCCAGTGCAAACGAAATAAACAATCGCCTGACTTTTGGCAGCGCTGTCCCCATTTTTATCAGCATAAAACGTCGCAAAGTTCGTGAGTTCCCCGTCTGATCCTTTAAAGATAAGTCGCCAAGGGTTAGTCATGGCAAAGCCGAAAATGGCGCCAACAATGAGCAATAACGAATAAAGATATGGCAAAACACTGCGTTTGTTCATGACTGTCTCATTGTTCAATGACCACAAATGACTGCGGGCCCATGGTAAGAGAGGTTTCATGATTCTTTGTTTCGCCAAAGCGGAATATCACCTTGCCAGCAGAGGGAACGGGAACAGTCGCCGATTTTATCTTCGGATTCACGGCGATGAGGAGTTTGCTTCTCCGATAAACCAGCACCGGGCTTTCAGCCTTGGCATAAACAAATTCAAACGGAGCATCAGAATTCAGTTCTTCGCGACTATAACGGAACGCGAGAATCTTTCTCACGGTTTGTAACAAAGAATCCGGATCTTTTTCCTCTTCTTCCACCGTTGGGGCATCGTTTGAAGGATCGACAGGTAAATAAATCTCTTTCGGATCTGCCGAGGAGAAACCGAGATTCTTTCCTTTCGACCATTGCATCGGTGTTCTAGAACCAGTGCGGTAATAGCCGCCTTCTTTGTTCGGCACTCTTAGATAACGCATCCCGATTTCGTCACCATAGTAAAGATAAGGGGCGCCTGGCATCGTGAATAACATGGCGTAGGCAATCTTTAATTCATCGACCCCCAGGTTCCAAGTCGGACGCGGCGTGTCGTGATTGCAGGTGATGAAGCAGAAAAGCCCATCCTCTTTCGTCGCTTCATATTTTGGTATGTAATCGTTTGTAAACCGTGTGATATCGGAGTCAATATCTTTACGGAAGTAAGAATGGTCTCCCTTTCCTCTCGGCTCCATTTGATCTTCGACAGCGCCAAAGAACGGCATGCCATTCACGTAAGTCTTTCGTTCTCCTTTGCCCATGACGCGAGCAAAGACATCATTCCAATAATCGCGTAATAATGGCACATAGCCGTTCCCGCCGTTATTGAGATAGAAATCCATCTGGAAACCGCATTTTAAGGACATCCTGGGTTCATCCCATTCCGAGACCATTGCCGCTTCCGGATAATCTTTCATCACGGTTTCATGGATGTTTTTCCAAATGGCTTGGGTGCCGGTCTTATGTGCATCGTCGTTTTTGACAAGCGAGGCCGCCATATCAACCCGGAAACCATCGCAACCCATGTCTAGCCAGAAACGCATGATGTCTTTAATGGCTTCAATGGTGGCTTGTGGTCCTGGTGCCGAGGTCGGTTGTTGCCATGGTTTTTGGGGATGAAGGAACCCATAGTTTAAGGCGGGTTGGAATTCGAAGAAGTTTAAAAGATAGGTGGCACTTCGTTCGCTTCTGCCAGCGACGCAAGGGATTCCATCTCCGCTTTCGAACGCGAAATCCGTCCAGATGTAACGATCCGTATAAGGATTTTGAATCGCTTTCTGGCTTTCTCGGAACCACGCATGTTCTTCCGAGGTATGCCCTGGCACCAAATCAATCAAGACGTGAATGCCATTTTGATGCGCCACTTCAAATAACCGTTTCGCATCATCGTTCGTGCCATAACGTGGCGCGATTTTCCGATAATCACGGACATCATAACCGGCATCTAAGAATGGTGAATCATACCAAGGGTTGATCCACAAGGCGTTGCAGCCAAGAGATTGAATATAATCTAATTTCTCGATGATGCCTTCAACATCACCGATGCCATCCCCGTTCGTATCATAGAACGATTGGGGATAAATCTCGTAAAACACTGCTTTCGATAACCACGCTGGACTTTGCTTCATGGGGTTGCCCTCCCTTGCTTTTGCTTTATTCTAAACCTTTAGAACCGGTTATCCCATGAATTTGTATGAAAAAACTAGATATACCAGCAAATAAAGGATACGGAATCAACCTGCCATCGCGCTTTTTCAGAACAGGTTGGACGAAAGGTCGCTTTTCGGCGTCCCGCAG
>CADAXQ010000021.1 GCA_902791935.1 uncultured Erysipelotrichaceae bacterium | reverse complement strand
GTGACATCATTCTATAACGAATGTTAGTCGCGAACACCCTAGGGTGTTCCTCATGGTATGGATCCAGATAGAAATATCCTGATCTAAGTATAGAAAAAAGCCTCGCTTTTTTTGCGAGGCAAACGAATCGAAGGAAGGGATATTAGTCGGCGTGTACAAACGAAACGATTTGGATTTCGTAAGGATGCGCGGCTTCAATGAGAATCTTGTCGTTCGAAGGGGCGTGGCCAATCAAAGCAAGGCCGAGCGGAGAATCCGCGGAGATTTTCTTCGTGGGTGCCAAGACATCTGCTTCATCGCCAGAAACGACTTGGACGGTGATTTCTTCGTTCTTCGTCAAATTCTTGAACGTGACAAAGTCAGTAATGCCAATCACTTTGGATCCGGCGTTGTCAGCTTGGATGGCGTGTTCCAACTTATCTTGCAATTCTTGAATGCGGTATTCGATTTCGCCTTGGCGTTTTTTCGCCGCATCGTAATCGGCGTTTTCTGAAAGGTCGCCTTGCGAACGAGCCAACTTCAAATCTTCGATGTTTTGCGGTCTTTGAACGTTAACCAAATCCGCAAGTTCATCTTTCATCTCTTTGATCTTGCTGGCGGTATAAACAACTTTCTTATCGTCTTTCATAACATATCCTTCCTGCTATTGCGTTTAGATTATAGTCACTTCGTGGGCGCTTGCCAAAGTAAACCTAACGAAGTTCCTGGATTTTTGGATCGTTTTCGTAGGTTTCAAGCATTTCTTCGGCTTCTTGGTATTCTTCGTCAGAGACATTCTCTAACGTTTTGCCATCGGCGCTGGCCATGACCACGAGCGAATCCGGATCGCTTTCTTGGTAGAGGAAATAGAACGTTTTGTGCCGTTCTGGATTTTGATAGAAGAAATAAATCTTCCACTCGACGATGCTGCCATCCTCTTTGGTGATTTGTACGGTATTGTCGGTGATTTCCACGGGTATTCCTCCTACTGTAATTTGGCTTTTAACGCTTTGATGGCATCGGCAAAAGCCGCTTCATGCTTTACTTGGCCAGAAGCCATTTCCGGACGGCCACCGCCACCGCCACCCATGTGGGCAGCAATGAGTTTTAAGGCATCGCCCGCTTTTAAGTAGGTCAAGGCCTTGCCTTTTTCTAAGACCACAATCGGACGGGCTTCTTCTTTGCCTCCGACGAGCACAAAGCAATAATCGCTGCGGTTGGCTTTTAAGCTGTCGCCCAAAGTCAAAAGATCTTCACGGGTCGCGCCTTCTTGCAAATAAGAACGGAAAGCGATGCCGTTGATGTCTTCTAACGAGGAAGCCATGTTCTTCGCTTCGATGGCAGCGAGTTTTTCTTTTGCTTCTTTTAACGATTTGCCAAGCATGGCATCTTCTTCTTGCAAGGCGCCAGCACGTTTTGCCACGTCTTTATCCGAGGCACCGAGCTTCGTTTCCACTTCTTCCAAGACGCGGAAACGGTTGGAAAGATAGTGATAAGCGCCTTCAGAGGTCACGGCTTGCAAACGCCGGACGCCGCTCGCGACAGCTTCGTCGCTTTCAAGCAAGAATAAGCCGATTTCTGAGGTGTTACGCACATGAGTGCCACCGCAGAACTCTTTGCTATAGTCATCGAAAGTAACGACACGGACCATCGAGCCATATTTTTCTGAGAATTCCATCTCAGCGCCGAGTTTCTTTGCCTCTTCTAATGGCAAAACTTTCGTGACTTCAGGGATGGCGCCGACAATCTTTTCGTTCACGATGGTCTCTAATTTCGTCATTTCTTCTTCGGTGAGCTTACGGTCGGCTTCATAGTCGAAACGGAGATAGTTCTCATCGACATAAGAGCCCATCTGCTTCACATGACGACCTAAGACATCCATCAACGCTTGATGGAGCAAGTGTGTGGCCGAATGGTTCCGTTCAATCAAGTGACGACGTGTATGGTCTAACGTCATCGTGACTTCATCGCCAACTTTTAAACTGCCATATTTTAAGGTCACATGGTGAAGATGCTGGCCATTCGTCGCGGATTTGACATTGTCAACGACGCCTTCTGCCGTGGCTGAGGTCACGACGCCAGTATCGGAGACTTGGCCGCCCATTTCAGCATAGAACGGCGTATCCTCCACGATGATATCGCCTTCTTCGTCAAGCGAAGGAACGGTGACGCCGTCTTGGAAGATCCCAATGATCTTCGTCTTGGTTTCTTCGACGTCGTAATGGAATGTCGAAGGGGTCTTAAACGCCATCAAATCTTTGGACTGCTTATGGAAAGAATCAATTTGTCCTCGTGAAGAACGGGCACGTTCCCGTTGTTCTTCCATGAGTTTCTCGTAACCTTCCATATCGCACTTCACCCCTGCTTCTTCTGCGATTTCATGGGTGAGTTCGGCCGGGAAACCATGGGTATCGGCAAGTAAGAAGATCACTTCGCCTGTGAGTTCTTTCTTTCCTTCCATCATGGACTTCAACAAAGCTTCGCCATGGGTGAGCGTCGTTAAGAATTTCTCTTCTTCAGAACGAATCATCTTCATGACTTCGTCTTTCGATTTCTCTAATTCCGGATAGAAGTCACGATATTTCTCGACGACCGTTGGGACCAATTCGTACATGAACGGTTTCGTGAAGCCGATGGTTTGGCCATAACGCATCGCGCGGCGAATGATCCGGCGTAATACGTAGCCTCTGCCAAGATTGGAGAACGTTGCCCCATCGTTTAACGCAAACGTCAAACAACGGATATGATCTGCAATCACGCGGAAAGCCATCTTGTTCTTGCCTTCATACTTTTGACCGGATAATGTCTCGGTTTTCTGAATGATCGGCATGAACAAGTCCGTTTCAAAGTTTGTCGGGGTGCCTTGCAAAATGCAAGCAATCCGTTCCAAGCCAGAACCGGTATCGATGTTTTTGGATGGAAGCTCTTTATATTGGCTCCGGGGGACGCCATTGACCGCATTATATTGGGAGAACACGATGCCCCAAATCTCGATGTAACGGTCATTTTCGATGTCGTCGCGTAATAACTTGTCCCCTAAATGCTTCGGATCCCACGCTTCGCCACGATCATAGAAGATTTCGGTATTCGGGCCACAAGGTCCTTCTCCGATTTGCCAATAGTTGCTTTCCAAGGGAATCAAATGATCTTTGGAAATGCCCACTTTTTGCCAGAGTTCATAAGAGGCTAAGTCCGAGGGATTGTAAGTGACATAAAGCTTGTTCGGATCCATGCCAAAACCTTCGGTCTCGCTGGTTAAAATCTCATAAGCCCACGGGATGACTTCATTGCGGAAATAATCGCCGATCGAGAAATTCCCTAACATTTCAAAGAACGTATGGTGACGAGCGGTATGGCCGACGTTTTCAATGTCGTTCGTCCGAATGGATTTCTGCACGTTCACAATACGACGGCACGGCGGCACTTCTGAGCCATCGAAATATTTCTTTAAGCCTGTGACCCCGGCGTTAACCCATAACAAGGAAGGATCATCTTTAGGAATCAAGCTGACGCCAGGAAGCCACTTATGGCCTCGTTTTTCAAAGAATTTAATCCAGGTTTCACGAATTTGCTGACCCGTTAACGGTTTCATGTTTTTGTCCTCCTAACAAAAGAAAAACACCTTGGCGAAGGAACGCTTCAGGCGCGGTACCATCCTTCTTCACCATCAGGTGCACTCGATTGTTTCCTTAACGCGGAACGCGGTGACATTGCTCACAAACTAGGCGGGCGGCGTGTCTCTTGGGCTTTTCCATCCTGCGGCCCTCGCTAGGAAGAGACTTATCCCGCAAGGAGGATTATACGACACTTTTACGAAAAAAGAAGCAATTTCGCACGGCACTTAAGATAAGGAAAGATAGGTCGGTGTAATCGTTGTCGGTGTCGGTCTTTCCGTATCGACTTCTGGCGAATTGGAATAGTTTCCCGATTTGTTATAAACCCCGGCGAATTCTTCACTCCAACCACCGGCATAGTTATAGAATTCGCAAAAATCCGCATAATGGTCTTTCGTGTAGTAACAAACGGGTCCATCTCCGTTATATTCCGCCAGCCCTTCTTCCACGACAACCAAACGGGCGGCACCGCGACTGCTTCCGGAATAAGAAGAATCTAAGGCGATGTCAAATTCGTAGTACGTCCCGTTGATTTCGTTTTGGAAGGTGCCAAGTTTCACCGTGTAATCATAGGTATGACTCGTTCCTTTATAATAGGTAGAAACACAACGTAAGTCGGAACCTTTTGTGACCTGTTTCTTGTTGCTAATTGAAAGATAGTTCTTCGGGAATGACCGGAACGCCATGTAATATAAGGCAACCGTTTCATAAGTCAGGCAGTAATCATCTTTTGTGATGGTTAAAGTCGTCGGGTATGCGAGATAGCCTTTTGTGGTGTAACGAACGTCATAAACGGTGACGGAGTCGCCACTGGCTTTCACGGGCTTGACGCGGTAAGTCTTATTGCCTGTCGGCCAGGCAGTATTCGTCACTGACGAATAAGGCACCGCTTCTATCACTTCTTGAGAAGAGGATTGGCTCGAAGAAGAACTGGAAACCGAGGAGGATGACGAACGAACAGAAGAAGATTCAGTGCTTTGAGCGGATTTATCGCTAGAAGCATATTCTTCCGAAGAAAGGGAATTCTCTTGAGAACTCAATACATCCCCCGTATTTTCAGAAGTTGCTTCCGAAGATGAAACGACATCATCGTGGCTAGAAGGACTAGCTAACGTCAAAGTACATGACGATAAAAGTAGCGCCGTAACGAAGAAAAGAGATGACTTTTTTAGGGGGTGTTTCATGATATTAGGCTGCCCAGGCAGCAGGACACGTGCGGTTCTTCTTAAACCATGCCGTGTCTTTCAGTTTGAGGTCGTTCTCGGAAAATGTCACGGATTCTTTTCCAACTTTATCATAAGAAGCCACAATATTGCCATTCATGGGAGAATGGGTGGTCTTATCCGTGGGATCGTCCGGGTTTCCAAGCGTTGTCACATAAACGCGGTCCGTGTGTTTTGCGAAGCGATCAATCGCTTCCTGGGCAGGGAACGTATGCGATAAATTCGAAGCATATTCCGTATTTCCGGCACAAGCACAGCAGACGATTAAGTCCGGATCGATGACGTCTAGCAAAGCATCGCTGCTGGCAGTATAGGAACCATGATGCCCAGCTTTAAATAAGTCACAATGAGGCAGGTTGTTATATTTCACTAAGGACGCTTCCGCGTATTCCTCGCTATCGCCCGTAAATAAGAAATGACGATTGCCTTGGGTGAAAAGCACGGAGACCGAGCAGTCATTTTGATCGGAGAAATTGCTTAGCGAATAGGACGAATCCAATGTTTTCACATCATCTCTCGTATGGTCATAGAAGAATTGATAAAGCACTTCCATTTCTAACCCATTGCCTAACGAAACTTTCCAGTTATTGCCCGCGCTCGAAAGATCCTTCGCAAGATAATGCTTAGCACCATTCGAAATCGCGTAATCTCTTGCCTTTAAGTAAGATTCGTAGACGGAAGTCACGTTTTTATTCGCCCGTGCGGCAAGGAATTCTTCACTGGCAGAAGTCCAATCGTTCAAATGGCAATAAGTCGAGGTGTTGTAATAGGAGAAATCAATGAGTGTCCCAACTTTGTAATGATATAGAAGGCCAGTTTTTCCGCTTGGTTCGGATTTATCTGCCACGCCATAAAGGCCGCTTAAATGATCTTGATGGGCGTGGGTGGCAATCACATATTCAAGCTTGCCATCGCTGACTAAATGATGATCGTCAAGATAGGAGATGACCGTTTTGGCCACGCTTTGCTTTGCCCCGCCATCGATCAAAATGTCGTTATCGCCGGCCTGAATGTAAGTAACGTCACCCGAATTCGGAACTCCTTGTTCGATAAAATGGAAAGAAATAGGAGCATAGTCGCCTTCGGTGGAAGAAATCACCGAAGAGGTTTCGGGGGAGTCGGAAGATTTTTGCGAAGAAGAGCTTTCGGCGTTAGCGACAGATTGCCGATAGACGAAATAACCAACTACGCCCAAAACAAGAACCACTACTAAGACAATGATCAAAACGGCGACGGGATGTTTCTTCGCCGCTTTCTTTGCCTGTTTTTCAACTTGCCGTTGCACCGAAGATTTTCGCGGCGATTTTTTCTTGGCCATGAAATTACTTCCTCACGAGAAATAAATGAAATTAGTCACGGCGGACGCCATTTCGATAGGTGTCGTCAATCACGCCGCCACCGAGCATCACGCCATCGGCCGTATAAAAGACGGCGAATTGCCCAGGCGTTAC
The DNA here is from genome assembly GCA_902791935.1 of uncultured Erysipelotrichaceae bacterium. GTDB lineage: Bacteria > Bacillota_I > Bacilli_A > RFN20 > CAG-826 > UBA4951. Next base: position 26,765 of record CADAXQ010000021.1, on the reverse strand, counting down.
CGCTTCTACGGGCGGATCGTAACGTAAGAACACACGGTCCCCCTCGAAACGAAGCATGCATGGATTGTCAGTCTGCCGGTAACGGAATTTCGTCATGACAGGAATTTCCCCGGTGGGACGCTCACCAATCCAGTTCACATTATCGATGTAGCAAGAATCCGTGAATAACCACTCCGAACGGTCACCTTGCGTGACGTAAAGAATGTTGTTCTTCACATCTTTTTTGCAGATGAAATAGGCGCCTTCCGCTTGGCCTTTGATGCCACCGATGCCTAAGCCTTTGCGTTGTCCGATCGTATAGTAAAGAACGCCGATATGTTTTCCGACGACTTTGCCCGTATCAATGTCTATGATATTGCCTTCATGGGCAGGAAAATAATTCTGCAAGAACGCACGGAAATTCCGTTCCCCGATAAAGCAAACGCCAGTAGAACCGTGTTTGGTGGCCACTTCGGTTAAGCCGAGTTTGGAAGCAATTTCGCGGGCTTGCGGTTTCGTAATGTCACACATTGGGAAGAGCGAAGGAATAATCTGCTCTTCCGAAAGTTCGCAAAGGAAATACGTTTGATCCTTGTTGTGATCCAATGGCTTTGCCAAATGCCAATGGCCTTCATAAAACACCTTTTTGGCGTAGTGTCCCATGGCGATTGCATCGAATCCATGGGTTTTGGCGTAGTCTAAGAACGGGCCGAACTTGATGTTTTTATTGCAAAGAACATCCGGATTCGGTGTACGGCCTTTTTCATATTCCTTTAAGAAATAGGAAAAGACATTGTCCCAATATTCTTTGATGTAATCGATGCGAAGCAAGGGAATGCCAAGTTTGGCCGCGACGGCTTTCGCGTCATCATAATCTTTTTCTTGTGGGCATTGCGAGTCATTGACGGTGGGGTTTCCTAAATAATCCCCATTGGCCATGGCGTCCCAATTCCGCATAAAAGCACCGGTGACGTCGTAACCTTGCTCTTTTAAACGATAGGCGGCGATGGCGCTATCGACACCACCCGAAAGGCCTAATAATACTTTCTTGCTCATGCGACTTTCCTCGGAAAAAGCTCGTTGCTATCGAGCCATAAGGTAAAAGGACCATCATTGACTAATGCCACTTCCATTGTGGTTTGGAATCGGCCACTTTGGACGGAAGGGATTTTCTCCCGTAACAAATTAACCCATAAAGCGTATAAGCGTGATGCTTCTTCGGGTTTCATGGCATTCACAAATGAGGGGCGATTTCCTTCTTTGACATCACCATATAACGTGAATTGGCTGACGGATAATACTTCGCCATGCACTGCATCTAGCGAAAGATTTGTCTTGCCGTTCTCGTCTGGGAAAATCCGTAATTTCAAAACCTTATCCCGCATTTTGCAAAGGGTTGCCTCATTATCGCCTTCCGTAAAGCCAACGAAAAGCAACATGCCGTGCCCAATTGAGGCGACCGTTTCGCCTTCTATCGTGACGGAGGCGGATTTTACTTCTTGAACCAATACTCTCATAACGCAATCATTTCGTGAACAACAGGGCCTGCTTTAACTTTATTTTCGTCTAAGGTGAAGGCAGCTTGAATCTGCGTTAACACTTCTTCCACGCCCGTCTTGTTCGTGTAGGCGTAAGCCAAAGGCTTCCCTTGTTCCACATAGTTGCCGATCTTCTTTTGCAAGACGATGCCGGCAGCCATATCGATTTTATCACGCATGGTAGCCCGACCAGCGCCAAGACGCATCGCAGAAAGGCCGATTTCTAAGGAATCAATGGCTTTCACATAGCCAGAACGCGGGGCAAGAATCGGCGTGATATAGGCTGCTTTCGGGAATTTTTCGGGATGTTCCAAATAAGAAATATCGCCACCTTGCGCCGCAAAGAGTTCCAGCATCTTCTGAAATCCCGATCCGTCTTGCATCGCCGTTTGAATTTTCTTTCGACCGGCTTCCACAGAAGTGGCGATCTTCGCTTGGCAAAGCATGATGGCACCGGCTTGGGTGACAAGTTCCGTAAAGTCACGCGGCCCTTGCCCATGTAACGTCGCGATAGCCTCTTGCACTTCTAAAGCGTTGCCTACAGCAAATCCTAAAGGTTCGTTCATATCCGTTAAAATGGCACGGGTATCACGCCCTAAATCATCACCGATTTGCACCATGGTTTTGGCTAATTCGCGCGCATCGTCAATGGTTTTCATAAAGGCGCCGTTACCAAATTTCACATCTAGCAAAATGGTATTCGATCCGCACGCTAGTTTTTTCGACATGATGGAAGAAGCGATTAAGGGGATGGATTGCACGGTTCCCGTGACATCACGAAGCGCATAAAGTTTCTTGTCAGCAGGGTCGACTTCTGCGGTTTGCCCCACGATGGCAATGCCAATGCGGTTGACTTGATCGATGAACTGCTCAGGCGTTAAGAAAACATTCGTTCCAGGAACGGATTCCATTTTGTCTAATGTGCCACCCGTATGGCCTAAGCCACGGCCAGACATTTTGGCGAGTTTTGCGCCACAGGCGGCCACTAATGGTCCCAACGCCAATGACGTTTTATCACCGACGCCACCGGTCGAATGTTTGTCGACTTTGATGCCCTTGATGGCAGAAAGATCCATGGTTTCGCCCGAATGTTCCATGGCGTCTGTCAAAGTAGCGATCTCGTGAGGCGTCATGCCTTGAAACAGCACAGCCATCGCCCATGCGCTGGCTTGATAGTCAGGAATTGAACCTTTGGTATAACCGTCAATGAAAAAACGGATTTCTTCGTCGGATAGGGCTTTCCCTTCCACTTTTTCTTCAATAATATCGACCATTCTCATCGTGCGAATGCCCCCTGTATTTTTCTTACGATTTTAATTATAATGTGACCATGGATTTTCGCACTAGTTTACTTTCGCATCTGCCCGAAAATGAGACGGATGCCCTGCTTGACGCGATCGAACACGGAAAAACGACACATGCGGTCTTGGTAAATCCCAAGAAGATGAGCGATGAAGAATTTGTCAAACGTTATCCGCACGTTCGTCCCCATCCGTTTGTTCCGCATGCCTTTCTATACGACAAAGATGAATACGAATTAGGAAAAGATTTGCTTTACGATGACGGCGTCTTTTCCATTGAAGATGCTTCGGCCATGATGGTGGCCTACTTCTTGCATCCCGAAAAAGACGACATCGTTCTCGATATGTGTGCCGCTCCGGGTGGCAAGACCATTGGCGCCAGCTTCTTAATGGAAGACGAAGGCGTCATTGTGGCCAATGATATTTCTTATCCCCGTGCCAAGGCCATGTCGCAAAACGTGGAACGAATGGGAAGAGGCGATATTATCGTTGCTTCGAATGACTTTGTGTTCTCTCATATCCACTTCCACGATACGTTTGACAAAATCTTATTAGACGCCCCGTGCTCGGGAAGCGCCATGATGAGAAAGAACGACGAAGCAAAAGCCGATTGGCGTGCTGAGAAAGTGAAGTCTTGCTCGAAACGGCAACTCGATCTCTTAGAATTGGCCTATGACATGTTAAAAGAAGGCGGAACCTTAGCCTATAGCACTTGTTCTTTCTCGTATGAAGAAGACGAGGGTGTTCTCTTAGCTTTCAAAGCCAAACATCCGGAAATTGAATTCATTGCGTTGCCAGACGATCCTTCGTTTGTCCGCGGCATCGATTTGCCAGAAGCGGTCCGTCTCCATCCGAACCATTTCGAAGGAGAAGGCCAATTTATCGGCTTGTTCCGGAAACCTGGCAAACTCATCAAAACGAAGAAAGAAATCGTTAAAAACGAACGTTATGCCCAATTCCTAAAACAATATGGACTGGAAAACCGTTCGAACGAAATGATGCGTTCAAAGTTCTATTCGATGAGTCAGCATTTTGATACGAGCCATCTGAATATTCTCCGCTATGGGGTGAAGCTCTTTGAAATGCGGAACATCTATATTCCAGACCACCACTTAACGCATTATCTCGATCCGTCTTACTCGATCCCGATTACTTATGAAGAAACCAAGGCGTATATCAAAGGGGAAACGTTCCCGTTAGAAAAACCAGACGGCTTCTACATTGTGAGTTACGACAATCAAAACCTTGGCTATGTCAAAGTGAGTCAGAACATCGCGAAAAACCACTATCCGAAAGGATTGCGCCGCGATATATAAAGGAATTATCCTTAACGAACCGGTCCCTTTCTTAAAGGGACTTTTTCGTAGCGTTTCTCATAGAACTCTTTGTCTTCTTTTTGATCGATAGCAATCTGAGCACGGACTAATTTTTCGTTTTCTTCAGCAATCGTCTCCGTCTTTTCCACCTTCATTCTCTCCGCAGAGAACGGCTCAAAGAACGTGACTTCAATCGGAATACGATGATGGTTCACTTTCGGAGAAAGTAAGCGTTGGGTGCCCCAAATGGAAACGGGAAGCACTGGCACTCCGGCTAATTGGCCTGCTTTAAAGGCGCCGGCTTTATAGGGAAGCAACATGGTTTCATTCAAATGCTTATTTCGCGTGCCTTCAGGATAAATCATGTAAGAGAGACCACCTTTCGCAAGGCGGTCCTTTAAATCCATGATGGTGCGAAGCGACTTCCGTAAGTCATTGCGTTCCAAGAAGAACCCATCTAAGGCCCGAACGATTTTCCCGATAAACGGCATCTTACGGGTTTCGGCTTTCGCGACGAAAGAAATTGGCTTCTCCGAGAAATAGACCATAAGAACCGGATCCATGTCGCTTTGATGATTCGAGGTTAATAAGAATGTCGTATCCGATTTCTCCAACGCGCGAAGATGCTCAATCCCCGTAACTTTAAAATCGGGGTGCATGCAGTTCACCACATAAACCATCAAGGCGCGAACCCGACGATAACGAAGCTCTAATGGGTATTTTTCAGGATGGCGGGCATAACGATTAATATAGAAGAGGAAATCCCATACGATGCGGATTCCGGCAGTAAAGATAAGTCGTAAATACTTCCACATAGGCCACATTATACCCTTTTCCTATCCTAACGCGTGAGGCAAAAAGCGAACCCCGTAGAATTATTTGGTCTTCATCGGGAAAATTTCTTCGAATTCCAAATAAACCAAAACGCCGAATTCTTCACGAGTTTCCAGATGTCCTTTTAATCCGATATACGAACCTTCTGGCGCCACCATGAAAAGACAACCTTTACCACTATAGGTGCGGACGGGGATGCGGTCAACGGAATAGGTGCCGCAGGCATCGGGTAAGACGCGGTCCACTTCCACATAACGCGTGGTGGGGTCGATGACTTTGCCCAATCGACCCGTGACGAAACAAGACGAGATCATAACTCGTTCCTCCAAACAATCTATGATAGGTAAGTTATCTCCCGTGGGAAGACGGCCAGTGCGAAGGGGGTACTGCCGTGATGAGAAGCGAATGCTTCGGGATAATCACATTCCTTCCTAATAGACGCGCCCCGTCACATGCACCGCCACCATCAAATAAGATCCAGCGGTCATCGGGGTAAGCGTAAGTCAAAGCACTCGCGGTTGGGTTAAAGAGGAAATCCACTGCATCGCTATCAAGGCCATTATCGCCTTTTACGCGAATGAGTAATCCGTCGCCGAAAGAGAGAATATCAACTCGATCAGCCAATGTCTTCGGGTCTTGCCAGGCAAAGAACGAAAGTTTTTGCCGCAACCGGAGGGCGCTGACTCCATATTGCGCGATTTCTAACCGTGTGTCAAGCATTTTTGTTGACAATTTGTTTACCAGGTCGCCTAAGTTATAAGAATTCTCATTTCCAAATTTGGTTTGACCCAATTCTTGTCCCGCATGAAGGAAGGGAATGCCAAAAGAGAAAAGCACAGATGCCATGCCGAATTTTACGATGGATAGCCGCTCTGCTTCGGAAGTGATGCCCCGTTTTCTAAGCCAGTCGTAATAGGTGGCATTATCATGGCATTCAATATAGTTAATGGATTGGGCAACAGAAGAAAATAACGCTTTCTGGTCAGCCCAATCATTCGCAGAACCTAGCATCGCATAAATGAAATGATCTCTTTCGCCTAAGTCTCCGGCACAATACGCTCTCACGGCATCGCGGAAACGGTCATTGAAAAAACCGACGTGGGGCAATAAAGACGCATGTGCCATATTCGCCATCTTTTCTTGCCCGTCTGGCGCCATTTCCCAGCCTTCTCCATAGCAAAGGAAATCGGAATTCTTTGCTTTGCCATAATGACGGATGTCTTCAATGGTTTTCGTATCGATTAACCCCATGAGATCAAAACGGAATCCATCGACCCCATAGGCATCTATCCACCACTTTGCCGAATCTTCAATCAGCCGTCTTACCATCGGACGATTGCTGTCTAAATCATCGCCGCATCCCGAGTAAGAACTGAGTTTGCCATCATGCGTATGCCGAAAGCAATAGTTTGGCACTAATTGGGCCATCGCGAATCGCGCAGGGCGATAAACATGGTTATAAACAACGTCTAACACGACACGGATCCCCGCTTCGTGAAGGACACGAATCATTGCTTGCGCTTCTTGCACGCGGCTTTCGGGGTCATTCGGTTTGGTGGCATAAGATCCTTCTGGCACAAAGTACTGCATTGGATCATAACCCCAGTTATATTGCGAGAATGGCTTCATTTCATCGACGGAGCCAAAGTCTTGCAAAGGCTGAAGTTGCAGGTGTGTCACGCCTAAAGAACGTAAGTAATCGAGTCCAAACGCATTGCCTTTGAATGTCTTTCTTCCGCTTTCAGTGAGACCGAGATACAAGCCTTTACACACAATATCCGAAGAACTGTCTACTGTTAAATCGCGAACATTCCCCTCATAAAGAACCATTTGGCCGAACGAAAGAGAAGGCAAAGAAGCATGGGGAGCTTCCGCTAAAATCTTGCGCTCATCCATGACGACAGAGGCCCCTAAATTTGCCAGGGATGATTTTGCATAAGGATCTAAGGTATCCGTCACGACTTCATTATTCGTGACGCGGAAATGATAAGCGGTATGGAGAAAATTGCCTTTTAAAGTCAAAATCCACGTTCCATGAGCAAAACGGCGCAGGGGATAAAGCACTTCTCTTCCCCGTTTTTGATGCACCACTAGCGATACGGAACTAGCTAAAGGGGCCCAAACGCGCCATGTGGTTTCTTCAGGCGAGTATTCGGGTCCAAGGCGACCATGATAGGTATAATTCTCATCAAAATCAGGAAACGTCGTCGCTTCGGAAACATCAAGCGGGATATTGCCCAAAGAGGGGGTATAGACGAAATAAGAATGGCCAAGCGCCAACGGAGAGGGAAGCGTGAAATCCAGATAATCCCCTTCGATTTTCCGGGAGTGAAGCGCAATTTCACTTTGATGATCGACTTCTAACCAAAAACGTTCCTTCTCCCAAGAAGCGGGAGATACGAGCAACACGCGAATTTGATTCGGCGCGACAAGGCGTGCAGAGACAAAGGTATCTTTCATAAGAGTTAATCGTTATCGCCAGAAAGACGATCACTGCCATCGCTTTCCGGGGCGGCGTGCACAAGAACTTTTGAACCTTTTGCGGAAGACTGGCTATCCGGCGGTGCCACAATGCCTTCTTGCACCAAGCGATTCATGATTTTGCCAGCACGGGGAAAACCGATGCTATATTCGCGTTGAATCCGGGAAATCGACGTATAGTCGCGTTGCATGACATCGCGCTTGACTTGTTCGTAGAAGTCAAGATTGGCGTCTTCTTTCGCTTGCGCTTTTTGCGCTCGGATTTCTTCGGCCTCAATCTCTTTGTCTTGCGAATGGTCTTTCAAGTCTAAGAAACGAGGATCATAAGAGACTTTTTGCTGTTCTTTCACATAATCCGTAATGGCTTGTAATTCTTCGTCTTGCACCATACAGCCTTGGCAACGGATTGGTGTTCCCGAACGATTAATACTCGGGCAAATCACAAGCATGTCGCCATGGCCTCTTAAGTTCTCTGCGCCACCTTCGCCAAGAATTGTGATGGAGTCTTGCGGGCGGCTGACCGACAAAGAAACACGGACTGGCAAGTTATTCTTGATGTTGCCGTTAATCACGTCGACGGAAGGGCGCTGCGTAGCAATGATTAAATGAATGCCAGCCGCACGGGCTTTTTGCGCCAACCGGCCAACTGGTTTAAAGATGTCTTTGCAAGTATCGACCAAATCTGCAAATTCATCGACAAAAACAACGATATACGGCATGGGATCCGCATGCGCTTCGGGGCAATACGTGCTGTTATAAGCGCCGATATCTCGGACTTTAGCAAAAGCAAAACGCATGAAACGGGCTTCCATTTCGTCAATGAGTTTCTCTAAGCAAACTTTTGCTTCGTTCATATCGCCGTTAATCACTGGGCAAAGCAAATGAGGAATATCATCATACTTCGTCATTTCGACGTGTTTCGGGTCAATCAAGACGAGTTTTAAGTCCTCAGGGCGATTCCGCATAATCAAAGAAGCAAGGATGCCATGCGCAAAAATGGATTTGCCAGAGCCAGTGCCGCCGCCGACAAGCATGTGCGGGAAGTCAGCTAAATCGCCATAAATCGCTTTGCCATCGACATTGACACCGAAAGGAATCATTAAGCTGGGCTTACCATGGGTTGGCGGAAGCGCCTCAATCATTTCTTTTAAGGAAACGACAGTGGTACGTTCGTTCGGGATTTCTAAGCCTGAGGTCGTTTTGCCAGGGACCGTTTGCTGGAAACGGGTGGCAATGCCGCCTAAACGGGCAGAAATCGTTTGCACATATTGCCCCACGGTATCGACTTTAACGGTGCGGTCAGGTTGCACATCAAAACGAGTGATGGAAGGCCCGATGGTGAAACCAACAACGGAAGCGTGCGCATTTAAATCCGTAAAGCATTGGTTGATGATATCCGCCTTCTTTTGGCAATCTGCCTTGTTTTGTTCGATGACGGCGGGATCGCGCTCATAAGTGCGAAGCAAATCCACAGGCGGGAAATGATAGCGCGGACGCGGTTTGGCAGGAGCGATACCGATTTTCTCTTCGGGAGTTTGTTCTTTCACGGGTTCTTCTGCCGGTTCTTCTTCTTTGGCTGGTTTTTCGACGGCGAGTTGCGCCACCGGAATTGGTTTTGGATCCGTGCGTTTGATTAAAGGCTCTTCAGGGGCAATGGCGGGTTCAGGATGAACTGGCTCTGGGATGGGTTCTTCTTTCGCAGTTTCGATAACAGGCTCAGCCACGGGAATCTTTTCTTCTTGGATGGGCTTCTCCACCACTGGCGCAGCCTTTGGTGTCGGAGTAGGCTTTACTGATTCTGTCGGGGCAGGTTTCTCGGGGGTGAGCAAAACAGGAGAATCATTTAAAGAAGCTTCTTGGAGGTCGTCTCCCTTTGGCGCAGATAAAATAACCGGGCTATCTTGTGGATAAGTCATCGCTTGTTCCGTAGAGGCGGGCGTTACTGGCTCTTCAGGAACGACAACTTCGCCCAAAAGCGGAGCGGGTTTCTTCGCTTTCGGTGTCTCTTCAAACGAAGAAGTTTGCGCTGGAGTTGGCATGGTAACTTCTGGTTGCTTTTGCACTGGTGTTGTATCGGCCGCAAAAGTCGCTTCCTGTAATTCGCTAGCGCCTTGGGACATCATGGGCGCAACCATCGTTGGAGAGGCTGGTGGCACTTCTTCGGGAATCGGCGATTCAGCATGAGCATGATAAGTCGCGGAGCGAGAAGGCAAAGGCGCAGACGCCTCATCTAACGTTGCTGCTTGGACGGTCTCTTGAATGTGCAAAGGAGTCGCTTCATAAGGCAGCGATTGTTGGCTAGAAATCGGCTGATTCTGAGCCATATAAGACTGTAATTCTTTTTCTTCTTGCTCTTTTTGATAGCGTAAAGCGGCGTCGTTCGCTTTCTTTGCCCGTGACAAAGTTGCATGTGCGGAAACGTAACGGAACAATTTGCGGAGCAACGGGTAGAACAGGAAAATAACGCCTGCCACCATCAGAACGATGCAGATCGTTAACGTCAAGGCAGCTGAAGCATGGTTGATACCGTCCGCAATGGCGCTAAAAAGAATGCCGCCGCCATTTTTTAAGTCAAAAACGCCTTTAAACGTAGCAAAGGAGGCGATTAAGCCATAACCATTCTCACCTGTTGCCCCGTGGAGGTCATAGAGAGAAAGATTGTCTTTTTGATAGGTGGCAGCCGTAATGAAGCCGAAAGTTAAGCAGGTGCCAAGAAGGCATAGCGTAACGCCAAGACAAAAGCGCCAAGTGAAAACGCTCTTCTCTTCGTTCCGGCGGAACACCAAATAAAAGCCTAAGGCCATCAATAACGGTTGAAAAAACCAATAATAAGTGAGGCCGAAAAGATAGACAAAAAGGAAAGCGATGCCCCACATATGCGTCGAAAAGGGGGAAATTAAAAATATCATCGACAGCAAAACAATGCCGACACCAAGGGCACGTAACAATTGACGATGCGTATAAACCCGCTCTTCCTGCATCTTCAAAAGCCTCTATGAAATTCTTCTTTTACGGACGTTGCACAATGATTGGCAAAACCATGGGTTCTTTTCCGCTTTGACGGCGGATGAGCCGCGAACAATGGTCATAAAGAGAGGACTGCACTTCTTCTAACGACATTTTTGGATCGTCTAAGCCCTCTTTTAACGTTTCATTGAACGCTTTGGTAACATCGCGCATTAATGCATCGCTGTCGCCCATCATCACTAACCCTCGGAACTGAATGTCCGGTCCAGCGACGATTTTGCGTGTCTTTGGATCAATGGTGACTGCCATCACGACAACGCCTTGCTTTAATTTTTCCCGTTCGCTTAAAACGGCAGATCCAACGTCACCAACGCCGATGCCATCAATCATAATGTCACCATGAGGCACTTCATTCGGCACCAGTTTTGCTCCGTGTTCATCAAAGTGAACGACAGTGCCGTTTTCCATCAAGAAAACGGAATTGTGATTCAAATAACCACCCATGGATAAGCTATTTTCAGCACTGGCCAACATATCCTTGAAGTAGCCTTTCACTGGGATGTAATACTTCGGATGAAGCAAAGAAATCATCATCTTCAAGTCTTCTTCAGAGGCATGCATACGATAGAACTCTTTTTTGCCTAACGAATGGACGTGGCAACCGGAACGATAGAGTTCGTCTAAAGCATCTGTCGCTTCGATTTCTGTGTTGTCGTTCGCTGGGCAAGCGATAATGAAAGTGTCGTTAGCGTCTAAGAAAATCGGACGGATCCGTTCAGATTGACCAGCCGCCAATAGAGCGATTTTGCGGAACAAACGCGTTCCAAAGCCAAGCATCAAGACAATCAATTCTTGGGCCCGGTAACGGTTAATGTCGTCAAACGGGGCAAAATTATCTCTGGGAATGGCGATTTGTTCGGAAGCCTGCATGGCTTTTAACATATCCGCCGTATCTTCATCGTAAGGAACAATGCGTTTATGAGAAGCGATAGCCAAAGACACAAGCTCGTCAACGTTATAAAAGTTAGAACCATAAAGGGCGACAAATACCCGTCCTGGGGCGTCTTTCACTTCCTGCTCAATGAGCGGAGTGAGCTTATATTTCGGGGCCGTATAGCCAGGGCGAGAAGCATAAAGCGATTCGGGAAGTAAGACCAACGTCGGATTTTCTGCCACTTTCGCAATCATATTCAAATCGGTCTTGTAGGCAGAAGTCGCATTATTTTCAATCACGAAATCGCTCGTGATTACGACGTTCCCTAACGAAGTAGAGATGGCAATACCACTAGATTGTGCGATGTTATGCGAGGTTTGGAAGAAATAAAACCGTCTTGCGCCAATATAGAACGAAGAGGAAGCCTCCACCACATGTTCATCGAATTTCACGTTTGCGCCGACGTGGCGGGCAAATGTCTCTAACATCATGAGTGTGGCACGAGAAGCATAAACAGGCGCTGGCACTTCGTTATAGATATAGACCAAGCCGCCCATTTCGTCATCGTGACCGTGAGGCAAAAGATAAGCCTTGACGCGGTCTTTGTTTTCTTTCAAATAAGTGAAGTCAGGAATCAAATAATCGACACCAGGCATGGTGCGATCGGGATAGTTAATCCCACAAGAAACCACATAAATCTCATCGTTCACTTCTACGACGAGACAGCTTTTGCCGTCTTCATCGAGACCGCCCAAGGCGAAAATTTTGACTTTATCGCTCATGAATCACTCCTATTACTTGGTTTTGCTTACGCATGCATAAAGATACGTATCATTTAACCTACCTGTAATATTATAAATATTAGACACGCATAAGAAAACGAAAAAATACTTTTTCGCTGCGAAAAATAAAGATAGTCGCGACGGATTTTGAAAAAGTTAGAAATCCAACTGGTCTAAAACAGCTTCATCAGCAAGGCGACGTCGTTCAATGTGCCGGTCCTCCATAATAACATAGGAGGGTTCGCTTCCGCCTTTGGGAAAAGAGACAGAACCGGGATTGATCAAAACGCAGCCGTTTTCTTCACACAATACGGGGACATGCGTGTGACCAGAAATAAGAAGATCGCCAGGGATATGTTCGACCATTGGCAAAGAGAAGTCATCCCCATGATAAAGCTCCATGAAAATACCGTTAAGCGAAATCCGCTGGTAGTCCTTCAAAGAAAAATGGAGAAGCATCTCGTCCACACGAGAATCACAGTTGCCCTTAACTCCAATGATACGGTCAGCATAACGATTCAAAATTTGAATAACGCCCATTGGATCATAATCATCGGGGACACCGTTTCTTGGCCCATTGTAAGCATAGTCACCGCAAAGAATAATTTTATCAGGTTCGTACGAATCTAAAACTTCCGCCAAACGTCTCATCCGAGTAATACGTCCATGAATATCAGAAGCAATAAGGATTTTCATAAAGCGCTCCTTTCAAAGCAAAGCGATTATAACGCAGGATGCAAAATCAAGAAAATAAACTGATTTTAACTGACAGTAATTTTTTAAAGCAATTTTCAAAATAAAATCGACACCAATTTTATTTTTATCAAATGTTCAAAATATTTTTTGATGGCAACAACCATTCGTTTGCGGAAGTCCAAAATATCAGCAGAAAAACTATCGAGGAAAACAGCGGTATATCAAAATTTATAACTAGTTATTTATTAGTATTTTATTAGTCTTATATCAAAATTGTTATATTTTAATATTTATCGAATTAAAAATGATTAATATTCATGATTAATCAAATTTAACTATAAATAATAATTTAAGCATTTTTAGTACTTTGATAACCCGCTTCCACTTCTCTTGTTTTTCAGTGCTATATATTGCCTTATTTTCTATCATTCATTTTCGCTTAATTTTTTATCGATCTTTTTATGTTTTTCTTTGTTTTCTCATTTCTCGATATTTACAATTTGCCATTGCATTTTTACATTGACCATATTTTATTTAATGAATTTTTGTTTGCGCTGCCTCTACTATCACCGAATCATTTTTATGACGGACTTGAGATCGAAATGATTCTTGCCCTACCCTGTTTTTCTTTTTTGCTACTTCTTCCTTTTCGCTGCCAACTGTTTCCACTCAAATATTCTTAGAACGTTTCTTATTTAATTTTTAGTCAATATATTCTTTCACAAACAATATTTTTTCACTGCTTATTTTTTTCATTTTAAACAGTTCTTTTTTTACCCTTGTTTCTTTCTCTTTGCTTCCATGCATCGTTCTTGCGTTCTTTGATGTGAATTACAAGATATAGAAAAAGGCTCGCTACGCTTGGTAACGAGTCTTTCGTTCAGAATCGATTAATGGCGATTGCCGTTGTTACGGTTTCCGTTAGAACGATGGAAATCGCGTCCATTGTTGTTACGGTTGCGCGGAGAGTGATCGCTTTCGCTGCGTTCTGGACGTTCCACATAATCGGCAGGTTTCTCCACGAATTCGCGGTGAGAGAGCTTAATCTTGCCATCTTCAAGGCCGATGACCACCACTTTTAAGGTGTCTCCAACTTTGACGACGTGGGTCGCGTCATCGATATACTTCCAATCGAGACGGGACACGTGGCAAAGGCCATCTGTATCCCCGAAGAGATTCACAAACGCGCCGTAATTTTCAACGCGGGTGACCTTTCCTTCGTAGATTTCGCCGACTTTGGCTTCGCGAACGATATCATCAATCATCTGCTTGGCCTTCTCAATCATCTCTTTATCGGTGTGATAAATCGTGATTTTTCCGGTTTCTTCAACATCAATCTTCACTTGCCCGCACTTGGCAATGATGTCGTTAATGACTTTGCCACCCGTGCCGATGACATCACGAATCTTGTCTGGATCAATATTGAACGTAACCATCTTCGGAGCCCACTTGCTGACTTCTTTGCGCGGTTCTGGGATGGCTTTGGCCATGACTTCACGGATTTCTGCACGCGCTTTCTTCGCTTGTTCAAGCGCTTCGCTTAAGACTTCACGGGTAACGCCATGGATCTTGATATCCATTTGAAGGGCGGTAATACCGTTCTTCGTGCCAGCGCACTTGAAGTCCATATCGCCGAAGTGATCCTCCATGCCTTGGATATCGGTCAAAATGGTGTAATGGTTCGTTTCTTTATCGGGCGAACGGCTTGGATCATCGGTGATTAAGCCCATCGCGATACCAGAAACCATGTTCTTAATCGGAACACCAGCAGCCATCAACGACATACAAGAGGCGCAGATAGACGCTTGAGAGGACGAGCCATTGGACTCGACGACATCCGCCACACAACGAATCGTGTAAGGGAATTCATCAATCGAAGGAATAACGTAGCTTAAGGCTCTTTCGCCTAAAGCGCCATGTCCGATTTCCCGACGTCCTGGACGGCCGATTCTTCCGATTTCACCGACAGAATACGGCGGGAAGTTATATTGATGCATAAATGTCTTATCAGCATCTCCGGTTAAGGAGTCGATGATCTGCGCATCCGTAAGAGGCCCTAAGGTCGTAGTCGAGATGACTTGGGTTTGGCCACGGGTGAACATGGCAGAGCCATGGGCACGTGGCAAGAGGTCGACTTGAGCGTCCAAAGGACGGATTTCATCGACTTTACGTCCATCAGGACGAACTTTGTCTTCAATGATTAAGCGGCGAACTTCTTTGGCAACCATGCCTTCTAAGATGTCGCCGACCATCATCATGGTCTTGCTATGTTCCGCTTCGTTCTTATATTCGCGCGCGTCATAGTCTTCAATAATTTCGTTCTTAAGCGCATCGATTTTGTCTTGGCGTTCGAGTTTGTCCATCGTGTGATCGATGGCATCGACCATACGATCGTTAATGCGGTCGTAGATGTCTTTGACGATATCTGGGTCCGGTGCATAAAGATCGATGTGGCGTTTCGGTTTGCCAACGGCTTTGATGATTTCTTCTTCGAACGCGCAGAGTTTCTTGATGGCTTCATGTCCATACATGATGGCATCGAGCATTTGTTCTTCTGGAACTTCGGCAGCGCCGGCTTCAACCATCATAATGGCGTCTTTCGTACCAGCAACCGTTAAGTTAATGTCGGATTTCGCCCGTTGTTCCACGGTCGGATCAATAACGAATTGACCATCGATACGGCCAACAACGACACCGGCGATTGGGCCGTCAAACGGAATGTCTGAGATGCAAAGGGCTAACGAGGAGCCAAGCATGGCGGTCACTTCTTGTGGGCATTCAGGGTCACAAGACATGACGGTGTTCACGATTTGAACTTCATTACGGAATCCTTCCGCGAACAAAGGACGAATCGGGCGGTCAATGAGACGCGCGCTTAACGTTTGATGTTCGTCGGGAGAACCTTCACGACGTAAGAAGCTTTGCGGGATTTTTCCCGAAGCATATTGCTTTTCGATGTAGTCGACCGTAAGTGGGAAGAAATCTCCTGGCTTCGGTTGATCGGAGCAGCACGCGGTAGAGAGTACCACAGTGTCTCCGAAGCGGACGAAAACGGCGCCATCAGCTTGTTTGGCAATTTCGCCCGTTTCGACTTGAAGGTGACGGCCTTCAAATTCGAGTTGGAATACTTGTTTGCTCATTCTTTTTTCCTTTATGTATTACTTTGGTATCTTACCACACCTAAAACGGGTGGGCTATGAAAACTAACGATGCATGGCTGTCTCAGGCAAAGAAAAAAGCCCCGAAGGGCTTTTTGTTTCGTAGAATTGCTTATTTACGAAGTTCAAGCGATTGAATAAGCGCGACGTAGGCATCGTGATCATTGGCTTCGAGATAAGCAAGAAGCGAATGGCGTTTGCCGACGAGTTCGGTTAACGAACGTTTCGCGGTGGCATCCCCTTTGTTTTTCTTGAGGTGCGCGGTCAATTCTTGAATGCGTTTCGTGTAGATGGCAACTTGGACTTGGGTGCTTCCGGTGTCCTTGGCATTTTTGCCGTACTTTTGGATGATGACGTTCTTTTCTTCTTTAGTTAACATGAGCTCTTTCTCCTTTCGAACGTGACTTGGCGTTGTCTAAGTAACGTCAACAAAGAGTGGCGATACAAAGGCACGCTGCAGGAAAAACTATAGCGAAGAAATCGAAGAAAAGCAACGAGAACTTGCACTTTTCCTTGCGCGCACACGCGCTAACGTCTAAAATTGTCAAGGCATTTTTGGGAGGTTAGAAGATTATGGACATTCGGAATATTGCGATTATTGCGCACGTTGACCATGGCAAAACGACCTTGGTGAACTCGTTATTGACGGCGTCTCATACCTTCCGGGCAAATGAAGCCATTCAAGATCGTATGTTGGATTCCAACCCGATCGAACACGAACGTGGCATCACGATTTTGGCCAAGACGACCTCCATTAAATATAAAGATACGAAAATCAACATCGTCGATACCCCTGGGCACGCGGACTTCGGCGGCGAAGTCGAACGGATTATGCACATGGTCGATGGGTGCTTGCTTTTGGTGGATGCCTATGAAGGCACCATGCCGCAAACCCGTTTTGTTTTAAAGAACGCTTTGGAAAACCATATTCGTCCCATCGTTGTCATTAATAAAGTCGACCGCCCAAATGCCAATCCGCAAAAAGCGGTCGATGAAGTCTTAGACCTCTTTATTGAACTTGGTGCCCCTGATGATTTATTGGACTTCCCTGTCTGCTATGTCTCGGCATTAAATGGCACCTCCTCGATGGATCCTGATCCGGCTACCCAAAAACCTGGCATGGATTGCTTATTTGACTTGATTTTGAAATATATCCCTGCCCCGAAATGCGATCCCAATGGACCATTCCAATGGCAAAGCGCCCTCTTGGACTATAACGATTTCGTCGGAAGAATTGGGATTGGCACCGTCCGTCGTGGCGTGGTCCATGTCGGAGATACGTTAACTGATTTACGTAAAGACGGCTCGAAGACAAACTTCAAAGTCATGAAACTCTATACGTTCTATGGCATGCAGAAAAACGAAGTCCAAGAAGTCACGGCAGGTGATGTCTGTGGCATTGCTGGCTTAACCGATATCGGCGTCTCAGATACAGTTTGTGATCCGAAGCAATTAGAAGCGTTGCCGCCACTCCGTGTCGATGAGCCAACGTTACAAATGGAATTCGGCACGAATTCTTCGCCTCTTCGTGGACAAGATGGTAAGAAAGTCACCGCCCGTTTGATTGAGGAACGGTTGTATCTCGAAACGCAACGCGATGTTTCTTTGAAATTCGAACGCGTTCCGAACAAAGAATCCTGGATTGTCTCGGGCCGTGGTGAACTTCACCTTGGCGTGTTAATTGAAACCATGCGTCGGGAAGGTTTCGAACTTGAAGTCGCCAAACCCCAAGTCATCATCAAAGAAATCAATGGCGTCAAATGCGAGCCATTCGAAGACTTGCAGATTGATGTTCCGAATGAATTTGTCGGCGATATGATGACGACACTTGGCAATCGTAGCGCGCAACTCATCGATATGAACGACAACGGAACCATCACGCGTTTGAATTACGTGATTCCTTCTCGTGGCCTCATTGGTTTTGTCTCGAACTTCTTAACGATGACCAAAGGTTATGGCATCATCAACCATTCGTTCAAAGAATATCGTCCGATGGTAAAAGCCGATGTCGGCGAACGGAATATCGGTGTCTTGGTTTCTACAGATAAAGGGCAGAATCCAGCGACATCATACGCCTTACAAAAAGTCGAAGAACACGGCACGATGTTCATTGTTCCTGGTGATATTTGCTACGAAGGCATGATCGTCGGCGAACATCGTTACCCCGTTGACTTAGCGGTTAACTGCACGGAAAAGAAGCCGATGACAAACGTCCGTTCTTCGACCCGTGAACTCATGATCGTCTTAAAGGCGCCACGCAAGATGTCTTTGGAGGCTTGCTTGGACTACATCAACTCCGATGAACTTGTTGAAATCACCCCTCATGTCATCCGGATGCGGAAACGGATCTTGGACACGGCGGAGCGGAAGAAATTCGACGCACATCAAAAAGCGGAAAAGCAAGCATTGCTCGAAGGAAAATAAAGGCAATACGAAAAGAAGCGCATAAAGCGCTTCTTTTTTTACCTTTTGTATTTATTTTAGGTAAAAATATAACTTGTTATTGTCGAATTATTTTAATACCTTTTTTATGGTAATTAGGTCTGAATTTAATTGATTTTCTAACGCCGATAAATCCGCGAACTTCTTTTCGCCTCTTAAATAAGAATGGAACGATACGGTAACCATTTTGCCGTATAAGTCGCCTGTGAAATCAATAAGATGCGTTTCGATAATCGGATGATGAAGCTTTCCGACCGTGGGATTGGAGCCGACGTTAATCATTGAAGGATAAGAGACGCCATCCACTTCTGTCCAGCCCGCATAAACGCCAGACTTTGGCAAAACATAGGGATCTGACAAACAAAGATTCGCGGTTGGATAACCAATTTTTCTGCCGTTGTGGAATCCTTCTATGACTTGACCTCTAATTTGGTAGTCATGGCCTAGGTCTTCATTGGCTTTGCTGATGTTGCCTTCTTCGATTTCTTCAATGATGGTTCTAGTAGCGATCTTTTTTCCCTCTTCGGATAAAAGTGGCAACGCCAAAACTGAGAATTCCTTCTTAAGGTCTTCGACCTTTCCTTCGGCATGGCGTCCAAACGTATAGTCAGTGCCAACCACCAAATATCCTGGGTTCAAAGGGCGAAGCACTTTTTCCATGAACTCTTCTTTGCTTTCTCGGAACAAGGAAGCATCTAATGGCAACAAGTATGCGTATTCGACGCCGAGTGACGCAAAGAGACGAACCTTGTCTTCCCAGGTCGTTAAGATTTTTGAAGATTTGTGATTGGGGAAAAAGTCGGTTGGATTCCCTTGAAAAAGCAGCACTCCAACGTGTGACTCTACGTTTCGCGCAGCAAAAACCAGGGTTTGGTGACCCCGATGCACCCCATCAAAGTTCCCTAAAAGCAAGGCCCCATCGGAGAAAGAAGGCTGTTTTACCCCTGGCATTAAAATCCGGATTTCCATATTAGAAAAGCCCCCGTTCTGCTTCATAACGGCCTTTTTCAGGGACATAACGATAAACGGCTAATACTTGTTCACCGTCTTTGACTAAGATTTTGTCTCCGAGGAAAGAGGGCAACGTTAAGCTTGCCCCGTCCATAATTCTTTTCTTCTCTTCGGGCTTCACTTCATAAATGGGATAGCCCTGAAGATAACAAGAAGGATCCGTGACATCATTTTCTGTTACGGTATCTAACGGATGGCAGTCAGAAAGGGAAAATGGCCCAAGTTTCGTACGACGTAACGCGCTTAAATAGCCAATGGTTCCTAACCGTTTTGCAAGGTCCATACCAAGCACTCGAATATAGGTACCTTTGGAGACAGTGCAAGAGAAACGTAACGTATGGTTTTCATAGGAGAGTAGTTTCATTTCTTTGACGGTAATCGAGCGCGGTTGACGTTCCACTTCTTGCCCTTTATGGGCTTTTTTATAAAGCGGCACGCCATGGATTTTGATGGCGCTTGTCATCGGAGGAATTTGCTCACTCACACCAAGAAAGGATTTCATGGTTGCTTGGATTTGTTCGTTTGAAAAAGACGGGACTTCTGCTTTTTGAAACATATCTCCTTCGGGATCTCCTGTAGATGTTTCTATTCCGAGTTCTAACGTGGCTTCATAACATTTCCACGCATCATCTAAATAAGGCAAGAACTTCGTGCCTTTGCCGATGGCAATCACCAAAACGCCCGTCGCGAACGGATCTAACGTTCCAAAATGGCCAATCTTCGCTTGACCAAAACGTTTCATCAGAACATTGTCCACGTGACGAGAGGTCATGCCGCCTGGTTTATCGATACAAAGAATTCCGTCTTTCATGCGAGGCTTATTATAAAGGAAAACCGCCTTCATGGCTTCAAAACCATTCGTTTTCTTGGGACATACCCCCTTTTTGCGTTACACTAAACGCATGAATTCTCTTGCCTTACGTCACACGCTTTCTTTGTTGCGAGATGAAGATATGTCCTTCTCTTTGTTGCAAGATAGAGACAAGATCGTCGTTTTGTTAGACGGAACGCTTCGCTCCTACTGGTTAGCCAATGCATTAACGTGCTACCCGCTCTACGCGAAAAAGAAACTTTCGTTTTTCTACTACTATCTCGAAGAAGACAAGCCATTGCCATCTTCCCAATTAGAGATGTACCAAGCGCTCGGAATTACGGTTCACTCGGTTCCTGCTGCCTATATTATGACCTCCCTAAAAACGCATGAGAAAGATCTTAGTTTCTCTTCTTCGTTACGCCGACATCTCGAACAACTCGCCGCATTTTCTTATCTATCCGACGAAATCCATGGGAACAAATTGTTGCTTCTTTCTACGTTAGACGAAGCCTATTTTGCTTTCTTTAAACAACTATGGAACAAGGATTGCCCCTTGCTAAAACCCATAGAAAAATTTCGTGGCAAGCAAAAGATTCGTCCGTTTTTATTCTGCCCTGAATCCTTATTTGAGCAATGGAAGAATGAAAATGAAGTTGACGCTTCACTATTTTTCCCACCATTGCCACTTAGTCCTGAAGATCAAAAAATCGATACATTCTTGCAATCGATGACCAATGAACGCCCCGTTTTGTTAAAGAACTTCCGTGAAAAAATGAAAAATGGCGACTTATCCCTCGCTGGAATTCACCCATGTTATGAGTCTATTCTCGATTCATCGATTTCTTATTGGCCTTTATTGACCGCCGAAGATATGCGAAATACGATGTTTGCCACCCGTCAACGTAAAGAAGACGAGCAAGATTTCTTAGTGCTTCAAAACCATCATCGGATTGGCGCTTTTGCCTATCGTTTCACGAGCAAACACCGGATTGAGTTCTTTGCCTTAGAAGGAAGTGCCAAAACGCAAAAACTCATTCTCCAAGAATGGATGTCCCGGATTTCCAAGAAAACGAAACCAGCCCATTTTGTTTTGCTTGGCGTGAAGAAAGACATTGCCCTGTCACTTGGCTTCCAAAACGAAACGGCTTGGGGACAAACGAGCCCCCATTTCGAGAAAAAAGTCGACTAAAAAAGCTCCCAATAACGGGAGCAAAAGGAACATTTAGTCCTTCTTTTTCGTGGCTTCGATTTCGGCCTCTTCTTTGGCTAAGACCGCTTCTAAGCGTTCTTGGTCATCATAAGTCGTGTCGTAGATGAAGCGGATATCTGGCACTTTATAGGTATCCATCTTCTTCGCCAAAGACGAACGGACATAGCCTTTGCAACGTTCGAGCTCTTCGAGATTCTTTTGCGGATTCTTGGAACCTAAGAACGTCACGTAGACTTTGGCTAAAGTATTATCGCGATTCATCTCGACGTGATTCACGCACGGCATCCCGACTTTCGAGTTCTTTAACTCAAACGTCAGAATATCCGAGATGTTTTTCGTGACGAGGGCTTTAATCCGACCTTGACGTTGCGCCATCTATTCTTTGTCCACCATCTCGTAACCTTCGATGATGTCTCCTTCTTTGATGTCGTTATAGTTTTCGATCGTAATGCCGCATTCGTAGCCTTCTTTGACTTCTTTCGCGTCATCTTTGAACCGTTTTAACGAGCTTAGTTTGCCTTCATAAGTGACGACGCCGTTACGAAGTAACCGCACTTTTTCGCCGGCTTTAATGACGCCGGAAGTGACATACGATCCACCGACAACGCCGACATGCGAAATCTTAAAGATGTGTCGAATTTCGGCTTGGCCGGTAACGTTTTCGACTTTTTCGGCCTTATACATACCTTTCATCAATGCCGACATCTCATCAAGCAATTCGTAAATGATACGATACGGACGGATTTCGACTTTCGCTTCGGCTGCCATTTCGGAAATATGGGCATCCGGACGGATGTTAAACCCGTAAATGACCGCGTGCGATGCCTGGGCAAGCAAGACATCGGAATCATTGATGGCGCCAGCCATCGCCGAGATGACTTTGACTTTGACTTGGTCGTTAGAAAGTTTCTCTAACGCGGTGCGAAGCGCTTCGGCCGAACCATCGGTATCGGCTTTCACAATGACGTTGATCGTTTGGACTTTGCCCGCATTCACGAGGTTATTCAAATCCGCTAACGTGGCGGCTGAAGTTCCCGCTTGTTGCTGTTCTTTTTTGGCAAGAGCGCGTTTTTCGGCAATTTCCTTCGCTTCTTTTTCGTCTGGGAACGCCATGAAGCGGTCCCCGGCATTCGGAACGGCCGATAAGCCAGTGACAGCCACCGGAGTCGATGGGCCAGCCGTCTTCACGACTTGGCCATAGTCGTTCGTCATGCGACGGACTTTGCCATAAATGTCGCCAACCACGATGTAATCGCTATTGGTTAACGTGCCGTTTTGCACGAGTAACGTGGCTTTTGGACCTTCACCTTTATCGAGATTTGCTTCCAAAACCGTGCCGATTGCATAACGATTCGGATTGGCTTTGAGTTCCATCATTTCCGCTTTGACTAAGATGGCTTCAAGTAAATCTTCGAGACCTTGTCCCGTCTTGGCCGAAACCGGGATCATCATGACATCGCCGCCATAATCTTCAGCAATGACGTCATGGGCCATGAGTTCTTCTTTGACTTTGCGAGGATTGGCGCCGGGTTTATCCATCTTGTTGATGGCAACGATGATGGCACAGTTCGCGGCTTTCGCGTGGTTAATCGCTTCGACGGTCTGCGGCATGACGCCATCATCCGCTGCAACGACAAGCACGACAATATCGGTGACTTGTGCCCCACGAGCGCGCATCGCGGTGAACGCGGCGTGCCCAGGCGTATCGATAATCGTGATCTTTTTGCCATGGAACTCTTTTTGATAAGCACCAATGGCTTGGGAGATACCACCCGCTTCTCCTTCGGCTACCTTCGTATGACGAATGGCGTCGATAATGGAGGTCTTGCCGTGGTCCACGTGTCCCATGACCGTAACGACAGGGGCGCGTTCTTTTAAGTCTTTCGGGTCATCGGCAATCTCTAAGTCTTCGAAATGTTCGGCATCGACGACTTTTTCTTTCTTGAAGTCATAATTGAACTCCAAGCAGATGGTGCCGATGGTTTCATCGTCTAACGTTTGGTTGATGTTCACGACTTTGCCATTCATGAATAAGAATTTCAAAATCGCGTTGACTGGAACGTTGATGGCTTTTGAAAGTTCTGCCACAGTCAGGGGTTTCGAATAAACGAAAACACCACCATTGACTTTGGCGTATTCCTCTTTTTTCTTCGTGTTATGAGGACGCGATTCGAAGTTGGCTTGCCGATGCATGGCAGCCTCGTTTCGATTCTTTTGCGACACGTATTGTTGTTTCTTCTTCATTCGTTAACTCCTTTCCGTAATGATTTCACGGCATAGGCTTCCGCCGCCTTTTTGTCGGTGATGCCGACGAAGTTCACGGCATCGTGCCCTAAGGCCATTCCGAGTTCTTCGGCAGTGAAACTCATGTCCATTGGGATGTGGCGACGGGCAAAGCTCGCTTGAATTTTCTTGCCTTCGTTGGACGTGATGTTATTAGCGACCACTACGAAGCGGACCTGTTCCGCTTGGTGAAGCAACGTCTCTCCAATCAAGGCTTTGTCCCGAGAATAGAGGATTCCGAGAAATCCTAATCTAGGATCTTGATTCATCGGTTTTTCCTCCTTTCTTTATAAATGCAAGAGCCTTCCCCCTCCCCAAAATGAGGAGAAGGAAGGGTCAAGATTACTTCTTGTCGTCGTAGTAATCGTCGTAATCGCTGTAATCGTCAAAGGATTCGTCTTCGCCGTTCGTATCGAGTTGTTCGGCGTTTTCTTCCTTTTCGATTTCGGCCAATTCCTCTTCAGAGTAGATTGGCATCTTATTGGCTGGCGTCTCTTCAGGTTTCGCATGAGCCACCTCTTTTTCAGAGATGTTATGCGGCCGTTTCGATTTGCCTTTTTCGTGGAAGGAACGACCACCCTTCTTTTCGGATTGCGACGATTCGGCCAACTCTTTTTCGAGTTCGTCGAGCGTCTTCGTCGTCTTGACGGCCAAAGGTTCGACGGGAGCGACCGGTTCTTGTTTCGCTTCTGGTGTAGGAGCAACCGGTGTTTCCACGGGTTTTGCTTCTTCGACTGGCTTCGCTTCAGGAGCAGCGGGCATCACGGGTGTCTCAACGGCTTCTTCCACTTCACTTTCGTCAGCTTCTGGCATGACTGGAGTAGATGGCGCAATGGCTGCCTTCGTCTCTTCGGCACGAGCTGCCGCTTCTTCGGCAGAGCGTTTCGCATAAGCGGCGCGTTCTTGATTCTTCTTGAATTCGGCCGCTTCTTTCTGAATCGTCTCTAATGGGACATAGTCCAAGCCTTCCGCTTCGGCATCGGATTTCTTATAAACCCGAATATTCCAGCCGGTTAATTTATTGGCAAGGATGGCGTTGCTCCCCCGTTTGCCGATGGCAACCGCGTATTGATCGTCATCAATCACCACGGCAGCCGTTGGATAAGGAACGGAGTGCTCATCGATGATTTTGACGCCAAGTACTTCGACGGGACGTAACGATTCCGCCAAGTAAAGCGGCGTGTAATCGGAATAAGGAATGATATCAATCTTTTCTTTGTATTTCGCATTTCCTAATTGCGAAACGATCTTTTGGATACGGGATCCGCCTGGCCCAATGCAAGCGCCGATCGGATCGACGTCGTCATTCACCGAGGCAACCGCGACTTTGCTTCGTACGCCAGCGCGACGGGCGATGCCTTTGATGACGACAGTGCCATCATAAATTTCGTGGATTTCTTCTTCAAAGAGGCGTTTGAGGAAGCCTTCCGAAGAACGGGTGGCTTTGATTTGAGCACCTTTCGGAGAATGGCCATTCTCATCTTTCGGTTGTTGCACTTCTTCGATGTAAACCTTGATGGGATCGCCAGGTTTGAAATCTTCTTCGCCGATTAAGTCTTCTTTATAAAGATCGGTTGTGCCTTTCCCAATATTCACAGAGACGGAGTTCGGAGAAACGGCTTCTACGGTACCGGTGACTAATTCACCAATGTGGTCTTTATAGATTTCGTAAAGCACTTCATGTCCGGCTTCGGCAATTTTTTGCCGTAAAACCGTCTTAATCGAAGAGGTCGTTAACTTCGAAAGCGTTTCAAATGGGCAATAAATCCGATATTTGCCACCAACTTTGATGTTCTTTTCTTCGACTTTGATCAAATCGGCTAAATGCCGCATGTCGTTCTTTTGCGAAGCTTGGTTGCGCTTGAGCTGCGACATATCGTCTTGGATACGGGCCAGTGTCTCTTCGGCGTTTGCTTTCGCGTCTTCTGGCGAGATTTCAAGATAGTCATCTTGGACGTCTTTCACGACGTTCTTGACTTGAGCAATCGTGACATAGCCGTTTTCTTCGTCGATCGTGACTTCGACATCCGCATCATTTCCGCCTTTTAAATAACGGATATAAGCGGCTTGTAATGCGTCATGAAGCGCATTGATGACGGCTTGGTGGGAGATGCCTTTGGCTTCCGCGATCGCATCGACGGCAGCTTGGAATTCTTTTACATTCATAGTTTTTCCTCAAACACAATTAGAAACGAATGGCTAAACGGGCTTTGTCAATATCGGCCCTAGGAAGGACAACGGAACGTTTCCGCGTCTTGATGGTGAGTAATAAGGTGACGGTTTCGGGGGTGACATCCGTCAGTTCGCCTTCTAAGATGTTCTCCCCTTGATAAGGATGGGTGAGATGAACGTTCACATATTGGTGAACATAATGTTCAAGGCGATCGAGATGGAGTGGCTTTTCAGACCCTAAGGACGAAACGTCGAGGAGATAGGGGTCGGAGATGGGGTCCGCTTGATCTAACAAGGGATTGATGAGATTGCTCACCTCCACGATGTCATCGAGCGATATCGGGACATCCCGATCCACGAAGACATGGAGTGTTAATCCGTTTTTGTCGCGGCTTAAACTGACATCCGCGAGTTCATAGCCCGCTTGTTCTAGTGGGGCACGAAGCACTTCTTTTACCCGTTCTATCTCGTCCATATTCCTCCTCTAGCAAACAAAAGGGTGGTCTCCCGAAGGAAGCCACCCATGTAAGCATGAGCGTCTGCAGAGCCTACCCGAGGATCATCTGCATCTATGATTATCCGCGATTGTGACGGGGAATACAAGAGGAAAAGGCGAAAGAAATGCCGTTTTCCTAGGAGTCACAAAAAGGCCTGGACAAACCAGGCCTTACTTGTTTGCTGGCAACATACTACGAAAATGATACAATTGCACCCCCCTCCATAGGTATTTGCACCCCTATTTTAATTTAAAGTACTGATTTGCACGTAAGGGCTACCTAGTCTCGGGTTCATCGGGATTTTTGGCCATCACACTCCTATATCTGACTACTTCGTGAGTCGAAACGAG
>CADAXQ010000020.1 GCA_902791935.1 uncultured Erysipelotrichaceae bacterium | reverse complement strand
CTTTTTATACTTGTCGATACACTCAAGTTTGAATTCCAATGCGTATTTCACGAAAAATACCCCTCCTCCTGTTGTGTCCAGGATTTGGGGTACACATCAGAATCAAATGGTTCCGACGTTTTTGCTTTACCGTTCCTCGCGGAAGTAGGGTAGCCCTAACGCTTCTGGCGGTTGAACGCCCTTCTTCCCGATGATCGAAGTCACAATCAAGACTAAGACGGTGACGACATAGGGCAAAAGGCTGAACGTTTCTTTGGCCACCAAAGATAAGCCTGCCACATAGTTCGGTAAGATGTAAAGCAAGCCAAAGATGATGGAACCAAGGATGGCTAATCCAGGTTTCCAGACGGTGAAGATAACCAACGCGATAGCTAACCAACCAAACGCTTGAATGGTGGAACTATTTTCCCAAGAACCACCCACATAGTTCATCACGTAGAAGAGACCACCGAATCCAGCGATGATAGAACCGATAACGATAGCGCAATACTTATAACGGGTAACGTTGATACCCGCGGCATCGGCCGTGCCAGGATTCTCTCCAACCGCCCGTAAGGAAAGGCCGACTTTGGTGTATTTTAGCACGATGGCCGTTCCAATCGCCAAAACGATCGCGAGGTAAACCAAGAAGCTATGCCCTAAGAAAATACGGCCAAACGCACCGCCCCAAGTATCGGGAAACGTAAGATGAGAAGATAATGTTTTTGAAGCAACCGCGAAGTGCGATTGATCGACTTGCGACATGAAATAATCGGCAAATCCGCCACCAAACGTCGTTAAGGCAAGACCCGTCACGTTCTGATTGCAACGAAGCGTCACCGTCAATAAGGCATAAATCAGCGCCCCAATCGAGGAGAAGATAGCGCTAAATAACAAAGCCACAATCAGCAAGGCAGCAAAGTTTGGATTTTCATAATTGCCATGCATATAAATCGCGACACCAAGGCAACCGCCATATGTGCCTAAACACATGACACCAGGAATGCCTAAGTTCAAATGACCGGCTTTTTCCATGATGGTTTCGCCAAGGCAACCAAATAAGAATACGGTCGCGATAGAAATGGCGCTCGGTAAAATAACCCCAAAGAAATTCATGATTATTTGCCTCCTTTCTCGGCGTTCACGCTAACATCTAACGTAGGATGATTGCGCCGGATACGGTAATTGATGAAGAATTCCACGGCAATGATGCAGAAATAAACGATGCCGATCACGATTTGGCCGATGGAGTTATTCGTGATGCCAAAGGCGCGCTGCACGCCAGAAGCCATGCCGTTGTCTAAGAAAGCAATTAAGAAGGATGTGCCAAGCATCGCGAAAGGATCAAACTTGGCTAACCAAGCCACCATAATGGCAGTGAAGCCCATGTTTTGGGCAGAATCTGCTGTAATGGTGTAATCCATCGCACCAGCTAAAAGTAATCCAATCAAGCCACACAAAGCGCCGCTTAATGCCATGGTGCGAACCACGCTCCAACGCACATTGATACCGATATATTTCGCGGTATTCTCCGAATCGCCGACGACTTCTAATTCGTAGCCATGTTTTGAGAAGCGCAAATAAACGTAGATGAAGGCTAAGACAGCGGCAATGATGAGAATCACCAACAAATAATCGTTGCCCCCAATGGAGACGAAGTGGCCGGCTTCTTGCATTGGTAACGTGCCAGAGCCCGAAGTCACGACGGCACCTAAGAAGATGGTAACAAGACCAGCGGCAATGTAGTTCATCATTAAGGTGAACAACGATTCGTTCGTATTAAAGAATGCTTTAAAAATCGCAGGGATAACGCCCCAAATGGCGCCAGCTAAGATCGCCGAAGGAATCATCAATAAGATGATGGCCCAGTTTGGCCAACCGGCTGCCCCACAGAAGTACATGCACATGATGGCGGCTAAATCGCCCATTAAAATCTGGCCGTTGCCACCCAAATTCCAGAAACGCATGCGGAAGGCAGGGATCAAAGCAAGACCAACACCAAGTAATAACGCCATTTTCCGGAACGTGACCCAAGTCCGTCTTTGCGAGCCAAAACAACCAGAAACGAGATTGCTAAAGACGGCGGCTGGATTGGCGTTCACCATGATCCAAAGGACAAGACACATGAGTAACAAGCCAACGACAACGGCGCCCAAGCGGAACAATAAGGCTTGCCACCAACGCATGTCGTTTCGCTTCACCAAATGGAAGGGCGCACGAAAACGAAATAATTTATTTTTCTTAGGCATGGGCCGCTCCTTCCTGCTCCTCTTTCGGAGCCGATTGTTGTTTGGTCATCAAAAGACCAACTTCCGATTTATTGGTTTTCCGTGCATCTAAAATGCCACGGACTTCACCATCACCAAGCACTAAGATACGGTCAGAAAGAGCAAGCAATACATCCAAGTCTTCGCCGACATAAATGACGGCCGCACCGATTTTCTTTTGCTCGTTTAAAAGATGATAGATCATATAAGAAGAATTGATATCCAAGCCGCGGGTTGGATAGGCAACCATCAACACTTTTGGGCTGCTCGCAATTTCTCGGCCAACCAAAACCTTTTGGACGTTCCCGCCCGAAAGTTTACGGACAGAGGTGTGTAAAGAAGGGGTACTGACGTTAAGTTCTTTCACCACCTGATCGGCTAAAGCAGCAGGGGCATTTCGGTCAACAAATTGCGTTTTGCCTGAACGATAGGAACGAAGCATCATGTTGTCGATTAAGTCCATATCGCCGACAAGGCCCATGCCTAACCGGTCTTCAGGAACGAAAGCAAGACGAACGCCGAGATTCCGGATTTGGGCTGCGCTCTTGCTCTTTAAATCAATCCGTTCTTCGCTATCGTCATAATCGTTGTAATAAATATCGCCTTGGCTGGTGCGTTGCAAGCCAGCAATAGCTTCTAACAATTCTTTTTGACCAGAACCAGAAATCCCGGCAATGCCTAAGATTTCGCCACTATTGGCCGTGAAAGAGACTGAATGAAGGACTTCCCGGCCGAATTCATTGCGGCAGCAAAGGTTCTCCACTTCAAGACGCGGTGTTGGATGAATCGGTTCATCACGGTCAATCTTGAGTTCCACTTTCTTGCCGACCATCATTTCGGTTAAGGCAAGTTCATTGGTGTCTTTCGTGTTGACACTCCCAATGCATTCGCCTTTGCGTAAGACGGCAACGCGGTCCGAAATGGCCAACACTTCGTTTAATTTATGGGTAATGATGATGATGGATTTGCCATCCTCTTTCATATTCCGCATGACGCGGAACAACCGTTCGGTTTCTAGAGGGGTCAAA
Organism: uncultured Erysipelotrichaceae bacterium; assembly: GCA_902791935.1. Classification (GTDB taxonomy): domain Bacteria; phylum Bacillota_I; class Bacilli_A; order RFN20; family CAG-826; genus UBA4951. The sequence goes on along the minus strand of CADAXQ010000020.1, from coordinate 34,427 downwards.
ACGGCTGTCGGTTCATCCAGAATCAAAATATCCGCGCCACGATAAAGCGTTTTCACGATTTCTAACGTTTGTTTTTCGGAAACCGACATGTCGTAGACTTTTTTATCTAAATCAAGCTGGAATCCATATTTCTGACAAATCTTGGTGACCAGTTTTTTCGCATCTTTCGCCGAACCTTTGTCATAGGAATCAGGATTGTTTTTTTCTTTTTTATTATGAGGGACGCCGAGAAGGATGTTTTCTAATGACGTGAAAACTTCGATGAGTTTGAAGTGTTGGTGAATCATGCCGATATGATAGGCATAGGCATCTTTTGGAGAATTGATCGTGGCTAATTCGCCCAATACAAAAATAGAGCCGCTATCAGGGCGATAGATGCCAGAAAGCATATTCATCAGAGTGGTTTTTCCGCTGCCGTTTTCGCCAAGCAACGCCAAAATCTCGCCCGGAAAGACTTTTAAACTAATGTCTTGATTGGCATGGACGGGGCCAAAAGATTTGGAGATATGTTCCAAATCAAGATATGGAAGTCGCGTTTCTGTCATGGTTTTACCTCAAAAAGACAAAGCCCAAGGGGAAGAAATTCCCCCTGGGCAAGCGTTCCGTTAAAGAACTTATGATGGACGCTTAGTTTTGCTTGGTGTTATCGATGCGCGTGATGCCATCGATGTGGAGTTGGAAATAAGGAGCAGAGCGTTTCGTGCTTTCGGCAATGTAAGATTTGCCATTGCTATCTTTTTCAACCACTTCGGTATCAGCAGTATTAGCAGTATCTGGATCGACGTCGGCCTTGTAAGAAGTGACATGGCCTTCAGCATCAACCGTGACGTTGCTAGTGACATTGTCGCCACTCACCGTGAAGGAGGAAGTATCGAAGACATGAAGCGTGCCAGCGCGGAGTTTCGCCGCGACATCGTTTAATTTTTCTTCGGTGTTTGCGACAGCGGCAACTTTACCCGGAGCAGTGAGAGCAACAGACCCATCATAAAGAGTGGAGCCGAGTTCACCGGTATAATCGGTTTCGATGGTGCCTTTATTAGCCAATTGATCAAAGCAGTGTTCGAAATAAGGTTCCCAATTGATACGAGAAGAAATGAGATAAGTCTTGGGGCATTTCGATTCGGTGGAACCATTATAGGTCACGTTAGGAACTGTAGCGTTTTCGCAAACAGTCGGAGCGCCCCAAGAGTCAGCGTGTTGGGAGATGATGGAGCAATGGTAGTTTTCAATCAAATTTTCAGCAGAAGTCTTTTCTTTAGTTTCGTCATACCATTCATTGGTGAAGGTAACGGTCATTGTGGCTTTCTTAACGACCGAACGGACACCGAGATAAAAAGAGGTATAGCCAGAAATGACTTCGGCAAAGGGGTAGGCGCCGACGTAACCAATGTTTGTTGAAGTTTCAGGTTTGGCTTCAATCATGGCTTGTAATTTCAAACCGGCAGCAACGCCAGCGAGATAACGGCCTTCATAGATAGAAGCGAAAGCGTTATGGAAGTTCGCCAATTTTAATGTGTGAGCTTTTTGTCCGGAAGCGTGAGAGAATTGAACATTCGGGAATTCACGAGCGGCACGGATCATATGGTCTTCATGACCGAAAGAGTCCGCAAAAACAAAATTGCACCCATGATCCGCCATATCGGCAGCTTGAGTGTAGCATTCGTTCCCTTCTGGAACACCGGTTTGAATGACGGGGGTCACGCCTTTCTTTGCGCAAGCGGCTTTGAACGCGTCAATGAAGTTTTTGTCATAGGTCGAATTTTCGTCGTGTAAGGTGATAAGGCCAGCCTTTAAGGTGGTGGAAGCAGCGGAATCTCCCGAAGAAGAACCAGTGTTGTTGCAGCCAGCTAAAGTAGCGGCGGCCAAGACGAGGACGACGAAGTTGAGATGCTTTTTCATGTTTACTCCTTTTTGCCCGTAACCTTGTTTGAGAATTGAAGCGGGTTTCTGGAATGGAAAAAGCAAAAACGATTTTTTCCATTGCCCATAGTGTTGGATTATGGTCCAACGTAGAGACTCGCCGCCAATCCGGCAATTATACGAACAATGTCTTTTCGACGTTTCTATTATCAAGGCACAGCAAGAAAAATAAAAGAGCGACTTTTCTTGAAAACGTTTTCAGGAAGCAAAAAGGTAACTTGTGATGGTATTTTCCGCCAAAAGGAAGTAAGGTTAAATAACCAAGTGTTTTTTAAGAGAGGTTGATCCATGCACGAAATCGTGATGACATCCGAAGAAATTGAAGCCTGCTATCAAAAAGTAGGTGAAGAAATCACGGAAGCTTTGAAGAATGAAACAAAACGACCGATTTTGCTTTGCGTCATGAAAGGGGCAATGACGTTCTTAATCGGCATGATGAAATACGTCAAATTACCAGTGATTGTCGATTACATTCATATTTCTTCTTATGAAGGAACATCGACGACTGGCAAAGTCAATTTGTTAAAAGACATGAGCTTCGATCCAGAAGGAAGAACGATTGTCATCGTGGAAGACGTTGTGGATACGGGTATCTCCATGCAGTATCTAGAACAATACCTTTGGACGAAGAAACCAAAGGATGTCAAAGTTGCTGTCTTTGTGGATAAACCGGCAAGACGCCAAGTGGAAGTGAAATTGGACTTCGTCGGCAAAGTCATCAAAGAAAACAAATATTTGGTTGGGAATGGCTTTGACTATAATGAAATTGGCCGCAATATTCCTTACGTCTTCACTCCTTCCAAAGAAGATTTCGCGGAATGGGATGCCCTTCTTGCCAAAGATCCGTTATCGAAGAATCATCCGGAATCCGTTACGAAATAACGAATCTCGTTTCTTTGCCTCCGTGCTTCGGAGGCTTTTTTGATTCCCACATGAAAGGCTATAATATCAAGCGAGTTAGGATATCCCTATGAAAGAAAATGAAATGCGATTGTTCTATCGTTCCCCTGCAGCAGATTCTTTAGAAGGCTGGGAGCGTTATTCGTTGCCGATTGGAAATGGCAAATTCGGTGCGTCTGTCTTTGGCGGCGTAGAAAAAGAACGCGTGATATTCGCGACCAATGAATTCGCGAATAATTTTCCCCATGGCGGTCTCTCTGAATTTTCCGAGATTCATTTGTTGTTTGATGAGAAAGACGTCAAAAACTATGAACGTTCCCTGTCATTGGAGACAGGGGTTGTTGCTTCTTCGTTTGAAGCCGATGGTAACTCCATTCATCGCGAATGCTTTTGTAGTTATCCCGATCAAGTTTTTGTTTATCGCTGGGACGCCAAGAAACCTTGTTCGTTCCAAGCAAAGTTGGTGATTCCGTTTTTAGACGCAAGAACCCCAGAAGAAGGGGGACGTACGGGGAAAGTCTATGCCGAAGGCGAGACGTTAATCATGCGTGGCACGCTTCCGCTTCGTGATTTGATTTATGAAGGTCGTCTTTCTTACGAAACGGATGGGGAATGCCATATCGAAGGAGATTCTTTCTTCTTTGACCATGCAAAAACCGTGATTTTGTATTACACCGCCGGCACCTCTTACCGTTTATGCCCTGAAGCGTTTATGACGCACAAAGCGTTAGGAGAAGACCCTGAAAAATCAGTGAAGTCCTTATTAAAAAACGCAAAATCCCTAGGATATCCCGCCTTAAAGGAACGCCATATCCAGGATTATCAATCTTGGATGGGGCGCGTCACGTTCTCACTTTCTTCTTATGATCCGCGTCCCACCGATGAATTATTGAAAGCTTATCAAGCAGGGGAGAACGTCCCTTATTTAGAAATGCTTTATTTCCAATTCGGACGCCATTTATTGTTGTCTTCCTCTCGTCCAGGCACGCTTCCCGCTTCGTTACAAGGGGTATGGACCGCTTATGACAAGTCACCATGGGGCAGTGGTTTCTGGCACAACATCAACGTCCAAATGAACTATTGGCCTGCCTTTGTGGCGAATTTGGATGACACATTCGTTGCTTATCGCGATTTCTTCAAAGCGTATTTGCCAGCGGCCGAAAAGAATGCCCAAAAATGGTTCCATGAAACTTATCCCGACAAACCCGTTCCTGAAGATGCCGGGTGGATCGTTGGCACGGGTGTCTTTGCCTATGAAGTAGAAGGGCTTTCTCCTAAGAGTCATTCAGGGCCCGGTACAGGAGCATTAACTTCGGCCTTATTCTATGATGCCTATGCCTTCACAGAAGACCTTGCTTGGGCCCAAGCGGCTTATGAAGCCGTCCACGGTATGGAAAAATTCTTATTGTTATCCGTTAAGAAATACGATGATGCTTATCTTTGTTCTTGCTCGGCTTCTCCTGAACAAATTCTAAGTGGCCATTGGGAACTCAATCGTCCGGATCAACAGTATTACCGCACGATTGGTTGTGCGTTTGATGAACAAGGCTTGGAACAAAATGCGCGTTATGATCTTGTTCTAGCGAATGCCTTTCATCAGCACGATGCTGCCATCGAACAAGAAAAGAAAGAATTAGGACATTATCAAGCGGTGGAAATTGGTTACTCTGGTCAAATCAAAGAATATGGCGAAGAACATTTCTATGGCGAGATTGGTGAATATCATCACCGTCATTTATCGCAACTTGTCGGCTTAATGCCCGGGAATATCGTTAATCATCAAACCCCGGCTTGGTTGGATGCGGCTCGTTTAACGTTGACTTATCGCGGTGACTTCTCTACGGGTTGGGCTTTGGCCCATCGTCTGTGCGCCTGGGCACGCGTAGGAGATGGCGACCATGCCTATCTATTGCTTCGTACATTGCTTTCAAAGAAAACACACCCAAATCTTTGGGATGTGCACCCGCCATTCCAAATCGATGGCAATTTTGGCGCATTGACGGGCATCTGCGAGATGTTATTACAAAGCCACGAAGGCTATCTTTCTTTATTGTCGGCATTGCCTTCTTCCTGGAAAGACGTCGACTATCATGGATTAAAGGCAAGAGGTTGCTTTGAAATATCGTTAAGTTATCACGACCATCGCATTCAATCCGTGACACTCACCTCATTAAAAGGGAATCCGGTTCGTTTATGCGCCCCAGGATTAAATCAAAAGGTAGAAGTGCTCCATCAGGGAACTCCTGTTGCTACGCATTGGGAAGACGGATTTTTATGCTTTGAAACCAAAATTGGGGAGACGTATACGTTAAATGGCTTTGAAGAAAACAAAGCCGTTATGGTGCCAACTGGATTCAAAGCCGAATACGAAACGGATGGTGTGCGCTTCTCATGGGATCCCAATCAAGGAGTGTGCCATCTTTATCGCGTCACCGACAGCGAAGCCCATTACAAAGACCTTGGCTTAGTCCAAACCAATTCTTTTGTAGATCCTTGCTTCTCTTTGTCTCACAAAGGCCGAATCACTTATAAATTAGTGCTGGGTGATCAAACAGAGAAAGTGGTGGGCGCCTTAGCGGTTTTATCGCCGGCCTCAGAATTAGAATATGAACGTTACCAACTACGTTTGAAGGTTAATAATCTCATGGCCGAAAAAATCGGCTGGAGCGAATAAAAATAAGGCCTAGAGGAACCGAGACCAAGACCTATCATCTAGAGGATGTCTGGAAAGGATCTATCCTTATCTTGCTGAGTGTCTTAACTCACGAATCGTGGGTTAGGCACTTTTCGTCCTCTGCCACAAGAGCATGAGGAGAATAGCAGGTCAGCGTTTTGGCTTAGGACAAGTAATTTTTTAAAAATAATGGTTCATTTTGCTTTTTTGAATAGAAGAACCAGCTAAAGCGCGAAACAAAAAGGGAACGCACGCTGCTACGTTCCCTGTTTTTGTCTAGAAGATTATTTGCTTTCGACGTTCACGCCTTCGCTCTTTTCGGCGTTCGCAATGTTGGTGGCTTCTTGCACGATCGGAGTCGTCCTGGTTTCCACACCGTCGACCCGAGGTTCCCCTTTATAAAGTGCTTTGAGACAAATTGGGGTGATAAAGCTAGAAACCAAGATGAGCAAGAGACAGAACGGCATAATGTTCGGAGAAACAAGGCCGGCCTCTACGCCTTTTTGCGCACAAACGATGACGACTTCAGCTCGTGCCATCATGCCAAAGCCAATGCGTAAGGAGTCTTTGAAATGGAAGTGGAAGGCTAAACCGGCGCCCCCACAGCCAATGATTTTGCCTAATAAGCCAACGACAATCCAAAGTAAGCCAAACGTCAGGAATTGCACAAACTGTTGGGCATCGAAGCTGGTGTAAAGTCCCATGGCAATGCTGCCAAAGAAGATTGGACCAAAGAGATAATTAGACGTCGTTTCAGCACGATGATCGATATAACCATGGCTGACGGTGCTTGAAAGCACTAAGCCCATCAAATAAGCACCTGTAATATCGGCAATGTTGAAGAGTTCAGCTAAATAAGCCCACAAGAAGCAGAATCCTAACGAGAGAATGACGATGCGGATGTGATGGGGATATTTCTTGCCCAACCAGTTAAAGAGCTTACGGATGTAACGTCCTGCAAAGATGGTGATGGCAAAGAAGACGGCCATAAATAAGATGATAATAAAGATGTTCATCGCCGGATTTTTTCCGACGTCGCCCATGGCGCCGAGCGTCAAAGAAGCCAAATCTGTAAAGCCTTTGGCATCGCCCCCAGCGTTTTTGACGCCGGAAAGCGAGATGGTTAAAGAAAGAACAATAATGCCAAGAACATCATCGATAATCGAGGCAGAAGTCAAGACGGTTCCGACTTTGGAGGTCAATTGACCGACTTCTTTTAAGACGGCCACGGTGATTGAAACAGAAGTGGCGGTCAAAATGACGCCATAATAGAGTTCCGTGTAATAAATGCTGACGCCTTCAATATGTAAATCCAAAGAGTTATTCGTTAAGATGTCGTAGACACGGGCTAACCCAAACGCCAATAACATCGGCGTGATAACCCCGATTAAGGCGATGATAAAGGAAGGTAAACCGACTGACTTTACTTTCTTAATGTCGGTTTCCACACCCGCTGAGAACATAATCAGGATGACTCCGATTTTCGCAAAGAAGGAGATGCCTTCATCGGTTTGTTCCGTCAAAATCATTTGACCCGGAATCAAATAAATTAAGCCGACCACTAAGCCCGCCAGTAAATAACCGATGACTTGGGGGACGTTAATACGGCCTAATAACAGAGAGAATATCTTGGCCAAAATGAGTAACATCGCCAAGGGAAGTAGAATTTTGTAGACTTGCGGATTGGGATCCGTGGGTACCACAATCGAAGATAAGAACATAAAGTATCGCCTCACGCGCAAAGCGCAAGAGTTATTATAGTTACGCTTTTTTCAAAGCGGGAGGGTGAGTTTTGCCAAGAACGCAAAGAACACCGCAATTCCGATTTCACAATTTCATTTCTTTTACATGAAACATTAGGAAAGAAGCCTTTCCTTGCCTTCTTTGGAGGAAGAAGTGGAAATTCTTCCACAAATTGTAAAATCTTGTTAAATTTTCTCGTTCGGGTTTTGTTTGGCAAAACAAAGGCTTCCTGCTATAGTTTGGTCCATGAAAAAAGTCTTGCTTACAGATTTCTTCGGTGTGTTAGGGAGCGAAGACGCTCCGCTATTTTTCCGTCGTTATGTGCCAGAAAAAGAAGTGCCGCTTTGGGTGGAGCAATATTTTCACCGTGGCGATCGGGGTGAATGGACGTTTGAGGAAATTATTCAGCACATTTCTCAAGATATGAAATTGGATCCGGAATATATCCGTCATGAGATTTTCTCTATCCCCGAGCCGCATCAAGCCTATATCGATCTTTTAAGGGAAGAGAAAAAGCTCGGTAAGAAGATTGTTCTCGTTTCTAACGCCAGCGATACATTACCAGATGTCTTAATGAAACGTTTTGGCATCGCAGATTTATTCGATTATTCCTATATTTCTTATCAGCACAAAGTTACGAAGCCAGATCCGAAAGTGTTTTCCATTGTGTTAGATGCCATTCATGAAAAAGGGGAAGATTGCTTATTCGTGGACGACAACAAAAACAATTTAGTTCCGGCAAGAACGTTTTCCATCGAAACGATTCTTTACGAAGATACCAAAGAAGTACGTGAAAAAATTCGTGCGTGCATGAATGATTGAACGCCTTGCTCTTTTGTCTCCCTTTATATCCTTATAAAATAAGAGGCAGAAACGAGGAGGAATCTCTCGATGAAAAAAGATTTGGGTGTCAAAGACTATCTTTTCCCAATGCCAGTTGCCATGATTGCAACATATGGTCCCGATGGGAAAGTGGATGTCATGAATATGGCTTGGGGCACGTTATGCGACAGCAACATGGTGCTTTGCAATTTAACAGAAAGCCATAAAACCGTGAAAAATATGAAGGCAGGCAGCGATTTTACGATTTCGTTAGCCACAAAACCTTTGATGGCGGCATCCGATTATTTTGGCATGGCTTCTGGAAACGTCGTGCAAGACAAATTCGAACGCTCCGGATTACACGCCGTCCCTTCAAAGCATGTCAAGGCCCCCGTTATCGAAGAATACCCTTTAACGCTAGAATGCCGTTTTCACAAAGATTATCGCGATGACGAAGGAAACTACATGGTCTATGGCGAAATCGTGAATGTTTTGGCCGACGAAACGATTTTAAACGCGGACGGTTCCTTTAATTTCGAAGCTTGGAAACCGATTTTGTTCTCTTCCCTTGACGCAACTTATTATGAAATTGGCCCAAAAGCAGGCAAAGCATTCTCAGTTGGAAAGGAATATCTCACGAAAAAACACTGATTTTTTGAACATCATTAAATTTTCCCGTTCATTCTTTTTCATTCGGAAAAAGAACAAGAGAAATACAACGATTTTCGCGTTATGATATAGACGCTTTTAAGGAGTTTATTATGGCAAAACTATCTATCTTCATTGATTCGACCGGCGATTTAGATGCTGAACTACGGAAAAAATATGACATTCAATATTGCGCGATGAGCGTATCATTCCATGACCCAGCTGATGATAAGGATCATGAAATCCGTGCTTCGCTCGATTGGGATCAAGGATATGATCCAAAGAAACTTTACGACGTGATGCGCAAAGGTCAAAAAATCTATACGGCTCAAGTCACCCGTCAAGAATTCTTGAATTGTTTCGTTCCCGCATTAGAAGCTGGCAATGATGTTCTTTATATCGCTTGCTCCAGCGCGCTTTCTCGTTCGATTGATTTGGCGCAACAAGTGGCCAAAGAATTACGGGAACGCTTCCCCGAACGGAAGATTATTTGCATCGACTCTTTAATCTCTGGCTATGCCCAAGGCGATATGGCCATCCGCGCTCGTAACATGAGCGAAGAAGGCAAGAGCATCGATGAAATTGCCGCTTGGATTGAAGAAAATAAATTGAAGTTCAATCAATGGGGCACCACAGAAAACCTCACTTATTTAAAACGGGCAGGCCGGGTGAAAGCCTCCTCCGCCTTCTTTGGCAACATCCTTGCCGTCAAACCGATTTTGATTTCGGATGCGATGGGCAATAACTATGCCATCAAGAAAGTGAAAGGCCGGAAAGCTTCGCTCATGGAAATCGTCAAAGATGCGATTGCCTCGGCGGAAGACATCGAACACCAAACCGTCTATGTTGCACATGCTGATGATCCAGAAGGCGCTGCGTTCTGCGCAGAACAATTAAAAACCTTGGCTCATCCGCAAGAAGTGCATATCGGCATTATTGGTCCGATCATTGGTGGTTCTACTGGCCCTGGTACCTTAGTCATCTATTGCTATGGCAAAAAAGTCGACGTAATCGGCAAATAACCTCATTCAAGCAATCGTTATCTTATGGCAACTACAATTCTCGACGGCAAAACCTATGAACGCATGGTGGAAAACGGCTTCAAGGATTTGAAGTCCCACTACGAAACAGTCAATGGGTTGAATGTCTTCCCAATCCCCGACGGGGACACGGGAACGAACATTTGTGCCACGCTCGATGGCGGCGTGAAAGCCATGAAAAAAGCCAACCACAATAACTTAGGTGATGTGGTGACCCAATGCGCCGCAGGGATGTTAATGGGCGCCCGTGGCAACTCTGGCGTGATTACCTCGCAATTCTTTGCTGGCATCTCCGATGCCTTAAAAGGACTAAAGAAAGCAAACGTGGCGCAATTCGCCTCTGCTTTGTTAAACGGCACAAAAGTCGCGTATAAAGCAGTTCCTGCCCCAGTGGAAGGAACCATTCTTACGGTCGCAAGAGAAAGCACGCAATACGTCTACGACCATCTCAATGAAATTCCGGATTTCGAAACACTTTTTAAAGTGTTACTCGAACAAATGCACATCTCGCTCGATAAAACACCAGACTTATTGCCGGTGTTAAAAGAAGCGGGTGTCATTGATTCTGGTGGCCTAGGCTTGCTTTACACCATGGAAGGCATGGGAAAGCAAATCATGGGCGAAGAATTATCTGACACGGTCTTTAATGGCCCGACGAGTGGCGTCAGCGCCGATGAAGCCGCGACGTTCAACGAAAATTCCGTTTTGGAATTCGGATATTGCACCGAATTCATCTTGCAACTCTTAAAAAGCAAGGGCGATCCAGCAAAATTCGATCTCCAAGCGATGATTGATTATTTCAGCACGTTTGGTGATTCCATTGTGGCCATTCACCAAGGCACCATTGTGAAAATCCACGTCCACGCGAAAGAACCTTGGAAAGCCATCCAATATGCGCAACAATTCGGCGAATTTGTCACATTCAAAATGGAGAACATGACGATTCAGCATAACGAAAAGTTGTTAAAAGAAATGCCGATCACTGGCAAAAACGTGAAAACGTCTGATGATTTGCATCGGCAATTAGATCACTCCAAAGTCCAAGTAGTATCGGTTGCTTCATCTCCTGAAATCGAGAAGCTTTTCAAAGATATGGGCGTAGCAGGCGTCATCTCGGGTGGCCAAACCATGAACCCAAGCGCCGAAGACTTCTTGAATGCCTTTGAGTACGTGAACGCCGACGACATCATTGTTTTCCCGAATAACGGCAACATCATCATGACGGCAAAACAAGCAGCCAGCATGTATACGAAATCAAAGGTACATGTCATTCCTTCGAAGTCGATTGTCGAAGCTTATAGTGCCTTATCGATGGTGGACTTTGTCGATCAATCCGTTCAAGACAACATCGATATCATGGAAGAACAGATCCATAACGTGATTCCGTTAGAGGTTTCGCGCGCCATCCGTGATTCTGTCAATAATGGCATTTCCATCAAGAAAGGCGACTATATCGGCATTCATGGCGGAAGCGTTGTCTCTCACGATCGCGCCATCTTAAAAGCTGTCATCAAGATGTTAAAGGCCATTCCCAATGTCGATGAGAAATCGGTTTTCACCGTGTTCTATGGCAAAGATGCCACCGAAAAGATGAAAGCAGATCTTAAAGCTTATTTCCAAAAGACTTACCCCATGATGGATGTGGTGGAGATTGTCGGCGGGCAACCGGTGTATCCGTTTATCATGGCGCTAGAATAACATCAGCAATTCCAATTAGGTCAGGCCAATCGCCTGGCCTTTTTCTTAGGAAAACAAAAAACGGGTGCCCATTTAAGGCATCCGTATATCGTTATTGGTAAGAATCAATACTTCGCATGGCGCGCATTCGCGTAGTCCATGTAGTCTTTTTCTGGCAACATCGGCGTGGTTAGTGACTTGAGCGTTGCATCGCTTAGACAACCATTCTTCGCGAATTCTTCACCAGCCGCTTCAAACCTTTGAAGGAGTGGTTCAGTAACCGGTTTAGCTGCTTCTTGATGAAGCATTGGGGTTTCCGAAACGAAGATACGAGTGGAATCGGGGCCAAACGCGTTTTTGCAGATGATGTCCAAGGCCGTGAAGTTGCCATCCCATTGTGGGAAGCCACAACCTGAGATAATGACAAACTTCGTGTGTTTCAATCCTTCAATGGGTTGGAAGGCAATGCGGTTCCCTTCTTGAACCATTTGACTTTGATGAAGGGGCAAAGTGCGGTCTAAGAACGCCTTTACATGTGAAGGAATAGAGTAGAAGTAGAGCGGGAACGACAAAAGCACGATGTCGGCATCGCGGAATTTGGCGAGTAGTTCGTTTTGATCATCGTCTTCAATGATGCAAGTGCCGTCCTTGCGGTGCCAGCATTGGAAGCAGCCGATGCAAGGTTTAATGTTTTTGTCGATGAGGCGAATCGTTTCGTTCGTCATGCCGTCTTGTTTCATCAAACCAGCTAAGAAACGAGAAGATAGGCGGAACGTGTCACTTTTTCCAGCGGGTTTCGGCGACCCGTCCAGGGTGAGAATTTTCATTTGAGTTTTCCTTTCGATTTCACAAAATTGTTTTGACGAAGGAATAAGAAGGACGATAGTGCGTGCTTCTTCCGTCTTCCCACAATCCGTCCATCTCGAAGATATAGGGACCGACGGCAAGCGGCTCTTCTTCATCAGCATGGAAGGGCCCAAGCAGATTGCGGTTACTGACGGTCAACGTCAAAGTGATTTTATTGTGACCGATTTTTGCAAAAGGAGATAGGTCTAATTCTTGTTTCCACAACATCTTGCCGATAGGTTGTTCAAAAATTGACACCTCTAGCTCTTGGAAACGACCTGGAATTGACAAAACAACATTGGGATTTTTTAACGCAAGGTCTTGTTCTAATACGATATCGCCGCGGAAGAAGGGATATCCGTCTTCAATCAAAGAACGGATTTCTTTCTTCTGCTTATCAAGATAGAAATGTTCGCCGAGCAACACGTCAGGTTGATGGCCGGGTTTGAAGTCGCCATAGACACCGAAATCGCCTTTGAGGTAAACCGCTTCAATGTTGCTGTCATAAGAAAGACAGTTCTTTAAGGATTCAGTGCCGCCGCCAAAGAGAACCTCATAGACTTCTGGTTTTTGGAAATAATGGAACCGTACCACGATTTCGTTGTTACCAGCCTTTAAAGCAGGATAGATATCATAGGCAAGTAAGGCTTTTTCGTTGGGCGCATGACCTACTAACGATAATGGGATTCCGTTACAGGAAACCGCCATATTCTCGGATTTTTCAACGTAAAGAAGACAATGGGTGGGTAAATGTCGTACCTCACATTCATAACGGAGATAGATATCGCCTTCATAACGGTCATGGAGCAATTTATCAAATAAGCCCATGTCCGCGTAGAAATCGGAGTAGTGGATGCCATCTTTCGAATAACGCATTGTATCTAACGTAAGATAGTTTTCCGGATTTCCGACCACGTGGAATACGGGGCCCAATGTGACTTTCTCGGGGATGGGAAGCGGATGACATGGTTTTGAAGAGAATGAAAGAATACGCGATTCGCCTGGCGCAAGGCGGAACGTTAAAGGCAAAGCCGTCTTTTGATCGGTCTCCACATCGTATGCTTCAAACGAAATGGCGCCATCTTTTTGCACCGAAAGCGTGGTTTCTTGATTCGTCACGTTAGCAACAAACAAGAACTCTTTTCCTTGGCCGTCTCTTCGATAAGTGGAACGGATGTAGGAGTTAGGAACGACATGGAACGGCATGGCTTTACAAAGTTCATCCCAAGTGATGTTGCTCTTTAAATATGGATAGTCATAAGGCTGACCTTCAAGATAGGTCGGTTTTTGGTCAAGTAACAATACTTTTCCGCCGTTATTGACATATTCATGGAGCAACGATTCAAATTTCTTGCCCATCGTTAGGCAGAAAGGGAATACCAAATACGAATAACGGCATTTTCCAACCACTAACGTGTTCCCTTCGACGTGGGCATGACCTTCCATGACGGTTTCGTCTAAGAAATGATAGAGAATTTGTGAGGCAGATAGTTTCGAAACGGCATCGACCAATTTTTCATCGAGTTCTTGCATACCCCAGTAAGGCAAGTCTTTCCGCATTTTAAGATAAGCGCTACGGATTGGATGGAATACACCAACCGGCGCGATTTCTTCAGACTCCGAAAGAATTTTTCCTAACGCAGCAAAATAATCATTAAACGCCTTGAAATCTTTTTTCACCCAAGGATTCACGGGCGAATAATGGGCGGGATAGTCCCTTTTTCTTTGCCCACGTTCATCGTATGGCGTTAAGTGGAGGCACATGAGATTGACGCCACCCGCCATTAACGCTTCGGCGATGCGTTTCAACTCTAAAGGCGTGACGTCCCAGCCACAGCACGCAAACTCTTCGGCTAAGACTTGTTTCTTCCCGAGTTGCGCGGCTACGGAACCAACCTGCTTCGGCGTGATATCAAAGGGAACATTCCGTCCTAACCAGTCCACGCCAGGAATATCTTCGTATTCATAGAACGAAGAAATACCGGCGCAGCACATCATTTGGGACTGCAAGGAGACTTCTTCGCAATAGTGGCCCGTCAGTTGATAGCCATTTTTATGACACCAGTCATCGATTTTCTTCGCCCAGTTTTGTAGCATCAAATGTTGCATCGCTAGCCAATAACGGTAACGGAATTCTTCATACCCTTCTTTTTCTTCGAATAATAAGCCAACCCCATCTAAGAAATCTTGATGATAGGTGGCTTCATAATAAGCTGGAAGCACTTTCGTAAATGCTGGCCCAGAACCCCAACGGAAATACTGTGGCTCATCCGTGAAGAATCCTTTTAAGCCATAGTCATCCCGTTTTTTATATTCTTCGTGTGTTAAGGCAATAAATTGATCCACGACATCCCCGTTAAGAATATCGGCAGTAGAAGGACTATAGTGGTCATATACGCGGAGTAAGTTCTCTCCTTGGGTGGCACGGACAAGCGTTTTCCCCGAATCGTCATAACATACTTTTGCTTTGGGATCATAAGGGCCATGATCAGCCGTTAAATAACGGTCATGGTTCTCAATATCCGTCAGAAGTTTTCCGCCAGCAAAGCCACTGGGCCAACCATTTTCGTCATAGGCATAGGCCTCCATGCCCAGTTCTTTTGCTTTTTTGCCAGCTGCTTCTACGCATTCGAACCATTTTGTTCCCAAGTATGGCGTGATTAAGCCGCCACGGGCGTGCATGAAAAAGCCACCCACTCCGTTCTTGTGCATCCATTCGATTTGCGCTTCGAGCTCCTTGGGATCTAAATCGTCATTCCAACTCCAAAAAGGCAGACAATGATACTTTGCTTCGACTTCCTTCATATTTTTGCACTCCTAGCATTAACAAATTATAAACAAAACAAGGGGATGTGCGCGCGTAGGCGTGCGTTTGAAAGAAAATCGATATTTGCGAAAAAATCCGCCAAAATCTAGAAGACTTGGGAAAACATAGGGATATTGCAATAATTCGATTTTATGATGAAAAACGGATAATTTCGTAAATTTTTAGCACTTTTCCTAACGTTTGTTGATATTTCCATTTTTAAAAGTTGCTATTTCTTAAAGATAGTGTAAAATGCCACTTGTCCGAAAAGGAGGGGACATACAGATATGGCAGATTCTGAAGAACAAAATGGATTTGATGATGCGGCTGTTGTCTATCCTTATGCGCGCGGATCTCGTTATTTGAACCAAGTCAACGAGAACGTCGTTGATTTGGACTACATTCCGCAACGGAAAGTCGGACGTTTCTATTTTGCCGTCAAGCGTCTTTTTGACGTGGTGGCTTCCTCGCTTGCCATTGTGGTATTGTCGCCGGTTTTATGCGCGGCCGCCCTCGCTGTCAAATTGACAAGCCGCGGCCCCATCTTATTCCGCGATAAACGGGTGGGACAAAATGGCAAAATCATCGATGTCTTAAAATTCCGTTCGATGTATATCGACTCGGAATCGAACCCCACGAAATATCTCTCTCCTGCGCAAATGGTGGAGTGGAAACGGGAACGGAAAGTCAAAAACGATCCCCGTATTACCAAAGTCGGCCGCTTCTTACGGAAGACATCCATTGATGAGCTCCCTCAGCTCTTCAACATCTGGATTGGGAATATGTCCGTTGTTGGACCTCGTCCGGTCACGAAACGCGAGATCGAAGAGAACTTCACACCAGCTGAACAAGCGGTCATTCTCTCTGCTAAACCAGGTCTTACTGGTTATTGGCAAGTCTATGGACGGAGTGATGTCTCTTATGAATCTGGTCGTCGTAGCCGTTTGACGCTGGATTACTTCGCTTATCGTTCGCTTGGACTTGACCTTGAATTGATTCTCTTGACGATTCCGGCTGTCTTAAAAGGTTCGGGCGCTGAATAAGCCATCCGTATATCGATAATCCTCTCTTCACGGGAGGATTTTTTGTAGAAAAAACTGCCGCCCATTGAGGCGGCAGTCATGCTAGAAATGTTATTTTTCTTCTTTGGCTTTTGCTTCTTCGCGGTGGAGCTTACTCATGCCAACGGCAGAACAAATCAAGGAACTGCCTAAGAAACCAATTACGAGTCCGATGAACCCGCCTAACCAAGCGTTATATCCGCCAGAAGCCGAAACGCCAGTTGAGGGGAAGAATACGCGATTTTTATATTTCGTATACAACGAGCGGTAGAACTGTTCGGCCGAATCGGTATCCGTCGTTAACTTGGCGACATAGGAAGTCAATGTCGTGGCATAGCTTTGGCATTCGCTTCGCCAATTATTTGCGCTTGGGCTTGTCAAATGCTGAATTTTGCCATTGATCGACGTATCGTCCGCATGGAGTTCGTATTCGTTCGCCACACTATTCAAGGTGTAGCCAAGGATTTCGAGATCGCTTTCAATTGCACTCTTTTGCGTTTCAAGGGATTGCAACGAACGGGAAATGGTTACGATTTCCGCCCCAACGCTATCATCCGTTATGGAGGATCCGCTGTTTTTTAAATCGTTTAACCGCGTTTGCAAGACGGTAATTTGACTTTGAATATCTTTTAAATTTTGAATCTGGTTCTTGCCAACTTTTGTGTAGTATTCAATCCACTTGCTTTCTTCCCCGTCTTGGTAATTCACATAACGGTTCCGACGAAGTTCGTTCCGTAAAGAGACGAAGACGTTGGTTCCACTTTCGGTATAAGTGGATTGGAATAAATCGTAACGGCTATCTAAGGAAACGCCGTCGGGCGCAATGGTGCCTGAGAAGACGGATAACGCGCTTTGATACAGGTTATCCACCGTCGTGTATTGTGTACTTAACGCTTTGATGGTGTCTTCGAATTCACTTGCGCTGGTGAGATTGGAAAGATAGTCGCTTGTTTGATACTCAGAAGCGATGGTATAGGCTCTTTCTTGCACGGAAGTGACAAGGTCACTAATGAGTTTTACCCCGTTATTCACACCGCCAAGATAGGCTGCTTTGCCAGTGATTTGATAAGTCAAAGGAGTTTCTTTGCCCGAAGCATCGGTGACAGGAGTGATTACCAGGGCGCTGTTTTCCTTGATTTTCGTTAAATCCAAGCTTCCCTTTTCTTTCGTGATGGCCTCTTGAATTGTTTGATCTGAGACAATTGAAAGATAAGTGAACGGGGAGCCATCTAAATAATGATAGGTGCCGTCCTCAGCCTTTGTGAGCGCGATATTATCGTAATTAACGGTCACGCTTAACGTGGTTTTCCGTGGAGAAAGATAGAATTGCGTGAGTAAGAACGCCAACGCTGCGCCACCCACAGAGAAGCCGATGACCCACCAACGATAGTGGGCGATAAAATGGCCATAACGCCCCCACGTTAAACCGTTTTTTGGTTTTTCGTTGCCATCTTGAATGACAATGACGTTTTTCTCGTTTTCTTCGCTCATCGGTAGTGCCTCAGTTCATTTTTCTTGCGCTCATTATACTCCGCGCGTGGGGAGAGAAAAAGAAGTGAACAAATCGGTAAGGATTGTGATGTTTTGCGCTTTCTTTTGCGTGAAGAATGAAAACTTTCAATTTTTCGGTAAAAGTTTATCGCTTTATATAGACTTCGTTATAATAAAAAGTGCCATTAGGCAGTTTCAAAAAAGGAGGAAACCCATGTCTAATCGTTTTTGTCTCAATCCCGTTAGCTATCATGGCTACGGCGCAATCGAGAACATCGTCCCAGAAGTCAAATCCCATGGCTGGAAGAAAGCCATGATCGCCTCGGATCCCGGTCTTGTGAAATTCGGTGTGACCAAGATTGTCACCGATTTGCTCGACGCCGCTGGTTTAGCTTACGAAGTCTATTCCGAAATCAAACCGAACCCAACCATCCAAAACGTCCAAGACGGCGTTGCCGCATTCAAAAAGATGGGTGCCGATTACATCATCGCCATTGGCGGTGGTTCTTCGATGGATACCTCAAAAGCCATCGGCGTCATCAATACCAACCCTGAATTCGCGGATGTCCGTTCCCTCGAAGGCGTTGCTCCAACGAGGAATCCTTGCACCCCGATCATTGCGGTTCCAACCACCGCTGGTACGGCAGCAGAAGTCACGATTAACTACGTCATCACCGATGTTGAAAAACACCGGAAATTCGTCTGCGTCGATCCTCACGACATGCCGATCATTGCCGTTGTCGATCCGAAGATGATGGCCACGATGCCGAAGAAACTTATTGCTTCGACTGGTATGGACGCTTTAACCCACGCGATTGAAGGCTACATCACCAAAGGTGCTTGGGAATTATCCGATATGTTCCATATCGAAGCCATTCGTATCATTTCTCACAACATTGTCGCTTCTTATAACGGCGATATGAAAGGCCGCGAAGAAATGGCGCTTGGCCAATACGTTGCCGGTATGGGCTTCTCAAACGTTGGCTTAGGCCTTGTCCACTCGATGGCGCACCCGCTCTCGGCGGTCTATGATACGCCACACGGCGTCGCTTGCTCGATTTTGCTCCCGACCGTTATGGCTTGGAACGCTCCAGCCACTGGCGAAAAATATCGTGAAATCGCTCGTGTGATGGGCGTTAAAGGCGTTGATGAGATGAGCCAAGAAGAATATCGCAAAGCGGCAGTGGATGCCGTGCAAAAGCTCTCTTTGACCGTCGGTATTCCCGCCAATCTCAAAGGCATCGTCAAAGAAGAAGATTTGGATATGCTCGCCGATCAAGTCATCAATGATGCTTGCTTCCCTGGCAACCCACGCGAAACTTCGAAAGAAGACGTCATCGCGATTTATCGCTCTTTGATGTAAATTTCTTCCCCCGGAAGACGGCAGTTTCGGCTGCCGTTTTCTTTTTAATCGATATATCGGTAAAAAATACACAAATTGAAAATTCCAAATTGTAACAACGAAAATGAACCACGATGAAAATCATTTTATTTAAGTATCTAAAATTGATACTCAACTAAAGTTTTACTGAAAAGTGATTTATTTGTCGAAAACTCCATTTTCATTTTTTGCCAAATAAAATGAATGAAAACTTGTATTTTTAGGATAATTTTATTTTTACATTTTATTTAAAAAATCGAATAAAACATAATTTTGCGTAAAAATATAGGTTTTTAATTCTCATATTTTATTCTAAGGTAAAAGCAGAAAGAGTGGTGTGGATAGAGTGGAGTTCATGCTGCCCTTTCTTCTTTCTTTTTTTCAAAAAGAGAAAGCGACTGGCAAAGGAGCTAATTACCTATGGAACCAGATTTCGTGACTTCAGCAACAGTCGCGGAATTACGCGAGCAACAGAAGAAACGGAAAGACAATCGCTGGGTTGCCTTGCTTTTGGCGTATCGAAACCCGAGAAAAGAACGCGGTGTGGCAAGATTACGCAAAGAAATGAACCGTTCTGATTCTTCCTATCAAGAACGCGCCGCCATCTTGTGCTTTTATCGGCTGGTAGAAAGCAAAAAGAAAGAAGAAACGGTCGCCTTAGGCAAAACTTTGCTCGAAGTCAAAGATGCGACAGACCGCGCTACCATTCATGCCATTTTGACTTATTGGGGCGATGCCACGCCAGAAACGGAATTTGAAACTGTTTGGAAAAAGATCGTGAACCATCAAGCTCCATTATCGGCACTTTTACCCATAAATCCTTATCTTTATTATCTCCTGTTCCTTGGTGACTTCCCTAAATCCGAAAGTCTTGCCTTCTATCCGCGGGATGGAAAATATGCTTTTGCGAGGTTTTGGATGTCTTTCCTTTCCTGTGATAAAACGCGTAACCAATGGGCAAAATGGCTTGCTTCACATCATGAAAAACCGATGCCAATTCGCTCCTTTTTATCGCTTGAAGAACGGGAATTGCTATTACTTCTGGAACGCAATTCTTTTGTCGAATTAGAAGACTATCTGCGTTGGAAAGTGTTTGTTGGCCGCTATCCGACGTTAAAGACACTCGCCCCAGAAAAACGGAAAGCCATTTTAGAACATCTCATTTCGTTAGAAGCAGTCTCGTTAGAAGATGGTGCTATTACCTTGCAAAATGGCGGTTTCTTCTTTGAAGCTTGCTCAAATCGTGCAAGTTGAGCGACTATCATTCCATTTCGCTTCTACCTTTTGACAAAGACTAACCTTCCTCCAACAATAATGGTGGTTAGGTATCTACCAAAAGGAGAAATTATGGCAAACAAAATCTTAGAATGCCCAAAAATGAAGCAGTATCTCGATGTGATTGATAACATGTATCGCTTGGGCTGGGATGAAAGAAATGGTGGAAACATTTCGGTTCTCGTCGATCCCGAAGAAGAAAAAGAATATTTAGACGGTGGTCGTCAATACATCCGTGATATCCCGCTCCCGTTAGTGGCGGATCCGATCGTTCGTGATCGTGTGTTCTTCTTCACTGGTACAGGCCGTTATTTCCGCAATACCAAAGCCGATCCAGAACACAATATCGGCGTCATCCGGATTTCTGAAGATGGCAAAGTTGCCCACGTCATTTGGGGTTTCGAGCCCAATGGACAATTCACGTCGGAAATCTATGCGCACTTGATGTGCCACGCCACCCGTATGAAAGTTCATCCGCAAAACCATGTCATCATGCATAGCCATCCCACGAATTTGTTGATCATGAGCCATTTGATGAAAGCGGACGACAAGGAATTCACGCTCGCTTTGTGGCGCGCCATGACCGAATGCATCGTCGTCTATCCAGAAGGTGTCGGCGTGCTTCCGTGGATGCTTTGTGGCACGAACGAAATCGGCGTTGCCACCGCCAAAAAGATGGAACAATATCGTTGCGTCATCTGGGGTCTCCATGGGATTTATGGCGCTGGCGATGATTTAGACGAAGCGTTTGGCTTAATCGAAACCATTGAAAAATCCGCGCAAATCTGGTTGGCTTGCCAAGGCAAAAAAGAGCTCTATACCATTTCGAACGATGAATTGGTGCAACTCGTGCATCGTTTCGGCTTAGAAAAACAATGCGCCTGGAATTTCTTGGATCGGAAACCTGAATAATGACGAAATATTATCTTGCTATCGATGTGGGGGCCACCTCTGGTCGCCACATCTTAGCGCATCGAAACGCTGCCGGAACACTAGAGATTGAAGAAATCTATCGTTTTACGACGCCTTTGGTGCAAGAAGAAAATGAGCATTGTTATTGGGATGTGGAAAAACTTTTCCAAGAAGTGCTCGCTGGCTTAAAGAAAGCCAAAGAACTTGGCAAAACCCCTTCTCGTATCGGTATCGATACCTTCGGGGTCGATTATGCCTTGCTCGATGCCCAAGACCATTTGGTGGGACATGTACGCAGTTATCGTGACGCTAGAACCGCGTCATTCCGTGAATCTTTCTTGTCACCCAAGCGCGTTTACGAACTGACTGGCATCCAACCGCATGCGTTTGACACGGTCTATCAATTGGCCGCCGATCAAGCCAGTGGCAAACTTCAAAAAGCAAGCCAAGCCATCATGCTTCCGAGCTATTTGGCTTATTTATTAACTGGCAAGAAACAAAACGAACTATCGATTCTTTCGACATCTGCGTTGATGGATTCAAGAACGTATACCTTCGTTCCAGAAATCATGAATGCTTTAGGAATCACCGCTGATTTCTTCCCCAATCCGATTGAAGCAGGCACCAAAATTGGTGCATTTACTGCCAAAGTCGCAGAAGAGGTTGGCTATCAAGCCGATGTCTATGCCGCGTTAGAACACGATACGGCCGCCGCCTTCTTTGGCTCCGGCGCCAAAGCGGGAGACGCTTTGCTTTCGAGTGGCACCTGGTCCTTGCTCGGCGTTGTTTTAGACCAACCGATCGTGACGGAAGAGTCCTATCGCTTAGGATTAACCAACGAACTTTCGCATCGTCATGAAGTTCGTTTCTTAGAAAATATCACTGGGATGTGGCTTATTAACCGCCTGATGAAAGAAGACCCAGAGAAGCCAGATATCTTAACCGTCGTGAAAGAAGCGGAAGCCTCTCAAGCTTACGAAGGAACGTTAGACGTCCTCGAAGAACGTTTGATGAACCCTGAAAGCATGAAAGAGATGGTTGATGCTTTATTAAAAGAAAACGGTTGCCCTGCGCCGAAAACATTCGGGGAACGTTACTACGCCATTTATCACTCGCTGGCGCTTTGCTATCGCGATGCCATCCGGAAACTCGAAGCCATGACGGGGAAGAATTTCTCTGCCCTATGCGTGTTTGGCGGTGGCTCCAAGAATCATTTCTTAAACGAATTAACCTCTAAAGTTGCGGCGTTGCCAGTTCATACCGGTCCTTCCGAAGCAACGGCAATCGGCAATATTCTTTCCATAGAAGGATAAAGCCATGAGCCTTGCCATCGGAATTGACGTAGGAGCATCAACGATTAAAGGGGCGCTCCTTTCCGATGGCCAAGTGTTGACGGAAAGTACGGGTCGCACGTTCGGTCAAACCGAGTTCAAAGAATCTTTTGCGACGTTAACGCAAGTCATTGATACCTTGTGGCAACCCGAGGTGCAGAAGATTGGGATCGTCACGACGGGTGATGTAGACGCTAAAGCGGGGGTGGTTACTTATGCCATCAATCTGCCAGGCTGGACGAATGCTCCCTTAAAGGCATTGCTTGAAAAACGTTACGCCGTTCCCGTGTATTTGGAAAATGATGCGGTGGGTGCTTTGCTTGCTGAGGCAAGTCTTTTGCCTCGTTGTAAGAAGATTACGATGCTTACGTTCGGCACGGGACTAGGCAGCGCCAATCTTTCGGATGGCAAGCTCGTGAAAGATCCGCGCTATGCCTGGGCAAATCGGAAGCTTCATCCTGAAGACACATTTACGGCCGAGCAAGTGCTTTCTGCCACGGCCTTAAAACGGGATGCGAAACGAACGTATGGCAAAACGATCTTCACGTTAGATTTGTTCCGTCGATGCCGCAAAGGTGAAAGTAGAGCCGATGCTGTTTTCCAACGCTTTTCTGATTCCTTGGTGGCATTATTTGCCATCATAGAACAAGATTTTGCCCCGGACGCCATCGTGTTAGGCGGCGGGATCATGAATGGAAAAGACGTCATTGAGACGTATCTAAAAGGATGCCCTTATCCGTATCGTTTTGCCTTTTATGGCAATCTGGCAGGCGCGATCGGTGCTACGATGTTGCCGATCGATAGTCGGGAATGGAACAAAGGAGAAGAAATATGAAATCAATTACTGGTTTTCAAAATGTATCCCTGGTTTTCCCAGAGGGAGTCAAGAAGGGATCATTGTCTGTGCATGGCGACACCATTGCTTCTTTTGAAGCGGGCAAAGATGCCGTGCGTTTACCCGAGGGATTATATGTTGCCCCTGGCTTTATTGATGAACACATTCACGGTGCCGATGGATTTGACACGATGGACGCGAAAATCGCATCGTTAGAAGGCATTGCCAAAGCGTTGCCCCAAGAAGGGGTGACATCTTGGAATGCGACGACCATGACGATGGGATTGCCTTCGATTGAAGCAGCGCTTCGCAATGTCGCTACCTATATGAAAGGCGATCATTCTGGTGCTCGCGTGATTGGCGTGCATTTGGAAGGGCCATTTATCTCTCCAAAGCATCCTGGCGCACAAGATCCCGCCTTTATTATCAAACCGAATGTGACGACGTTTGAAAAACTGTTGGATGATGCCGATGGCCATATCAACGAAGTCACGATGGCTTATGAAGAAGGTGGCAAAGATTTGCTCGCTTATTTGGTTCAGCATCACATTACGGCTTCTATGGGTCATAGCGATTGCACGGCCGCCTTATTCCGTGAAGCGGTGGAAGGCGGACTTCATTGCGTAACCCATTTATTCAATGCCCAACGCGGTTTCCATCATCGGGAACCTGGGATTGTCGGCATGGCGTTGTTACTTGATGGTGTCAAGACCGAAATCATCTGCGATACGATTCACTCGGTTCCTGATGCCTTCGCTTTGGCATTCAAAGCCAAGAAAAAAGAAGACATCGTCTTAATCAGCGATTCCACGGAAGGCAAATACCTGAAACCAGGCAAGTATGCCTTAGGCGGACAAGACGTCTATATCTATGACGGAGTGGCTCGTTTGGCCGACGGCACCATTGCAGGTTCAATTTTGAAAATCAATGTTGCCTTGCAAAACGTTTCGAAAGTCGCGAAAGGCTATTCTTATGCGGATTTGATTAACTTAGCTACGTTAAATCCTGCTAAGAACTTAGGATTTGATGATCGCATCGGTTCCTTGGCGCTCGGCCACAAAGCGGATTTTGTCGTACTCGATAAAGACTTTCATGTCTACGCGACGATTGTCGGTGGGCAAGTGGCCTACGAAAAAGAAGGTTTCTCGTTATAATGTCCTCCCGAAAAGGCCGTTCCTCACCGAACGGCCTTTTTGTTGCATTAGAAGTGACGATTTATCTATGTTTAGGATACGATAAGGCAAGAATCTGACCGCGTGAGGAATAAAAAATGTACGAGGATGTTCTAAAACAGGTGCTATCTTGGATGAAGCAACGTCAAAAAGGCATCATTGCTATCGATGGGATGTGCGGCAGTGGAAAGACAACTTTGTCCGAAGAAATTGAATCTCAATTAAACATCCCTGTATTTCATTTGGATGAATATTATTTGCCATTCGAGAAACGGCCTAAGGATTGGCAACATATCTGTGCCGGAAATATGGATTTATCCCGTTTGGAAATAGAAGTCCTGATTCCTTTATCCGCAGGAGAAGCCATTCATACCTATCGTTATTTTTGCCACGAAGGGCGAAAAGAACGGTGCGATGTAGCCCCAACGAATTTTGCCGTGATCGAAGGGACGTATAGCCTTTATCCCACGCTTCAACCCTATTATGACCTTAAAATTTTCCTGAAGATTTCTAAGCAAGAACAAGAACGGAGATTACGAAAACGCGAAGGCGATCGTTATCCGAATTTTGTGACGACCTGGATTCCGATGGAGCGACATTATTTCGACTCTATGCAGATTGAGAAATGTGCCGATTTCATCGTTGAAGACGTGGATCAAGAAACGATGATATTACGGAATTCACCACGTTAGTCTGTTTCCGTTTTTGACATTTCTTTCGGAAACGGAATGGAAAATTTATCCTGTTCCCTACGCATTTGCTATGATATTAATGTGAAAAACTATCAAGATAATCTTGCCACTTGGGATCCGAAGGTCATTGCCCGGGGAAAAACTTACTTTGATGAAGGAAAAGTCGGAAAAATTCATCACGAAGGCAATCGTTTTTGGGCTCAAATCAAAGGCAGCAAATCTTATCTTGTTACGTTGGAATTCGATGAGCATAAGAATCTTAGCTATGCTTTTTGCAATTGCCCGGTCCCAGCGCATTGCAAGCACGAAGCCGCGCTTTGTTACGCCTTAGACGCAGCAAGGGAGGAAAAAGAAATTAACTCGACCTCGCTTGTCGATACGTTTTATCACCAGCTAGAAAATGCAGTTCAGGGGAAAAATCTCGATGCGTTCACCACGCTTTCCTATGCGTTAGCGGGTTTGTCACCCCTCGTATCACCGGAAGTTTCGCTTTCTTGCTTCGAACGTTATTTTTTGGCACTTTTTCAAGAAGAATCGTTCCATGCCGATGCCAGGACTTTCGAAACGTGTTACGCTCCCCTTGTCTCACGCATCTCTTTGGGTGACGAACAAAAACAATCGCTCATTGCTTCGTGGGACGAATCGCTTCAAAACGACATTCCTGCCCATGACCGCATGGTTCTATCTTTATTAGGAAGTTCAGCCTTTTCTATGGCCATGCAACAATTCCTTTGCGCGCACGATACGCCGAGTAATCGTTCCGCGTTGCTTTCGTTTCGTGGCCGTGACATTACTGGTACGATGCTTCCTGCTTTTGTGCTGTTATTATCCACGCAACGTCCCCACGAAATTCCCGTCTCTTCTATTGAGAACGCCATCCAAGAATACAAACTGCACGAACAGCCGGAGAAAGTCTTAACTTTGTTGCGCCTCTTATTAACAAATGGCGCATACGCAAGCATTCAAGAAGAAGACTTTCAGTACCTTCGTTCCGTAGGATTGTCACTTGATGCAAGGGACTTGGCAGAAAATGTCTTTAAACAGACGGATCGTTTTGAAGATTACCTTCGGCTTCGTTCGTTTTACGAAACGGAAGACTTTGCCTCAGAAGCGTTACGAATTGCGCCTTTTTTATCTGGAAAAAGCTACGTTGGCACCGTCTTGGTATTCGATGGAGAACGCTACTATCCGCGTTTAAATTCCCGTGTCACCGTAAAACATTATGATTGGCACGACCTTTACGAAGCCCGTTCTTTTATCACGGACCACAAGACAAAAGAGACGTTACGAAACGAAGCGGTGCAATTTGTTCATGCAGAGCTCAAAAAGAAGCGGCGGGATCCTTCGTATTTTGATGCGTTGTTGTTCCTTTCGTTCTACGAAGACCCAGAAGTGGCATATTATTGGTCTTTACCTGTCGTACAAGAAGACGCCAAGAATCCGGCGGAACGTGCCATTTGGCTTTGGCTTGGGCAAAAGATAGGCCGGTTAGCAGAAATAGGACGTCATCCTTATTCGGAGGGGAAGCATGTTTCTCGCTAGAGCGGGCGAAAAAGGAAAAGCTTTTGTGACGTCCTTTTTAGGCCACGAAGGCATTGACGCCATCTTGTCACGTCTAGAAGATGGGGCATATGACATCGTTTATTCTTTTGCTTTAGATCAAGAACAGATCGTCTACGAGGCTTTTTTGCAAGAGCCAAATCATGCCGATCCCAATGCTTATATTCGTTTAGCCGTATTCGCAAATGGCCTCCCCGTAGAGCCAGCATATGGTCCGCTTCCGTTAGCGGCGCAAGCGCTTTATGTTTATTTATACGAACGAGAAAACGAATGGGCCATGCATGCACCAAAGAGTTTAGAAACCATCTATGCCCCAATCGCTCCCTTGCTACAAAATGCCAAAGAACTTCCCGAGGAAGAATTAGTAAAACGCGCGAAAGCCAGAAGTGAATTCTTAGCGCTTTTTGCTTCGAAAGAAGAAACGAAAGCCGTCACTCCGGAATCGGGATGGACACTTCATTTCCGTTTTCAATCTCTCACGGAGAAAACCGTTTCTTTGACGTTTGAACTCTGGGAAGAAGGCAAACGAAAAATTCCCATTTCTTCGTTGTCTTCCTTTTTTGAGACTTACCGAGAAGAAGGGGCATACACCTATCGGTTACAGCCTTATTCTTTAAACCATCAATATTTTTCGAGCGACGATCAAGCCGCCCTCTTTTTCTTACAGCCATTCTTTTTGGCAGAAGGCGAATATGGCGCAACCGATTTAACGCTAGAGAATGATCCCTTCGCGGCTTTGCTTCGCATTCTCCATGGCCGCAACGTGACTTTTAATGGCAATGCCTATTATGTTGGAGAAGAAGAGAAGAAGGCGGGCTATCGTTACGACGAAGCGGGCCATTTGTCTTTTGTGCCTGAGCTAACTGCTTTAAAGCACGCGACCTATCGGGCGGGAAAGACTTCGTTATTGTTATTCGATGATTCTTCTAACGTCATCCTCCGTTATGCCTTTTTCAACGCGACGTCGCGGAAATTATTTCACTTTGCCTTGGAACATCCCGATAAGGATATGGCATTTGTGGCGGATTTAATCGCCCAAAGAGCGCCACGTTCTTCATCATTAGATGCTGGCGATAGCGGCAATGAGAACCTCAAAATCACCCTTTATGTGGATTTATCTAGCGAAGGTGCGCTTTCTTACCGCACGGAATATTCCTTGTTTGGCCGGCTTTGGGAACGGGGAGAATTAGAAGCCCATGTCGCTTATGCGAATAAAATCGCCCAGTATGATGCGTTATTGCTTCGCTTTGGCGCCAAAGAGGAAGGCATCGAAACCGATCAAGAAAAGGTGTTGCAATTCTTGCAAAGCGACCTTGCTGAGTTAAAACGCTTCGCAAAAGTCATGCTTTCCCCGGCATTGCAACATACGAAGATTACTTCAGTTCCAAGCATCAGTCTTTCCTTGATTCATCACGAAGATTGGCTGACTTTACGGATGAAGAAATCGCCCTACACCACCGCGGAATGGGATACGATTCTTTCTGCCTATCGGAAGAAAAAGAAATTTGTTTTGCTTTCGGGCAACATCATTTTGTTACAAGATCCGGTTGTCGCAGAAGTCGCGGCTTTAATGGACCGCGAAAAAATGGGAAAAGATGGTGTCAAAGACCATTTAACGATGGCCGAAGCGTTACGACTAGAAGCGGAATATGGCAAAGGCGCCATTCCTTGGGAAAGTGACGCTTCCTTGCAAGAGGCCATTCATGCCATCCAAGCGTTCACCGATACGCCACTTGATTTGTCTTCTGACCTTTTAAACACCCTCCGCCCTTATCAAAAGGTAGGGGTGCAGTGGTTATGCACGTTACATCGCTATGGGCTAGGTGGCATCTTAGCCGATGATATGGGACTTGGAAAGACATTAGAAGCCATCTCGTTCCTTGCTTCGTTAAAAGACGAAAGACCACATTTAGTCGTTGCTCCGAAGTCTGTGCTCTATAACTGGGAGACGGAATTTCATCGATGGGTTCACTCCTTGCCAGTTTTTGTCATTGACGGTACGAAAGAAAAACGGCGGAACCTCATTCGCTCCATTGGCACCGTACCAAAGGCGACTTATATCGCTTCTTATGATTCCATACGGAACGATGTTGCGGAGTATAAAGATAAATCGTTCTCCGTGATGATCGCCGATGAAGCACAGAGCATCAAAAACGATTTGGCCAAGCGTTCCAAGGCCATGCGTGGGATAAAAGCATATTCGCGTTTTGCGTTAACCGGCACGCCCATTGAAAATTCCATGGCGGATTTATGGGGGATTTTCGATTTATTGATGCCAAATTACTTGGGAACATACCCGATTTTTAAAACCCGTTATATTTTGGCTGGCAATCAATTAGAAGCTCGTGCTTCTTTGAAAAAACGAATTACGCCATTCTTGCTTCGACGAACCAAAGAAGAAGTGCTCAAAGAATTGCCATCCAAGAGCGAAGAAATCGTGACGTTAAGAATGGGAGAAGAAGCAGATTCGTTATATCGCGCGACCATTACGAAAGCGCGAAATGAATTTCAGCATTTGAAAGATCGTAGTGACCCAGCAAATCATGACCGTTTTAAGAGCTTCTCTGTCTTGCCTTTCTTGACTTCTCTACGGGAAATCTGTGTCGACCCTGTCGCTTTCTATGATGGCTTTACTGAAGAGCCGACGAAATTTGCTTATCTCCAAACCTTATTAGAATCTTTGCTTCCTTCGGGGCATAAAGTTTTGATTTTCTCTTCATTTACCCGCGTATTAGACGATTTTGAAAAGCAATTGTCGCGTCAAGGCATTGCTTGTTACAACTTGCAAGGGAAAACTTCCGCCAAAGACCGCTTAGAAATGGCAAATGCGTTTAATACCAGGGATGATGTTTTGGTGATGTTGGTGTCCTTAAAAGCCGGTGGCACAGGATTAAATCTTACGGGAGCCGATTTTGTCGTTCATTTAGATCCCTGGTGGAACTGGGCCGCGGAAAGTCAGGCCACAGACCGCGCCTACCGTATTGGGCAAACGCGCCCTGTGTGCGTGCTAAAACTGATTTGCCATCATACCATCGAAGAAAAAGTGTTGGAACTACAAGCAGAGAAAGAGAAACTCTATCACGACATCATCGATCAGAATCCTGGCGCGCTTTCCTCCTTAACGGAGGAAGACATTGCCTTCCTCTTGTCATAAGCGTGGGAAAAGGATACGCCTTCCATATCAAGTTTTGTTACAATAGAACTTAGTTTCCAGCGAAACATTTTTTCCTTATGGCGGATCGAACGATAGGTGAAGCACCGAGCAAAAAGAAAAATAGCAAAAAATCATATCTGATTTCGTTCCTTTTGGTCATTGTTCTTACCATCGGGACGTTGTTCCTTTCCCTATATAGCGCTGGCGAAGGCAATTTTGCGTTAGGCTTTCAAGTCATTTGGAGTGCGTTGTCCAATAGCGATCCGCTTTGGCTCCTTGCCATTTTCGGCATCATGTTGGCCAGCTATTTCATTGAAGCGCTTGTCCTTGTCGTATTCTGTCGTCTTTATACTCGTCATTATTATTTCCATCAAGGATTAGCCAATGCGATGATTGGGGCGTTTTATAACAACGTTACGCCTAGTGCAAGCGGTGGCCAGGTCATGCAGGTATATACGTTAAAGAAGCAAGGCATTGAAATCTCTAACGCCGCCTCCATCATGGTCATGTGGTTCATCATTTATCAGATGGCGTTGATTTCTTTCGATGTCATCGCGATTTTGTTTGAATGGCAGACCATCGCCTCCATTCGTTCGTTCCAAATTCCAAATTTCTCTTTGTTTGGCTGGGATGGAACCATCACGTTAACCCCGTTAATCATCATTGGCTTTGGCTTAAACATCGGGGTGATTTTGATGCTTCTTTTAATGAGCTATTCTCATCATTTTCACAATTTCATCATGCATTATGTCGTTGGCTTCTTAGGCAAAATCCATATTTTGAAAAATCCGGACAAAACCCGCGAGAACTTACGAGTCCAAGTCGAAAACTTCAAAATTGAGTTGCGGCGTCTGCAATCGAACGTACCCGTCACGATTTTTATTTATCTTTGCTTGCTACTCGTCATGATTCTTCGTTTCTCAATCCCCTATTTCTCTGGCCTTGCTTTAGGCGCGTTTGGCACGGATCAAGGCTTCTCCATTAAGATGTTCTTCGACTGCACGTTCCGTAGCTCGTTCCACCAAATGGTAACAGGCTTAATTCCGTTACCAGGAAGCGCTGGCGTTTCGGAGCTTTTCTTTAACGCTATGTTCTCGGGATTCTACGTTGAGACCACCGAAGTAGTGAATGGTTCCTTAATGGTGACGCGCTCGGCGCAGGCAAACATCATGGCGGCCCAGATTCTTTGGCGTGTCGCGACTTACCACTTAGTGGTTATTTGTGCGGGTTTTGTTGCTGCTACTTATCATTCCCGACCCAAAGAAACATTCTCTTATGCGAATCGTCAGACATTTGTAAACCTACAGTTAGAAACCTATGCCGAACGGAAACACTCTGCCGATACGATGTTTGAAACGAGACAACTATCTCGTGCCGCGGTTCGAAAGCAACTTTTGAATGATGTGAAAGCAGATAGCCATGGCTTAGAAACCGGCGATGATTATATCGTCACAGATTTGCCCACAAAGAGGAAGAAGAAATGAGACCGGTGATTTTTTCGGATACGTTCCCGCCAGAAATTAACGGCGTCGCCACCTCGGCAGGAAACCTCTATAAAACATTCAAAGACCATGGGGAATCCATCATGGTCTGTACGACGAATCCGTATGGCCCCGAACTCAATTTAGAGGGGGATGTCCTGCGTATTCCTGGTTTTAAGATGCGGATTTACGACTATCGTATCGCTGGCCTTTATTCTCCGGGCGGCATGAAAATCATTCGAAAATTTCGCCCTGACGTCGTGCACATCCAAACCGATGCCGGCATCGGACAGTTTGGCTTTTTAGTGGCAAAGCAACTCGGCATTCCCGTGGTCTATACGTTCCATACGTCTTTGGAAGACTATACGTACTATGCAACAGGCGGTTACTTTGACCGTGCGGCAAAAGGAGTGGTCCGTTCTTATGTTCGTTATAAGTCAGGCGAAGCAAAAGAATTCATCACGCCTTCCATCAAAATCAAAGAATATATGCGTTCCATCGGCGTGAATGCCTATATTAACGTCATTCCTACTGGCATTGATTTCTCCAAATTTGCAAAAGAGAATGTCGATGCCGAACGTGTCCGTAAAATCAAGGAAGAACACGGGATTTCTCCCGATACCTTCGTGATTCTTTCGTTAGGACGCGTCGCCAAAGAGAAATCGATTGATATTTGCTTAAAAGGTTATGCGAAATATTTAGCGTCAAACCCCGCGATCAAAACAGTTTTCGCGATTGTTGGCGGTGGTCCTGCCTTGCCCGAACTCAAAAAACTCGTGCAAGAACTTGGCATTGAATCTCATGTGATTTTCTTTGGTCCTGTCCCACCGAGCGAAACCCCATACTATTATCAAATAGGGGACCTTTTTGTTTCTGCTTCCGTGACCGAAACCCAAGGCTTAACGTTTATGGAGGCCATGGCTTCTAGCGTCTTATTAATGGCCCGCTATGACGACACGTTACTCGGAACGATTCATGACGGGAAGAATGGGTTCTTCTTCTTAGACGAGAACGATATGGCAGAGAAACTTAAAAAAGTCATTGGTTTATCAGAAGAAGAAAAGAACAAAGTCAAAGCTGCGGCCATTATGGGTCTCTCTGAATATTCGTTAGAGAAATTCTATGAACGAGTGAAAGGAGTTTATGAGCGTGCCATCAAACGAAACTGGTAATCGCACCATTACTTCGATTTCTTATCGGAAGAAAAAGAAACAGTATGAAGTCACGTTCGGCTTAGAGAAAGTCGTGCTCAGCGAAGATCGCTTCACCGACTATTATCTCTATGTCGGGAAAGAGGTACCCGCCTTCACCTTTCACCAACTGGAACGCGAGGCCAACGAGGAAAAACTCTATCAATATGCCGTAAAACTAGCAATTGGCGGCAGCCGTAGTTCGTATGAGGTTTGGCAGAAGATCAACGCCAAAGCCCAAGTAGGGCAAAATCCAAAGGAAATCTATGCACATTTAAAGAAGAACGGCTTATTGGATGATGCTTCTTATGCCGAGGACTATGCGGAAATGAAAAGTGCGCAAGGTTATGGCAAAGAACGGATTCTTTACGAACTTCAAGAAATCAAACGCGTTGATCCCGCCATTTTAGAAAAGCTAGAATTTCCTGACGAGGAAACGAAGGCCAAAGAATATGCCGTCACGATTGCGCCGCATTTCGCGCGTTTTCCCTTAAGCAAAAAGAAAGAAAAAGCCTATCAGGCATTACTCCGTCGTGGCTTCTCTCCGACATTAGCGCGCGCTGCAATTGCGGATTATCAGGAAGACAAAGAATCCACTTCACGAAGTTTAGAACGAGATTTCACGACGTTATACGCTCGTTATGCCAGGCAATATCAAAATTATGAGCTTCATAAGCATTTATTCGACGGCTTACTACGAAAAGGCTATAAAATGGAAGCAATTCAAGAACGTTGGGAGGAAGAACAATGCAAGCAATCAAAGATTTAACGGATGGAATGGAGTTTGACTCTCAATTTCTTGTGGTTGCCGCCACAAAGGGGGTCACCAATCAAGGCCGGACTTATTTAAATTTGACATTACAGGATTCTACGGGAACGATGGAAGCCAAGAAATGGGACCTTGAGGAAGGGGACGAAACCACGTTCCAGGCCGGAAACGTTGTCTCATTACGCGGGGCTGCGCTCGATTATCGTGGTCATTTGCAAATCAAAGTCTACGATGCTGAACCGTTATCGCTCGATCAAATCGATGTGACACGGTTTGTTCCCTCGGCACCGGTTCCGGAAAAAGTATTAGAAGACGAACTCCGTGGCGATATTGATTCGTTACAAGACGGAGACCTTAAAACGTTAACCAAATACTTATTAAATCAACATAAGTCGGCTTATTTGACGTATCCTGCCGCCGTGAGAAATCACCATAACTTTGCTTCAGGACTTCTTTATCACTCCGTCTGCATGGCGCGTCTCGCCAAGAAAATCTGCGAACTTTATCCCAATGTGAATCGTGATTATGTTGTGGCTGGCGCTTTGCTTCACGATTTAGGCAAGGTCATTGAACTCTCTGGCCCTGTTGCCACCCGTTACACTGATGAAGGCAAGTTATTGGGCCACATCTCCATCATGGCGGGTGAAATTCGCATTGCTGCCAAGGAACTACACATCACGTCAGAAACTCCGATGTTACTCGAACACATGATTTTATCGCATCACTCAAAACCAGAATTTGGTTCTCCTGTTCCTCCGATGACTCGCGAAGCCATTGTGCTTGCCGCCATCGATGATTTCGATGCCAAGATGAATATCGTGGATAAAGCAGAAGAAGGGGTTGCTCCGGGGGAATGGACCGACCGCGTCTTTGCCTTAGACAATCGTCCGTTATACGTTCCGAAATACGATTCCAAATCAGAATCGAAATAAACCAGCAAGAAAAAAGGCATCTTTGATGTGTACCCCAAATCCTGGACACAACAGGAGGAGGGGTATTTTTCGTGAAATACGCATTGGAATTCAAACTTGAGTGTATCGACAAGTA
>CADAXQ010000019.1 GCA_902791935.1 uncultured Erysipelotrichaceae bacterium | reverse complement strand
GCATCCTCCGTTCGGCCGGAGTCTGCTTGGGCGATTTGGTTTGGCGGGACTATTCTACCTCAAAAGGGCGTTCTATCAGTAGACATGTAAAACAGAGCCTAAAATTAACTTAACCCATCATTCCCCCATCTTTTGACACCAAATGACTGCCAAAAGGCCTTTTCTTGGTTTCAAAGCCCATTAAAAAGGAGACATGAGTATGAAATTCGTATCCCTACCAACCCGAAAAGCCGGGAACTATCTATTGGTTCTTCTGTCTTTTCTTGCCATCGGGGCATTCTTGATTGTTCCTACCGTTGGCTTCCAATATCCGTTGACGAATGTGCTAGTGATTCATGCTTCACTCGTCCCTGTAGAAGGTATCCGTTGGATGATTTGGATCTACCTTATCGCGGCATTCTTGTCGCTTGGTGCCTTACTCGCATGGCTTGTTCTTTATTCCATCAAGCAATTCCGCTTTGCCACGGATGCGGTGTTCCTCGCTTCGGCATCCGCTCTCTTTGCCGGTCTCATCAGCATTTTGTTTAATGTTCTTGCAGGGGCAAACTGGATTGTCGGATTCTATGCCATCTTTGGCGGTCTCTTCTCGCTTTTTGCCTTTGTTTATGGGCTAGACAAACAAGCATATGGCCGCTTGGTGATGTTGTCTCCCTCTATCGGCCTATGTTGCCTTTCTTGGGTATTTAGCATCTTTTATCTCTTCTTGCCTTCGTTAGAAGGACAGTCAGGTTCTTACCAATACTGGGCCATCGGAGGGAATACTTCTTACCAAGGACCTACGATTCTTCAAGCGATTTACCAAGCGCTAGCGTATGCTGCCATTGGAATGACCATCGTCGGATTGGTATTCTTGTGCCTTCGCCGTAACAACGTCACGCGCATCATGGCAATCACGAGTTTCGGCTTCATGGTTGCTTCTATGATTACCGCCCTTTGCTTCATGTTGGTAGAAGACGGCATGTTATATTTCTTGGTTTTTGGGTTATTAGACGCGGTGACGTTATGGCTTCTCTTCATTAGAACAAAGCCAAGCAAATTACCGCAACCTGACACCCCCACAAAACAGAATTTGCAGTCTAATCCATAAAATAAGGGGTTTATCTTCGAAATTCCGTCTCTTAGGCCACCAAACGGTGGTCTTTTTCGCAAAAAAGGTCCGGCAATGCCGAACCTTTGAAGGAAGGAAATCAATTAGGCGGTGGTAGAAGGCGTCTGCAACGTCGCGATGCCATCATCGCTGACCGCCCAGGTGTAACAAGCGGCCGCGGCTTCGTCTTCCGAAAGCTGGAAGATGCAACGGGACGAGATGCCACCCATCGTCAATCCGGTCGTCTGATTCACTGCCGTGATTTCGGTGCCGGTGACTTTGCCATCCACAACTAAGGCTTTCCCAGCCCCGAGGAAGACATCCACATCCGCATCGTTGCCTAACGCGGCCCCGAGATTGGTCATTTTGCTTTCGGTATAGGGGCGAATCACGATGCTATCGATGTTAGAGGTAGAGACGTTTTGCGTGGCAAGATAGGCTTTATACCCCGCCTCAAAATTCGCCATGATATCGTTCGTAAGCCCAGACTTGCTGTAATTCCACCAACCGATGACTACATATGGATTTTCGGGATCGACGGTCGTGGTAGAAGAAGAGGAAGAAGTCGGGGCATTTAAGACGAGCGCGGCTCGTCCTGCCTCACTTAAGGCAAAGTCATAGGCATCTTTGGCAACCGTATTGGCCGTGGCATCCGCCAACAACGTAACGTGTCTGGTCTTGTAAGTGCCATCATAATCGCCCATCACGACATCATTGGAATCAGTGGCCGTAACGCTTCCTAACGTATCGGCTAAGGTTTGGCCATTGCTTCCGGCCGTTGTTAAGAGGTTGCCTCCACCCCCGAGGAAGAGAGAAACTGCGTTGTCGGTGCCATATTGGCTTTGAATCGCGTCGACCACTTCGGCAACTTTGCCGTCGATCGCTTGGAAAGCAACGGTGGCAATCAAACTTGAAGAAACGCCGGCATCGGTTAAATGTGCTTTATAAGCGGCCTCAAAATTAGCCACGATATCGGCAGTCAAGCCAGAAGTTTCTGACTTGCTATACCAGCCAATCACGACGTAAGGCTTGACCGTCGGTGCCGATTCAGAAGAAGTGCCCGTATCGGTCGAAGTGTCTGACTTCACGTCAAAACTCGTCGTCGGAAGTGAACGTACGCTGCTATGCAAAGGGGTGGGGTCACAGGCTGCTAAGCTAAACGCCATCGCTAAACCTGTCACAAGAACAAATGACTTTTTCATGGTTATTAACTCCTTTCGTCATGATTCTATGGTTTCTAGGTAAGGTGCCGTGATCGTTTTGGCCACAGCTTTTAAAGTGGCTGCCGTCGCGACATCAATGCTTTGCTCTGTGCCTTGGTCATCTGTGGTTCCATCGCCTAAAAAGCTGATGGCATCAACGTCCACATGGGTGATGGTGATTAAATGGACTAATGCGGCTAAATAGCTGCCTTCAAACGAAGGATGGTGTTGATCGGCATAATAGAGGTTGATTTCTGGATGGTTCAGATAACAATAGGTGAATGCTTCTCCGACGGGGCTGACATCGCCGAGAACATAAGGTGCCATGCGAATAAACGCCTTCCGCAATGCCATTTCGGCACCGGGAATATCAGTTTTTAAGGTGGTGGCCAATCCGGGATAGCCCCACGTCCCATAGAGGTGGTAACTCGCGTGCCTTTCGTAATCGCCGATTTCTTTTCGGACGGCTAAGAGGCCTTCGCGATAGGCGGCAAAGTTCGTCACGGGCTGGGTACTATGTTCTTGAAGGATGACATCGGTGTAGTCGGAAGTAGCTTTGATGGTGCTCAGTAATTGCGCCCCCATTTCATCGGTGGGATCGGCGGTCATCGTCATGGTTTGCTTGCCTTTGGTGACCGATTCGCAAGCGATCGTTAATCCAGCAGCGCCTCCCATGTCCTGCACCAACTCCGGAAGATTGTGGTAGTACGTAAAGGAATTGCCCACAAAGAGAAGCTTATAAGCGTCTTTTTTACGCCACGTATAGGCAGAAGGATTGCTACCATTCGCGAATTCGGGGAAGGATTTCGTGATGTCCGTCCCTTGGTAAGCGCAACTCCCTAACGTTCCCACCAAAGCGAGAACCCATAAAAGTTTTCGTGGATTTTTCTGCATAGGCCCTCCTTTCATTGCGGACGAATATCGCCACTCCGAATGGCCGCCTCTTTGACTTTGGCCGCCACGATTTGGTGAACCCGTTTGTCGTAGGCGTAGGGCAAGATGTATTCCGGACGAAGCTCATCGTCACTGACACAGGCGGCAATGCCTTCGGCGGCCGCCAATAACATGGCATCATTCACTTTTGTGGCTTTCGCGTCTAACGCGCCACGGAAAAGACCCGGGAAGACCAAAACGTTGTTGATTTGGTTGGGGTATTGGCTGCTGCCTGATCCAACGATATAAGCTCCGGCTTTTAAGGCATCATTCGGGTTGATTTCAGGGTAGGGGTTCGCGCAGGGGAAGAGAATCGGCTTTTCTGCCATCGAACGGACCATGTCTTGCGAGACGATGCCTTTGACCGAAACCCCGATAAACACATCGGCGCCTTTCATGGCATCGGCTAAGGAACCATGGATCTTTTCGGGATTTGTGGTCTTCGAAAGTTCCCGTTGCGTCGGGTTAAACCTCGGATCGTCTTCCAAAATGCCATGGCTGGAAGTCAAAATGATGTTTGTGACGCCCATCGAGGTTAAAAGACGGCAGATGCCGACGCCAGCCGCCCCGGCTCCGCTGATGACGACTTTGATTTTATGGATGTCTTTCTTCACGAGTTTCAAGGCATTTAATAAGGCTGCCGCCACAATGATGGCCGTGCCATGCTGATCGTCATGAAACACCGGGATATCGAGTTCTTCTTGAAGACGTTTTTCAATTTCAAAGCAGCGGGGCGCGCTGATGTCTTCGAGATTAATGCCACCAAAGGACCCCGCGATGTTTTTGATGGTGTGGATGATATCTTCGGTATCGGTGGTGTGTAAGCAAAGCGGGAAGGCATCGACATCCGCGTAGGCCTTAAAAAGCGCGCATTTTCCTTCCATGACGGGCATGCCCGCTTCGGGACCGATGTTGCCAAGCCCTAAGATAGCTGTGCCATCCGTAATGACAGGAACGGTGTTCCAACGTCTCGTTAACGTAAAGCTTTTCTCGGGATGAGCTTGGATTTCTAAGCAGGGTCCAGCGACACCGGGGGTATACGCTAGCATCAATGCCTCACGGCTATCGACGGGAACGCGGCAAACCGTTTCGATTTTGCCTTTCCATTCCGCGTGTTTACGAATCGACTCTTCTAAAATTTTGTCCATGATTCTTTTTCCTTTCTATTACATGGGGATATAAGAGACTGTGGCAGTTAAGGACATCATGACGAAGATCATGACGTTAACCAAAGCCGCGTAGTAAATGTTCTTGGATTGCTTGTAAAGGATGCGGTTCATGGCCGGCAAGATTGCCATCATGACGGCAACGCCAAAGACCATGTTGATATAAAGCCAGACTTCGCGGTTGTCGCTTCCCCAGTAGCCATAATACGGAACGCCCGTATGGAAGAAAGCGACATAGTTGATAAATAAGATGAAGACTAAGCCAATGGAATTCGCGATGATGCCCGCAAGATATACTTCCCATTCCTTCCAGCCTTGATGGCCGAAAGAGATATTGACCTTCAACGAATTGCTGAAATAGAAGAGGAAGAGCAAAGGGAAGTATTCTAGCCACGTCACGAAGAAACGGGCGTTGATCGGCGAAGCAGACAATAAGAGGAAACGGAAGTCTTGGTGGAACACCCAGACATTGAGTTGCACCACGAAGTAATAAAGCGCGAAGACAATCGCCGAGAGCAAGAGCATGATGCCAAGCTCAGGAAGATTCATCTTTAACGGTTTGAACTTAGACCAATCGTAGACGGGCTTTCTGCCTTCTCGTTTTGCCTTGATAAGCTCAACCAAGTCTTCGATCAAGGTGACGCCGAAGAAGAGCACAATGCCAATGAGCCCATTGATGACGCCCCATAAGAGCACGGCGTTAAACATGCGGGCGGGGAAGAAGAACGTGAACGTATTGCTGGCGGCATCCGGGAACCAATGCATCGAAAGATGCGCTAAGGGGATATAGTCCAAGCAGGCTAAGATTGCCGAGAACAACGTTGTTCCCCAAAGAGTGGCTTTGCCACGGAAACGATTCTTTTTCGTCGCGGGTTTCGTTTCTTCAGGACGAGAGGCAATGACATCGGTTTCCCCCG
Source organism: uncultured Erysipelotrichaceae bacterium (assembly GCA_902791935.1). Lineage (GTDB taxonomy): Bacteria > Bacillota_I > Bacilli_A > RFN20 > CAG-826 > UBA4951. The sequence continues at coordinate 32,934 of CADAXQ010000019.1, read as the reverse complement.
TCGTAAAGACGGTATCGGCCTTTTTGCCTTTGATTTTGGCAAAGAAAGGAATGCCTAGCAAAACCCCAGACAAAGCAGCATAGAAGACAAAGGAAGCGGCAAAAGCGGCGCCATTACTAATTTCTTTGCCTAACCACGTCAACGAATCGTTGGCAATGCCACTCCCGATCCCTAACGATTCTGAGAAGAAAGAGATGGTATTGACGATGGAAGTGCGGTCATACATCTCGAAACAATGGTTCGTGTTTTCGCGGTGCACAACGCGATAAGTGCCCTCTTCCATTGAGCCATAGGGATAATCGATGGCCACGGATTCGTAGCCGTTGTTAGACCCGTTCACCTCGTTGATGAAACGGCGATTGATGACTTCTGGTGCCGTCACATCGCTTTGATAACGGAAGGCGCCTTCATCGTAATAGGCGTAGCTTTGGGCGGCATTGCAACGTAATTTCGCATATTTATTGGCTGCACTTGTCTTGATGTAGCCAGAGATATAGATGGATTTTAAGACCGAGGTTTCGTAACTGGTGCCGGCCAGCTCAGCCGCCGTGGTAACGACGTCGCCCCCGCCGGCAGAGTGGCCGATGGCGCCGAAACGATTGCGGTCAATGAAGGGATAATCATCCGTGTCGGTGTAGAAGTAGTGAACAAAGTAAGTCAAGCCATTCGCAACGCTAGTGGAAGCGGTTTGTAATGGTTTGCCATCTTCGTCATAGAGCAAGTTGCCATTCGCATCGTATTGATAACCGTCATAGGTAGAATCCCCTTGACTGTTCGGATCAATCACGACGACCACAGCACCGCGGCGCGAGTATTCGATCGCGTATTGAGCCATGGTGGCTTTCGTGCGGGTGAAACCAGGCATCACAAAGATACAAGGAGCAGGATTTTCTGCCGTGGCGGTCTTCGGACTATAGATCGTTGCGGAATAAGAAATATAGTCACAAGGAACTGGATGGGTCCTGCCATTAATGGGTGTCATTCCGTAAACGTAGCTATTGTCTTCGGTCAACGTGAAATCTTTGACTTCCACGGAATAGGCGCTCGTTTCAAAGAGCTGCGCCGTAAAGGAAGCGACCCCAATGGTAAGAAGTGAGGCGCATAAGACGATAAAATTCGCTTTTTTGTACCATTTCTTCTTGGGTTTTTCGACCTTTGGCGCTTCTTGATAGGCGGGATTCGGGACGAGTATGGTTTTCTCTTCTTTGGAGTAGAGATAACCAAGCAAATCCAAAACTCCCGAAAGGATGCCAACAAAGGAAATGATGGTGGCAACTAGCAACGTGATTTTCTTTCGTTTCTTGTCAAATGGAATCTCAGGAATAAGAGAAGAAACCAATAAAGATGAATATAGCACAACGATGCCAAGTACTAAGAAGAGCCAGTAAATCGCGTCATTTAAGGCAAAGGCGTAGGCACAAGAGCAGAAGTAGAAGAAGCTAGCGACATAACCAAGGATAGAACCCGCGCGGAATAATTGTTTTTTCGTTTTCATTTTGGATCCTCCTTAGCCTGCTAATCCCGCTTGCCCGGCGGGGGTTTGAAGCCATTGGAATACAGAGATGGCAACGGCAGTATCCGTTAACCGCGCGATATATCGTGTTTTTCCACCCATCGGGATATTGCCGACGAGCTCGAGGCAACTGACGCCACCCGTCGTTCCGATGTTCTTGCCAACGCCGAGTAAAATGTCACAATCTTCGTCGTGGTTAATGGCCGTGCCGATATCGGCAACCGCTCCTTGGTAACCGCGGATCGTCAAAGTGGATAACTCACTTTCCGTGGCGCCTTCGCCTTGCAAGAAGGCAACTAAGTCTTCTGTCCAACGGTCCATGATGGTTTGGGTGAGGCCAGAGGTGCCGACCTTGTCATACCAGCCAATCGTTAAATAATTCGCTGGAATGCTGTCTTTTTGGACCACGATCCCTTCTAAGGACAAACAACCATTCGTCGCATAGGAGGCCACGTCCGCATAACGGACCACGCCGCCAGCGGGATACAAATTCTCATTGTTATCCACGCCATAAGTCCATCCAGGTAGCGCCCAGCCTAAGAACTTCGCGTCTCCCGGAACGTAGGTTTCGCCTAAATCGGGCAACACAAAGTTATTAAAAATATTCACGGTGCCGCTCGATACGATGTCTTCGTGATAACATGCGACAACCGTAAGATCGTGCTCATACCCTTTGACGTAAGAACAGCCGCTACACAGGCTGATGCCAAGCAAAGGAACAAGCAAAAAATATGCTTTCTTCATGAATCTCCTTTTGGGTCACTTTCGTATGAATGTAACCGCTTACAAGTAAAGCATATGCTTTTTTAAGTAATGCGATAATATTATTTATTTATACTTTACATATCAAAAACGTATGATAAATTTAAGGTATGAATTTTGATCATTATCAAGTGTTCTTAAAAGTAGGGCAGCGACTGTCCTTTACGCTAGCTGCCCGCGATCTATACACGTCTCAGCCTTCCGTGAGCCGTTCGATTCAGAACTTAGAGAATGAGTTAGGTTGCAAGCTTTTCCTCCGAAACAAGCACGGCGTCACCTTTACCCCAGAAGGGCGAACGTTATATGAATATGTCTCGAATGCGTTTCGGGAATTACAAAAAGGCGAAGAGGCAATCTCTGCGGATGCGATGGGAGAACATGGAACAGTTGCCATGACGGCAACGGTGACCGCATTAGACGAATTTCTCTTTGCTTGCCTGGATGCTTTCCATGCTCATTACCCCAAGATTCGTTTCCGTATCAGCAGCGTTTCCTCCAACGCCAGCATCGATAAGTTACGTTCCGGTGCCGTGGATGTGGCCTTTATTACGAGCCCCTACCAATCCTATAGCGATATCACCACGCAAACGCTGATGAACTTTCCGAACGTTGTCATTGCTGGCAAAGGGATGACTGCTTTAAAAGAAGGAACCCATACGTTAGAAGAATTAAGCGATTACGAATTTGTCTCTTTGCCACAAAGCATGCAACTGCGGCAATATGAGCAACACGTTTTCCGCGAAGCATCCTTATCTCCCAATACGGTGGCGGAAGTGGATTCTGCTAGCACCGTTATCCCGATGGTATCGCATAATTTAGGATTGGGAATCGTTCCTTATTCCTTGGCGAAAAACGCGATCGAAGCAGGAGAAGTGTTTGTGGTGAAACTTGCCAAACCTTTGCCATTGCGACAAGTGGTGATGGCCATCCGTAGTGAGGAACGCTTGACCTCGGCTGCGTTATTGTTTACGAAATTTGCGGCCCGTCTTGCGAAAGATCGGGAAGCAAAAGCCCATTAATTCGTTTGTTTTATCCTGATTCAAGGCCTCAAAAACATGGTTTTTCTTCGTATCAAATTATGCTTTTGAAATTTGCGACGCATTTTCTACGCGATTCTCAAACAAATGTGTATAATGTCGACGTGGAACTTTAAGTTCCAGCTTCCCGTCCAAATTTGAGATGCCGTAAGCAAACCGGGTCCCCGCTGTTTCGAGACATGCGGCCGGGGAAAGTGTGAATGTATGCAAAATCGGAAATATCGCAAAGCAATTCTCTTATCCTCCCTTGCCATCGTGGCTTGCGCTGCGGTCATGGTGGGTACCACCTATGCGCTTTTCTCAAAGCAAAATGATTTTGCGAACGTCACGGCCAATAATGCCAAGATCAACGTTTGGACCACCTCTCGTATCATGAGCGTCTTTACGAATAATGGCGCTACCTCTGTCTCTGCCCAAAGCGATGGATCCTATCGGTTCAAGAATGGCGGCACCGCCAAACTCGATAGCAATGGCAACTTAGTATTTACGAACGCTGCCGCAGGGGACAAAGTCATCCTTTGGGTGACGGCAAAGAACGCCTCTGAAGTGAAGACCCAATGGAAATTCACGTTTGATAATGAGATTACGGCTACGAACGTCACCATTTATGATGACATGACGTTGTATCACGATATTACGGACCGTCTTTATTACACCGGGGCGGATTTAGTCGCCGCGGGTTCCGATGTCGCGACGTTACAAACGTTCTATGTCGTAGTCGAAGCAACAGGTTCTGCCACGGGAACGGCCTCTTTTGGTGTCAATGCGGTTTTTGCGAACTCGATTGAACGCAAAGTCTCTTCGTTAGAAAACTGGGAAAGCGCCATTACGTCATTAGGTGGCTTAGAAAACCAAATCTATACGTTGACGGATGATATCACGTTAGGCACAAAAGGTGGCACGGACGCTAATGCGGGAAAAGAACTATTCTTCACGCCAGCGGAAGGCAAAGAAACCACCGTTGTGATTAACGGGAATGGCCATAAGATTTATTTGGAAGGCGATCCCACTGGCGCAGTGCGGAAGGGCGATGGCGAAATCAATTCGTCTGGCTTCGGCTTCCATCCACGGAAAACCGCGATGGATGGTGTGGAAAATACCAACGTTGAGAAAACGATTGGCATGACCCGTATTGTGCTTCGAAATGTGACATTAATTAATGACAAGACGGCCAACAATACTTCAGAGGGCGGTTGGCTTCAGCCCTATCTTGGTATACATGCTTATCTCGATGCCAGCACGATTGATGTCCTCAATTCCACGATTGATGGCGGCATCTTCTTAGTGGGGAACGCTTATTTTACCTATACCACGTTCCAATATAGTGATGGATTAGGCGATCCCTCCAATCGTTATTTATGTGTGGCGATGGGTGATTTAACGGGTTCAGGCACCTATACATTCTATAGTTGCAATTTCACGGGTCGTGTCGTGAATTCCACCCAAAAGCTCTATGGTATGCTCTATGTCTGTGGCCAAACAAACGATCCAGCCAAACTGAATTTACGCTTTCAAAACAAGTTTACTGGTGCTAGCAACGTGTTAACCCCGTCTAATGATGTTGTGCTTGGCGCGTATACGACCTTGACGACCGATAAAAGCAACATCTTTGAAAGTAGCAGTGAAATTACTAATGGTGTGACGAGCATCAGTGTGAAGGAATGCACTTACAACGGCGAATCCTGGAACGCCGCCCGTACCGTGAAGAATCTCGAGACGATTTACAACTCATAATCAGCGTTTCTTCCTTTTGTTTCCCGTTTATTCAGGCTACACTATCCCTTGTGAAGAATCACAAGGGGTTATTGTTTTATGGAATCCTATAACAAAGCGTGTTTTCAAGCGGCATTAGAAGGTGCCGTTTTGCTAGAAAACCATGGTTCATTACCATTTCGAAAAGGCGAAAAAGTTGCCCTTTTTGGCCGGGAACCATTCGAATATCAGAAATCTGGTTCAGGCTCAGGTGGCGACGTTCGCTCGCCATATGTCACGGACATCCATGATGAATTAAAAGAAAAAGTCGTGCTCGATGAAGAAGTGACCAATTTCTATGCCGACTTCATCAAAGCCAATCCGTTTGACTGGAATGGTGGTTGGCTTACTCCGACCGTTCAAAAACAACCGATGATTGAGGAATCGTTGGTGGAAAGAGCGGCAGCAAGAAACGACATCGCCATGGTGATTTTAGAACGTGTCTATGGTGAAAGCTTTGACCAAGCAGAAAAGAAAGGCGAATGGTACTTATCCGACGCAGAAGAGGATCTCTTCCAAAAGTTAAGCCGTCATTTTCGGCACATCGTGGTGCTACTTAACATCGGAAATCCGATGGATTTGTCTTTCTTGAAACGTTATCCTGCCATTGATTCCTTGTTGATCGTTTGGCAAGGGGGAATGGAAGGGGGCAAAGCTGCGGCATCCTTATTAATGGGAGAAGCGGCGCCTTCTGGCAAATTGCCGATTACGTTAACGAAATCGATTCATGCTTATGAACACGTTCCTTTTGGCTCATACGAAACGAATCTCCACGAAGAAGACATTTATGTCGGTTATCGTTACTTTGATACGTTCGCCCCAGAAGAAGTGCTCTATCCATTCGGCTTTGGCTTAAGCTACACGAAATTTGCCATTTCTTACCAAAACGGCGGATGGGATGGCGACCACTTTAAAGCCAATGTCCTTGTGAAAAATACGGGGAGTGTTGCGGGAAAAGAAGTCGTTCAACTCTATACGGAAGCCCCACAAGGTGACTTAGAAGAACCAAAACGGGTCCTCGTCGGTTTCCAAAAAACGAAGTTACTTGCTCCGGGCGAAAGCGAAACTTTAACGTTATCTCTTCCGCTTCGCGTCTTTGCGCGTTTTGATGACCGCGACGACAGCAAGTTCGCCCATTCGTTTGTCTTAGAAAAAGGGACGTACCGCCTTTGCTTAGGCGGCGACGTCAGGGAAGCGAAAGAATGCGATTCTTTCTTGATCCCGGAAACGAAACTCATCGAACGGTTAAGTGCCGCCGCCCGTCCCGAAGCCGAATTCGACGTGCTTTCACAACATGGCAAACGTCATATCGGCGTTGGTCCACGGGTAAAACTCCCTGAAATGCCTGCGATTCCTTATACGGGCGATAAAGGTTATACGTTCCAAGACGTTCGTAATGGCGCGCATTCCTTAAAAGAATTCATCGGTCAATTTAATGTCGAAGAACTTGCGCCTATGACGATTGGAGAAGGCTGGAATTCCCCCAAGGCTTCAGTGCCTAACTCCGCTGCCGTTTATGGTGGAAATCTTGAACCCCTTACTTCTAAAGGCGTAGAAATCGTCACGTGTTGCGATGGCCCTTCGGGATTACGTGCCAAAGATGAGAGAACCCATATCGCGATTCCCGTTGGCGTTTGCTTAGCTGCCACGTTTAATCCTTCGTTAGCGGATGCTCTTGCTGACACGGTCTACCAAGACTTAAAAGAAGCTAAGGTATATTGCTTGTTAGGGCCTGGCATCAATATCATGCGTCACCCCTTTGGCGGGCGGAATTTCGAATACTTCTCCGAAGATCCACTCCTGGCTGGCACCATGGCAAGCGCCTATGTGAACGCCTATGCCAAACATGGCATTGCCGCCTGTATTAAGCACTTTGCCGTCAACTCGCAAGAAACGGAACGGTATTATGAGAACGAAGTTCTTTCGGAACGGGCATTACGCGAAATCTTCTTGATCCCCTTTGAAATGGCGGCCAAGACGGGAAACTTACATGCCGTCATGACATCTTATAATGAAGTGAATGGACGCCATTCTGGCTCGAATGCCGAACTCGTGAATGTGATTTTGCGACAAGAATGGGGTTATCAAGGCCTGGTGATGACCGATTGGGGATGTCGGGTGGACACTACTCTTCCAAAGGACGAGAAGCCGATTGAAATCGATCGTTATTCGTCTACGTTAGCGGCTGGTGTTGATATTTATATGGTTCAAACAGACCCCGTGAAGCCAGCTCAAGGCATCATTAAAGACGTCAAAGAAGGTCGACTTGACTTTGCCGTTTTGCAACAAGCCGCTTATCACCTCTTAGATAGCGTTCTCTTCTTACAAGGTCCAAGAGACTAAGCAAAATCACCAAAAGGCAGCGGTGGCTGCCTTTTTTCGTCGGTTAGAACATCAATCAATAAACGTCAGGATATCTTGCAGAACGGCTTCGTTATTCTTTTCGTTTAGAATCTCGTGCCGCATATGGGGATAAAGACGCATCGTCACATCCTTGACGCCGCATTTTTGATACATGGCGTAAAGTTTTTTCACCCCTTTGCCACATCCGCCGACCGGATCTTCTTCGCCGGAGACGAGCAAAATATGTTCTTCTGGCGATATTTTCTTTATGTTCTTCTTCTGATATAACGTTGCCATGCCAGCCATAAATTCATGATAGAAGCCACAGGTATTGGGATAGCCGCAGTATGGATCCGCGATGTAGTTTTGCACGTTTTCTTCATTGTAGCTTAACCAATCTAACGGGGTTTTCTCATCTTTGACGTGATAACCGCCGACGGCCATCTTGTTAATAAACTTCGAGGGTTTATCCCAATTCTTCTTCGTCGTTGTGATGGCCGACAAGAATTTGGCAAGGCCGTAAGGCATACCAGGGCCATTTGAACCCATGATGATGGCTTTATCGACGCTTAAGGGGTAGTGCTCCAAATAGCTCTGTACAAAGAAAGAACCCATGGAGTGGCCCATTAAAATCACGGGTTTGCCTTCACGCTTTAAAACATTGGCTTCGACATGTAACGCTTCTAACGTCCAATCCCAGTTCCCTTTCTTCCAACGTTGCTGGGCTTCGATAGAACCAGCGTTCTCCCCTTGGCCTTGATGATCAAGAACATGAACGCTATAGCCATGTTGGTTTAAAAAATGAGCAAAAGTGGCATAACGGGCGGAATATTCTTGCATACCCGTCAGAATAAGAACGTTTGCTTTCGGTTGATCAATCAAATAGGCGTTCCCTTGAAAAACAACGCCGTTAGGTAAAGTGACGGAGAAAATTGCCATATATTAACCTTCCTTGTCTTTGGTAATGTCTGCTTTCATTCTAGTCGAAATTCATCAAATGTCTACGCTTTCTTTGAAAGCCCTTTCATTCAAACGAAGAAAAAGCCTATAATGGTGCTAGTTTAACATTGCGAGGAAACCCCATGCATTATGATGTCGTGATTGTAGGAGGTGGAATCAGTGGCTGTTCCATCGCCTATACGCTTTCGCAATACCAATTAAAGGTTGCATTGCTCGAAAAAGAAAATGACGTCGCCATGAAGACGACCAAAGCCAACTCTGGGATCATCCATGCCGGCTATGATCCAAAACCGGAGACAAAGATGGCAAGACTCAATGTCCGTGGCGCTGCCATCGTTCATGAATTAGCCCCGAAATGGAACTTCCGTTATGCCCAAATCGGTTCGGTGGTCGTTGGTCAAACCGAAGAAGAACATCGGATGATCAATGAACTTTATCGTCGTGGCATTGCGAATGGCGTGCCTGGCCTAAAGATATTAAAGACCGAACGCGAAGTACACGCCGTGGAACCCTATTTAGCTCCCGGCATGGATTATGCGCTTTATGCCCCGAGTGCCGCCATTTGCTCCCCTTGGGAACTATGTTTGGCCTTTGCCTATAACGCAAAAGTCAATGGCGTTGACTTCTATTTCAAGGATGAAGTGGAGGCCATTGAAAAGAAAGGCGACACGTATTTGCTGCGTGGCAAGCAAGGCGAAATCGAAACGGATGCCGTCATCAATGCCGCCGGCGTCTTTGCCGACCGCATCTACGAATTGGCCTTAGGCAAAGACAAAGACAAGTCGTTCCATATCATTCCTTGCAAAGGCGAATATTACTTATTAGACAAAGAAGAAGGGCACTTAACGAATACGGTCGTGTTCCAATGCCCCTCCAAAGTCGGAAAAGGCGTTTTGGTTTCGAGAACGGTTCATGGCAACTTGATTGTTGGCCCAAATGCCGACTTCCAAGATAACTTAGGCGCCAAAGAAGATGTTTCGACCACGGCCGACGCTTTGCGTTTCATTCGTGAAACGAGCCGTCGTTCCGTGCCATCCGTTGATTTTGGCACGAACATCCGTAACTTCTCTGGCGTACGGGCGACGTTACAAAATTACAATGACTTCTTGATTGAAGAAAGCCCATATCTTCCGAAGTTCTATAACTTTGCTGGTATAAAATCACCGGGTCTTTCTTCGGCGGCTGCTTTTGGCGAAGAAGCACTCAAACTGTTAGAAGCGTCGGGCGTGAAACTAGAAAAGAAAGAACATATCGAAACGTACCGCCTTCCCAAGAGTTTCCGCGACATGACATTAGAAGAGCAAGAAGCGGCGTTAAAGCAAGACCGGCGTTATGGGCAAATCATCTGCCGTTGCGAAACCGTGCCAGAAGCCGAGATTATTGCCGCGATGCATGCACCGATCCCTGCTACGACCATCGATGCGATCAAACGGCGTTGCAATGCCGGAATGGGCCGTTGCCAAGGTGGATTCTGCGGCCCGAAAATCTTCCATCTTTTGATGCAAGAACTGCACCTTCCTTATTCCGAAGTCTACCAAGACCGCGACGGCTCTTGCGTCGTTGTCGGCAAAACGAAGGAGGGCAAATAACGTGGAACAACATGATTTGATTATTTTAGGCGGTGGTCCTGCTGGGATGGCCGCAGCTTATGGTGCTTACCAAGCTGGCATCAAAGATATCCTGATTTTGGAACGCGATGACACGTTGGGTGGCATCTTAAACCAATGCATTCATAATGGCTTTGGCCTCCATCGCTTCAAAGAAGAGTTAACTGGACCAGAATACGCCGCCCGTTATGAAGATTTCTTGGCGGATACTTCCGTGGAAGTCCGTTCCCGGACGATGGCGATTGATTTAACCGCCGATCATGTGATTACGGCCGTATCCGAGGAAAAAGGCGTTCAGTTATTGAAAGGGAAAGCCATTATCCTAGCGATGGGATGTCGGGAAAGACCGCGGGGCGCGATTGCGACGCCAGGCGACCGTGTCGCCGGCATTTATACGGCAGGTGCCGCCCAAAAATATTGCAATATCGATGGTTACTTAGTCGGGAAACGCATCGTCATCTTAGGAAGTGGCGATATCGGCTTAATCATGGCTAGACGGATGACGCTAGAAGGGGCAAAAGTCTTAGCTGACGTCGAACTTTGCCCATATTCGAACGGTTTGGCCCGGAATATTGCGCAATGTTTGAATGACTTCGATATTCCGTTATATCTCAGCCATACCGTCACCGACATCAAGGCCGATGCCGAAGGACACCGCGTTTCTTCCGTCACCATCATGAAAGTTGATGAGAAGAGACAACCGATTCCAGGCACGGAAATGGTGTTTGACTGCGATACGTTATTGTTGTCGGTTGGCTTAATCCCGGAAAACGAACTTTCCAAGAAAGCTGGCATTGAGTTAGACCGCCGTACGAGAGGGCCGCTCGTGCAAGATAACTTAGAGACTGGTGTGCCAGGTATCTTTGCCTGTGGTAACGTCTTACAGGTTCATGACTTGGTGGATAACGTCTCACACGAAGGCGAAAAAGCAGGCAAAAATGCTGCCCGTTATCTCTTAGAAGGCGAAAAAGCAGGGCCGCTTGTCAAGATGATGCCCGGAAACGGCATTGGCTATATTTGCCCGCAGTTTATCCGTCAAGATACGCCAGAGGACGTCACGGAAATCTTCTTCCGCGTTCGCGAACCGAAACGGAATGTGAAATTTGTGCTCAAAAAGAACGGGCAAGCGTTCTATAGCTTGCCAAAACTCCGCATTGCGCCAAGCGAGATGGAGTCGTTAAAAATCAAGAAAGAAATGTTACAAGACGCGAGTGAAATCACGCTTGACGTCGAGGAGGCCATACAATGATCCGCGAAATGGTATGCATCAATTGCCCACGGGGTTGCCAAATTAAAGTCGATACGGAGAAATTAACGGTTGAAGGCAATTTCTGCCCGCGGGGCAAAGCCTATGGCATTGCCGAAGTGACGCACCCGGTTCGTACGTTAACAAGCACCGTCAAAGTCGATGATGGGGTGATTGCTCGCGTTTCTGTCAAAACTGACCAACCCATTCCCAAGGAAAAGATGTTCGACGTCATGAAAGAAATTAACGCCTTGGAAGTGACGGCTCCTGTTTCGTTAGGGCAAGTCCTCATTCCCCACGTCTTAGGATTAGAAGCGAACGTTATCGCGACCAAAGAGGTGAAAAAAGCGTTATGACGATGGCACAAAACTTAGATGGCTCGCCGAAAAAGCGCCGCTACATCGTTTCGTTAGACCAAGGAACGACATCGAGTCGTTGCGTCATTTTTGATAACTTCGGTCAAACGGTCCAAATCGTCCAAAAGGAATTTAAACAAATCTTCCCACATCCCGGTTGGGTCGAGCAAGATCCGATGGAGATTTATTCTTCACAATATTCCGTGATGACAGAAGCGATTGCCCAATCGGGCATCCGTCCCTATCACATTGAAGCCATCGGCATTACAAACCAACGGGAAACAACGATTGTCTGGGATAAAATCACCGGAAAGCCAATTTATAACGCGATTGTGTGGCAATGCCGTCGGACGGCGCCCATTGTCGAAGAAATCAAAAAAGACAAAGCATTAACCGAATATATCCGTCAAACGACGGGATTATTATTAGACGCATATTTCTCCGCAACGAAGTTGCAGTGGATTTTGGACCACGTTCCTGGCGCGAGGGAGAAAGCCGAAAAAGGTGAACTCCTATTCGGAACCGTCGATACTTGGCTCATTTGGAAGCTCACGAATGGCAAAGTCTTTGCCACGGATTACACGAACGCCTCACGTACGATGTTATTCGACATCCATAAGCTTTGCTGGGACAAACGGATCTGCGATGCGTTACATATTCCGATGTGCATGTTACCTGAAGTTAAGCATTCATCGAGCATTTTCGGCTATGTGAATCTCTTCGATACCGAAATTCCGATCGCCGGGGTAGCGGGCGACCAACAAGCGGCCCTATTCGGTCAGACTTGTTTCCGGAAAGGCGAAGTCAAAACGACGTATGGCACCGGTTGCTTCTTACTCATGAACATCGGTTCGAAGCCTTGCTTATCAGAACATGGATTAATCACGACTTTGGCAGCATCGGAAGATGCCCATCATCGTCCCGAATACGCCTTAGAAGGTTCCGTGTTTGTCGGCGGTGCGGTCGTGCAGTGGATTCGTGACCGCATGCGTTTTATCGTGGATGCGGCCGATTCGGAGTATTTCGCGACGAAAGTGCCCGATAATGGCGGTGTCTATTTGGTTCCGGCCTTTACGGGTCTAGGGGCACCTTATTGGGATATGTACGCCCGTGGCACCATCTTTGGGATCACAAGAGGTACAACGAGAGACCATATCATCCGCGCTTCTTTGGAATCGATCGCCTATCAAGTCACTGATGTCATCGAAGCCATGAAACAGGATACCGGGTTAACGATCCCGTCCATCAAAGTCGACGGCGGGGCCTCCAAAAACAATTTCTTGATGCAATTTCAGTCGGATGTGGCCCAAATTCGCACCGTTCGGATTCAAACGAACGAAACGACGGCTTTAGGCGCTTATTACTTAGCTGGCTTGGCCGTCGGCATGTTCGCTTCTGAAAAAGAAATCAAGACCTTGGAGCAAAAAGACCATGTCTTCCGCCCGAAGATGAGCCCGGAAGAGAGTCAGAAATATCTGAAGAAGTGGCACAAAGCCGTGAAGATGTGCCGCGGTTGGGAAGACGATAGCACCGATTAACGGATTTCGCTTTTCCTCGTCAAAACGGCTATGATGTTAGCGCAAAGGAAATGAATACCATGAACATCACCATCTTAGGAAGCGGAACTTGGGGCACGGCCCTCGCGAATCTCTTAGCCAAAAAAGGCGAGAATGTCACTTTAGTTTCAGCGCTTCCTCAAGATGCAGAATATTTAAAAACTCATCACGCCCATCCTCATTTGCCGGGGATTACGCTCAATCCATCGATCGTCTATTCGGTGTCTTATCAAGATAGTGTTCCCGCGAAGGATGTCGTGGTTTTTGCTGCCCCTTCGAAATATTTCCGGCCCAGTGTCAAGCAAGCCGTTCCTTATTTATCCCCGGATACGATTTTAGTGACGGTCAGCAAAGGCATCGAAGAAGGCAGTCTTTTTACCATGAGTGAGATCCTAGAAGAGGAAGATCATCATCGTCATCCTGTCGTGGCTCTCTCGGGACCGACCCACGCCGAAGAAGTGGCCGTAGGATTACCGACCTGCATTGTTTCTGCTTCGCCAAACGAAAAAGCCGCCCAAAGCATTCAGCATTTATTCTCAACGTCATATTTCCGGGTTTATACGAATCCCGATATTCATGGCGTGGAATTATGCGGCGCATTCAAAAACATTTTGGCGTTAGCCTGTGGCATCAGCGATGGCTTAGGCTATGGCGATAACGCGAAAGCTGCTTTAATGACGCGCGGCATTGCCGAAATGCGACGATTAGGGCAAAAAAGCCATTGTTCCGACGAAACGTTCTTTGGCTTAGCCGGTGTTGGCGACGTCATTGTCACCGCTACCAGCAAGCATTCTAGAAATCGTCTTTGTGGATCTTATCTAGGACAGGGGATGCCTTTAGAAGAAGCCGTCTCCAAAGTCGGTATGGTCGTGGAAGGCGTGAATCTTCTGCCTGCGTTAAAAGAACTTGAAACCCGTTATGCGGTAGAACTTCCCATTGCCGATTTTGTCTATGACGTTTGCTTTGGCGGACGAAATCCAAAAGAAGGCGTGGCCATTCTTCTTGGAAGAGCCTTAAAAGCGGAGTGCTAAATATGGCAAAGAAGCCAATGTCACGTGCCAGGAAAACGGGGATAGTATTTACCATTATCGGCGTCAGTATCGTCGGTCTATCTTTTCTTACTTGGACTGGGAGTAACGCCGTCGTCGGAATACGGGACCGTACCTATTACCAAAATCGGGTGAAATACCGCCCTTGCCCTGGCATCAACGATCCTTATACCCCGACTGGCCTTGCTTACGACGCGAAAGGCGATTTCGTGATGACCGCTGGCAAAATGGATAATCCTAAGCTTGCTTCTCGCGTTTATTACCGGGATGCCAAAGGAAAAGAAAACCATTGTTCGTTATATCAAAGCGAAGAAAAGCCATTACTTTCTGAAATTACCGGCCTGACTACATATGGAAACCAGCTATATGCCGCCCATGACGGAATCATCGGGATCTTTGATATTCCTACGTTGGTGAGCGAAGAGACCGCAGTCGAGATGCTCACATTTACAACTGCGGTGCATGCCGATTCTTTAGCGGCAGACGGCACTTACCTTTATGTCGGGGAATGCTGGGAAGATGCCGCTTCCTTTTCTTCGCATGAATACACAAACGCGGATGGCGTAAAAACACATGCCTTAGGGGCGGTCTATACGTTAGGAACCGGAATCTTGCAAGAGGCCTACACGCTTCCGGATCATACCAAAGGATTCTTAAAGATGTCGTCCGGAGAAGTGGTGGTCAGCGTAGAAAACGGAGACTGGTGCACGGAATATCGGATTTACTCGTTTGGAAAAGATAGGGTATCTTCGAAGACTTGGGAAGGAGCCCCCGTTTATGAGCTGGATCAAAAACACCTTGTTTCTTCGTTCACCGGACCTTCTGGTGGGCGGGATATCGAAGCAATTGACGGCCGGGTGTTAACGTTCTCCTCTGGAACAGGTTTTGAACGTCTCTTCCAACGCATGCTTTTCTACCAAGACATTGATGGACTCATGATATAAAATTGGTCACCTGTCATATATTGAATATTTATACAAAATTTTACAATTAAACAATTTTAAGTGATAAAATATTACAAATTTAAATAATTGTTTTCTTGACAATTAGAAATTTAACTAGTAAATTTTGCAAATTCTCTGTTTTGCTTATATGATGAATGGACCTGCAAGGAGAACTTTAAAAATGGCAGAGAAAAGAAAACGCAAACCCTACGCGAACGCCAAACGGAGCGAAGCGGCTTTGCGTCAAGCTTTGATTGACGAGATTCGCGAAGGCAAAACGGTCGGGACGATTTCAATCAGCGATTTGGTCAAACGGGCGAACGTGAACCGCGGGACATTTTACAACCATTACCGTAACATTAACGATGTTGTGAACGACATCGAACTCGATTTGGTGAATGGTACCTATGATTTATGGCGGGCCGCCAAAGAAGATCCTCGCCCCTTAGAAACGTTTTTCGCTTCGGTGAACGCGTATGTCCGAGAAGGCAGAAACCGATACGATGGCATCTTATCACGTCTCCCTACCTTTATTTATAAAGACGTAAAAACAATGTCGCATCAGCTTTGTGATTCGATTTTCTCCGAATTCACGAATGATGACGAAAATAAAAGGCGCCTCTACATTGTCATGGATGGCGCTTGTAACCAATATATTGATTATTTGATTGGATTAAATACCTGGGAGTTGGAAGACATCTCTTCTTCCGCGATTGCGTTAGTCCGTAATATCCTGGGCAATTAAGGAGCAGAAGTATCGTGAGAAGCGTTTTCTTCGAGAGAAGAAGGCGCTTTTTCTTCGCTCTCTTGCTGCAAGGCATTCGTCTTTTCTTCGAGCTCTTTGATTTCTTTGCTTTGCCGTTTGGCCAAAGAGACTTCGAAAATCAAATTCTCGACAAAGCCAAACAAAATCACAAAGTAATAGGTAAAGCAACGCCAAATCATCGAAACCATTTGTGAAGTTGCTTGCACGTTAGATGGCTGGAACAAAGGACCGCGGAAGCCCATGACGGCCAACGAGGCAATCACGACGGCAAACGCATAATCGACGCCACCCGTATTGCCGGGCGTTGGAATCCAAACAACGGCCGTAATGGAGAAAGAAGTGGCGAATAACACCAGGACATAAGTCCAAATGAGACTGTGGCCAGAGAAGTCCGCTCCGACGGCAAGTAAGACAAAGAACGGGATGGAATAATAGGCCCAATCCGCCAAAATCCGCCATAGGAGCGAACGGAAGAACGCCTTCTTGTAGTGGAATAACATCTGGAAAGCGGCCTGGGTGTTGTCGCAATACGTTTCGAAGTCACCGATTTTGCTCGGCAGCCATTTGCGGAATCCTGGCCAATGGGAGATGGCATTCATCAAACGAACGATTAAGTTCCGTAACCATTTGGCCCGACCTAGCAATATCGTGAAAATCAATGTCAAGAAGTTATTGAAATAGCCAATCACCACAATGGCGGTGAATAACCCAGGCGTCAGCCATTCAAATATCGGGGCTTTGACGAGACCCTGGATATAAAAAGGATAGAAAAAGAGCGCTACGATCGCGTAAAGATTGCTTGCGATCATATGAACTAAGAATGTTGCTAAAACCGCACCGGTCGCGTCTGCGGTTTTTGCTCCCGCTTCCCGAAGGAAATAAATCTCCATCGGTTGGCCACCAACCGCAAAGGGTGTAATGTTGTTATAGTACTGTTCTGTGGTAGCAACGCGGAAGATATCACGCTTTCTAACGATTTTGCTGATGCCACTTGCGTTGGAAAACGCCATCAAAGAAAGCGGCCAAAGCACCAAAAAGATGATCGTTAAGCCGAAGGCAGCGACAAGCCATGCCCAATTGTTGCCGCGTCCGATTTCTAAGAAGACATCGCGAATTTGCTTGACGTCATTGAAATTCAACAACAAAGAAACCACCATGATGGTCAAAGCGATGATCATGATGATGCCCATGATCATGGTGCTTTTGGACTTGCGACTCTTTTTTCGATTCAGTTCTTCCAAAGAAGCATGAAGCTGCTTTTGCTCTTCTCGCTGCTTTTGAATTTCGGACAAGAGAGAAACTTGACCTTTGCGTTTCTTTTTCTTTGTCTCTTTCTCTTCGCAATCCATGTTGTTACAAAAACCTTATAGATTTTAGCATAATTAAACAAAGAACAAGAAAAAAGCGATAAATTCAAACTTTTTAGAAATAGGCTGTATTAATCAAGGAATTTCTTCCACGGGTACGGATTTCCTTTGTTTTTCGATGAGAAAGAGCATATGTTGTTAAAGGAGAGAAAATCGTTCCATAAGGGACCGTGCGTATGGATCAACTGATTCATTTTAAGAATTTACAGTTTCAAATTACGGAAGGGCGAATTTATTTGACTTCTTTCGGCGGTATGAGAAGTGGGGCAAATCAAGCGAGCCTTCTTCCTTTGACGGAACTTCAAACGGCAGGAGGAAATGCCCAAACGGTATGTCCGTCCCTGACGCCTGGTTCTAGCGAAAGCCGGACGTTACGCTATGTGTCGCACAAAGTGCAAGGCAATCGCTTCACGATATTAGAACGGAATGAACGCTGGGAAGTGAAGACCTGCTTTATTGCTTATCCCGACGCCAACGCCATCGCCGTGGAGAAATCCGTGAAAAACATCGCTCCTACGAAACAAACCATGGAACGAGTTTGCTCATTGCTTCTAAATGGAGTGGGGGCGGGGATTGACCATGCCGATCAAACTTATTTTTACGCCTTTACCCAAAGCCATCATGCCGAATGCCAGCCCTGGAGAATAACGTTATCGGAAGTGGGATTTTTCCGTTCATTCGCTCGGAATTTTAAGAAATTATCCTTTGCCAATATCGGTTCGTGGTCGAGCAAAGCTCAATTGCCGCAAGGCATCATTGAGAATCACGAAACGGGCGATTTTTTAATGTTTCAAATCGAAAGCAACCATAATTGGTATTATGAAATCTCAGCCATCGAAGATGACTTTTATCTCGCCTTGTCGGGAAATGCCTCGCCGGAACACCGTTATGCCAAAACGCTCTTACCAAATCAAGTTTACCATGCACCACGGGTGGCGTTTTGTAGCGGGAAAAACTTGAATGACGTGATGGCACAAATGACGCTTTATCGCCGTCAAATCGCCAAGCACAGCCATGCCGATAAGACATTACCCGTGATTTTTAATGAATACATGCATTTATCCTGGGATCATCCAACGGAAGCAAACACAAAGGAATACGCGAAAGCGGTTGCCTTAGCGGGAGCCAAATATTACGTCATTGACTGTGGCTGGCATGATGATGTTCCCGATGGCGTATGGGTTTATCCTTACATGGGAAGGTGGAAAGAAAGTAAAAAGAATTTCCCGCATGGCCTTCGCCAAACCACAGATTACCTTCGTAGTCTTGGCTTAAAGGCGGGTCTTTGGATCGAACCAGAAATTGTCGGCATACATTGTCGGGAGATGCTTGATTATTACGATGACGACTGCTTTTTAAAGCGGAATGGCGAACGAATTTGCGTTTCTGATAAGTATTTGCTTGATTTTCGGCAAAGAAAAGTCCGTTCGTATTTGAACGAAACCATCCGCCGCATGGTGGAAGATTATGGCGCCGATTACATTAAGATGGATTACAACGTCGATGCCGGTTTCGTGGATGGCGATTTTGAAGCGGAACGGAATGCTTATTTAGCGTGGGTCGATGGAATCCAAGAGATGTTTCCCAACGTTCTCATGGAAACCTGCTCTTCCGGTGGCATGAGAATGGATTATGAGACGTTAAAACATTTCTCCCTCGTTTCGACTTCCGATCAAACGGATGATACCTTATATCCCTACATTGCAG
This sequence comes from uncultured Erysipelotrichaceae bacterium, assembly GCA_902791935.1. Classification (GTDB taxonomy): domain Bacteria; phylum Bacillota_I; class Bacilli_A; order RFN20; family CAG-826; genus UBA4951. Next base: position 13,969 of record CADAXQ010000019.1, on the reverse strand, counting down.
GGAATATCCTTTCGGCCGTCTTGCCGGAACAAGCGGCAGTCTGGTCTTATCCCGTCTCGAATTTGAAAGATACACCGAGTAAGGAGACCGTTGCCCAAGAGGTATCGCTCGAAAAAGTTGCGCTTAATATGATTAACTCCATGCTTGGGAGAACCCATTTGAGCAGCAATCTTTCCCTACTGAACGAAAAACAGTTTGCTTTGGTGAAAGAGGGAGTGATGTGCCTTGAAAAGCTAAATGCAGTGAAACCCGTATCTGTCCCTTATTTTCCGCTGGGATTCACTGATTTTTCCAAAGATACCGTTGCTTGTGGCTTAAAAGTCAAAGGCACGATTTACCTGGCGGTATGGGTGTTACGCGGCAATCAAGTAGCGCGGATTCCACTTCCGAACGGAAAGGAAGCAAGAGTGATTTATCCACGCACTTTAAAAACTGATCTAACGTTAGAAAATGGGATTTTGACGATAAGCTTACCCACCACGAATGCCGCCCGCTTATTGGAAATCAAAGACATAAAATAGAATGATTTGCCTTTCGGCCTTCTCGTAACGGTTTGAACTGTTCTCTTCCCTATCGGGAAAAAAGTTGCATTTCATTTCAAGAACGCTTATTATAGTCAAGCCGCAATTCATTGCGGGGTAGAGCAGTGGTAGCTTGCCAGGCCCATAACCTGGAGGTCGGTGGTTCAAATCCGCCCCCCGCGACCACACGGCAACTTGCCTTGGGAAACCAAGGCTTTTTTCATGCCATTTGTTCAAAAATGCCCTAATAATGCGGTTTTATTTGTCTCTCTAAAGCAGTTCCCCTAAAATAGACTAAGCGCGTTAGCCATTTATGCTATGCTAGCAGCGCGGAAAATCATTCCCATTTCAACACACTATGATCGTTACAGTAGTTGCCGATATATTCGGTAAAGCAAACAATGGCACCACGATTGCCGGCATGCATCTCATCGATGCGCTTCAAAACGCCGGACATACTGTTCGTGTTGTGTGTCCTGATCAAGACAAAAAAGGCAAAGATGGCTTCTACATTGTGGGCACTTATTGGGTAGGGCCGTTTCAAAGCATCGTCGATAAAAACGGCGTTTCTTTAGCAAAGCCTAACTACAAAACCCTAGACGAAGCGTTAACGGGCTCTGACGAAGTCCATATCATGGTGCCGTTCGCGGTTGGAAAAGCCGCGGCCCGGATGTGTCAAGAAAAACATATCCCTGTTTCAGCGGGCTTCCACGTCCAAGCGGAGAATGTCACGGCCCATTTCTTTAATTTAATGTCCTCTTCTTGGGCAAACCACATGGTTTACCGCTCGTTTTGGAAGAAGTTTTATCGTTATGTCGATGTGATCCATTATCCGACCCAGTTTATTAAGAACACGTTTGAAAAAGCGATTCACCATGAAACGAACGGAGTTGTGATTTCTAACGGGGTATCGTCACGTTTCCGGAAAAAAGAAGTGGTTCGTCCAGCAGAATGGCAAAACAAGTTTGTTATTCTTTGCACCGGTCGTTATTCCAAAGAAAAGAAACAGAAGTTGCTCATTCGCGCGGTAGCACGGTCAAAATATAAAGACCGCATCCAAATCGTATTTGCCGGTTCTGGACCACGGCTAGAAGAAATGAAGAAGTGTGCTAAAAAGAATCACGTTGAACCAGAATATCGTTTCTTCCGTCGCGATGAATTGGTCGATATGATTAACTGCGCCGACCTTTATGTGCACACGTCCGAAATCGAAATTGAAGCGATTTCTTGCTTAGAAGCCCTTTCTTGCGGCGTGGTGCCGGTCATCAACGATTCTCCAAAATCGGCAACGCGTGATTTTGCGTTGCATCCCGAAAATTTATTTAAGCTCAATGATGTGAATGACTTGGCCAAGAAAATCGATTATTGGATCGAACATCCCGAAGAAAAGGCCAAAGTCTCCGAAGAATATCAGAAGTATTGTGGCCAATTCGATTTCGATCGTTGCATGGAACGCATGGTCGAACTCATCGAAAATACCGCCAAAATCAAAAAATAAACCAACTGGAACCTATGAAAGTCAAGAAAACCATTTATTACGATGATCCTTTGAATGATGATTTTGCTGGCGGTTCCTTTCACTATAAGCCATTACCAAAGAATTATCGCTTCTTCCGATGGAACCCGATTTATTGGGTGTTCCAAGAAATGATATATTACGTCATCGCCATCCCGATTCTTTGGCTTGTCGGCAAGATTTTTTGGGGCTACCGCGTCGTCGGACGACGCAAGCTAAAACGCGCTCATATCGGGGCGAAAGGTTATTTCCTATACGGGAACCACACCACAAAAGCTGATGCCATCTTTGCACCAGTCAGTATTTGTAACCCCCGTCACGCCTTCTTGATTACGGCCGACAATGCGATGTCCCATCGGATTTTATTGCCGTTAATCCGTTTGTTGGGCGCCATCCCGCTTCCGTCATACCCCGAGCAACGTGAAGCGTTTGTCGACTGTATTAAACGACGTTATAAACGCGGCAATGCGATTATCATCTTCCCCGAAGCCCATATTTGGCCATATTGCACCCGCATCCGTCCCTTCCCCGATCAAAGCTTTACGTATCCAGCCCAGTTAAACGCCCCGGTCTTTGCGATGTGCACGACCTATGAAGAACATAAAATCTTTAAGTTCTTAAAGCCACGCCCTGTCGTTCATGTCTCCGATCCAATTTACCCTGACATGAGCAAAGCCTTAGGCGAACGCACCCATCTTTTAAGAGAAGCGGTCTATCGCTACATGGAAGAAACCTCGGCGTCGTTAGATAACGTAGAGTACTGGCGTTATCTCCCCCGTCCCAAAGAAGAAAATAAAGAAGACGATACCCCAGAAAAGTAACGGGACATCGTCTTTTTATTTCTTCTCTGAGAATGAAGCATTCGCATTGAACGCGAAAATAATTTCTTCTATAATGATGCCGCAAATAAAGGAGCACCATAATGGAATTCAAAGGATCCAAAACAGAAGCAAACTTGCTTGCTGCATTCGCCGGTGAGAGCCAAGCTCACACCAAATACCTTTACTATGCCTCGAAAGCCCGCAAAGAAGGCTATGAGCAAATCGCGGCCATCTTCGAAGAAACGGCCCAAAACGAAAAAGAACACGCCAAACTCTGGTTCAAATATCTCCATGGCGGAGAAATCCCAACGACCGAAGTGAACTTAGCCGATGCCGCTGCTGGTGAAAACTACGAATTCACCGAGATGTACAAGACATTCGCAGAAGTCGCCGAACAAGAAGGCTTCAAAGAAATTGCCTTCAAATTCAAAGCCGTTGGCGAAATCGAACACCATCACGAAGAGCGCTACAAGAAATTACTCAACAACGTGAAGACTGGCGTTGTGTTCATCGGCAATGACCTCTCGGTTTGGAAATGCCGTAATTGCGGCCACATCGTGATTGGCAAATATGCGCCAACTGTCTGCCCGGTTTGCGGACATCCGCAATCGTTCTTCGAACTTTCCGTTCAAAACTATTAATTCGTAAAAAAGGTCCCTTCATCGGGGCCTTTTCCTTCAAAAGAAGCGAATTTAGCCTAGAAAAGGGCATTCTTTTGAAGTTCTTCTCGTTTTATTTCTTATTTTCCCTTGCATTAAAGGGGACTTTTAAGGATAATATCACTTGCGGCTTGGACCATTGGTGTAGCGGTCCAACATGTCTCCCTGTCACGGAGAAGATCACGAGTTCGAATCTCGTATGGTCCGCCAAACCGCGATGGCCCGGTAGCTCAGCTGGTAGAGCACTAGACTGAAAATCTAGGTGTTGCCGGTTCAACCCCGGCCTGGGCCACCATCTTCATCAAAACGATGCGGCATAGAAATATGTCGTTTTTTCTTACTTTTTATTTCGTCACTCTTTGCTTTCGTTTTTTCTCATTTGTGCGATAATGCTTCCGCATGGAAGACGAAACAACAAAATTAACGGAAAAAGATCTCGCGGATGCTTATCCGTTCTTAAACCGGAAAGTCCACGAAGAACACGCGAAAAACTACGCGCCGATTGTTGCAAACTTAAGAAACGCGATCGTCAGGGAACGTTATCCTTTATCGATTCGCGATATGGTACGGCTGGATTTATTATTAGTCGAAGCGTATCAAAACGACGAAGAACTTACGAAAGCGCGTCCCGCTTTCGAAGAAGCATATGCATTATTGTCCAAAGAAAAATCGTTACCCGCGAAGGATGCGATGGAACTTTGGGGTGCTGTTGCTTTCGATGCCGACCTTTTAGAAGATTGGAATCGCGCTTATGAAGCGAGCGATGAAGCGGCCTATTATGCGCATCGGGCTGGAGAAGACGCAAAAGCAATCGCCTGGAAGAAAGATCAAATTGCCTTAGCCTGGCGTTTTGAGGAGAACGAACGGCCTAGTAAAATGCCGACCTATGAAGAACTCGTTTTGCTTTTTGGCAAAAATAACGGGACTGTCTTGTACGAATCCGAAAAGCAAGTTCCGTCTATGCTTTATGATCCCGTCGAAACAAATCCGTTCTATCCGAAAGTCATTGACCGGGTGAACGAACGCATCAAGACGTATTTTGCCGCCTATCCCGAGCAATTCACGGAAGCGAAATTCCAAGAACTGAAGAAAAAGTATCTCGAAGAAGAGGGCCTTCTTTGGAACCCGCCAAGGAAACGATAATATGCCAGCCATTCAAACGCATTATTGGTTTGCCTCCTCATTATTCCCGGAAGACATGCCTTATCGTCAGGCGGCTTTACTAGGAGCACAAGGACCCGATCCGTTCTTTTTAGCGGGGACGTTACCGTTTTCGTTCCGCGGTTTCAAAATTTGGAAAGTCGGGCAGGCGTTGCATCGGCAAGATATTGCCGCTTACTATACGGCCTTTTTAGAAGAGGCAAAGAAAAGCAAACACCCCGAAATGGCGCTGGCCTTTGCCAAAGGCCTATTGTCTCATTACGCCTTAGATCGGGCCTGCCATCCTTATGTTTATTCTTGGACGGGATTCTCGGCCCGTTATGGGGAAAACGCATTCCGCATCATACGGCCAATCATGCCAAGTTAGAGGCAGCGATTGATGAAGTGGTCGCCGAAGAAAACGGCCATTTCTCATTCGTCCCTGATTATGCGCTTGCTTTACCGAAAGAGGATTTGGCGGAGATCAGTAACTTATTCTATTTGGCCAATCAAAAAGTCCAAATCGGAAAATTGACTCCCGATTCCTATGCCTGGGGCGTGCGTTGCTACCGTAGAGAACAACGTTTCTTAAATTCCCCGCATAGCTTAAAACGTGGTTTATTCCGCATCTTCGGGAAAAACTTCATTCTTTACGCCATGAGCTATCCGACTTCATTACGGAAAACGTATGGCGAAGTGGATTGGCTAAACCGGAGCCATCGCCCTTGGCTTGATCCCGCAAGTGGCGAAGAACGTTACGAATCATGGGATGACCTCGAAAAAGAAGCGAGAAAAGACTATTTAAAAATCGATAAACTCCTCCTAGACGGCGGGGATGCTGCCGTGATTTTAGAAAACTGGTGTGAGGGAAGAAATCATAATGGCTTCCGCCAAGGCCAAAATATGATCCATCACCAACCGCTCTTCTCATAGAGAAGAATTCACTTTAATTTCGCATTTCGCTACAATATCCATATGAAGTTTTTTCGGCGTGGCTTTTGGCAAAAAATCGTCATTTATCTCTTGGTGATTCTCGAATTCGCCTTGCTTTGCTATATTGTCTGGGCCTTGGTGTCCAATACTTGGAATACGCCTTCCGCCATCACCGCAGTTGTCGTGCTTTGGGCTACCTCTTTTGTCTTCGCCATTCAAATCATGGAAGGGAATGCCGAAGACTCTTACAAGATTGTTTGGCTATTCCTAGTCGGGGTGGTGCCACTTCTTGGCCCATTGCTTTATCTTCTTTTTGCGCACAAAAGACGGACAAAACGGCAACAAAATCACTTTAAGCGCTACTTCACGATCCTAAGAGAAGCGAAGCAGGACCCTGAAATCAACCAAGAAGCAGAAGCCTATGATCCCAACGCGTTCCGTACGGCTCGTTATCTCGAAAACGCAACGGATGGCGCGCTCTACGGCCATTCCGACGTGACGTATTTCCCATTTGGCGATGATATGTACCCTAGAATGCTAGAGGACTTAAAAAACGCTCATCACTACATTTTCATCGAATATTTCATCATCACCCCTGGCAAAATGTGGAATAGCATCCTGGAAATTCTGAAAGAGAAAGTCAAAGAAGGCGTGGATGTCCGTGTCGTTTGGGATGACATCGGGAATATTTCTTCCACCCCGGTGCTTTATGATGCCAAATTACAGAAATATGGCATTAAAGCCAAGGTATATGGCAAAATCAAACCGGTCATCGATGTTCGTTATAACCAACGTGATCACCGCAAAATCATGGTGATTGATGGCCATACGGCCTATACGGGTGGCGCGAATTTGGCGGATGAGTATATTAACGTCATTGACCGTTTTGGTGTATGGAAAGACAATGCCATCCGTGTTCATGGCGATGCCGTCTATGGTTATACCTTATTGTTTTTGGCCCATTGGCATACGGATTTCGACAACCGCGAATTGCTTCAATTTGACGAATATAAGCCAGAACGTTATCTTCCCGAAGTCGGGGGAAGACCGGAAACCACTTGCTTTGTTTTGCCTTATGGCGATGTTCCTTATGGCGATCATCCCGCCGGAGAAGGCACCTATCTTTCGATTTTGGGCCATGCGACAAATTATGTCTATATGACGACACCCTATTTAATCCCGACCGATAAACTAATGACATCGATGGAAAATAGCGCGCTTTCCGGCGTGGACGTTCGGTTAATTACTCCCGCGATTCCCGATAAGAAACTCATTTTTGAAATCACACGCTCCAATTACGACAAGTTATTAAAGGCCGGCGTCAAAATCTATGAATTCCGCGATGGCTTCGTTCACGCGAAGACGTTTATCTCGGATGACCATTTGGCCACAGTAGGCACCATTAATCTTGATTATCGCTCGTTATACTTACACTTGGAAAACGGGACGTTACTACTCGGCGATGAAATCAGCAAGACCATGAAGTCTGATTTCTTATCCACCCAGGCACGCTCCGTTCCCATTACGTTAGAAACCTGGAAGAAATGGAGGAGAAAGAAATGGCTTTTATGGGGTTTGTTACGCCTCATTGCCCCGTTCTGTTAATCGTATGAATCTTTTTGGAACGCTATATTGCCGCACGGCACAATTCATCACCAACAAAATCGCGATGCCGATGGTTTATTTTCCAGAGCCTAAGAAAATTACCGGTTCTGGTTGCCTCGCGAATATCCCCGCTTTGTTAAAAGACGGCCACTATCTTTGCCCGTTTGTGATGATGGGGAAACATTTTGAACATTCCCCCGATGGTCTTCGTTTTCTCGAAGTGCTCAAGGAAATTTATCCGGAAGTCGTGACGTTCGATGAAGTTCCGCCAAATCCGACCGTGGATGCCGTCTATGCCGCATATTATGTGGCAAAGAAATCCAATTGCGATGCGATTGTCGCGATTGGCGGCGGCTCAGTGCTCGATGCCGCGAAAATCGTGGGCGCGCTATTGACCAACCCCAGACGTCCTTTAACCAAAATGAAAGGCGTTTTGAAAATCCGACATCGTTTGCCGTTGTTTATCGCTGTCCCGACCACGGCAGGCACGGGATCAGAAGCCACGGTGGCCGCGGTCATCACCGATTCTAAAACCCATGACAAATTCGCGATTAGCGATCCTCATTTAATCCCGAAGATTGCTGTGCTAGACGATACGTTGCTTACGTCGTTACCACCCTCGTTAATTGCTTCTACGGGTATGGATGCCTTAACGCATGCCGTCGAAGCCTATTTAGGCCATGCGCTAACCAAAAAGACGGCATCCTATGCCTTACAAAGCGTGCGGCTCATCCATGACAATCTCTTGGCATTCTATCAAGACCCCAAGAACGAGACGGCGCGGAAAAATATGCAAGAAGCGTCTTATCTTGCCGGTGTTGCTTTTACCCGAAGCTATGTTGGCTACGTGCACGCCATCGCGCATTCCTTGGGTGGCGCCTACAATGTGCCACACGGCTACGCAAATGCGATTATCCTTCCTCATGTGCTTCGCGCCTATGGCAAAAAAGCGGAGAAGAAGTTGGCAAGACTAAGCGATGTGGCTAAACTTACGGCGTATGACGAAAGTCGTGAAAAGAAGGCGCAAGCGTTCCTTTCTTGGATAGAAGAGGCAAACAAAGCCATGGGGATTCCCACGCAATTCCAAGGCGTGATTCAAGAAAAAGACATCCCAGCCTTAGCGCGTCATGCCGCCAAAGAAGCCAATCCGTTCTACCCGGTGCCGAAAGAACTCTCAGCCAAGCAATTAAAAGCCATCTATCAGGAGTTAGATACCTATGATTCTCGAAACAAAGCAAATTGAAGACGCCGCGTTTTATCACGTGGTGAACGATATCGGTTTTGAAGCCACCTTCAGTGATTTTGGGGCTGGTATTTATGCGTTGTCGTGGTGTGGTAAACCCCTTACCGCCGGGCCAAAAGACCCCGTCACCTATCTCCATCACTCCGCTTACTATGGCAAAACCATCGGCCGGATTGCCGGTCGGATTGGAAAAGGGCAGCTTTCCTTCGAAGGCAAGACGTATGCCTTAACCACGAACGAAGGGCAAAATACGTTGCATGGCGGCGTAAGAGGATTCTCGTATCAACATTTTGAGGGAGAAACCAAAGAAGACGAGAACGGCATGCGTATCCTCTTTACGTTGCATTCCCCAGATGGGGACCAAGGGTTCCCTGGAAACGTGACGGTCGTAGTGACTTATTTCATCCCGAAAGAGGAAGCCAGACTTCGGATTTCTTACCACGTAGAATCAGACCGCGATACCCCGATTAGCTTAACATGCCATACCTATTTCAACCTGGGTGGCGAAAAAACGATTGAAGGGCACGCTTTAAAAATCAACGCTCCTGAAGTCTTGACCTATGATGCCGATTTAATTCCAGATCATTATGTTTCGGTTCCTGACTACTTAGACTTCCGAAAAGAAAAGGTACTCGGCCCCATTCTTTCTCTCCCTGCCTTATCGGTGCGGGGAACGACAGGCATTGACCACGCATTCCATCGGCCGGAAGCAAAAGGAGAATTTGTCACGTTAGAAAACGGGGAATTATCCATGCATCTCCATACTTCTTACGATGATGTGGTGGTTTATACCACGAATTACCCGCCGTTTGGTTTACCATTAGTGAATGGACGAACGCTTTGTTTGCATGGATCCGTGGCCATTGAACCCCAATATGAGTCGTTAGACTTCCCCCGGATGACCGTCCGTCCTAACAAACCCCAAGAAAATTTCATTGAGTATTCCTTCTCGGTGAATAGAAAGCACAACCATGATTGAAGAAACCGTTCATCAGTTAGTCATTTATGCCAAAATGCATCTCGGCTTAGACCCCGAAGACGCGATTTATGTCGAAAATCAGTTATTGCATCATTTTGGAAAGCAAGTTCCGTTTGTAGGCAAAGTCGATGAGACTGCCATTCAAAATATGGCGGTTCCCGATGCGTTAACCGAAGAAATCGTCCAATATGATGAGGATGTCTTAGGTTATGACGAAGCCGAAGCGCTTCGCGATGCCGACTGGGTATTTGGCTTCCTTTCGCCTCGCCCGAGCGAAGTGAACCGCCTGTTCTGGGAAAAACAAAAAGAAAATGACCGCGCGGCTATGGATTACCTTTATGATCTTTCGATCCATAATGGCTACTTTCAAAAAATGAAAGTTGATCAAAACGAAGTTTGGACGGCTTCCTTCCCTGAAGGCAGCGACCTTTGCATTACGATTAACCTTTCTAAACCCGAGAAGAACAATAAAGATATTGCAAAGTTATTGACAAAAGTCTCTTCCGATTATCCAAAATGCCGTCTTTGCCCAACGAATCTTGGCTACTATGGCGATGATAAACATCCAGCCCGTTCTTCCATTCGCTTTGTGCCGGTGACCTTAGCGGGCGAGAAATGGTATTTCCAATATTCTCCCTATGGCTATTTCCAACAACACGGCATCTGTTTCCAATCGGAACACATCCCGATGCATATTGAGCGGAAGACGTTTGAACGTCTATTTGACTTTGTCGACCAATTCCCTTCGTTCTTTATGGGATCCAATAGCGATCTTCCAATTGTTGGCGGCTCTATCCTAGACCACGAGCATTTCCAAGGCGGTCTCCCCGTGCTTCCGATTTTCCAAAGCGGGAATCGGCGCCTATGCTACAGCAGCAAACAAGGCACCCATATCTACGAAATTGATTTCTATGACACGGGGCTAAAACTCGAAGGAACATCCCGGAAAGACGTGACCGATTGGGCAGAAAAGATTTTAAACGCGTGGCTCCCCTATAACGATCCTTCTTGTGACATCATCGGTTTAGAAGGGAAAGTCCGTCATAATGCGGTCACGTCCATCGCGAGAAAAGTAGGGGGTACCTACACACTTTATCTCTTGTTACGGAACAACCGCACGAATACGCAATATCCTGACGGCATTTTCCATGCTCACCCTGAATATTTCTCCATCAAGAAAGAAGGCATCGGCTTAATCGAAGCCGCCGGCTTATTTGTGCTTCCCGCCCGCTTAAAACGGCAACTCGTCGAAGCAGAAGAAGCGGCGAAAATGCCAGGCGACTCTTATTTGACTATTTATCCCGATATGAAAGATTTTGGCGCGTTAATTGCGGCGTTACGCCATGGCAAGAGCGCCCATCAATATGTGAATGAAGTCTGCCGAGGCATTTTGCAGAATGTCGCCGTCTTCAAAGCGACTCCCGCCGGAGAGGAAGGATTGGATCGTTTCTTAAAAACGGTTTTCTGATTATGGCATATTCTTTTGATTTGATCACCACACGTTTTGAAGCGTTATATGGCGCGAAACCAGAACGGTTTTTCTTTGCAAATGGCCGACTAGAAATTATCGGGAACCATACTGATCACCAAGGTGGCAAGTGCCTTGTTGGCGCCTGCTCCCAAGGCATTTTCGGTGGGGTGAATCCCGCGAAAGGCAAACGCATTCGTTTTGCCTCGGAAGGCTACGCTTCATTTTCTTTCTCTCTTGATGATTTAGCGGTGAAAGCGGAAGAAAAAGGCTCTTCCCTTGCTTTGGTCAAAGGCGTGCTGGCCGGATTACAAGCACGCGGCTACCATATCGGTGCGTTTGATTCCTATATCACCTCCGATATTTATCGCGGGGCGGGTGTATCTTCGAGCGCCGCCTTTGAACTTTATGTGGCGGAAGTGGAAAACGTGCTTTATAACGGGGGGCAAATCCCGCCCATTGTCAAAGCCGAAATCGGGCAATATGCCGAGAATGTGTATTTTGGGAAAGCTTCTGGCATGTTAGACCAATGCGGGGCTGCCTTTGGCGGCATCGCCTATTTGGATTTCCGAGAAAAGGTGCCTTTTGTCAAGTCATTGCCACTTCCCGCTTGGCCACTACGCTTGGTGCTTTTGAATCCTGGCGCCTCTCATGCTGGATTAAACGATCTTTATTCCGCGATTCCGCAAGATATGAAGCAAGTTGCCAAAGCTTTTGGCAAAGAACGGCTGGTTGACGTGGATCCTTCGGCATTCTATGCCAAGATTCATACGTTAGACATCGCTTCGATGGCAAAAGAACGCGCCCTTCATTTTATGGGGGAGCAAGCACGAGTCGAACGCGCCAAACAAGCGATTCTTTCGAAGAATCTCGATTGGTTCTTGGAAATCGAAAAAGAAGGGCAACTTTCCCAGATGGCGTTATTACATAACGTGATGATTGGAAATCAATATGAATTGTCCCCGTTACAAGCCGCGGAAAGGATTAGCACTATCCTAAAACAAGGCTCCGTTCGGGTGATGGGTGGTGGCTTTGCCGGTTCGGTGATTTGTTTCATCCCCGAAACGGAATTCGAAACGTTTGAAAAAGGCATTGCCGCCTACTATCCTCGTTCTTCGTGGATGGAAGTGAACGTTCCTGCCCAAGGCGCCCACGAGGTAAAAAGATGAAGAAGATTTGTTTGGTTTCATTAGGATGCGCGAAGAATCTTGTGGATTCCGAGATGATTCTTGCGATGTTCCCGTTAGATCGTTATGCCTTGGTTAATAAGCCTGCCGAGGCTGATCTGATCATCGTGAATACGTGTGGCTTTATCGGTTCTGCCAAAAAAGAAGCGATTGATACGATTCTGGAAATGGCAGAATATCCTGCTAAGCTGGCGGCTGTCGGTTGCTTTGTCGAGCGGAATTTAGACGAACTCAAGAAAGCCATTCCTGAAGTGGATTTATGGGTGCCATTAAGAGAATACGCCACGTTACACAAGAAAATCGGGGCATTGCTCGGAGAAGACGATTTGTTACCGATTTCTCCCTTACGGCGCGTCATTGCCACCTCCGCCCATACGGCTTATTTAAGAATCTCCGATGGTTGCGATAATTTTTGCTCGTTCTGTGCCATTCCTTATATCCGGGGCCGCATGCATTCCCGTCCGTTAGACGAGATTGTCGAAGAAGCCAAGATGTTAAAAGCCCAAGGTGTCAAAGAAATCTCTTTGGTCTCGCAAGACCCGATGCATTATGGGAAAGACTTCCCGCATGGCACGCCCCGCATGAGCGATCTCTTACGCGCTCTTGACGATTTAGGTTTCTTTGCCATCCGTCTTTTATACCTTTATCCCGAAGAAATCCTGGATTCCGATTTAGAACTGATTCGCGATTCTCATTCGATTCTTCCTTATTTTGATGTCCCAATTCAATCGGCCGCCGATCCGGTCTTAAAATCCATGAACCGTCATGGTACCGTAGAAGACATGCGGCAACTCTTCCATAAGATCCGCGAAATGATGCCGAAAGCCGTGCTTCGCACCACATTGATTTCTGGCTTCCCGGGCGAAACGGAAGAAGACCATGAAGCCACATTGTCTTTCATGCAAGAAATCCGTTTTGATCACCTGGGTGACTTCCCCTATTCTCGCGAAGAAGGCACGGCTGCTTATGGAAAGAAGAATCAAATCCCTGAAGCCACGAAGAAAGCAAGACATGACGAAATCATGGCGTTACAACGGAAAATCTCGTATGCGCAAAACGAATCGCGCATCGGCGACACGATGGGAGGTATCGTGATTGGCCACGATGAAATCCGGAACAAATATTTGCTTCGTACGTATTGGAATGCCCCTGATGGCATCGATGGGAATTTGTATTTTGCGGCATCTCATCCCTATCAAGATGGCGACATCGTGACCGTTAAAATCACGAAAGCGTTCCCCTATGATTTAGAGGGCGAAGTGGTGGAGCAATAGATTTTCCTCTTAAAATGCAGGGTTTCCCTTGCCAAGAAGAAACGAAGCCACTATAATCAAACTCGCGCTTTTGAAGCGTGAGCTGCCCCGCTAGTTAAACGGTATAACGGGTCCATGGTAAGGACCAATTCGTAGTTCGACTCTGCGGCGGGGCACCATCTTTAAAAAATTGCTCCAATACGATTATTGGGGCTTTTTTAATGCATTTTCGACCAAATATACCCCTGTTTTGGGTGTTTGGAAGGTTTTAAGGTGGGATGGTGGGAGTCGAACTATGCCGAGGATTCCCATAGAAGTGCATAGGGAAGCACGCGAAATCAGGCTTGTTGGGGGGAATCGAACTACCTAAGCACAACATTGATACACCCACACGCCTTCCTTTTATTAATGAAGGATCAATGCTATAATCTAAATCACATAAGGAGGACGATTTAAATGAGTCCAAACGAATATAACGAAGATATTTTTTCGTTGAGGGAGAGGGAGACTATCGTGACCGATATTCGCTCCAGTTACTCCTTCATTTTCAATCAACTTGTCCAAATCTACAAAATCCATCATCAGGACGAGAAGCTATCTACCAAGGCGGAAGAAGTGGCGGATGCCGTGGAGACCCTCCACAA